>JBEIHX010000004.1:0-149253 GCA_040381075.1 Hyphomonadaceae bacterium
CGCCATTGGTAGATATGCTGGCGCGTCAGGTCATGCCGCAGGGCGACATCTGTCAGCGACCATCCGTTCTGGCCGACCTCGCGCAGGATCGAGATCTTCGTCTCTGCCGTCCAACGTCGCCGTCGCTCAACTCCAAGGACTTCGCCGCTCCGCATGCCCGCACCCGTCTCATACGACGTCGTTAACGACGACAATAACGACGTAGGCTAAGATCTCGGCGGTATCTCAGGTAGGCGGCGCCAATCGGTGGGTTACCAGCCATCACGCAGTGCCGCAGGATCTACCTGTCGGCGAGGTGACCCCGTCCAGAGGGCCAAACCGACCACCGAGGCGATGCGGTGCTGAGCCCCACCGCCCTCCCCGAGACTCCCTTTTGGTGCTGCCATCGTGCTGCCACAGGGGAAGATTGGCCAAAACGCAGAAGAGAAGTCTCGCCTAAGTCATTGATTTTATGGTGGGCGGTGACGGGATCGAACCGCCGACCCTCTCGGTGTAAACGAGATGCTCTGCCAGCTGAGCTAACCGCCCCACGGAGTCGCGACTGCGTGACGTGTAGCTAACGCCTTGCCGCGCACTTTGCAAAGCCCTGCCATCGGCCGCACCCGCAGGGTGTGCATGCACGGCGAGAAAACACCCGAGCCCGACGAAACAAGCCACGTTCCATCGCCTGAGATCCAGCGGTTTCCATCCAACGCCTGGCGTCAGGCGCGCAACGGGCGCTGACCTGTCGCCCTGCCCTCAGCGCACCGCTGGCTCTGGCCCCCCGCAGTGCGATGCCGGGATGGAACCGCACGGCTCATGGAACTGGGGTACACGGGACTGGGGTTCAAGGCACTGGGGTTCAAGGCACTGGGGTTCATGGGACTGGCCCGGATCGGACAGAGCGCAGGCTTCCGGGAGACGTCGCTGCTCAAGACAGGGCGCCACCCACAGGCGGTGCGGTGGGCCCAGTGGGGGTTCAGAAGCACACCCCACAAGGGCCGGAGATCACCGCACCCGGGCGCAACCGCCTGATGACACCAGTTCCATGAAGCTGAAGGCCCGCGATGTGGACAGCGCCTCTCTACGGGCCGCGCTATGTACGGGCCACGCTGTGTGCTGGCCGGCGGTATGTGGGACCATGCGTCGGGCCACGAAACACAGGACCGCCCCATCCCGGATGGATCATCGCAGCCCAAATCTCACCCGCCTCGATCACAGACCACTGACCCGCACCGCAACCCTCGTACTGCCCGCGCACGAGACCATTGGCATTGGACCCGGCCAAAGCCCCGACACACCAGTCCGCCGCGAGCCGCGGCGCCCGGACCGGGTCTTCAACGAACCGGCTGCAGCCTCATCCCCGCAGCCGGACAGACGAGGTCAGTCAACCCCGGAAAGCTCAGCCCAGCGCGTCGTTAAGCGCCTTGGCGGCTTTGAAACGCGCCTTCCTGGACGCAGCAACCATCACCTTCTGACCCGTCGACGGATTGCGCGCCTCACGCGCCGGACGCGACTGCACATCAAAGGCGCCAAGGCCGGCGATACGCACGTCGCCGCCGCTTTTCAGGGTCTGTGTGATGCCGTCGATCATGGCCTCGAGCACCTTGGCGACGTCGCTCTTCTTCACATCAGCCTTCGCGGCGACATGATCGATGAGATCTGACTTGTTCATCTGCAAAGCCCTTCTTTCAACTGGCGCCGCCGGCGGTCACCCGCCATGCCGGCTATCGCGGCGTGCGCCGCTTTTGACACCGCGGGCCGGGCCCGCATCGCAATCCGCACGCAGACGCACGGATGATCAGCCGGTCAAAGCACGAAACCATGCCATTCTCAAGGTTCGCATGGGAGTTTCGCCCGACACCAGACGCACAAAGCGCCGATCACGCCTGCGTGGAGGCGCCACGCGTTACGAGAGTATGCCATCAGTGCGTGCGGGGAGCCCCCTCCTGAGATGCGGCTGCCGCGGCAAGTTTTGCTTCGGCTTCCTCATCCTGCGGCGACCATGGAATCGGCTCCAAAGGACGCGCGAGCGCATGCGCAAGCACTTCTTCAACCGCGCTGACCGGCACAATCTTGAGCGCAGATTTGACCGTTTCCGGAATATCTGCGAGATCCTTCTCGTTCTCCTTCGGAATGAGAACGGTCTTGATGCCGGCATAAACCGCAGCCAGCAGTTTCTCCTTGAGACCACCAATCGGCAGAACACGGCCACGCAGCGTGACTTCGCCGGTCATCGCCACGTCCTTGCGGACCGGAACGCCCGTCAGCACCGAGACAATGGCCGTGACCATGGCGATGCCGGCTGAAGGTCCGTCCTTTGGCGTCGCGCCTTCCGGAACGTGGACGTGGATGTCCGTATGGCGAAACACCGACGGTTTGATGCCAAGCTGGGGCGCGCGCGACTGAACGTAGGAATTGGCCGCCGCGATGGACTCCTTCATCACATCCGCCAGATTGCCGGTCACTTTCATCTGACCGCGACCCGACATCTGTACCGTCTCGATGGTCAGGATGTCCCCGCCGACTGGCGTCCAGGCGAGGCCGGTGACGATGCCGACCTGATCCTCCTGATCCGTCTGACCGAAACGATGCTTGCGCACGCCGGCATAGACAGCCAGGTTGTCAGGCGTGACGTTGATGGACTTCACCTTCTTCTGCTCGAACTCGCGAATCGCCTTTCGCACGAGATTGGCGATCTCACGCTCGAGACTGCGCACCCCAGCCTCGCGCGTGTAGTAACGGATCAGATCCCGCAGCCCATCGTCCGAAATCGACCATTCGCCCTTGCGCACTCCATGCGCCTCAACCTGTTTTGGGATCAGGTGTCTCTTCGCGATTTCAACTTTTTCGTCTTCCGTATACCCCGGAATCCGAATGATTTCCATGCGATCGAGCAGGGGCTGGGGCATGTTGAGGCTGTTCGCCGTCGTGATGAACATCACGTCGGACAAATCATAATCCACCTCAAGATAGTGATCGTTGAAGGTCGCGTTCTGTTCCGGATCGAGCACTTCGAGGAGTGCAGCCGATGGGTCGCCCCGATAGTCCGACCCCATCTTGTCGATCTCATCCAGAAGAAACAGCGGGTTGGAGCTCTTGGCTTTCTTCATGGACTGGATGATGCGCCCCGGCAGGGAGCCGATATAGGTGCGCCGATGACCGCGAATCTCGGCTTCGTCGCGCACGCCGCCGAGCGAAACGCGCACGAAGTCGCGTCCGGTCGCCTTGGCGATGGACTTGCCGAGCGAGGTCTTGCCCACACCGGGCGGCCCCACGAGACACAGGATCGGACCCCGCAGTTTCTTGGTGCGACTTTGCACGGCAAGATACTCAAGGATCCGCTCTTTCACCTTCTCCAGACCGTAATGGTCCTCTGCCAGCACGTTCTCCGCGAGAGTAACGTCGCGCTTGACCTTCTTGGGCGACTGCCACGGCAGGGAGATCAGCCAGTCGAGGTAGTTGCGCACGACGGTCGATTCCGCCGACATCGGACTCATCTGGCGCAGCTTGCGAACCTCAGCCTCCGCCTTGGCGCGCGCCTCCTTCGACAGCTTCGTCTTGGCGATCTTGCTTTCAAGTTCAGCCAGTTCGTCGCGTCCATCCTCGCCCTCGCCAAGCTCGCGCTGGATGGCCTTCATCTGCTCGTTGAGATAGTATTCGCGCTGCGTCTTCTCCATCTGGCGCTTCACGCGATTGCGGATTTTGCGCTCGACCTGGAGCATGGAGATTTCGCCTTCCATCATGGCGAAAACCTTCTCAAGCCGCGTTGGCGCCGACACCGTCTCAAGCAGCATCTGCTTTTCAGGAATCTTGATCGCGAGATGGGCCGCGACCTGATCAGACAGGCGCGCTGGCTCCGTAATCTGACCAATTGACGCAACAACTTCCGGCGGAATCTTGCGGTTGAGCTTCACATAAGCTTCAAACTGTTCGATGACGGTGCGCACCAGCGCGCGCGCTTCCGGGCTCTCGCCGCCTTCGTCAGTCAATGGCTCGACCTCTGCCTCGAAAAACTCCGCATTGTCCGTGAACTTCAGGATGCGCGCGCGGGACGCGCCTTCCACAAGCACCTTGACCGTGCCGTCGGGCAGCTTGAGGAGCTGCAGGATCGTCGCGAGCGCCCCAACCTCATAAATGCCGTCACCGCCGGGATCGTCCTCGGCGGCGTCTTTCTGCGCGGCGAGAACAATCTGTTTGTCCCCGCGCATCACCGCCTCAAGCGCACGCACTGACTTGTCACGCCCGACGAACAGGGGCGCGACCATGTGCGGGAAGACCACGATATCGCGCAGGGGCAGAACCGGAATGATCTTTTTGTCTGACATGTCGCATCTCCGGGCGCGGCCCCAATATCGGCGACCGAAAGCCCCTGGGCCGGAATCACACTGAAGCGCCTGTCATGATAGCGCGCCCCGCGGGCGAACCGTCCCGTTTGTGTAAACACTCATGTGTGACTGGCGCCCGCCCGGTTCAAGGCGTGTCAGCGGTCCAACGGCGTATCAGGACGCAGTGGATTCCTTGCCGCCGCGGGTCTCGGCGTAGGTCAAGAGCGGTTTGGCGCGGCCCTCGACCACCTCGGCGTTGATCACCACCTGGTCCACGCCGCTGTAGCTCGGAAGTTCAAACATGGTGTCGAGCAGGATGCCCTCCATGATGGACCGCAGCCCCCGCGCGCCGGTCTTGCGGGCGATCGCCTTCTTCGCCACCGCACGCAAGGCCTCATCCGTAAACACCAGCTTGACGTTCTCCATGTCGAACAGGCGCTGATACTGTTTGGCGAGCGCGTTCTTGGGCTCGGTCAGAATCTTGACCAGGGCGACCTCGTCAAGGTCCTCCAGCGTGGCGATCACCGGCAGGCGGCCAATAAACTCGGGAATCAGGCCGAACTTGAGCAGATCCTCAGGCTCAACCTCGCGCAGCACCTCGCCGGTGCGCCGGTCCTCCGGATCGCGCACCTCGGCCCCGAACCCGATCCCCGCCCCCTTGCCGCGCGCCGAAATGATGCGCTCCAGCCCTGCGAATGCGCCGCCGCAAATGAACAGGATGTTGGTTGTGTCGACCTGCAGGAACTCCTGCTGGGGATGCTTGCGCCCCCCCTGCGGCGGCACGCTGGCGACGGTGCCCTCCATGATCTTGAGCAGCGCCTGCTGAACGCCTTCGCCCGAGACGTCACGCGTGATGGACGGGTTGTCCGACTTGCGGCTGATCTTGTCGACCTCGTCGATGTACACGATGCCGCGCTGGGCGCGCTCGACATTGTAGTCGGCCGCCTGCAGCAGCTTGAGGATAATGTTTTCAACGTCTTCACCGACATAGCCAGCTTCCGTCAGCGTGGTGGCGTCAGCCATGGTGAACGGCACGTCGATGATGCGGGCCAGCGTCTGGGCGAGCAGCGTCTTGCCGCACCCTGTCGGCCCAACCAGCAGAATGTTCGATTTCGCCAACTCGACGTCAGCGTTCTTGGCGCTGTGATTCAGGCGCTTGTAATGATTGTGAACCGCGACGGCGAGCACACGCTTGGCGTGAAACTGACCGATCACGTAATCGTCGAGAACATCACAAATCTCGCGCGGACTGGGAACACCCTCCTTAGAGCGCACCAGTTGGTTCTTGTTTTCCTCCCGGATGATGTCCATGCACAGTTCGACGCATTCGTCACAGATGAACACCGTCGGGCCAGCAATCAGCTTGCGCACCTCGTGCTGGCTCTTCCCGCAGAAAGAACAGTAGAGCGTGTTCTTGGAGTCGCCGCCCGCAGCAGACTTGCTCATGTTCGCTCCTGCGCCGCAGCGCGCTCAAAGGCCGACCAGTCCCGGACGCGCCCACGACACCATGGCGTCCGATCAGGGCGACAAAATCACTCCATACTATCACAGCAAATCCTTAAAGGGGATTTGCAGTCTCTTCCAGCGCCATTCGCGCCGCGGCCGAGCGCCAGTCCGGCCGTGGCGCTCCGTCAGGCGGCCGGCGCTGCGCCGTCGGGCGCGTCGCGCTTCTCATACACCTTGTCGACGATCCCGAAGGTCCTGGCCTCCTCAGCCGACATGAAAAAGTCCCGGTCCAACGTGCGCTCAATCGTCTCGTAGCTCTGACCCGTGTGGCGCACATAAATCTGATTCAGGCGCCGCTTCGTGGCGATGATGTCCTCAGCATGGCGTTCAATGTCAGACGCCTGCCCCCGGAAGCCGCCAGACGGCTGGTGCACCATCACGCGTGCATTGGGCAACGCCACGCGCAAACCCTTCTCGCCAGCGGCCAGCAGCAGCGAGCCCATCGAGGCAGCCTGCCCCATGACCACAGTGGAAATCGGCGAACGGATGTACTGCATGGTGTCGTAGATCGACAGGCCGGCGGTCACATAACCGCCCGGGCTGTTGATATACATGGAGATTTCCTTCTTCGGATTTTCCGACTCCAGAAACAGCAGCTGCGCGCAGATGAGGCTCGCCATGCCGTCCTCAACGCCGCCCGTGATAAAGATGATCCGATCCTTCAAGAGCCGGGAGAAAATGTCATAGGCGCGCTCGCCGCGGCTGGTCTGCTCCACAACCATCGGCACCAGATTGGCGTAGGTATCCATCGGATCGAACATTCAAATCCCCAAGGAGAACGTCGCGCGCCGACTCATCAAACGGTCGCCCCGCTTCCGATCATATGGGCGCGCCGGCGCCTCTCCCGCAAGCCCCGCGGCTCAGCACGAATCAGTCCTGCGCCGGCTTGGCCTTGGACTTCGCGCTCTTCGCCGGCTTCCTGGCGGGCTTCTCGTCCGGCGCGGCGGCTTCGGCTGGCGAAGGCGCACCGTCGTCTTCCCGCAGCACGTCCTCGCGCGTCACCGGGCGGTCAGAAACCTTGGCGAGCTCGAGAATGAAATCCACCACCTTTTCCTCGAACAAGGGCGCGCGGACCTGTGCGAGCGCCTGCGGGTTCTTCTGATAGAACTGCACGACCTCGCGCTCGCGACCGGGAAACTGACGCGCCTGTGCGTTCACCGCCCGGGCCACTTCCTCGTCACGCACCTGGATGTTGTGACGCAGGCCAATCTCGGCAAGCACCAGACCCACGCGCACCCGCCGCTCTGCAATGCGATGGTACTCGGCGCGCAGCTCCTCCGGCGTCTTGCCAGCGTCCTCAGGGGCGCCCTGGCCGCCGGCCTGGTCAGACTCGACCTGCTTCCAGATCGAGGTGAATTCCGCCTCCACCATGCCCGGCGGCAGCGGGAAATCATGCTTCTCATCAAGCTGGTCGAGCAGGGCGCGCTTCAGCTTGGTGCGCGCAGCATCCTTCAGCTCGCGCTCCATGGTCGACCTGACCGCATCCTTCAACGCCTGAAGGCTCGGCATCCCTAGCCGCGCGGCGAAATCCTCATCCACCTTCGCCTGCCCAGGCGCCTTCACCTCCCGAACGGTCACGTCAAACGTGGCCGCCTTGCCCGCCAAGTTCGCCGCGGGATAGTCCTCCGGAAAGCTGACGCTGACCAGAACCGACTGACCGGCCTCAGCGCCGACGAGCTGGTCTTCGAACCCGGGAATGAAACGTCCCGAGCCGAGCAGCAGCTCAGCCCCGTCGCCTGATCCGCCTTCGAACACCTCGCCGTCGATCATGCCGACGAAATCGATCACCAACGCATCGCCATTGGCGGCGGGACCGGATTTCGCCTCGTAAGCCCGGTTGGCTTCGGCGATCTTGGCCACCTGATCGTCAACGTCGGCCTCGGGCACTTCAGCAGTCAGGCGGGTAAGCGACAACGTCGCAGGTTCGATCGGCGTGAAGTCCGGCATGACCTGAACCGTCAGTTCCAGCGCCAGATCCTCCGCGCCGGCGACGACCTTCTCGATGTCGGACTGCAGCTTCACATCCGGCGACTGGGCGAGACGGAGTTTGTTCGCTTCCAGCGTCTGGCGGGTCGTCTCCTGGATCGTGGCTTCAATCACCTCGCCCATCATTGACCGGCCAAACAGCTTCTTCACGTGGCTCGCCGGGACCTTTCCCTTGCGGAAGCCCTTGAGGTTGACCTGAGGCCGCATCTCCTCCACGCGCCGTTCAAGGCGCTGGCCGAGATCGGCCGCCGTGATGCGGATGGCGAAAGTGCGGCTCAGGCCGTCGGCGCTGGTCTCTGTGATCTGCATGGAACCCGTCATCGGCTTTGAATCTACCGTCTGGAAAACGCGGCCACGAAGCGCCGGTTTCGCAAAGCCTGCCAGACTGAACCGGCGTCAGCGAAGCGTACCGACCATGCTGCGCCCGCGACGCCCGCCACCGCAGCCGTTCGGCCAGGGGGCGCGCGACCGGCCGGACGTGGCCAGCACGAAAAGTCCGGCGTCGTATGTCACACGTTCAGCAGGCTGTCCATGTGCCGCCGCCGGCGCCGCGCAGCGCCCGCAGGCCGGGAAAGCAGGCGCCTGTGGCGCCGCCGCCGTCCAGGCAGGCCACGCCGGCAGAGACACTTTCTTCACGGAAACAGCGGCCTGACATCATCACCACGCGGGGCTGAGTGGCTATCGGCAATGCTGCGCCCAGTCGGCGCGTCCTGGCAGGAGCGACCTGGCCGGCGCCGGCGACTGACCGCAGCCGCCCGGGCGGCATGCGCTGGGACGCCAGCAGTGCAGGCCGCCGGTATCCGGGAACGCCCGCATTAACCTAAGCGCCCGACCATGGGCGCCCGACCATGGGCGCCTGCGCCTACGCGCGACTGTCCCGAGGCGCCTCGCGGCGCGAGGGGGCTCACGACCACGCTTCGATGAATGCCAGGCCTGCGGGCGAATGTCGCTCACCAGGCTGCCGGCGGCAGAGCGGCGGATTTGATGACGCCGGCCCGGACCGGACGTGCTTTACCGCCAGTCGCAGCCGCCGCTTGGCGCGGCAAATCGGTCAGGCAAATCGGTCAGGCAAACCGGTGCGGCAAACTGGTGCGGCAAACTGGTGCGGACGGTGGGACTCGAACCCACACGCCTTGCGGCGCTGGAACCTAAATCCAGTGCGTCTGCCAGTTCCGCCACATCCGCATCAGCGCGTTCCATAGCTGAGCCGGCAGACAACCGGAACAGGCCGTCTCAGCCGCAGCCTATGTCCGCGGGGCCGCAGCCTGCTCGATCGCGTCCAGCAAGGCTTCCGGATCAAAGGGCTTGCGCAGCACACAGGCGGCCTTCGACCGTACGGCGCGTTCGAGGAGGTCAGTCCGCACCGTGCCGGTGATCAACACGACGGGGCTTGCATCTCCGCCCTGGCGCAGAGCATCAACAAAAGCGACCCCATCCATGCCAGGCAGTTCAAGATCGACCACCGTACAGGTTGTCGGCGCCGGCGGGGCAGCCAGACACGCCTCGGCCGCCGGGAACGCATCGACATCATAACCGACTGTCCGGAGAAGCACAGCTAAGGAGTCCCGCAGCGCAGCGTCATCATCGATGACGCGGATCAACCGCTGCGATTTGACCAATGCATCCACAATGGATCCGTCCCTGTTTCAACGGTGGCGCATGTCTCGCGTATCCACCTCCTCGCGGACACGCATCGCTCTCCGTCCCTGCAGCACGCCCCCAGCGACTTGAACATCGCCCTGTGCGGCGGCTCCCCGGACACCGGGACCGGATACTCAGCAATCGCTGATCATTCATTACAGGCCAGAGCCAGCGCAGATGCGAGTCCGGGCGACTACGTACGCGGGGCGCCAGGCGTCACGCCATTGGCGATCGCGAGACGCACAAGTTCGGCAAAGCTGCGCACCTCCAGCTTCTGCATGATGCGCGCCCGGTGCACCTCAACGGTGCGCGGCGAAATGCCCAGAGCGCGGGCGACGACCTTGTTTGCCTCGCCAGCAACAAGATGCGCCAGCACCTCGCGCTCACGCGGCGACAGGCAATTGAGTGCACCTCCGTTGAGGCCGCCTCCATTGGGCGCGGCGTCCTGCGCCCCGTCGGACAGCTTGACGGCGCGCGCAACTGCGTCGAGCACGCGTTCCGGGTCGAACGGTTTCTCGACGAAATCGATCGCGCCGCGCTGCATCGCCTGCACCGCCGTCGGAATGTCCCCATGGCCTGAGATCATCACAACGCGCGGAGCGTGCGGCCGCGCCATGAGATCGCCCAGCAGCGTCAGACCGTCGCGGCCTGGCATCTGGATGTCGAGAAGGACTGCCGCCGCCGCCGCAAGATCTGGGTCGTCGATCAGCGCCTCGCCATCGCAATGCACGCCGACCCGATAGCCGCCGGCTTCCAGCAGGGCGGCCAGACTGGCCCGCACGCCCGGATCATCATCAACCACAAGCACCTGGTTCGTCATCACGCCTCGCAGTTCTCAAGGGGAAGACGCACGCGAAAGACGGCCCCGCCCTCAGCACGGTTGTCAGCGCTGATGTCACCGCCATGCGCCTCGACGATACGCCGCGATATCGACAGACCCAAGCCCATTCCCTGGTCCTTGGTGGTTGTGAACGGCTGAAACAGGCGCGACAGCGTCTCCGGCGCGATCCCAGGACCGTTGTCGCGCACCTCAATCAGCGCCATGCCGCCGTCGCGGTGGGTGGCGACATCGATGCGCCGGGCAGACGACGCCGAAATCAGGGCATCAACGGCATTGCGCACCAAATTCACGATCACCTGCTGGATCTGCACCTTGTCGATGGTCACCTGCGGGATCGCAGGGTCAAGTTGAAACCCGGCCTCGATGCTGTGCCGGGCCGACCCGGTCAGGGCCAGCAGCGCGGCTTCGTGCACCACATCATTCAACGGATGGGCGCCGCGCACCGCACCGCCCTTGCGCATGAATTGGCGCAGGTTGGTGATGATCCCCGAAGCCCGGTCAATCTCTGCGTCCGCCTTCGCCATCAGGTCGGCGAGCGCCCGCGGATCCATGGCAGGGTCGCGCCGTGCTGCAATCCTGGCGGCGAACAGGTAGTTTTTCGCTGCAGTCAGCGGCTGGGCGATTTCATGGGCGATCGTCGAGGTCATCTCCGCCATGGCACCGACCCGCCCGGCATGGATCAGCTCGTCGCGCAGCGTCTCGACCTCCCGGTCCAGCGCCGCACGGTCCGACAGGTCGACGACGAAGACGCTGAACAGGCGCTCTGCCCCCTCGCCGGCTTTGCCGATCACGGCGATCAGCGGAAACTCCCGTCCTTCGGCCGTCACGCCGGTCACGCGATGGCGCTGATCAAGGCTGACGAGGCCAGCCCCGGCGGCGGATGACGGCAAGGCCCGACCGCCATCAGCCGACGACGCCCCGCCGGCGTGCGACTGCGTCCAGGCGATCGCGCCGTTGCGCGCCTCAAACATCGGCAGGAGCTCAGACAGCCGGGCGGCCCCGAGGCGCTGCGGCTCAACCCCGAACATGCGGGCTGCAACGGGATTAATCGCGCGTAACGCGCCCAGCCCGTCCACCAGCATGATGGCGTGCGGCGCGGCTTCGAGCACCGTATGGGTCAGATCCTGCGCCGGCAGGTCCTCGATCTGATCGTGTCCGCTCATGCGCCCTGGCCCAGCCCACCCTGGCCGTTCACGACACCCCGACGAAGGAGCATCGTCATTTGCGACCCACAACGTTTACATTGCCAAGATCCGGCAGCGCCTGCAACCTCAGATCGGTCGCGCGCTACCAGTCGCTGGCGTCAAGATCCATGTTGTGCAGCGCCTGCGCGCCATCGGGCTCGGGTGCGCCTGCGTCAGCTGCGGCGAGCACCCGGGCAAGAGAGGCGATCCCGTCGCGCACGCCTGCATCACCGATCGCGGAGAAATTGCGCACCAGCTCCAGGGTCTGGCGGGCCGCGTCTGAAACCTCCTCCGCTGGCGCCTCAGCGCCTTGAGCGCCAGGGAAAAACGCCGAAACAGGCGCGCCCAACGCCGCAGCGATCTGCGCCAGACGTCCGGCGCTGATGCGGTTCAATCCCGTCTCGTATTTCTGGATCTGCTGATAGGAAACATTGAGCCGTTGAGCCAACTGCTCCTGTGACAGGCCGAGAGTCAGCCGGCGATGTCGCACCTGCTGGGCCACCAGGCGATCCATCGCCTGAACTGCGCGCGCGCCTGAGGCCCTGTCATTGCGCACCATAAACCGCACTCCCAAACCGTCAGTCAGACCCGATCGGCGAGCGACCACTGCAGGTGCGCGCGCCTGAACCCGGCGGGAACATCCTGCAGTCAAAGAACCAGCGCCCGGCGTGCACAGTTCAGCGCCCATCGTCGTCTGGACAGCAGCGTCCAGCGGGCAACGGCCAGGCTGCGGACAGTCAAGCTGCCGACCTGCAAGCCGCTGACTTGCAAGCCGCTGACTTGCAAGCCGCCGACGGGCAAGCGCCACGATCCCTCGTGGGACGGCCCCGGGCGCGCGGCGCCTGATCCTCGGCGCGTGATCCTTCGCGAGGCCATTGTCGCGCGCTGGCGAACGACGGGCAATTGGGAGGAACCCCTAGTGGGCACGGCGCGCATCGACTTGCACCCCGGGCGACGATAACGTCATGCACTTCGGCACTGCGACAGCCCCTGGAGCCCCTGCGTATGGTCACGGCGAAAGAGCGGTCCCCGGAGGAGCCGCGTGCGCCGTTCTGGCGCACCCTGTCGGGCATGCGTTTCATCGCAACCGGGCTGCTGATCGCCATGGCCTGCGTATTCGTGGTCGCACGCCTCCATGAAGGCGCGCATCCGGCCATTGGGTATGCCCGCGCATTCGCCGAAGCAGCCATGGTCGGCGCACTCGCTGACTGGTTTGCGGTAACCGCCCTGTTTCGGCGACCGCTCGGCCTGCCAATACCGCACACAGCGATCATTCCACGCAGCAAGAACCGGATCGGAGCCGGACTGGCCCGATTCATCGAGACCAATTTCCTCGCGCCGGAGATCGTACGTCGCGAACTCGCAGGCAAGGATCTCGCAGGCGCCGCAGCGCGCTGGCTGCTCGCCCAGGGACGGGCGCGCGCACTCGCCGCCATGGCTGCCGACGCCGCCCCGCGCGCCCTCGCCATGGTCGACGACGCGCCGGTCAGCCGGCTTATCGCAGATGTGGCCCGCGAAGGGGCCCTCCGGGCCGATGCTGCGGCGCTGATCGCCGACGTGCTGCAGACGCTGACTGCGGAAAACAGACACCAGAATGCGCTGGATCATTTTGTCCGCTATGCAGATGATTATCTGCGGCGCAACGAAGCTGATATCCGTAAACGCGTTTCTGCCGAAACCAGCATGTTCTGGCGCCTGCTGACAGTGGACCGGCGCGCCGCTGACGCCGTGATCGACGCCGCGAAGACGGGAATCAGCGAGGTCGCACGCGATCCCGACCACGAGTTTCGAACCCGCTTCACCGCATCGGTGCTGGAGTTGATCTATGATCTGCGCACCGCGCCGCGCCTGCGCTCGGATGTTGAGGCCATGAAACGCGGACTGATCGCCCACCCCGACTTCCAGGAGTTCGCCGCCGCCGTCTGGCGGGACCTCAAGCAGGCGATCCGCTCCGCCGCAAGCGGCCCCGAGCGCGCCGTCGTGCGGCAGATCGAAGGCGCGCTGACCGGCCTCGCCGAGCGGCTCTTGAAGGATGATGAGGCGCGCGCCGTGATCAACGCGGGCCTGTGCGACGCGATCGTGTCAACCGCCGCGGCCCGACGCCAGGATGTCGGACGCTTCGTGGCCGAAACCATCCAGAGCTGGGATGCGCGCAAGGTTGTGGAGCAGATGGAGAACGCCGTCGGCCCGGACCTGCAGTACATTCGCCTCTCTGGAACGCTGATCGGCGGACTGATCGGTCTTGCACTGCACGCCGCCTCCACGCTGATCGCGCAGTTCGCGCCACTCGCCTGAGCGCCCACGCGCCTTTGACGCGCGGCTGCAGGCGCGCCGGCCCGCCATGGCGGGCCACGATGATGCGACAGGTCACAAAGACATGCGCACAGCAGGGCCGGCCTGCTGATGCGAATTGCACTTCCCGGCAATCGCATATCCACGCGGCCCCGCAGCGTTGGCCCAGGACGGCGGGCATGCCCCGCAGAACGTCCCGCCACGCATGTCCGGTGTCATTCAGCCGGGGTGAAGACCATGGGGTGGATGACGTCCCCGGACGGGCGACGAATGCGGTTGTGCGGCTGGGGCCGCGACAGGCGTCTGACCTGGTCGTCACCACGCACTCAGTTGAACCTGCATCAGAAGCGAGGAGCTTTACCGATGCCAAAAACGCCGCCCGCAGCCAGAGCCGCGAATGCTGCATGCCCGCTCATTTTGACGCAACACGCGAGGGTCCCGACATCCGTACGACCGTCGCATGACCGCCGATCGAGACGCCCCAGGTTCCCCGCAACGATGGCTCATGCGTGCGGTCCGCCTGAGAACCTGATCAAGCTTTAAAAAAATCAGGTTCACAGGCGACATGAGATCAGGCGCAGCGAATGGATCCACCGGTAAGCACCCTGACCAGCGCACGACGGCATTCTGATTGATGATCACGATGCGCAGGGAATTTGTCCCGGTCATGCGACCGCCCGCCCTGCATTTCCGCACGATAGTCGGGCAACTCCTGAAAACAGACGGCCGCATTTTGAGGAAATCGCTCTCATGCATACCCGTCGTCGCCGCATGTCCGGATGCAGACCATCTGAACAATCTTCCCTCAGCTTTGACGTTTCAACCCCCATGAACTGCTCGGCTCGAGGCGAAACCGCTGATTGGGCCGCTGACCATGCGCTCGTCGCACGACATCTGAAGACAGACTGGTCAGGCGGCAGAAAATCACGCGATCCCGGCGCCACGGCGTGCGACCGCCACCATTGACCTGCTCACCCCAGGCTGCGCCGCGCCAGGACTGGCTACGATGGACGATACAAGCTAGGGTGGGCCCTGATTTAACCCCCGCCTGACGGCCGCCATATGATTGATGACGCACAGGACATGATGCTGCGCCTCGCGGTCGCCCTGGCGATTGGCATCCTGATCGGCGCTGAACGCCACTGGCGCGAGCGTGACGCGCCGCCAGGCAGCCGTGCGGCCGGCATCCGGACCTACACGGCAAGCGCCCTGCTCGGCGCCCTCGCCGTTGCGCTGGGCCAGGCCATGGCGGGCGGTTCGGACGCGACACCAGGTCTTGCGGGCGCGATTGTGATCGCCGCCGTGTTTCTGGCCTTCGCCGGCGCCTTCACGCTGTTCAAGCACGAGGAGGCCGAGCGCCACGACGACGTCAGCGTCACCGGCGTGATCGCCGCCTTCGCAACGTTCGCGCTGGGCGCGCTTGCGATGGCGGGCGAACGTACCGGCGCAGTCGCTGGCGCCGTGGCGCTCACCATTCTTTTATCGGCGCGCGAACAATTGCACGGTCTGGTCGCCCGCCTGCAATGGAACGATTTCCGCGCCGCGCTGGTGATCCTCGCAATGACGTTCCTGGTCCTGCCGCTGTTGCCGCGGGTCACGCTGGGACCGTTCGGTGGCGTCGCGCCGCGCGAGGTCTGGCTGTTTGCAATTCTGATGGCGAGCGTCTCCTTCGCAGGCTACATCGCGGTGCGCGTCCTCGGCGCGGCGCGCGGACTGGCGCTCGCCGGGGCGGTTGGGGGGCTTGTCTCGTCCACCGCGGTGACGCTCGACTTCGCCCGGCGCGCGAAAGCCGCTCCCGAGCGCGCGGCGCTGTACGCCGGGGGGGCTATGGCCGCGGCGGCGGTGTCGATCCTGCGAACCGGGGTGATCGCCTGCGCCATCGCGCCGGTGCTGGCGCCGCTTCTGGCGCCTGGCCTTCTGGTGGCGGCCGCGGTCTACGGCTTCGGCGCTGCGATCACCTTTCGCCGTCATCCGCGCGAGGGCGAAGCGGGGCTGAGCCTCGGCAACCCCTTCGATCTTGCCGCGATTGCACAGTTCGTGGTGCTTCTGGTCGGCGTGACCTTCGCTGTGCAGGCCGCGCTGGCGCTGCTTGGACCAGCAGCGGCTCAGGTGATCGCTGCGCTGACCGGGCTTGCAGACGTCGACGCCATCACCGTCGCGGCCCCGCGCGCCATCGGCGCGCAGATGACCGCCGCTGCGGCAGCAGGCAGCCTGATAGCGGCGCTCGCCGCGAATGCGACAGCAAAATCCTTCTATGGACTGATCTTCGGAGTACGCCCCTTCGCGGCCCGGTTCGCTGGAGTTTCCGTTGCCGCCGGCGGCCTCGCTGCCCTGCTGACCTGGGCCGTGAGCTAGCCGGGCGTCCAGGACACCGCCCGCAGGGAGGTTGGCGCAAGGTCTCCAAGCACCGCACCGATCATGTCGGGAAGATCGTCGGCGATCAGCCCTGGCCCGATCCGGCGCCCCGCTTCTCCCTGGATCCAGGCTCCGGCGCACGCAGCGTCGAACGCTGAGGCGCCCTGCGCGAGGAGCCCGCCGATCACACCGGCAAGAACATCGCCGGCCCCGGCTGTCGCGAGCCAGGGCGTCGCATGGACGTTGACCACAACGCGCCCGTCTGGCGCTGCGATCACCGTATCAGGTCCCTTGTACAGCACCACCGCGCCGGACTCGCCCGCCGCTGCACGCGTTTGGGCGATCTTGTCGCCGCCATCCTGCGCAATTCTGGCGAAGACCCTGCGAAATTCGCCGCCATGCGGGGTCAGCACGCAGTGCGGCGTAAGCCGGCGCATCAGGTCCTGCGGCGTGGTCTCGAAAACGGACAGGCCGTCCGCGTCAACCACTGCGCGACCGCCCTGGCGCACGCACTCAAGCGTGATCTCGCGCGCCGATGCACCGCGTCCAAGACCTGGCCCGACCACCACAGCATCGTGACTGGCGGCGATCTCGGCGACACCGCGCAGATCCGCCGCCCTCAGAAGCATCAGGCTTGCAGGCTCGCCCGCAAGCTGTGCGACGTCATCGTCCAGCCCGAACAGGCTGACCCACCCCGCGCCGGCGCGCGCGCCGGCGCGCGCGACCCGACGCGGCGCGCCGATCAGGCGGCTCGGGCCGCGCGCCGAGCCCGAGAGCCAGACGGCAAGCCGCCCGCGCACGTGCTTGTGCGTTGCGCGGCCAGGCCAGGGCAAGGCGGCAAGCCACAGATCCGGATGGTTCTCGCGGGCCAGCGCATCAGCTGCAGCCGCCGCCGGAATCGCAATATCGGCCACATGAACGCGACCGCACAGGCTTGCAGCCGGTTCCAGCAGGTGCGCCGGTTTCTTGCGGAAGAACGTCACCGTCTGGTGCGCGCGGAACGTCGGGCCCTGCGGCGGGGCGCCATCGCCCGGCACGCCGGACGGCACATCCACCGCCACCACATACCTCCCGTCCGCGTCTGCGAGCGCGGCGGCCTGTGCAGCACAGCCCTCCAGCGGACGCGACAGACCGGCCCCGAACACCGCATCCACCACGACCGCCGCCCCCGCCAACGCGCCCGGCGCAAAGTCAACCGTCGCTCCGTCCCACCGGCCGGCCGCCCAGGCTGCATCGCCCTCCCGCGGCGGGCCGATCCGCGCCACACCCACCGCGCGCCCGGCCGCTGCAAGGCAACGCGCGGCGACATAGCCGTCTCCGCCATTGGAGCCGGGACCGGCCAGCACCAAGACCGGTCCGGCGGGCGCATCGGCAAGGACGCGTTCAGCAACTGCGCGCCCGGCATTCTCCATCAGCGTCGTCGAGGCGACGCCAGACGCCACGGCAAACCGATCGGCGGCGTACATTTGTGTAGTCGACAGGATTTCGTGCGGCATTGGCTCAGACTAGCGCACTGGGGCCCTCCTCGCCCAGTTCCAGCAGATGCAACCGCCCATCACGCGCTTCCAGTGTCGTGACACTGGCGTGGCCGGGATGAAAAACCGTGGCGAGATCGCTGCCAGTCGCCGCCCCGACTGCAACATTGATCGCAACGAAGTGGGTGAACACAACCGCATGCTCAGGCAGGGCCAGAAGGGCGGACGCAACAGCGTCGCGCCAGCCGATCAGACGGGCCTCCTGCATGCTCCAGCTCTGCCCGAGAACAGACTGCAGCCACGCCCGCCGGTCACGGTCCGGCGCCCAGGCGGGAATTTCGGCGACGGCAGGCTCGATGCGCGCGCTGGCGCGCCACAGCGCCGCCAGGGGACGCGCCGTCTCGCGACAGCGCGCCAGCGGCGACGACACCAGAAGCGCCGGGCCGCAGCCCTCCAGACGGCCCGCCACGGCGCGCGCCTGCGCCTCGCCGCGCGGGCTCAGGCCCGGATCCGGTTCGCCGTCCTCGCCCCAGGCCGCGGCCGGTTCGCCATGCCGCACAAGACGAATGATCGGCATCGCACTCCCCCTCAGTCCGGCGTGAAGACATTCTTCATGCCGCCCGCAGCGCTGGTCACCGTCCCGGGTCGCCCGACGCTCTCACGCGCTTCCAGATCGGCAAGGATCGCCGGGTCCTGCGGCGTGTTGGCGACGAAACGCCGGCCCTCGCCGTCACGCCCGATGACGATGCCCATGCGGTATCCGCCCTCGCGCGCATGGATCACCGTATAGGTCTCAATGGTAGCCGGCCCCTGCGGCTCAAGCACAATGTCAGGATGGGCAAGCGCATCGATCTCGCGCTGATAGCGCTTGGCGTCGCTGCGCGTCCACCCACCCTCGATCGGGGTGGTGGCATAAACGCCCATGGCATGTTTCGTCAGGAACCAGCCATTCGCCGTCACAAGGGCGGGGGCGCCCGGCTTCGCCCGACATCGGCCAATCGCCTCGACGATGGCGTGCATGGTGTAATTGTTTCCCGGCCCGCCGAAATAAGGTAGCCCCCCGGTGAGGGTAAGACCCCGCGGATCATCCGCAGAAAGACCGATTTCCTCAATCGCAAGCTCCACCGCAATGGGGAAACACGAATAGAGGTCAAAGAAGTCTATGTCGGCAAGGGTCCGGCCTGCCATGGCCAACGCCTCGCGCACGCCGATTCGGATTGCCGGGCTTGAGTGGTAGTTGACGCGGTCGAGGACATGCCACAGCTCGGTCGCCTCGGCGCACCCATGCAGAAACACCATTTTTTCGTCCGCCACGCCCAGCGCACGGGCCTTTTCATAGCTCGCCAGAATGACGCTGGCGGACTGATCCACCTGGATGATGGCGTTCAGATATTTCGGGTACGGAAAACCCACCATCCGGTTGCGCTCACCCGCCGTCGCAAGCTCGCACGCACTGCGCGCCTGCGGGAACCAGGCGTGCGGGTTGGCGGCGGCGACCTCGGTAAACGGCGCGAACAACGTTCCCATCGCCGTCTGATGGTCGCTTAGCGAGCGCCCCCGCGCCGCGCGATAGGCGTTCTCGAACAACGGGTAGACATTGGCCGGAAACTCCAGACCGTGCGCCGCCTCCTGGGGCGTGTAGCCGATGCGCGGATCGCCGAACATCTCTGGAGCTTCCTCATCCGGAATCGCCCAGCCTGCAAAGCCGTCGCCCCCGCCCTGTTTGAAGCGCTTGAGAAGATTGCCAAGGAACTCAGCCCCGGCAAGCACAGCAAACTCCGCCTCGCCCCCGGCGATCAGGCCGGCGACATAATTGACGAGAGCCTGAGGCGAATTGCCGCCGGGATGTGTGTAGAGCCGGCGGGCCGGTGTCGCGCCGAGCGCGGCGGCGAGGGCCTTGGGCGGATTGGCGGCCTTGGGAACCGGCAAACGCGAAGAGGGACCGCCCGCATCCGTGGTGAACCCGACGACACCAACGAAGTCTGCTTGCGCCAACGCCGTTTCGGGCAGGCCAGCGTCGCCCGCCGCCCGGCGCGCGGCGATCTGGCAAAGACCGATGGGCGTCGGCGCGTCCGCGGGCGCGCCGCGATAGGTGAATTGACCTCCGCCGATCAGCACCGGGGTGCGCGGATGCGCCATGTCGTCCTCCCACTCTGCCTCGCGCACGGCCGACAAGCCGCGGCGTCCTGTGTATGCCCGTCGCCCACGCAGATTCCAGCGCCCAGGCAGATCCCAGTACCCAGGCAGATTCCGGTCGCCCAGGCGTTTTCCCGTGGTCCAGGCGCAGGCGGCAAGCCGGCTGCTCCTGCACAGACGTCCCATACCGCCCGCCCAGGCTGAACGCCTGAGCGAGCCGCGCAAGCCAACCGCCCAGGCCAACCGCCCAGGCCAACCGCCCAGGCCAACCATTCAGGCCAACCATTCAGGCCAACCATTCAGGCCGACCATTCAGGCCGACTGCCTGGGTCGAGCATCCAGGCTGGCCACCTGGGTCGACTACCTCGGTCGACTACCTCGGTCGGCTACCTCAGTCGACCGCAGGCGCCGCGCGACGCCCGGCCAGGGCGCGCCGGCGCCGGCTCCCCCGTCACGCCATGGGGCCCGCCCGGCGGCCCCGACGCTGCGCCAGCCGACGCCAACGCCCCGACGCACCGCCGGACTTAAAGGCGGCAACGACGCAACGCCAGACTGACGCAGGGTAATCGCCTAAAATTTGGGCGCCGTGCGCTCACCGTCCGGGCCGCGCGCGGCAAGCGCACAGTCGCAGGCACTCGGGACTTGGAGCGCTGAGCCGCCCTCAGCACACTTGCGCCGAGTCGTCGGCCTGGGCCCGCGGCGCCGAATGCTGAAGGGGGCGAACCCGTGAAAAAAATTGAAGCCATTATCAAGCCGTTCAAGCTCGACGAAGTGAAAGAGGCTCTGCAGGAAGCGGGCGTGCAGGGCATGACCGTGGTCGAGGCCAAGGGCTTTGGCCGCCAGAAAGGACACACCGAGCTCTATCGCGGCGCGGAGTACGTGGTCGACTTTCTGCCGAAGCTGAAAATTGAGATCGTTCTCGCCGACGATCAGGTCGACGCGGCCCTGGAAGCAATCCAGAAGGCGGCGCGGACCGGCAAGATCGGCGACGGAAAGATCTTTGTCACCGATGTCGGAGCCGTCATCCGGATTCGCACCGGTGAAAGCGGACCTGCGGCGATCTGATCCGCAGTCTTCAAACGCGGCGCACTTGGCAGAACGTCCGCCGCGCGCTAGCGAGCACGCGCACTCCATGAGGTGAATGACCATGTCCAGCAATGCAGAAGCCGTCCTCAAACGCATCAAGGACGAAGAGATCGAGTACGTCGATCTTCGCTTCACCGACCCGCGCGGGAAGCTGCAGCACGTGACCTTCGACATCTCGATGGTTGACGACAGTTTCTTTGCCGACGGCCAGATGTTCGATGGCTCCTCGATCGCCGGGTGGAAGGCGATCAATGAGTCCGACATGGTCATGATGCCGGACCCGGCCACCGCTGCGGTCGATCCGTTTTTCCAGCAGAACACGCTCTTCATGTTCTGCGACATCCTCGAGCCAGGAACCGGCCAGTCCTACAACCGCGATCCGCGCGGCATCGCCAAGCGGGCCGAGACCTTCGTCAAGGCCTCCGGCGTCGGCGACGTGGCCTACTTCGGTCCGGAAGCTGAATTCTTCGTTTTTGACGATGTGCGCTGGTCAACTGACCCCCACAACACAGGCTACTCCTTCGACTCCAAGGAACTCCCCTTCAACACCGGCAGGTCCTATGAAGGAGGCAATCTCGGTCACCGCCCCGGGCCGAAAGGCGGCTATTTCCCGGTGCCGCCGATCGACTCAGAACAGGATCTTCGCTCCGAAATGCTGTCGATCATGGGCGAACTCGGTCTGGAGCCGGAAAAGCACCACCACGAAGTCGCTCCCGCACAGCACGAACTCGGCCTGAAATTCTCGACGCTGACGAAAATGGCCGATCGCATGCAGCTCTATAAGTATGTGATCCACAATGTCGCGGCCGCTTACGGAAAGTCGGCGACGTTCATGCCCAAGCCTTACTTCAAGGACAATGGATCGGGCATGCACGTCCACCAGTCGATCTGGAAAGGCGGCCAGCCGCTATTCGCCGGGGACAAGTACGCCGGCCTGTCGGAGACCTGCCTCTACTACATCGGCGGGGTCATCAAGCACGCGCGCGCCATCAACGCCTTCGCGAATTCGACGACCAACAGCTACAAGCGTCTGGTTCCTGGCTACGAAGCTCCGGTCCTGCTCGCGTATTCGGCGCGCAACCGCTCAGCATCATGCCGGATCCCCTATTCTCCCTCGCCCAAGGGCAAGCGGGTTGAAGTGCGATTCCCGGATCCGGCCGGCAATATGTATCTGACCTACGTCGCGCTGCTGATGGCGGGCCTCGATGGGATCGAGAACCGCATTCATCCCGGCGATCCGCTGGACAAAGACCTGTACAATCTGCCGCCAGAGGAACTTAAAGCGGTTCCCACGGTCTGCTCAAGCCTGCGAATGGCGCTTGAGGCGCTCGACGCAGACCGCGCCTTCCTGAAAAAGGGCGGCGTGATGGATGACGACATGATCGACAGCTACATCGCGCTCAAGGAAGAGGAACTCGATCGGTTCGAGACCCATCCTCATCCCGTCGAGTTCGACATGTACTACAAAGCCTGACCGCGATTTCGCCGCTGGCAGGCAAACGCCGGGCCGAAAGGTCCGGCGTTTTCTTTTCCAGGAGATGGTTCAAGCCTGCCCGGCGGGCGGGGATATGCAGCCTGCCCCCAGGAACACTGGCGCCCAGGAACACTGGCGCCCAGGAACACTGGCGCCATGAAGACCAGCGCCCTCAAGACCGCCCCCCCTCAAGACCGGCGCCCTCAAGACCGGCGGACCGCACATCTTCGGATCTTCAGCGCCCCGCGCTGAGCCTCACGACCGGCGATCGATGGCTTGGCGGCTCAGGATCACCATCCCGGTCCGGGCAGGAGGGTCGACGGTCAGGGCCGGCGGCTGCGGGTCTGTGCTGGCGGGAAGGTGCTTCACAGACCATCGGCGCCTGCACGGCCCACCACAGCGTCATCGCGGCCGAACCCCGTTCAGAAACACGTCTGCCCCGCGGCGCGCCTGGACAGCGATGTCGTGTGGCTCCGGCCAGTAATCGGGCTCAAAGATCGGTCGCAAATGCATCGGTCCGCGGACGATCGCAAGAAACTCGTGTGCGGCGGCCGTCGCGTCAGGGATGACAATCTCGCCTGCAGCCGCGCGGTCATCCAGGTAACTCGCGATCACAGCAACAATGCGTTCGGGCCCGTGTCGTCGAAAATGTGCAGCGATCGCCGGAAAACGATGCCCCTCCCCGACAATGATGCGCAACATGCCAAGGCTTTCCCGGGTCATCAGGGTGGTCAAAAAGCGCTGGGCAAACAACTCCAGCGCCTGATCCAAAGGCAGGTGGCGCGCCGCGACGTCCTCCAGCGGCGCAGCATTGCGCGCCGATCGCGCCTCGATGACCGCCTGCATCAGGCCTTCCTTCGAGCCGAACCGGCCATAGAGCGTCGCGAGGGATCCGCCGGCCCGACGGACGATTTCGGTCATGCTGGCCCGCTCATATCCCTCAGACACGAAAACCTCGGTCGCGGCGTCCAGAAACGCCTGCCGGCGCGCCGCGGCGCGCGGACTGAGGGAGACACCATCGCCGATTGCAAGTTCCGCCTGACTGTCTGTTGTGCGCGCCACGTCCGCCCGCTCCCGAAACGGTCCGATCCACGCCAGCCGCCTGTTCGCAGCGCCGGATCCGGCGTCGCGCCCCGTCGAGGCGTTGACAGCTTTGTAACGTAGCGTACATTACAAATCAACCAGCGCGCCGCGCCGACGCCAGATTGCCCGTCCATCCCCATCCGTCGCCACGTGGCCGGAGGCGGATACAGTCGCAGGCCGGGCGCAGCAGAACTGGACGCAGCAGCACTGGACGCAGCAGCACTGGACGCAGACAGGAGCCGGCGCACACACGCCGGCGCAGCAGGGACCGGCATGGAGCGCAAGAAAGTCCTTCAGATCGCCGCGGGCGCGGCGGGCGCTGTGTGCCTGACACTTGCAGCGCTGTGGTTCTTCGACTGGCGCTTCCATGTCGCCACCAACAACGCCTATGTCCGCGCCGACATCTCGGCTGTCGCGTCAAAGGTCGAGGGCTATGTGGCCGCCGTCCTGGTGAGCGACAACCAGCGGGTCCGCGCCGGCGACGTGCTGGTGCGACTCGACGCCGCCGACTTTATCGCCCGCCGCGACAAGGCTGCAGCTGAGCTCGCCCGCGCGCAGGCCCAATCCGGCGGGGCAAGCGATGGCGTAGCCTGGGCGCGCGAACAGGTCGAATCGCAGAGCGAGACGGTGCTCAGCGCGCGCGCCAACCTCGCTGCGGCTGAGGCCGCCTACGAGAAGGCCAAAGCCGACGCAGAGCGCGACCGGCAGTTGTTTGACAAGGGACTTGTCGCTCAAAGCCGCCTCACCGCCAGCCAGACCGTGGCAAGGCAGGCCCAAGCCCAGGTAGCCGCTGCGCGCGCAGCCCTGGCAGGTCAGGCCGATCAGGCTGCAGCCAGCCGGCTCAATGTTTCACGCGCCCGCGCCGACAACACAGCAGCCTCTGCAGCCGTGAGAGCTGCAAGAGCCGCGCTTGAGGCCGCCGAACTTGACCTCGCACGCACCGAAGTGCGCGCCCCGATCGATGGCGTTGTCGGCGCGCGCACCGTGCAAAGCGGCCAGCTGGTGCGCGCCGGCGCCCAGCTTATGGTGGTGGTGCCGCTGCCTGACGTGTTTGTGGTCGCCAACTTCAAGGAGACCCAGATCGGGCGGATGCGACCGGGCCAAACGGTCCGGATCAAAGTCGATGCCCTGCCCAACGCCCATATCACAGGCGTGGTCGACAGTTTTGCGCCAGGCTCAGGCTCGCAGTTCAGCATCATCCCCAGCGACACGGCTTCAGGCAACTTCACCAAGATCGTTCAACGCGTCCCGGTGAAGATCCGGCTGAACAGCGATGACGGCTCGCTGGCGCTGCTTCGCCCAGGCCTCTCGGCGGAAGCCACTGTCGACACCCGCCCGTCAAAGACGGCGCAACTCGCCGACGCCGCTGGCGCCGCCCCCCGGCCAGACAGCCGCCGCCCCCCCCCGTGACAGACCCCGCAGGGCCCGCTCAGACCGCCAGCGCGCGACCAGCCAGCCCCGTGCCGCAAACCGTCATTCAGGACGGACCAATCCCGATGTCGATCTGGATCGGCTTCCTGGCCATGGCGCTCGGCAACTTCATGGCGATCCTGGACACCCAGATCGTGGCGAGTTCACTGCGCGAAATCCAGGCAGGCATTTCCGCAAGCGCAGACGAAATCGGCTGGGTGCAGTCAGCCTACCTGATCGCGGAAGTCATCTCCATACCACTGACAGGCTATCTCGGCAGGGCGCTGTCAATCCGCCGGCTGTTTGTCGCCGCCGGGGCCCTCTTCGTGCTCACCTCGATCCTGTGCGCAACCGCCCTCTCGCTGCAGCAGCTGATCTTCTATCGCGCCCTGCAGGGCGTTGCGGGCGGCATGCTCATGCCCTCCACCATGGCGGCGATTTTCCTGATTTTCCCAAGGGCCCGTCAGGTGATCCCTGGTCTGCTTGTCGGCCTCGTCTCCACCACCGCCCCCTCGATCGGCCCCACACTGGGGGGAATGATTACGGAGAATTTCGGCTGGCGCTGGATGTTTCTGGTGAACATCCCGCCGGGATTGGTGATGTGCTACCTGGTCTGGGCGTATTCGCCGCTGCGCCGCAGCGAGCCGGAACTCCTTGGCAAGATCGACTGGACCGGCGTGACGGCCCTGGCGCTCTGGCTCGGCAGCTTTGAGTACATCCTGCATGAGGGGCCAAAGCTCGGCTGGTTGACCGACCCCCATCTCACGATGTGGCTCATCGCAAGCATTGCAGCATCGATTGTCTTTCTGTGGCGCTCACTGACTGTGCGCGTTCCAGTGGTTCAGCTGGCCGCCTTCGCCAACCGCAATTTCGCCGCCGGCTCGCTGCTCTCCTTTGTCATAGGTATCGGCCTGTACGGACCAATATACCTGCAGCCGATGTTTCTCGCCTCGATCCGGGGCTTCAACCCCGAGCAGATCGGCCACGCCATGTTCGCACAGGGCGCTGCGATGTTCGTGTCAGCACCGATCGTCAACCGGTTCGTACGCCTGCTTGATCTTCGCCTCGTTCTTGCCGTCGGCGTGCTGATCATCTCGGCGTCGTGCTTCTGGCAGGCCGGCGTCATCACCTCCCAGGCGGGCCTTGTCGAGTTCCTGGGTCCCCAGGCATTGCGCGGGCTCGGGTTCATCTGTTCTTTCATGCCCTTGACGCAGCTTGCCCTCGGCACCCTCTCGCCCCAGGAGGTGCAGAACTCCTCAGGTCTGTTCAACCTGACGCGCAATCTCGGCGGCGCGCTCGGCATCGCAATGATAACCACGAGCTACAATCACTTCCTCGCAAGCCACGTCGCCAGCATCGCAGCCGGCCTCGCGCCGGGCGATCCGCGGGTCGAGCTGATCCTGCAACAGGGGCGCGACCAGGCGGTGAACCAAGGCGGGGCAGATCCGGATTCCTTCGCCCTGATGCGATTGATCCAAACCGTCGACCAGCAGGCAATGCTCGCCACATTCCAGGACCTGTTCATCTGGCTGGGGGTGACCTTTCTCTGCACCACCCTCCTGATCTTGCTGATGGACAAACCCCCGCCCATGACCGCCCCACCTGCGGATCACTAGCCGTCAGCCCCGGGCAAGCGTAGACAACAGCCATGAACGACAGCACACCGGCAATCCGCATGGCGCAGGCCAGCCCACAGCAGGCCAGCCCACAGCAGAACAGCACCGTCGAAATCGTTGAGGTCGGCGCGCGCGACGGCCTGCAGAACGAGCCTGAAATTCTCTCCACCGCAGACAAGATTGAATTGATCGGCCGGCTCGTGGACGCTGGCGCCCGACGCCTGGAGGCGGCGAGCTTCGTCAATCCCAGGCGTGTGCCGCAAATGGCCGACGCCGAAGCCGTCCTCGCCGGACTGCCCTCCCACGCAACAGTCACCCTGATCGGTCTGGTGCTGAACAGCAAAGGCGCAGAGCGCGCCGCCGCCACAAAGGCGCATGAATTCGGAGCCGTCGCATGCGCCAGCGACGCCTTCGGCATTCGCAATCAGGGCCAAACGAGCGCCGAGAGCGTCGAGGCCGCACTTGATATTCTGCGCATCGCCCGCGCTCACGGCCGCAGCGCCCAGGTGACCATTTCAACAGCCTTCGGCTGCCCGTTTGAGGGCGAGGTTGATCAGGGTCATGTCGCGGACATGGCGGCCCGCCTTGCAGAAGGCGCCCCGCGTGAAATCGCCCTGGCCGACACCATCGGGGTGGCGGTCCCACGCCAGGTCGCCAGTCTCTTCGCACGCACCGCAGCAGCCGCGCCCGGCGTCGCGCTGCGCGCGCACTTCCACAACACCCGCAATACCGGCATGGCCAACGCCTGGGCCGCGCTTGAAGCCGGCGCCCGCACGCTTGACGCGAGTCTCGGCGGGCTTGGCGGCTGTCCTTTCGCACCAGGCGCGGCCGGCAACGTCGCCACCGAAGATCTGGTCTACATGCTTGAACGCTCCGGCGTTACGACCGGGCTCGACCTCGACCGGCTGATTGCGACCTCGCACTGGCTTGCCGGACGGATGGGAAAAACACTGCCCTCCATGGTCGCGCGCGCCGGCGGTTTTCCAGGGGAGCGCCCGCGCAGCGCACCCAATCCAGGAGCTGGTTCATGAGCGGTGCGCTGACAGGCCTGCGGGTCATCGAATTGGGCCAGCTCATCGCCGGGCCATTCTGCGGTCAGCTGCTCGCCGACATGGGAGCAGACGTCATCAAGGTGGAGCCGCCCATCGGCGGCGATCCCATGCGCCAGTGGGGCAATGGGACGCATAAGGTGTGGTGGTCGGTCATCGCCCGCAACAAGCGTTGCGTCACCGCTGACCTGCGTCAGTCCAAAGGTCAGGCCCTGGTGCGCCGCCTCATCCAGGACGCCGATATCCTGATTGAGAATTTTCGCCCCGGCACACTGGAGAAATGGGGCCTGGGCTGGCGCGAACTCGAGGCCATCAATCCACGCCTTATCCTGGTGCGGGTATCCGGCTACGGTCAGACAGGCCCCTACGCCCACCGCGCAGGTTTCGCCGTTGTGGGCGAGGCGATGGGGGGGCTGCGCCACCTCATCGGCGAGCCCGACCGGGCGCCCGCGCGCGCCGGCATCTCGATCGGCGACACGCTCGCAGCGACCTATGCATGCCTCGGCGCGCTCGCTGCGCTCGCCGCCCGCCAGACCAGTGGACGCGGACAGGTGGTCGATTGCGCGATCTACGAGGCAGTGCTGCAGGTCATGGAAAGCCTCATTGTTGATTACCACGCCAACGGCGTGGTGCGCGGGCGCAGCGGATCCTTCCTGCCGGGAATAGCGCCCTCAAACGCCTATCCATGCAAGGACGGCATGATGGTGATCGGCGCGAACCAGGACACCATCTTCACCCGCCTCGCCGACGCCATGGGACAGCCAGGGCTTGCCGCCGATCCCCGCTTCGCCTCGCACATCTCACGGGGCGAAAACCAGCGTGAACTGGATGCGCTGATCGCCGCCTGGACGCGCACGCTCACCATGGCCGAACTCGACGCTGTGATGGATGCGCACGCCATCCCGGCAGGGCGCATCTATACGGCCCCCGACATGCTGGCCGATCCGCATTTCGCCGCCCGCGAAGCGATCATCCGCGCCGCACATCCCCAGCTCGGCGAACTGGCCATGCAAAACGTCTTCCCGCGCCTCTCCGAGACGCCGGGGGAGGTGCGCTGGACAGGCCCCCCGCTCGGGGCCCACAACCAGGACGTCTACGGCTCGCTTCTGGGACTGTCGCACGACGAGCTTTCCCTGCTCGCCGCCGAAGGCGTGATTTGACGGGGGCGGGGGCCGCAGCGCCGGAGACGCCATGACCACCAACCGCAGCTATGACGAAATCGCGATCGGCGATGCAGCTGAGCTCGAACGCGCCGTCGAGGCCAACGATCTCTTCGTGTTCGCCTCGGCAAGCGGCAACGCCAACCCGCTGCTGCTGCCCGACTGGGACCCCGACGGGGATGGGGCCAGCAACGCATCCGCCCCAGCCATGTGGCTCGCCGCACTGGTCTCCACCCTGCTCGGCAACACACTGCCAGGCCCCGGGACCATTCATGAGAGCCATGCCCTGCGCTTTCCAGCCCCCGCCCCGCTCGGCGCACGCGTGCGCGTGCGCATCGAAGCGATCGAGAAGATGCCCGCCCGACGGGTGCGCTTCAGCGTCATCATCGATCGGCAGGACGGGGTGCGGGTGGCTGAGGGCGAGGCGATCGTGATCGCGCCGGCCGAACGGATCGCTGCGCGCGAAGAACCCTTGCCGGGGCTCCTGGTGGAGCGTCACCAGCACATAGATCGCCTGCTGCACAGGTGCGAAGCCCTGCCGGCGCTGCGCACGGCGGTCGTCGTACCGGAAGACCATATGAGCCTCGCAGGCGCCCTGCTCGCCCGACGACGCGGACTGATCGAACCGGTCCTGATCGGCGATCCGGCAAGGATCGCTTCGACCGCGGCGTCCCTCGGCGAGGACATCACCGGCATCGAACTCATTGCTGCAGCGGATGATAATGCAGCCGCCCGCGCCGCCGTCGAACTCGTCGGCGCGGGACGCGCGCAGGCGATCATGAAAGGGCGCCTGCATTCTGACCAGCTGCTGGCGCCTGTGGTGCGCCGGGAGTCCGGTCTGCGCACCGGGCGCCGGATGAGCCATGTCTTTGTGATGGACGTGCCGGGCCACGCCGAATTGATGCTGATCACAGACGCCGCCATCAACATCGCACCGACGCTTGAGGATAAGGTCGACATCGTTCAGAACGCGATCGACCTCGCCCAGGCTCTTGGGTGCGCGCAGCCGCGGGTCGGAATCCTGTCGGCTGTCGAAGTGGTCAATCCCAGAATGGCCTCAACGCTTGACGCTGCGGTTCTGTCGAAAATGGCCGAGCGCGGACAGATACGCGGGGGCCTTGTCGACGGACCGCTTGCCATGGACAACGCTCTCTCGATCAGCGCAGCGCGCGCCAAGGGCATCGCATCCCTCGTCGCCGGACGCGCCAATGTACTCGTCGCCCCGAACATCGAAAGCGGCAACATGCTTGCCAAGGAACTCGCCTTTCTGTCGCACGCCGAAGGCGCGGGCGTGGTCCTTGGCGCACGCGCGCCGATCATGCTGACGAGCAGGGCCGATGACGACCGCGCGCGTCTGGCAAGCTGCGCAGTCGCCGCCCTTTACGAGCACTGGCGACGCACGGGCGCCCCCGCCCCATGAGCGGTTCCATCCTGACGCTTAACGCCGGATCGTCCTCGATCAAATTCGCCGTCTACGAAGCATCTGGCGAACAACAGACGGCGCGCGGGCAGGTGGCGGCGATCGGAGGGTCGGCGCGCCTTGAACTTCAGCGGAATGCGGCGCGAACGGTGCGGGACGCCCCACAGGCGCGCGATCACGCGGGCGCGCTTGAAACGCTGATCGCAGCCCTGCGTGAGGATCTTGCCGACGCCGCGATCGATGTTGTGGGACATCGCATTGTGCACGGCGGGACGCAGCGCACGCAGCCCTGCCGGCTGTCACACGACATTATCAGCGAGCTTGCGGCGCTGACCCGGCTGGCCCCGCTGCACCAGCCGCATAACCTCGCGGGGGTCAGCGCAGCCACAGCTGCATTTCCCCGGGCGCTGCAGATCGCCTGTTTCGACACCGCCTTTCATCACACGATGAGCGCCCGCCAGACGGCCTTCGCCCTGCCCTGGCGCTTCCACGAAGCCGGGCTTCGGCGTTACGGCTTTCATGGACTGTCCTATGCATCGATCGCTCGCCAGCTCAAGGAAAGCCGCCCCACACTCGCCAAAGGCCGCATCGTGGTCGCCCATCTCGGAGCCGGCGCCTCGCTGTGCGGCATGGAAAACGGTCAAAGCCGCGCCACGACCATGGGTTTCTCAACCCTGGACGGCCTGCCGATGGCGACGCGGTGCGGGACGCTGGATGCGGGTCTCGTGCTGCACCTCATGATGCAGGAGGCCATGACGCCGGCCTCGGTTGCACAGCTCCTGTACGAAGAAAGCGGCCTTAAGGGGCTGTCCGGCCTTAGCGGCGACATGCGCGTGCTTGAAGCAGACGGCGGACCGGCTGCGACGCGTGCAATTGAGGTGTTCGTCATTCACTGTCGCCGCCAGGTCGCCGCCCTTGCAGCCGATCTTGGCGGTCTCGACGGTCTCGTCTTCACCGCCGGCATCGGAGAAAACGCCCCCGCCATTCGCGCCGCCATCGTCGCGGGTCTGGGCTTTCTCGGTTTGCGCCTCGACAGTGAAGCCAATCAGGCCGGCGCTGCATGCATCTCCGCGGACGACAGCACGCCGATTCTCATTCTGCCCAGCGATGAGGAAGGCGAAATTGCACGCGCTGCGGCGCTGCTGAGCCCGTCGCGCTAAGCCGCATCCCGGCGCACCGTTGGGGAGCATCGCCTGGCGGATGTTTCCCTGCGCTTGGATCTCCTGCGAAAAGCAGGCAAATTCACGCCGATCGGCGCCAGGCGCGCCGTCCGGCGCCGCAGCCCGCCACGGTGCGCAGGGAGATGCCAGGTGATCCGCTTCTCGCGTCAGGATCAGATCGTTCTCGTGGCGGCGGCAAGCCGGGCGCCGAGCGTGCGCAACATCCAACCGGCGCGCTGGCGATTTGACGACCGCGGGGTGCTTCTGTGCGCTGACCCCGCGCGCAAACTCCCCGCAAGCGATCCGGCTGGACGCGATGTCGGCATCAGTCTCGGCGCGGCGCTGGAGGCGATGACGATGGCGCTTGCCGCACGCGGATTTCTCGCCTCGCCCGCTCAGCCGACCGATTATCGCCGTGCCCATCCCGAGACGCCCGAGGCGATCGTACGCCTCGAACTCTCGCCCGGCGGCGAACCCGATGTGCTTCAGGCATTCACATTCGGTCGCGCCACCTGGCGCGGCAGATTTGCACCCGACGTGAGCGCCCGCGCCGCCGTCGAACGGCTTGCGGCAGACCGCAACGACGTCGCCGTGGTGACCAGCGACAAGCAGATCGCAGAAATCGCCGACCTGTTCGACACAGCAAAGCTTGACACCCTGCGTGACGAGACCAAGCGCGCTGAACTGCTTGCCTGGCTGCGCCTCCAGGACAGCCATCCCGATTATCTGCGCGATGGTCTCAACGCCGAGACGCTGCAACTCACGCCCGTGCAGGCCTACAGCACAGGCGTCATGCTGGCGGCGCGGCCGTTCAGCGCCCTGGACCGGCTTGGGCTGGCGCGCGCCGCCTTCGCAGAGGGCGCGAAGGTGCGCAGCGCGGCGGGCCTCATCCTGCTTCATCGCCCCCCCGAGGAGGCTCCGCTTGAGACCGGGCGGCGCTTCTACCGCCTGTGGCTTGAGGCGGAACGCGAAGGACTGTCCGTGTGTCCGATGTCGGCGCTCGCCGATGTGGAGAGCGCCGCACAGGAACTCGCCATCACCTGCGCCCTGCCGCGCGGGCGTCGGCTCATCAACGTGTTTCGGCTCGGTCGCCGGCCGGCGGGAAAGCCGCAGCGCCGCTTCCGGATGACGCCGGAGAGCCTGCTGGAGTGACTCGCTGCTGCGAACCGCGCGCGTCCGACTTCGGCCCGCATAGGATGAGACAGGCGCTCGATTGAGCGCGCTTGAACCGCCCCTGTCGACCACATCCCTCAGGCGCGCGCGGCGAAGACCTGAGACCCGCTCAACGCCCGGGTGATATCCTCTGCCGGCACAGCGCCGGAGAACAGCAGGCCCTGCATCTGGGCGCACCCGGCCGCGCGCAGGAAACGATGCTGCTCCCGCGTCTCCACACCCTCAGCTGTGACAGACAGACCGAGCGCACGGCCAAGACTGACCACAGCCTGCACAATCGCAGCCGCCCCGGCTCCCTCCTCAAGACTGTGCACAAAGCACTGGTCGATCTTGATCTTGTCGATCTTGAACCGCCGCAGATAGGAAAGGCTGGAGTAGCCGGTGCCGAAATCGTCCAGCGCAATCCTGAAACCCAGGGCGCGCAGACGGCCCAGCGACACGCGCACCGGGCCAGTGTCGTCAAGCAGAACGCTTTCAGTAATCTCAATTTCAATTCGCCGCGGGTCAATCTCAGCAGCGCGAACAATGGACCAGAGCGTATCCGGAAGGTCAGTGCTGCGGAACAGGATCGGAGAGAGGTTCACCGCCACCGCCAGATCGGGCCAGAGGCGCGCGTCATGGCAGGCGCGCTCAAAGGTCCACATCGTCAAATCCCGGATCATTCCAGTCTCCTCAGCGATTGGAATGAAGATACCTGGGGAAACCAAGCCAAGATCGGGATGACGCCAGCGCAGGAGCGCCTCCACACCAGTGAGACGGGACCCATCAGAGGACATCTGAGGCTGGTAGTGCAGGGCGAAGGACCCGCTCGCGATCGCCTGCGCGATGTCGGCCTCGAGACGGCGGCGCTGACGCGTCATCTCGTCCATATGCGGATCGTACCGCAGCCAGGCGCCTGGACTTTCAATCTTCGCACGGGTGAGGGCAAGAGCAGCGCGGCGCGCCAATTCATCAGGCCCAAGGCCTTCTTCGGCCACCGCAAACCCGACTGTCGCCGACAAGAGGACCTGCGCGCCACCCACCGCTATGGGATTTTCGATCGCCTTGAGAACGCGGCGCGCCATCGATGCAACTTCAGCCGGACCCTGCGCGTCGGTCACCAACAGCTGGAACTCATCGCCGCCAAGCCGGGCGACGGTGTCGTCGGGCCCGGCAAGCGCAACAAGACGCTGGCCGACCTCGCGCAGCACGGCGTCGCCGCAGTCATGGCCGTGGAGATCATTGACGCCATTGAAGTCATCGAGATCAACCATCACAAGCGCCGTGGCGCCGACCAGCCCTTTCGCTCCGGAAAGCGCCTCGGCCTGGCGTTCGTGCATGAGGGTTCGATTGGCAAGGCCGGTCAGCGGATCGTGCAGTCCGGCGTGCTCGGCGCGCGCCTCGCTGAGCGCAATCTCCGCCGCTGCCCGGTTAGCCCGCGCCACCGCGCGCCAGATGGAGACCACGAACAGAGCGATTGACACAAGAAAGACGGCGCCGATCATCCGCAGGAGGCGATTGCCAGGCATATCGCGCGTCCAGACAAGCCAGGCAGCGCGCTCGCCCGGGCCGGTGGCCAGGAGCGCGCTTCCATCCGCCGTGCGGGGCGGCGGCGCGAATGTCAGACGCAGATCTTCCAGCTGATCGGCCTGGCCTACCCAGCGAAGATAGGAAGGCGTCAGAGCGCGCAGCGTGACCAGCAGCGCCGAACGGGCCGGCGCCGCCAGCCGCGCCGTATGCGGCGCAATGGCCGAGATGCTCGCGGCGAATGGGGCGCCATTCACTGAAATCAGTCCGCTGGCGCGCGCGGGCGCGCCCGCAGGACCGGAGCGACGCGTCAGCAACAGCTCCTGGCGGCGCACGTCTTCAACAAGCGGGCTCAACGTCCTTTCAAATGGGTCGTAGGCGCTTGCTGGCGCAGTGCGCCCAGCCACGCCAGCCACCAAAGGCCTGCCGTCCGCGCCCAGTACAAACAGGTATCCTGGCGTCGATTCCTGGCGGTTCGACGTGATCAGGCTCTCGCCCAGCCACGCCGGGTCTGGCTGCACAACGGCATGGACGACCATATCGTCGTCGATGGCGGCCCAGCCATGCTGGACCTGATCTTCGCGCAGGATGTCGCGCGCAATCCTGTCTGCAATGGCTGTCTCGCGGCGCAGGGCGTGCGCGTTGACGCTCTCTGCCGCCAGCAGCAGCGTTCCCATCGCCACGAGCACGATGGCGAGGACGGCCGGCGCCGCCAGGCGCAGGTTTGACTGCGCTGCGGCGCCCGCCGCCTTGGCTGAGAACTGCGCCATAGACGCCCCGCACCATTAAGCCTGTCAGCATAACTGAGACAGACTAAGGCTTTCTGAACCAACCCGCGCAGCGGCGGCGCGGCGCTTCCGCTATAGACAGCTGCTCGACCCTTGGATAAAAACCGCCCTCCTGCGGTCGGGTTCGCGCCCCCGCAGGCCGCCTGGGTAGCTCAGTTGGTAGAGCAGCGGACTGAAAATCCGCGTGTCGCTGGTTCGATTCCGGCCCCAGGCACCACTCTCCCGGCGACACACCACCCCCCAACACCTTCCTAACCCATGCGCTAATGGACGGAAAAACAACGCATCTTTCTGCGCACTCTGCAGGGTCACCCGCTGCGGGCCACTGGTCCGTGCGCCCCCCGCTCCGGCTTAAGCGCGCACCTCGCCCGTTGGGCTGGGAGATGGCGGGGATGCTGTCGGCGTCATCGGCACACCTTGTGTCGCTAGCCTGATGAGTCCGGCGCATCACCGGCGCAGTCCGCCCGCGCCAGCCGCAAAAGAGATCGCAGCAACCCGAGCGCGGGAGCAGAGCCGCCCCCTGACGCGGTCCTGGCGTCAAAGCAGCGCCCATCCCGCACCGGGGCGCGTTATCCGGGATGGGGCGCGTCATCCGGGATGGGACGCGGACCAGTCGGACTCGAGGGGCAAACTGCGCGCTCCAGCGGGCTGCGGCGAACGCAGCGCTTCGGACCCGGCGTCATCGATCCCTTCGGGGACCTGCGCGTGCGTTCCCCGCTGCTGTCGCGCGGCGCACCCGGTGCATCAACGTCCGCCGCAGCGACACCAGTCCCCTTGGTCCTGAGGGGGCATGTCTCGCACACGCCGGGACCTGATCGGCCTGTTCCGCGTCGTCGCGCTGGCCGTGCAACCCTTCTTGCGACAGGTGACCGGCTGCGGTTGGGGCCGATGGTTGCACTGGACCGCTGAACAGGGCCTCGCTGCAGCGGCAGGCCTCGCGACGTCCCTCAATCAGCCATAGACATTGACGCCGGGCGGACAGATCACGGAACGGCGGACAGACGCCGCCCGCATCCGCTCGCCTGCCACGAGGCGCCGCCGCGCACCCTGGTCCGACTTGGGCAAGCCCGCCTATCCGATGACCTCACCCCCTGGCCGGACTGGCCCATCAGCACGGGCGGCCACGCCCGGCGCCTGGCCGCAGAGTAATCCGCAGGGAGCTCAAGCGCAGGCATCTGAAGCTGCAGATCCTCGGTGGCGGTCACACAGAGCAGCATCGCGCGGTCTGGACGCCGTGCGCCACTCGGGGAGCGCGCTGCCGGAAAGGACCAGTTTTCGATGGCCTCATCCTAACTCCCAAGGCTGATCAGAACCATCGAAACACACTGGCCTGTCGTCGCAGGGCGGGCGGCCCCACCGGCGAGTCCCCCGAAAGTGCACCCTGAAAACGAATGCCGACGGATGAACACCCGCAACGGATCTGTCGCCAGCCTGCGCGCAGCACCCCGTATCAAATTTCCAGACCAAACACGCTGACGTGAAGCGCCCATGGTGGCGACCAGTCGCACGACGTCAGGATCCGGACCGCCAGTATCGGCAGACAGGGTAGGCCCTGCACGCAGCTCGGCGGCGCCTGCCGCAGACGACTGGTCAGACCTGCAGGGTCTTGGCCATCTCATTCGTCGAGGTCCAGCCGGTGCGCAGATACAGTGGGCGGCCGGCCTCGGTGGCGTGGAGAAAAACGTAGCTGATCCCACGGCGGACAAAGGCGTCTTCGCTGGCCTGCATGAGCAGCCCCGCAACCCCCATTCGGCGATGGCTCGGGTTAACGAAGAGGTTGAGAACGTAGCCGCGCCTGTCATCCTGCGGGTGCAACGGATGGGGCGGCCAATCAACCTCCATCAAACCGACGCCGCCGATCGCCGCGTCAGCGTCGAGCGCCATGAAGCCAAAATACCGTCCGTCCGCCAGACGCGGCTCAAGCCAGCGCCGGAATGGCGCCGCCATGGCCTGCAGATCCGCGGCCGCCCGGCCTGCCTCGCGAAACATGTCTTCCCGGTGGCGGCAGATGAGGTCCAGGTCGGATCGGGCGATAGGTCGAAGACTGATCATGGCGGCGACCGAGCACGCCTCGGCCGCTCCGGTCAACAACCCGGCCGAACATGCAAAACGCAGCAAGGTCGCAGCATGCGCCGCACGGCCGCATCGCCAGGCGCACGCCGCTGGCGCATCCCCCGCTACGCCTCGCGATCGCGCGGCTGCGGGCGATCCTGATCAGAAGCCTCAGTCGAGCTGTCCGGAATGACATAGACGCCCTTCAGCCAGCGGTTCAGATCAATGTCCGAACACCGCCTGGAACAGAAGGGACGCAACACTGGATCGCGCGGCTTGGCGCAGATCGGACACGGCGGCGGCGACTGGCTCATAGGCAGACAACCTCCATGTGCTCGCGCGCGAACCAGGCGACAGCCTCGATGGCGAAACGCGGCCCGATGCGATCGGCCAGCGCTGCGCGCCAGTCCCATCTGTCGGGCTCAAGTTCCGCAACGACCTCGCAGGACGCGCGCAGGACGATCCGGGCGCCGCGTTGCGCAGCCGCTTCCCGCTCGATCCGGCGCAAAGCCGTCAGCGCGACGGTCTCAGGCGTCAAACGGCCCGCCTCATCACACAGGACCTCATGCAGCGGCGTCTCCTGCTGCGTCAGGGCGAACTCCATGACGCCAAACGGCGAAATCGGCGCTGTGCGGACGCTCTGGGGGGCCTCCGCCAGCGCCGCCGCCATCGCCTCGGCCACCTTCTTCTGGTGCGCATGCGAGCGCATCGAGACAAAATCCACCGCGATGATGCCGCCCAGCCGACGCAGCCGCAGATGCCGGGCGATCTCGGGGGCGGCCCGCAAATTGAGCTCATAGGCAAAGCGCTCGCCGTCATCAGGCCCGCGCCGGCCAGCCCCGTCCACGTCGATTGCAACCAGCGCAGCCGTCGGCTCGATCGACAAAGCGCCTCCGCCAGGCAAGGCCACGCGACGCTCAAGAGCGCTTTCCAGCGCCTCATCGATGCGGGCGCGCACATCGGGATCATGCGGGCGCAATGGATCATCCTGCGGCGCGCGCCGGGCCACCAGGCAGGGGCGCACATGATCCGGGTTTTCGCCCAGCAAACGCACGACCGGAGATTTTCCGCGCGCCGCTTCGCGCACAACGGCGACGCTCACAAGCTTGCCTTCCTGGATGGCGACAGGCCCCTGCGGTCCGCGCGCCCGTCCGGCGGCGTCAAGCGGCAGAAAGCCAGCATCCCCCGTGAGTCCCAGGTCCAGAAATGCGCCACGGCGCGGGCGGTCGATCGCGGTGACGCGCGCAGCGAAGATATCGTTGAACAGTGCCCGCACGCCGCGCCAGGATGCACGCTGCAGGGTAATCGCGACAATACGCCCGGACGCAACATGGGCGAGCGCCTCGCGGCGCTCGCCGATCGCACGGTCAACGAGCCGCTCATAGCGCCCGTCATCCGCGCCCAGTCGATCGGCGGCGTCGCTCATCGCACAAAGCCCAGACCGACCAGCAGATCATAGGTCTCGGCGAGCGGCAGACCGACCACGCCGGAATAACTTCCTGACAGACCGTGGATATACGCAGCAAACAGGCCCTGGATTGCGTAGCCGCCCGCCTTTCCGCGCCACTCCGCGCCCGCCAGATACTGCTCCACCTCACGGGCGGCCAGCCGTTTGACCTGCACGCGCGTAGACACCAGGCGCTGCGCCGTACGGCCATCGGGCGCCCGAACGCACACGCCCGTGTGCACTGTGTGCACCCGCCCCGACAAAAGGGTCAGGCAGGCGCGGGCGTCAGCTTCACTCTCCGCCTTGGGCAAGATACGCCGCCCCAGGCCGACAACCGTATCAGCAGCGAGGACATAATGAGGTGATGCGCCGAGCGCTGCAGCCTTTTCCAGGGCAAGGCGCGCAGCAAGCTGTCGCGGACGTTCGCCGGGCAAGGGGGTTTCATCTATGTCGGGCGCCGCCACCGCCCGGGGCTCGATCCCAATCTGCGCCAGCAGGGCGGCGCGGCGTGGACTTGCGCTCGCGAGCACGAGGCCCGGCGGGTTGGACGCACCAGGCCCCAGGGACTCACAGGCCGGCGGGGGCTCACAGGTCACCGGACCAGGCCCCTCACGCAACCAGCCCCGCCATAGCGAGCAGCCACTTACTTGAATCGATAGGTGATTCGCCCCTTGGTCAGGTCATAGGGCGTCATTTCCACCAGCACCCGGTCGCCTGCCAGAACCCGAATCCGGTTCTTGCGCATCTTGCCCGCGGTGTGGGCGATGATCTCGTGATCGTTCTCAAGCCGCACGCGGAAGGTCGCGTTGGGCAAAAGTTCCATGACCGTGCCCGCAAACTCCAGAAGTTCTTCCTTCGACATCCAACCCTCAGATTCGTGGCCCCGCTTGGTAGGCGGCCTTATAGACTACCCGGTCCATGCCCGTCGATGGGAGGCGCGCAGCCATCTCGCGCCCGCTCACTCCTCCCGAAACCGCGCTGCGATCCGTGCGTCGAGCGCATCGCGCACTGCCCGGTAGGCCTCCAGTCGCTGGTCACGCGATCCCTCAACGAATGTGGGGTCGAAGGTCGGCCAATACTCCGCCTCGATCGGAAGGGTGCGGGTCAGCTCAAGGGCCTGGTGATGAGCCTCCGGGCTCAGGGAGATCACCAGATCGAAATTGGCGTCCTCAAGATCGGCGAAACTGCGCGGACGATGGCGCGAGATGTCGACGCCCAGTTCATCGAGCACCGCCACCGCAAAGGATCGAGCTCGCCGCGCTTCACGCCAACGCTCTCAACATAAATCCGCTTGGCGAAACGCCGCCGCATCAGCCCCTCGGCCATCGGCGAGCGCACCGCATTGAGCGTACAGGCGAACAGAACCGCTTGCGGTGACCGGCCCATGGCCTCATCCCCGCGCGTGCAGCGCGCAGATCAGGGTGAACAGGCGGCGCGCCGTGTCGTGGTCGATGTCGACTTTTCCGCGCAACCGCTCCGCCAGCAATTGCGACCCTTCATTGTGCAGGCCGCGCCGGCCCATATCGATCGCCTCTATCTGTGCGGGCGATGCGTGTCGTATGGCGTCGTAGTAGCTGTCACAGACCAGGAAATAGTCCTTGATTACGCGCCGCAGGGGCGAAAGGGACAGCACCAGCACGCGCAACTGCGCCCCGTCCATGCCGGCGATGTCGAAGACAAGTTTTCCCTCCTGCACGGCGAGCCTCAGCCGATAGGGCCCGCTTGCTCCCTCGAGGGCGAAGGAGTTGCCCTCCAAAAGATCAAAGATGGCCACCCGCCGCTCGTGCTCGGCGTCGGGCGAACCCGCCGCCAGCGACGTCTCGTCAAGCTCGATGTCGAAAATGCGCCGATCACTCATGATTTGGCCTGGCGCACCTCCACCGAGCGCGCATGCGCAGGCAACCCCTCGGCATGCGCGAGAATGGCCGCAGGCCCGGCGAGCGCGGCGAACCCCGCAGCCCCGATGCGTTGAATGGACGTGCGCTTCATGAAATCCAGCATGCCCAGGCCGGAGGAGAAACGCGCCGCCCCGGCCGTCGGCAGGACATGATTGGCGCCAGTCACATAATCCCCGAGCGCCTCAGGCGCATGGCGGCCAATAAAGACGGACCCTGCATGGCGAAGCGCTGCAGCGATTTCCTCCGCCTGCTCGGCGGCGATTTCCACATGCTCCGGGGCCAGACGGTCGCTCAGCGCCGGCGCATCGGCGAGCAGATCGGCGACGGTGATGATGGCCCCATGGGCCGACCAGCTGGCGCGCGCCTGCCCTGCCGTGTGAAGCTCGCCGAGCAACGCCTCGACAGCGGCTGCAACGGCGTCCGCGAAGGCGTCGTCGTCAGTGATCAGAACGGCCTGGGCGTCAGGATCATGTTCAGCCTGCGACAGCAGGTCCGCAGCAATCCAGGCAGGGTCATTGCGACCATCAGCGATCACCAGGATCTCGGAGGGACCGGCAAGCGCGTCGATCCCGACCTGACCGTACACAAGCCGCTTGGCCGCAGTGACATAGGCATTGCCGGGACCGACGATCTTGTCGACGCGCCGGATCGGGTCAGCACCGTAGGCAAGGGCCGCAACCGCATGCGCCCCGCCGATACCCCAGACTTCGTCAACGCCCGCCTCAAGGGCGGCTGCAGCGACCGCCGGCGCAATCACGCCGGCGCGCAGCGGCGTCACCAGCGCCAGGCGTCGCACGCCAGCGGCCTTGGCCGGAACCGCGTTCATGAGAAGGGAACTCGGATAGGTGGCGCGCCCGCCAGGCACGTAGAGACCGACCGAATCGATCGGCGTCCAGCGCCACCCAAGCCCCACCCCGGCAGCGTCCACGAAGTCAACGTCCTGCGGCCGCTGGCGCTCGTGATAGGCGCGGATGCGCGCCGCCGCGAAGGCGAGCGCGGTGCGTACCTCGGACGGACAGTGCGACGCTGCAGCCTGCAGGGCGGCGTGCGTCAGCGGCGCACCGACGTCCTCGCGCCGTGCACCGTCGAAACGGGCGGCATAGTCGGCCACCGCCTCAAGGCCGCGGGCGCGCACATCAGCGATGATCGCAGCAACCCGTGCTTCGACATCCGGTGCGCAGCCACGCGGGCGCGCCGCAAACCCCTCAAACGCAGCGGCGAAATCTGCTGCGCAGTAATTCAGGCGAAATGGCCCAGGCATCAGCCGCCCCCGCCTGTGTGGGGACCGTGATCAGGGCGCGCGCGCGCCCGCCATGGCCTGGAAATGTCGGCAAGCACGACGTCAACGCACTCCACCGTGAGCCGCATTTCGCCCCCGCCCGCGAACGCCAGATGAACCGCGCCGCCCGGCGGCTCGCCCGCCGGGACGAAACGTACGCTCAGCAATTGCGCGACGAGATCGCCAGGCGCCCTGCGAAACCGCGACGACTGCACCCGCAGGACCCCTGCAACCTGCAATCCCGCACGCACCCGCTCACCCGCGCCGCGCGCTGCGCCCTCCCAGCGGAACCTGTTGAGCGCGATGGTGACGCAACGCCGGGCCGGCTCGTAGCCGATGTCGCCGACCTTCAGAACGGCGTCCTGCACAGCCGCCGAGATGATCGCCAGATCATCGGCGTCCTCGGCGACAAGTTTCAATCCACCCGCGGACGATTGCATCGACGCCTGCTCTCTCTAGCCCCTCAGCCGCGCAATGTTGGCGCCGCAACCGGCGAGCTTGGCCTCAAGCCGCTCAAATCCACGATCGAGATGATAAACCCTGTTCACGATGGTTTCACCATCCGCGGCAAGCCCGGCCACGACAAGACTGACAGACGCACGCAGGTCCGTCGCCATCACAGGCGCCCCCTGCAAACGCTCCACCCCGCGCACCACTGCTTCGCGCCCGCGCACCGTGATGTCGGCGCCCAGACGCGCCAGTTCGGGGGCATGCATGTAGCGGTTTTCGAATATGTTCTCGCGAAAGATCGACGCCCCCTGCGCCATGGTCATCAGGCCCATGAACTGGGCCTGAAGATCGGTTGGAAACCCGGGATAGGGCTGCGTGTCCACATCCACGGCTTTCAGCCGGCGCGCAGGATCCCGCGTGATGACGACCCCATCGGGCTCCTCCAGAACGTCCACGCCGGCCTGCTGGAGCGACGCGGACAAAGCCGCAAGGTGCTCAGGGACAACACCCGCCAGGCGCACCGATCCCCCGGCCATCGCCGCAGCGATCGCATAGGTCCCGGCTTCGATGCGATCGCCGACGACACTGTACTGCGCAGGACCAAGCGTCTCCACGCCCTGGATCCGGATGGTGCGTGTGCCGGCGCCCTCGATCCGCGCGCCCATGGCGATCAGGCACTGGGCGAGATCGGCGATTTCCGGCTCGCGCGCGGCGTTTTCCAAAATCGTCTCGCCGCGGGCCAGCACGGCGGCCAGCATCGCGTGCTCCGTTGCGCCCACCGAAACGAACGGGAAGAAGATGCGCGCGCCCCTCAGGCCGCGCAGCGCAGCCGCCTTCACGTAGCCCTGGTCAATCACAATGTCCGCCCCCATCGCCTCGAAGGCCTTGAGGTGAAGATCGACCGGCCGCGCGCCGATCGCGCAGCCTCCGGGCAGACTGACCGTGGCGTGGCCAACCCGCGCAAGCAATGGGCCAAGCACGTTGAAGGTGGCGCGCATCTTCCGAACGAGGTCGTAGGGCGCGATGGTGGATGCGATCTCCGCAGCATGCAGGCGGCACGTCGCCTCGCCCGCCGGCCAGTCCACCGACACACCGAGCGACTGCAGGAGGTCGGCCATGAAACGCGTATCGGCGAGATTGGGCATGTTCGACAGGGTCAGCGGCGCCGGACTGAGCAGCGCCGCCGCCATCAGCTTGAGGGCCGAGTTCTTGGCCCCGGAGATCGGGATCACGCCAATCAAGGAGTGTCCGCCGACGATGGCGATGCGGTCCATGGCTGAGAGCCTCAGCAAAGCAAAACAGGATCGCAGCCGATAGGCGTTCCCCGACGTGGGCGCAAGCACGCCGCAGCGCAGAGGGCGACAAATGGGCCGCCGGCAGGTTTCTGGTGCGGCGCATGACCTCGGCGCGCGCCCCCTTGCGTCACCGCGCCGCCAGGGTCAGACCATCCTGCAGGCCGGTGGTCTCGCCGAGGCCGAGGGCGAGATTGAGATTCTGCACCGCAGCGCCCGCCGCGCCTTTGCCCAGATTGTCGAGCAGGGCCACGAGGCGGGCCTGGCCGGCCTGCGGCGCGCCGAAGACAAACAAGCGCAGCCCGTTCGTCCCGTTGAGCCCCTCCGGATCCAGCGTGGCGAGGCCTTCCGTCTCGCCAGCGGCGGCCACCGAGACAAACGCCTCGCCCTCGTAGCGCCGCGCCAGAACCACGCGAATATCGGCCGCGCTGGGCCGCCCGGGCAGGGCGTCAAGCTGCAGCGGCGCTTCGACGATCATGCCCTGCGCAAACCGCCCGACCGCAGGGGCGAACAGGGGGCGATAGGTCAGACCGGCATGCAGCTGCATTTCGGGAACATGCTTATGCTGCAGCGAAAGGCCATAGATGCGATAGGCGACGCGGGTGAAGGATGCTGAGTTCGCATCCTCGAATTCCGCGATCATCGCCTTGCCGCCGCCGCTGTAGCCCGACACGGCGTTGACGGTGAACGGCCAGTCGGCCGGCGCCAGTCCGGCGTCGATCAGCGGACGCACCAGGGCCAGAAATCCTGTCGGATAGCAGCCCGGATTTGAGATCCGGCGCGCACGTCGCAGGGCGTCGCGCTGGCCCGGCGCAAGTTCGGCGAAACCATACACCCAATCCGGCGCAGTGCGGTGCGCGCTGGAGGCGTCGATAATCGTCACCGCCGGGTTGGTCACCAGCGAGACCGCCTGGCGCGCCGCATCATCAGGCAGGCACAGGATCACGGCGTCGGCGGTGTTGAGCAGCTCTGCGCGCGCAGCCTCGTCCTTGCGGCGCGTCGGATCGATGCTCAGCAGGCGGATATCGGCGCGCGCCTCCAGGCGCGCGCGGATCTGCAGACCCGTGGTGCCGGCCTCACCGTCAATGAACACTGTTTTGGTCATGACGCCTCCAGCAACCAGGCGATCACCCTGGACAGGTCGACACGATCCACGCGTACCGGTCGATGCAAAGAAAACGGGCGCTCCGGAGGTCCGAAGCGCCCGTGGATGCAACCCTCGCCCGGCGCACAGCGCCGGACCACCTCAGCGCTTGGAGAACTGGAAGGAGCGACGGGCTTTCGCCTTGCCGTATTTCTTACGTTCAACGACGCGCGAATCGCGGGTCAGGAAACCGGCGTGCTTCAGCGCCGGCCGCAAGGCCGGCTCGTAATCGCACAGCGCCTTCGAGATGCCATGGCGCACTGCGCCGGCCTGACCCGACAGGCCGGATCCGTGCACGGAAACGATGACGTCGTATTGCCCGACGCGATCGGTGACGGCGAACGGCTGGTTGATCATCAGGCGCAGCACAGGACGGGCGAAGTAAACCTCCTGCTCCTTGCCATTGACCGTGATCTTGCCGGCGCCGCGCTTGACCCAGACGCGCGCCACAGCGTTCTTTCGCTTGCCGGTCGCATAGGCGCGGCCAAGCTTGTCGATCTTTGGTTCGCGCGGGGCCGCCTCAACCTGCGGAGCAGCCGTCTTGAGGGCTTCAAGGCCTTGCATGTCGGCCATGGTCAGATCCTCGCATTCTTACGGTTCTTCGACTTGAAGTCGATTGACGCTGGCTGTTGGGCTTCGTGGGGATGCTCGCCGCCAGCGTAGACACGCAGCTTGCCGAGCTGTCGGCGCGCCAGCGGGCTTTCCTTTGGCATCATCCGCTCGACCGCCTTCTCCACGACGCGCTCGGGAAAACGGCCAGCAAGGATCTTGCCCGCCGTCCGCTCCTTGATGCCGCCCGGGTAGCCGGTGTGCCAATGATATGTCTTCTGCTTCAGCTTGCGCCCGGTGAACGCCACCTTGGCGGCGTTTATGACGATCACATGATCGCCCACGTCCACGTGGGGGGTCCAGTCAGGGCGGTGCTTGCCGCGCAGCCTCAGCGCCACGAACGAAGCGAGCCGACCGACAACGGCGCCCTCGGCGTCGACGACGATCCACTTGTGCGCGACGGTGGCGGGCTTCGCCATTTGCGTCTTCATGGTGGGTCTTTCCTATCCGGAAGGCCGGGCGCGTACAGGCTTTTCGCCATGCGGTCAAGCCGCGTGTGTTTTTGCCCGTCAATCAAGGACATTTTCTGCGGTATTATAATACCGTCGGCAGCAGCGGGCCGGCCGATCACGCCCGCCCGCTTGCGCGAGACAGCGTCAGGGCCAGCAACAACAGCACGGCCGCCGCCGCCTGGTGCAGCAAACCGAGCGCAATCGGCACCGCGTGGATCAGCGTCACAACGCCCAGCACCGCTTGCGCCCCAGTCGCCAGCGCAAGGCCGACAGCGAGCCGACGCACCACCGGGCGCGACGCAGTGCGCCATGCGACCACCGCAAGCGCGAGGCCCGCAAGCGCGACAGCGTAGCCCCCCAGGCGATGATTGAACTGCACTGTGGCGACGTTCTCGAAGAAATTGCGCCACACGGGGCTCAGGGACAGGTAATCGCCCGGCAGCCATTCGCCGTTCATCCTGGGCCAGTCATTGCGCGAGAAGCCTGCATCGCTGCCCGCCACCAGCGCCCCCAGAAGGATCTGGCCGAACAGCATCGCGGTGAACGCAATCGCCCAGCCGTTGAGACGGCCGGGGGCCGCCCGGCGCGGCGCGCGCGGATCAAGGTCGAGCGCAGTGAGCCAGACGACGCCCAGGATCATGAACGCCATGCCAAGGTGGATCATCAGCCGATAGGGCGCCACATCGATGCGGTCGACCAGGCCGGACGCCACCATCCACCAGCCAATCGCCCCCTGCACGCCGATCAGCGCCCCGACGCCCCATAAGCGCCATGCCAGCGCGCCGCGCACCACGCCCATCAGCGTGAACGCCGCAAGCGGCGCCACGACGGCGAGCCCGACAAAGCGGCCGAGCAGACGATGAGCCCACTCCCACCAGAAGATGACCTGGAAGTCGGCCATGCTCATGCCGCGGTTCTGCAGCTGGTACTCGCTGGACTCGCGGTATTTTTGCAGCTCGGCTTGCCACTGGGCCTCGTTGAGCGGGGGGATCACGCCGGATATCGGCTTCCATTCCGTAATCGACAGGCCGGAATCGGTGAGCCGCGTCGCGCCGCCAACCACAATCATGGCGAACACGAGGGCGGCGATGCAGAACAGCCAGCCGCGAACCCAGGCCATTGGCCGCGCAGCTGCGCTCGCAGCGCTCGGCCCGTGCGCATGCCCCTGATGCGCGCCTTCCTCACCGATGGTCGTGGATCCAGGGTTCAGGTTCGTCGCAGGGAGCGGTTCCAGATTCGCGTGCGTCGACGCGCCCTGGCGCCCGGCGGCGCCGTCGGCGGCGGTCTGTGCAGAAGAACGGGCGGAAGAAAGGGCGGTGTCTGTCATGCGGCTGCGGATCCTGTGACACGTCTGGCGCTGAACACGGGCCCTGGCGACGTCTCGCGACACACTTAGCTTTATGACGCCCATCGGCCAGAGCGGACCCGCCCGGGCGCGCTCGGGCGGCAGGGGGCGGTCCACGCGTGGATCTGGCACGAACACGAGGTGAATTCCATGACAAGGCGCACGCGAATGGCCCTCGGGCTCATCGGCCTCCTGATCTGGCTCGCCGGCTACTCGATTGTCGCCCTTGTGGTCGGGGTGGCGCTGCATGAGGCGCTGAGCGAACACACCTGGGGCTGGATTCCTGAGGCCCTCTATTACGTTGCGGCAGGCATTGCCTGGGCCCTGCCGCTGCGGGGATACATGATCTGGATGAACCGTCCGGACCCAGGCGAGGAACATTCCTGGCCGAAATGAGCGGGCGCGGCCAGACGCGCAGCTCCCACCCGCGCCGCCGGCGCGACAGCGGGAGCGACCTGCGCGCCACGGGCCCGCGCGCGCCGGACACGCGCAGCGTTGCAGGAGAGACCATCATGGATCGAGGTGTGTCGACAGGGTGGGCAGCCGCAAGGCTCGCCGTAGGCGCGGCCGTCTCTGTCATGGCGGCTTCTGTCATGGCGGCGTGCGCGCCTCAGTCCGGCGACGCAGCCCAATCCGCAGGCCCGGCCAAGGCTGGCGGCGCAGCGCCACTGCAGGCCGGCGCGGTCGCCGACTGCGCAGACGCCGCGTTTGATCCAATGGCGCCGGGCCCAGCCTCCTGCCGTTTGTCAGCCAATGGAGGCGCCGTTGCACTCGCCTTTCAGTCCGGCGCAGGCGACGGACCGGGAAGCGTGCGCGTAACCTTCGCCAATCAGGGGGGCGAGCCGGTGCAGACGCTGACGGTCCCGGATGCGGCGCGACCCTTCGCGCCGGAAGTCGATGACGTCAACGGCGACGGAACCTCTGACCTCCTGGTTCAAACCGATGTCGGCAATGTGAACTGGGTGAAGACGGTGCTGCTGTTCGATGGCGCGGCGGGGGCCTTCGTAACGTCCGGCGTGATCTCGGGCTTCGCGCGCGCACGCACGGCTGACGGCCTGCTTGCCGTGCAAAGCCGCAGCAGCGCGGCTGAATACGCCGTGAGTTTTTATCGGTTCGACGCCCTGCGGCTCGCTCCGGTCGCGACTGCGACCATCGAACTGGGACCGGACGGCGCGCGCACAACCTGCTCCGTGGCGCCGCCAGCCGAAACGCCAGGCAGTTTCGGCGGCCTCAGTCTCAGCGCCGGTGCGGCCCAGGCGAAGTTCTGCAGCGATCCCGCAGCGCAGCCCTGATCCGACGTCGCGCCATCCGGGCTGGCCCCGGCTGGGTGGAACTGAGGTGTGCGAACCTGATGTGTTGGGGCCTGATGTGTTGGGGCCTGATGTGTTGGGGCCTGACGTGTTGGGGCCTGACGTGTTGGGGCCTGACGTGTTGGGGCCTGGACGGGTCTGGACGGGCCCCGGCCGCACGCCGGAAATCGAAGGCGCAGCGCTCGAGGCGCAAAGCCGTGCGCTGCGCCCGCGGGCGGGCGGCTGAGCCTCCCCTCCTCGCTGCTCCTTCGCCGCGGGGCGCGGCGCAAAACATCCGCAGCGCACATACCCAGAGCGGGCCCTGCGCACGGGACGCTGCGACTGAGCGACTTGACTCCGCACGACTGGCGGAACAAAGTGCGAACGAACAAAAGGGGAACTGCCGCATGCCCGCCGGCCCGACGCATCACTCTCCTGAGCGTGCTGAATGTCCTGCGCAGGCGCGCCGCGATGGGCGCGCCGGACAGGACACGTATCACGGGCGTGACGGGGGGGCTGGACCTCAGGCGCGTGATGTAACGCTGCGCGAACTGCGCACCGTCATTGCGCGCCTGGAGAGCGCAGGACGCCCCTGCGCGCGCGCGCCTGCAGAGTTCGCAACCGCCCAGGTGAGCGCCGCAGGATTGTTTTTACCCGCCGGCGCACTCGCGGAGGTGCGCCCCGCCACCTATCCGGACGGACCGGCGGCGCTGGGCTTGATGGTGGCGCTCGCGGCCGGCGCAGCGCGCACAAGACCAGGACCGGTGATCTGGCGCGATCCGCCGCGCGCAGCCGGATTTGACTGGGGGACGCTTTACGGCCCCGGAGCCCAGGCGCTGGGCCTGGACCCGGAACGGCTGATCCTGCTTGCGGCGCGGCGCGAGGCCGACGCGCTGTGGGCGCTCGAGGAAGCTGCCCGGGCGCCCGGCGTGGCTGCAGTCTGCGCCGTGCTGACGGGCAGTGATGCGCCGCTTGCCGGCGTGCGCAGACTGCAGCTGGCGGCCGAGAGCACCGGCGTATTCCTCCTGACTGCGCGACCGGCCGACGCGCCGGCTCTGCCGGGCGCGCGCACGCGCTGGACAGTGGCGAGCGCGCCGTCTGCCCCCGTCGTCGGCGTCAAACCCGCCGCAGCCGTCGGAGATCCGGTCTGGCGCGTCACATTCGAGGCCAAGGGCGCAGCGGCGCGCCCGGCCATCACCCTGGATCTTGAGTGGAACCATGCGACGCATCGCGTTTGTCTGGCTGCCCCGTTGGCCGACCGACCGCTTCAGACGGGACACGGCGCGGCGCGGGCGCAGGCTTGATCCTTCCGAGCCCTTTGCGCTGATCGCATCAGGCGCCGGCGGCCTTCGGCTGGCGGCGGTGGATGCGCGTGCGGCGGCGGCGGGCCTCGCGCCAGGACGCCTGCTCGCCGATGCACGCGCGGCCTGCCCACACCTGCGCACAGGGCAGGCCGACCCGGCCGCTGACGCAGCGGCGTTGGAGCGGCTGGCGCGCTGGTGCGCCCGCTGGACGCCCCACGCCGCGGCGAGCAGCCCGCCGGACGGGGGCCATGGCGAGGGTCACGGGATCTATCTCGACCTCACGGGAGCGGACCATCTCTTCGGCGGCGAAGAGGCGCTCGCGCGCGACATCATCCAGCGCCTGTTCGGCGTGGGCGTGAGCGCGCGCGTCGCCATCGCCCCCGCCAAGGCCGCCGCCCGCGCACTGGCGTGTTTTGATCCGCGCGCAGCCTGCGGCCTTGTTCAGCAGGCCGAGGGCCTGGCGGACGCCATCGCCGCGCTGCCGGTCGAGGCGCTCGGCGCGGACAGCGCCACGACAGCCGATCTGCGTGCGCTGGGCCTGCAGCGGATCGCAGCCGTGCTGCATCAGCCGCGCGCCGGCCTCGTGCGCCGCTTCGGGAAACCAATCGCTGATCGGCTCGACGCCGTCCTGGGCCGCAGCCATGCGCCAATCCGGGCCGCGCCTGCGCCCGCGCTCTACGCGGAACAACAGAACCTTGCAGAACCGATCCTCACGCTGGACGCGGTGTGTGCGCTGACGCAGGCGCTGGCGCGAAAGCTTGCCGCCAGGCTTGAGGCCGCCGGTCTGGGCGCGCGCCAGCTCGATCTGTCGCTGTACGGCGTGGACGGGGAAATGCGTGGCTTCTGCATCAGGCTCGCCGAAGCCAGCGCCGATGCGGCGCACTTCCAGCGGGTTTTGAACCACCGGCTCGAAGCGCTCGCCGAGCACCTCGATCCCGGCTTCGGGTTTGATGCCGCCACATTGAGCGCACCGGTCGCAGAGCCGACGCGCATGGTCGCGCTCAGGCTCGCTCTCGACGATGCGCCGCCCCACGAGGAAGCAGGTGATTTCAAAGGCCTTGGAGCACTCGCGGATCGGCTCGCCGCCCGGCTCGGGGAGCAAACCCTGTCCTGCGTTCAGGCACTGCACAGCCATCTGCCGGAACGCGCCCAGACCAGACGCACCACCACAGCGCGCACACGCGCGAGATGGCCGGCCGCACTCGCGCGACGCCGGCCTTTGTTCCTGCTGGCCGCGCCAGAGCCAATTGATGCCCTGGCTGAGGTGCCGGACGGGCCGCCGCGCCAATTCCGGTGGCGGCGTGCGCTGCACCGTATCGTGCGCGCCGAGGGTCCAGAGCGGATTGCGCCGGAATGGTGGCGTACGGAAGGGCAATCCGACGGCACGCGCGATTATTGGCGCGTTGAGGATGATTCCGGACGCCGCTTCTGGGTGTTCCGCGCCGGACTCTACGGGCGCGATGCCCTGCGCCCGCAATGGTTCCTGCATGGCGTGGGGCCATGAGTTTCGTAGAGCTCGCCTGCGCCTCGAATTTTTCCTTCCTGCGCGGCGCATCGCATGCGGACGAACTTGTCTGGCAGGCCAAGGCGCTTGAGTATGCGGGTCTGGGGATCGCCGATCGCAACACGCTCGCCGGTGTGGTGCGCACGCACAAGGCGGCCAAGGAGGCGGGCCTTCGCTTTCTGCCGGGCGCGCGCCTGGTCACCTGCGAGGAACTGGATGCGATCGTCTATCCACGCGACCGCGCCGCCTATGGGAGATTGTGCAAACTCCTTACCCTTGGCAATCGGCGCGCGCGAAAGGGTCAGTGCCTGATCCGCATCGCCGATGTGCTGGAAGCAGCCCAGGATTGGCTCGTGATCGTGATGGCGCCGGATGAAGCTTCACACGAATGGCGCAGCCTCGCCGGCCCATTTGCAACAGGCCTGCATCCCTCCAATTGCGTGCGCCTCGCCCTGTCGGCGCGATTTGACGGCGCCGATGCCCGCCGCTTCGCTGAACTTGAGCGCCTGGCCGCATCCTGGGGCGCCTTGAGCGTGGCGGTGGGCGACGTGCTCTACCACACGCCAGAGCGCCGGGCGCTCGCCGACGTGCTGTCCTGCATTCGCGAAAAGACAACAATCGATCAGGCAGGCTGGCTTCTGGCCGCGCATGGCGAGAGGTTCATGCATAGCCCCGCCCAGATCGCACATCTGTTTCGCGGACATGAAGCAGCTCTCGCACGGGCCCGCGCCGCCGCCGACTTTTGCACATTTTCCCTCGATCAGCTCGCCTATGAGTATCCCGACGAAGTATTCGGGCCAACCGGAGAACCCCCCATCGAAACGCTGCGCCGCCTCACCGAGGTCGGCGCCAGAACGCGCTACCCGAACGGGATTCCAGATAAGGTTCGAACACAGATCGATCATGAATACCGCCTGATCGAAGAGCTTAAATACGAGCCATATTTCCTCACTGTCCACGACATCGTGCGCTTCGCCCGGTCCCAGGGAATCCTCTGCCAGGGGCGTGGATCGGCCGCCAATTCAGCAGTCTGCTATTGCCTCGGCGTCACAGCCGTAGACCCTGACCGGATCGACCTTCTGTTCGAGCGGTTCGTCAGTCCTGAACGCAAGGAGCCGCCAGATATCGATGTCGACTTCGAGCATGAACGGCGCGAGGAGGTGATCCAGTACATATACGAGAAGTACGGACGCCACCGCGCCGGGATCGCGGCCACGGTGATCTCCTACCGCACCAAAAGCGCCATCCGTGACGTCGGCAAGGCTATGGGCCTGTCGCTGGACGTGACAGAGGCTCTGTCCAGCGTCGTGTGGGGCTGGTCGAAGGGCGGCGTCACGCCCGATCTCGTGCGCGAACACACCGGGCTTGATCCCGACGAACCGCGCCTGCGGCGCACCCTCGCACTCGCCCGCGAACTGATGGGCTTTCCCCGACACCTCTCACAGCATGTCGGCGGCTTCGTCATCACCCGGGGACCGCTTGAAGACGTCGCGCCAATCGGCAATGCGGCCATGGCCGATCGCACCTTCATCGAATGGGATAAGGACGATCTCGACACGCTTGGAATTCTGAAGATCGACATTCTGGCCCTCGGCATGCTCAGCGCCATCGCCAAAAGCCTCGCCCTGCTGAACCACGTCAAGGGCCTGGCCCTCGATCTCGCCGAAGTTCCGGCGGAGGACCCGTCTGTCTACGATATGATCTGCGATGCTGACACGATGGGGGTCTTCCAAATCGAAAGCCGGGCCCAGATGTCCATGCTGCCGCGGCTGAAGCCGCGGAAATTCTATGATCTCGTGATCGAAGTCGCGATCGTCCGTCCAGGACCTATACAGGGCGATATGGTACACCCCTATCTGCGCCGCCGCCAGGGCCTTGAACCAGTTTCGTTCCCCTCCAGGGCGCTTGAAGCGGTGCTGGGCAAGACGCTGGGCGTGCCCCTGTTTCAGGAACAGGCGATGAAAATCGCCATCGTGGCGGCGGGATTCACACCCAGCGAAGCCGACAGGCTGCGCCGGGCGATGGCGACATTTCGCAAGACCGGCGTCATCCATCAGTTCGGCATGCGCATGATCGAGGGCATGCAGGCCAACGGCTACGAACGCGCCTTCGCAGAGCGATGCTTCAAGCAGATCGAAGGATTCGGCGAGTATGGATTTCCCGAAAGCCACGCAGCAAGCTTCGCCCTGCTTGTTTATGTGTCCGCCTGGATCAAAAAACATCACCCAGACGTATTTCTTGCTGCGCTGCTGAACAGCCAGCCGATGGGATTTTACGCGCCCGCACAATTGGTGCGCGACGCGCGCGCGCACGGCGTCACGGTTCGTCCACCCGATGTGAATGCCGCCAGCTTCGAGTGTACGCTGGAGCCCGCCACATGCGGCGAAGCGCTCGCACCCGTGCGGCTTGGCTTTCGCATGATCAAGGGCTTCAGTCCTGCCGCAGCAGAGCGCATCAAACAGGCGCGCGCCGCAGACGGCGCATTCGCTTCGCTTGGCGACCTCGCCAGACGCGCAGGCCTTGGCGATGGCGAACTGGAAACCCTCGCCCGCGCCGACGCCCTGCGTTCGCTCGGCCTTGACCGGCGCGACGGCCTATGGGCGGCGCGCGGCGTGAAAGAGGCTACGCGCGCCCCCCTGGTCGCCGGAGCGCCAGAAGACGCCGTCGACGCCCCCGCCCAACTGCCGCTCATGACGCCGAGCGAGCATGTGGTGCGTGATTATCAAACCCTGCGCCTGTCGCTGAAAGGCCATCCGGTCGGATTCTTCCGCCCCGAACTCAGCCAGCGCCGCGTCGTGGCGGCGCATGACCTCACCGCCACGCCGAAGGTCAAGGGGGTCGAAGTCGGAGGTCTCGTGCTGGTGCGCCAGCGCCCGGGATCAGCGAATGGCGTGATTTTCATGACGATCGAGGATGAAACGGGCAGCGCCAATCTGATCGTCTGGCCGACAATGTTTGAACGCTGGCGCAAGATCGTTCTGAACGGCCAATTCATCATCGCGCGCGGCAGGCTGCAGCGCCAGGATGGCGTGATCCATCTTGTGGCGGAATATTTCGAGGACTGGACGAGCCGGCTTGGCGAGCTTACCGAGGGCAAAGCCCGCTTCACAAGCCCTCTCGCCCGCGCCGACGAGGTCAAACGTCCAGGCAATGAGCGCGCGCCCATGCAGTCCTCAGACGCGCACCGCGCCCAGACCGACCGCCGGGCGCCAGCTCGACTGCCTGCAGCGCGCGACTTCCGCTGAGACCGCGGACACAGCCAATCCCATTGATGCGCCGACCAGCAGGCCCCGACCGCCAAGACCCGTGTTGATCGATCCATTCCTCGACTGTTCGCGCGACCGCCTGCAGGCGGTTCGCGCGCATTCGGCGCGGCGGCTGGCCCGCGACATCAAAGAGTCCGGCCGACGTCGGTGCTCAAACGCCTGTCACGGAGGCTGGGCGCGCCCTGCGCCCGCCAGAGCGAGGCATTTTCGACATCTGGTCTGAAACGCCGCCAGGGCGCGAGGCCAGGCAAATCCCGCAGGAGTCACACCGCACGTCGCACGCGGCCCCGCAGACATCCGCGTCGCGCAGTCGGCTGCCCGGCGCGCGGCCACATCCAGTCGCCGTGGACGCCCGTCACCGTTGCGCAGGACCGGGCGCAAGCTTGGTCACGGCAAGGGAAATCCCGGCTGTCCCATTCACGGCCCCCTGCAATCGCGCCGGGGGCTTTCCTCCCGAGGAAAGCCGGCGCGACGTCGCCCGGATCCGCCGTTGACCACCTTGCGATCATCGAGGACCGCATCGGCGAAACGGCGCACGGTGCGCCCAGCGCCTGCGCCATCCTCCCCCCCGATGCAGACTTCATCCGAAACCTGCGGAAGGGCCTCCCGGCCCAACCGCCAGCGCCGGCCTCGGCGACCCGGCCAGCTGGCCGCTGAGCGCACCCGTGCGGCGACCCACGCGCAAACACTCACGCGCCGCTGGCAAAGACCACGCCGCCACACGCCTCGCGGCGCGCAGGCCTTGACTTTTGAGTTTCGGGCCCGATGTTGCAGTCGAGCAGCGGAAGGCCCTGGGAATCAGCGGCCACTTCGCCGTCCCGGTTCGAAATCGACGCGGTTCAGGGTTGGACGCGGGGATGGACGGATCAAGGACTTGGCTCACTCCTTGGCTCACCCCCTTGGCTCACCATCGCCGCCGGTCCGCTCGCCAGAGCGCTCTGCAGCTCTCACCCTCCCGCTCCGACCCTCTGCGGCCAGTCCCCTGGCCCTCAGACCTGGAACACAATGTCCTTCGCCTCCCTCGGGCTCAGCCCGGATCTCGCCAAAGCAGTTGCTGACGCCGGCTACACGACCCCCACCCCCATCCAGGCGGAAGCCATTCCAGTGGCCCTGCAGGGCCGCGACGTCCTCGGCATAGCCCAGACCGGCACGGGAAAAACTGCCGGTTTTGTACTCCCCATGATCGAAATCCTCGCCCGCGGTCAGGCCAAGGCGCGCATGCCGCGATCGCTCATCCTGGAGCCAACCCGGGAACTCGCCGCCCAGGTCGCCGAGCAGTTCGCCAAATATGGCAAGTACCACAAGCTCACCGTCGCTCTCCTGATCGGCGGCGTGTCCTTCGGCGACCAGGACGCCCTCCTGACCCGCGGCGTCGACGTGCTGATCGCAACCCCGGGACGCCTGCTTGACCACTTCGAGCGCGGCCGCCTGCTGCTGTCAGGCGTCCAGATGATGGTCGTCGATGAAGCCGACCGGATGCTCGACATGGGCTTCATTCCAGACATCGAGCGGATCTTCAAACTGACGCCCTTCACCCGCCAGACGCTCTTCTTCTCCGCCACCATGCCGCCGGAGATACAACGGCTCACCGACCAGTTCCTGCACGCGCCAAAGCGCATAGAAGTCGCCAAGCCGGCCACCACCGCCGCCACCGTCACCCAGCGCGTCGTCCAATGCCCGTCATCGGATGCAGGCGCCAAACGGGCTGCGCTGCGTGCGGTGATCCGCGCCGCCACGACGAAGGGGACGGGCGAGGCCCCGGCCGATGGCGTGCCTGTCAACCCCTTGAAAAACGCCATAGTCTTCTGCAACAGGAAGCGTGACGTCGACGTGGTCGCCAAGTCACTGGCCAAGCACGGATTTGACGCCGCGCCGATCCATGGCGACCTGCCGCAGTCCGTACGCACCGCAACCCTGGAGCGGTTCCGCAACGGGGCCTTGAAGATCCTGATCGCCAGCGATGTCGCCGCGCGCGGGCTCGACATTCCAGAGGTCAGCCATGTCTTCAATTACGATGTGCCCCATACGCCTGACGATTACGTCCATCGCATCGGGCGCACCGGGCGCGCGGGACGCACCGGCGAAACCTTCATGATCGTCTCCCCCGGCGACGCCAAGGCGCTCGCCGCGATCGTGCGGTTGATCGGCCAGGACATCCCCACCGCCGCCGACATCCCGGGCCTCGACGGGATCGACGCCGCACCGGCGCAGGACGGCGCCCGCCGCGAGCGCCGGGATCGGGATCGGCCGCGGGAGCGCAGCCGAAGCCCCGGGCGCGAGCGCACCCGCGAACCGGCGCGCGAACGCGCTGCTGCACGCGATCCGTCTGGCCGCAGCGAGGCGGCCCGCCTACCCATCGACACGCCGGAAGAAGCGCCGGAAGAAGCGAACGCGGAGCGCCCCACCCACAAGCCCTCGCCGCACGCGCGCAAACCTCACGCCCGCCCGCAGCGCAGGGAGGAACCCGACTCCGTCGTCGGGCTCGGCGACCACATCCCGGCGTTTCTCGCCAAACCGACCGGGCGAAACGCGTCCTGACCAAAGCTGCACGCGCACAGGCTGCAGCATGGCCAGACTCGACGTGACGCCGAGGCGAGGTCGCAGTTGAGCGCACCACCAGGAACCTGCGGCCATCCCCGCGCGCCGCCGCTCGCGACAAACCTTGATCCGGACCTGGCGGATTGCATGCCGACCCACAGGCGGTTAGCGCGACATTTACCGAGACAGGTCTAGGCTCAAGCCAATGTCGACCGGCGCCCATGGCGCGCCGCATTCCCGCCGTCTCGCCGGCAGGCGCCCCTGCCCCGGTCAGTAAGGACACCCGATGGCAGGACACCCGATGGCAGGACACGCTATGGCAGGACACGCTATGGCCCGAACTCCCGTGGCAGGAACCGCCGTGGCGCGCTCCCCATACACCTGCAGGCGCGCCAGCTTGCACGCCGCAGGCCGCGCGCGCCAAGCGGCGTCACGATCCAGCCGCACCCGCACCACCGCCGCCAATACCAAGCCGGCGATGCGGCCAGGCGACGCAGTGCACGCCACCCCACGCAGCGCACGCCCCCTCCCGCCATGACTGACCCCGCCGGGGCAAGGACCCGCGCCCCCGTCACAAACCGGGCAGTGCTCTTGGCAGGCCATATCATCGTGCTTCTGCCCACACTGATCCTGGCGATCGGTTTCCAACTGCTGAGCGGGCTGATCATCGCCCTGGGCTGCGCAGCCGTGCTCATCCTCCTCCTGCGCGACCCCAGCAAGGGCCCCCGGGGCGTGCTCGCAAGCCCGGTCGACTGGCCTCTGCTCAGTGGCGCGATCGCAGGCGCCGCAGCCTTTCTGGTGATCGGCGGCCAGCTTCATCTGTTCCATGCCCCAGTCGATTGGCGCACCCGCGACGCGGTGCTCGCCGATCTCGTCCTGTCAGGCTTTCCGGCGCGCTACCTCATCGATGGCGCCGAGCACGTGCTGCGCGCACCGCTCGGGATGTACCTGATCCCGGGCCTCGTGGGACAGGCGGCCGGACTTTCAACAGCCCACGGCGCAATGCTGCTGCAAAACAGCATCTTCCTCGGCATCATCCTGTATCTGATGGCGCAGGTCGGACGCGGCTGGCGCCATAGCGTCGTCCTGCTGTTCTGCGGCGCCTGCGCGGTTCTCGGCATCGCAATCCTGGTGCTGGGGTTCGGGATCCTGCCCTGGAACGACATCATTCTGTTCGGCTTCGACGCATGGAACCCCGTCTTCCAGTACTCATCGACAGCCATCCAGTATTTCTGGACGCCGAACCACGCTTTGCCGGGCTGGTGGCTGGCGCTGCTGTGCCTGCTTGCGGCCGAAGATGAGATCGACGGGGCGAGTGTCGCCCTCGCACTCGGCGGCGCGCTCCTGTGGTCGCCGCTGGCTGTGCTCGCAGGGCCGCCATTGCTGCTGAGCGACTGGCGTCGCCACATCAGCAACCCGCGAATCTGGATGGCGGCGGCCGCCGGCCTCGGCTTTATTCCCGTTGCCCTCTATCTGACGCACGCGGCCCAAACCATCCCGCACGGCGCCATCTCATTCACCCAGGATGAGATCGTCTTCTACGTCCTGCTGATGGTGGCGATGGCGCCGCACGCCCTCTACATCATTCATTTCCGCGACCGGCTGCCGGCGCGTCTGCGATCGCTCGCACTTTTCAGCCTGGGCCTCCTCACCGTCATTCCCGTGGTCAGGTTCGGCGCCGGAAATGATTTCGTCATGCGCGGATCAATCGCGCCGCTCGCCATCGTCTGGTTTGCGTTCGCCCATATCTGGCTGACGCCTGGACAGGCAAAACGCGCAGCGGGACGCAGCGGCGCAATCATCGCAGCGCTCTGTGCAGCAGCCGGCGTGTTCGAAATCAGTCTGCAGACCGTTCGCGCGCCCTGGGGCGTCAGCGCCTGTGCCGTCGACCAGAGCAACGCCGAATTGACCGGCGCTGCGTTCGCCGCCCATTACATGGTTCGGCTGGACGCCATGCCAGACTGGCTGCTGCGCGAGCCGGCAGCTGCGCGTCCAGCCATGACCGGATCCTGCTGGGATGACGGCGGTCCGTGGACGCACGACCCGCGACTTACCAGGCCGCAGGCGTACTTGCACCAAGCCAGGCCTGGCGCCGCGCCGTAGAAAGCCGATGCGCAAGCCAGCAGGGGCATCCCGCTCGCCACCCAGCCGCAGACCCACGGGGCGCGCCTGAACGCGGTCGACGCCGCCGGGTTCAGCCTTTACGCCTGCAGGTCTAGCCGGTGATCTGCTTGGTGACGTAGGCGCGCATCCTGTCCGTAAACGGCGGACGCATCATGGCCGTCAGATCGGGCTTGACCTGGGTATACACCGCCTTCTTGTGGCTGAACTCGAAGAAGCCTTCGCGACCATGATAGGAGCCGATCCCGGAGGGACCGACGCCGCCAAAGGGCAGATCTTCCTGCGCGACATGGAAGACAACGTCATTGACCGTGACACCGCCCGACGTCGTGCCGGACACCACCATGGTTTCTTCGGCCTTGTCCTGGCCGAAATAGTAAAGACCGAGTGGACGGTCCTTGGAGTTGATGTAGGCGACCGCTTCATTGACCCCGACATAGGTCTTGACCGGCATCACCGGCCCGAAGATCTCCTCCTGCATCACCTTCATGTCCTCGCTCGGATTGAGGATCAGGGTCGGGGGAATGCGCCGATGCTCCTGCTGGCGGAAATCCTCATTGCCAGGATTGAGCGACACGATCTCAGCGCCTTTGGCTGCGGCGTCCTCGACATAGCCCATGACCCGGTCGTAGTGACGCTGATTGATCATCGAGGTGTAGTCCGGGTTGTCCTTGATGGTGGGATACATCGCCGCCACTGCAGACTTCGCGGCCTCAACAAATTCGCCCTGCCGTTCGCTGGGCACCAGAACATAATCCGGCGCCAGACAGATCTGCCCGGCATTGAGCGTCTTGCCCATCATGATGCGCTTGGCCGCCAGCGGGATATCCGCCGTGCGCGAGATGATCACCGGCGACTTGCCGCCAAGTTCAAGCGTCACAGGCACGAGATTGTCAGCCGCCGCCCGCATCACATGCCTGGCGACCGAACCTGCCCCCGTGAACAGGAGGTGGTCAAAGGCAAGACCGGCAAACGCCGCGCCGACATCAGCGCCGCCGGTAAACACCGCGATTTCCTCAGCGCGGAAGGCCGACTCAAACATCTCGGCCATCAGATCGGACGTTTTGGGGGTGAACTCCGACGGCTTGATCATGGCGCGATTGCCGGCGGCCAGAATGCCCGCAAGCGGAGTGAATGTAAGATTGATGGGGAAATTCCAGGGCGAAATCACTCCCACCACGCCCTTCGGCTGGATCTGGACTTCCGCCTTGGCGCCGAACAGGCCAAGCGGGAAGTCCACCCCGCGGCGCTGGGTGCGCATCCACCCCTTCAGATGGGTCTTGGCGAAGTGAAAAGGGCCGATCGACCCTGCAACATCCGTCAGGCGCGACGCATCGGGGGAGCGGTGTCCAAAATCATCGCTGAGCGCCTTGACGATCTGGGTCTCGTACTTGCGCAGGAGCCCAACGCAGCGATCCAGCCGATCGATGCGCGCGGCCAGATCCGGCGGGCCGTCGCGCAGGAACGCAGCCTTCTGGCGCTCCAGAACTTCGCTCATGCGGATGCGAGGATCCGCCTGGCTACGCGTCATGTCGCTCATGTCATGCCCTTCCCTGCCCCGAATCGGCCACCGCCTGCTTCACACGCGTGCGCCAAATCGCCGCAAATTATGCATCGCGCGAGGGCGCTCCACAACACACCATACTCCCGTATGCACGCCACACCGGCAAACAGCCCGCCTGAGCCGCGCGCGCAGATGTCCTGGGGTGCAGTCGGTCGCCAGGCAGGCTGCATCCAGGGCTTGCGCACCCGGCCCGCGCGCACGCCGACCGCGATCGCGGCGCCGCCGAGCCGACCCGTCACGCCCTGGGATAAACCGTTTGTTCACCCCGCCCGCAGAGATTGGCTGACGCGATGCTCGCGGCGCTCCGGAGCCAGAAGGTCGCCGGGACCCACATGACCCAAGACCCCATCTACGCCAGGGCGCGCCGCGCCATCGACACGATGGAGGAACGGGGCATTCCCCCGTCAAGCAGTCACTATGAAGTTTGGCTTGCCTATCACACGGGCGAGCGCCCTGACGTCTCCGCAGCCGTTGATGATCTGGTGGCGACCGGTCAGGCGGTGGACGCCGCCGCGTCTGACGGGCTGCATCAGCGGTTCTTTTCCACGGCGCGCTACACCACCGAAGTGATCCTGACCGGCGCCCGGATCGCTGATGGCATGGTGAACCTGATCCAGGCGTTGCAGGAAGCCGCCAGCGGGGCGCGTGACTATAACGAGGTGATGGCCAAAGCGCAGGTCGATCTTGCCGCAATCGGCGGCCCTGAGCCCGTAGCCGCCATCCTGCGTGGCCTGATTGACGCAACGCACACCTTCGCCAGCCGCAACAGCGAGCTTGAAACCAAGGTCAACCAGACCACGCGCGAGATCGAGCAATTGCGCAGCTCGCTCGACAAGGTCCGCATGGAAGCCTTCACCGACGCGCTGACCGGCGCAGCCAACCGCAAATTCTTTGATGAAACGCTGCGGCTGCGCATCGCCGAATCCACCTCGCAGGGCACGCCGATGTGCCTGGCACTGTGCGACATCGACCATTTCAAGTCGTTCAATGACACCTGGGGCCACCAGACCGGCGATCAGGTCATCAAGTTCACCGCCGCGACGCTGCAGCGCTTCGCCAAGGGAGATTACCTCGTCGCACGCTATGGCGGCGAGGAATTCGCGGTGATCATGCCGCGCACCGAATTGTGGGAGGCGTTCAACGTGCTTGAACAGGCGCGCTTCGCCATGGAGACGAAAAAGCTCCTGCGCAGAAGCACACGCGAAGACCTTGGCGGCATCACCGCCTCGTTCGGCGTCGCCCTCCTGCAGCCCGGGGAAAGCGCTGATACGCTCATCGAACGCGCCGACAAATGCCTCTATGCCTCCAAGCGCGACGGCCGCAATCGCGTCACCCCGGATCGTGCGCCGCGTGCGCGCAGCGCGGCTTGACGCGACGTCAGACTTTCGTTCGCCATATCCTGCGCTACGGTCCGCCCCAGATGCGGCGCCCGGCCGCCCGGGAGAGACACCATGGCCTACGAAAAACTCACCTACGCGCTCCATGACGGCGTCGCCGTCATCACCATGAACGATCCCGCCACAATGAACGCGGCGGGGATCGACATGGGGCGCGAACTTGGTCACGCCTTTGAAACCGCAGCCAAGGAAAGCCGCTGCGTGATCCTGACAGGAACCGGACGGGGTTTCTGTTCGGGCGCCAATCTGGCGTCCACCCAGATGAACATCAGCAACCAGCCCCAGAACGCGCGCGACTTCGACGCCGGCGCAGCGCTTGACACCGTCTACAATCCGCTGGTGACGCAGATGCGCGAACTGCCGATCCCCTTCATCACGGCGGTCAACGGCGCAGCCGCCGGCATCGGCTGCTCCTTCGCCCTTCTCGGCGACATGATCATCGCCTCGGAAAGCGCCTATTTCCTGCAGGCCTTCCGGCGCATCGGCCTCGTGCCTGACGGCGGCTCAACCTACCTCCTGGCGCGCGCCGTGGGCCGCACCCGGGCCATGGAGATGATGCTGATGGGCGAGAAAATCCCAGCCGCCAAGGCCCTGGACTGGGGGCTTGTGAACCGTGTCACGCCGGACGCTGACCTGATGGCGAGCGCGCTGAGTCTGGCCCAGGACATCGCCAGCGGGCCGACCAGGACCCTCGCCATGATCCGCAAGGCGGCCTGGGCAAGCCTCGACAATGACTGGTCCAGCCAGCTGCACACCGAACGCGTTCTGCAACGTGACGCCGGACGCAGCCGAGACTTCCAGGAAGGCGTCGCCGCATTCCTGCAGAAGCGCCCGGCGAAGTTTACCGGCGCCTGAGCAACAAGGGGGCGCGGCCTCACCAGCCGCGCGGTCCCCGGGCGCCAGACTGATCCGCAACGCCCCCTCGGACGGGGCGGCCCTGCGCGGACATCCCGGGCGGACCGGGTGACGCGCACCCTTCACAACGCCCCCGCCATAAGGACACCCAGCCGCGAACGGTCGCTCGCTCAGACACCCGGGCCCGGGAGCAAAGGCGGCGGCGCGCGGGGCGCCTTGGGTGATCGATAAAAACCCTGGCCAATGCGCCTGGCCAGTATGTCTGCAGGCTGCGACCCTGTGCCCGAGCGGCGTAAGCGGATCCGCAAACGGCTCCGACCCCAGCGCCGGGACTTCAGACCCGTAGCCGGGGCGCGCCCCCCGCAGACGCCAGGGCCTGCCCGTTCAGTAGGGCTTGTACGACTTTTCCTCAAAAATGGAGGAGCCCAGCAATTCATTGATCCGGCGTTTCACCGCAGCACGGCGATCGTTCTCGCGGTAGACTGCACGCGCAAGCTCAATGAACTGCGCCCCGAAGTCCTGAGTGCGCTCGCAGGCCCGCTTTGCGTCCTCGATATCCCAAAGCGCTGCGTTGACACCCGCAAGCTCGCGGGTCAGCGCGTCCAACGCCTCGCTCGGGGCGATCGCCCCGTCGCGGGCTGCGCACAACAGCGCCAGCTCCGCCTCAACATTGGCGCGCTTGGCCGCGTCGATCCGCGCCGCCTTGACCTCAAGAATCGTGATCTTGTCGATCAATTCGCCAGGCGCCACAGGGATCAGAACGTGCATGCCCCCCTGTCGCGCGCACAGCGTGCGGCGTCAACAGGTAAGGCGGACAGGCAGCGTTGAAGTGGGGCGCAGCAGCGCCCGCGCCCTCACCGCCAGCGCTGCCCGACCCGCCGGCCGGCCCAGGCGCCCGCCGGCCCACGCGTGCGGACCCGGACGGCGGCCGCAGCCGGATCATCGCACGCCGCATCACGCCCTGCCCATCACCCCAGCCCCGCCAGCACACGCACCGCCAGCACACGCACCGCGATGGCGCGTCCTTAGGAACGCGCAACCATTCTCTCCTGCGAGCGCCCCGTCATCGACGAGGCGGCTGGATGCACCGCGTGCACATCCTGTATGGCGCCGCAGGAACGCTGGCGGCGACGCCTTCGCCCCAGTGCGCCTCCATGGCGCAGGCCATCCGGCAGAGGGTCCTGCCATGCTGGCGTGGGAACGTCCGGCCGCCGCAAATGCGCCGCAGGCCAACCCCGGACTGTCCCGCATGTCCGGTCTTCTGGATGCGTCCCAGAACCGTTGCAGCTGCGGGTGACTGTTTCAGACCCGACAACAGACTGTCAGACGGGGAGATGACAGTCCCGGCAAAAGCACGAAAACTGCAGACGACGCAGGGTTCATGGGTGATACATCAGGCGAGGGGGCGATCTGTGAAGATCCCCCGACGCAACAGCCCGCCGCGCACGACCATGTCAGGCGCAAGCCTCTCACAGCTCCTGCACGCTTGAGGAAATTCAGGACTTGAGGCGATGCGGCGCCGAGGCGGCGCATGAGGATCGCAGCGGTCGTTACAAATCCAGGAAAGCGCAGGCTGCACGAAAGTCAACGCCCCGCGCGCTAAAGATACATCCGTATCGAGCGCGATTCATCCGTGCACTCACGCAGATGCGCATGCGCCCAGATGGCAGGCGACAGAACGTCAAGCGGCCCTGTCCGGTATGGCTCGCCGGTTCTGGCCTCCTGCTGGAGACGCAGCATGCGCCGGTCCTGTTGCAACACGGGCCAGTGAAACGCCTTCAGTGCGCCGCGCTTGAACCACGCGGGCAAGAGCCCCCTGCGCGTGGCGAAATGGGCCCATGGCCGCGTCCGCCCCTGGTCCTCCGGGGCAAACACCACCGCGATGGACAGCATCCCGCCCCGTTCAGCTTCGAGGCGCACCTCTCCGATCGTGGGCGGCCAAAGCCGACCGATGCTGCGTGCGCGCCTGCCCTCCATCACCCCCGACAGCAGGGCGACGTTGCGCCGCCGCTCGACATAAGTCGCCTCCGCGCCCCAGGGTCCACATCGGACATCCACCTCCACCAGCTTTCGGCGATGCGGTGAGCGGACCAGCCAGGGGTGAACATGATGCGGGTGCGCAGGATCCAGATGATTTTCCAGCGCATCAAGCAGGCCCGCTTCGGAAGGCGCCAGCTCCCACCAGAAGCGGTCCAGCGTCGTATCGTCCATTGCGTCTGGAAGAGCCGGGAATGCGCTGGGATTATCCGCGAGGCTGACCCAGACCAGTCCAGCCGCGATCCTGACCGCAACTGTGGACGCCGAAACCTCCGGGCATGAGCTGGCGCCCGGCGCCTCCACACACTGCCCATCCCGACCGAACCGCCACCCGTGATACGGGCAGGCGATGGTTCCATCCCGCACGGCGCCGCGCGACAGCGGGACCCCACGATGGGGACATCGGTCCCTGAAAACCGCCACCTGTTCGCCCGAGCGAAAAAGGACGAGGTTGCGCCCCAGCAGTCTTGCCGAGTGCGGCTTGTGCGCCGTCACATTGTGGAGCATGGCGACAGGATGCCAGCCCTGGGCAATGGCGATCGGCCACTCCATCACCAGCCTTCGCGTTTCATCATCGGCGTCACGTAGCGTTCCAGGGCGCCGGCGAGCAACGTGATCGCCAGACGTCGCCCGAATGACAGATGCCCGGCATAGACAGCCAGGTATTCGATGACGCCCCGTGCGCCGCGCAGGCGCTTGAAATGCGCCGCTCCAGCTGACCCGTGGAGCGCCACGCCGCGCTCCATGGCCCATTCGCAGAACAGAAATGACGCGATCCGGTACAGTGCATCGCCCTGCGGTCGGCTTGTATCGTAACCCACGACCGAGGGGGTCATGATTCCCTCACGCTCCAGCATTCCGGCAACGCACATAATCCGTCCTGCATCGTCACGCGCCAGACGGTAGCGCATCATTCCGGTTTCGAGCGTCAGGGCAATGAACTCAGGTGTGAATTGCGGATTGAGCGTCGAATACCGATCAAGGTAGAGCATCCTGTAGAGTTCGGCCACGCGCGCGCAATCGGCAGTCTCCAGGCTTTCAACCTCCTGCACCGTCAGGCCCGATTGCGCCAGAGCGCGCCGGTCGTTGCCGAAGGCGTTTCGTGGGCGCCAGTCGCGCCTGAGGTCGTCCACCACCCATATCTGACGCGCAGGCACCAGGATCCAGCCATCCTTGCGGGCGGCTTCCAGCAGGCGCGGACTGGACCACGGGTCCAGCGTGCGCAGGATCAGAAAGTGATCGGGAAACCTGAGCGCCAGCATGCGGCGCATCTCAGGCAGCCCCTCACCCCGCCAGATGCCGTGAAGGTTCGTCGACAAGAGCCAGTTGTCCAGATGAACAGCCCGGTTGACCTGAGCAGCCCGCAATATCCGGTCGAGCACGGCGAGGGCCGCCCTGGCCACGCTGCGGCCGCGGGTCATGCCCACAAGATCCATCTCTTCACCCGCATAGAGCACATAGGCGCTGTGGGGGCTGGAGACGTAGGATCGACCGTAGCCCCCATCATCAACGGTCACCGGCAACTGGACGCCGTCGCACAGCAGCAACTGCACCTGCGATGTCGCATTGGCAATGAATCTGCCCACGCCGTCGCGCGCCAGCGCCGCCGCATAACGACCCGCCAAAGCGCCGGTTTGGGCCATCGTGGTCGGATCATTGGTCAGGCAGACGGTCACTGCATCACCTCCCCATCCCATTCGATATCAGAAGTGGTCGCCGCAGCAGGAGACTGCGCGGCGCGCAGGGCATTGACCGTAAAACCCGCTGCATCGACGAGGCAGGCGAGGCTGACCAGCCCGACGCCGTGTCGATCGATCACATCGCGTGACCGCCTCCAATCGGCGAGCAGTGCGGCGATCTTCCCGCGGCGCAGGGCGGCAGGGATACCCAGGAAGATCATCGCCGGGCCCATGTGACGCAACCGGCCCGGTTGGGGCTCCGGGCACGGCTGGTCATCCAGCACGGCTTGGGCAAGTGAAGCCGACGCATCGAATAGGTGCAGCCCGCTGACCGCGCGCGGATTGCATTCGATCGGCAAGGTGCGGCCATCTTCGGCGACAATGGCGTCGAAAGAGAGGTGTCCGTTCATTCCGGTCGCCGCTGCGATCCTCTCGGTTATTCGGCGCAGGGCCGGGCTGGAAATCGCCTCGATCTGGTAGGCGGCCGCCTGGCCGTGTCGCCAGCGCGGGCGATAGGCGGCAAAGGCCGTCACGCGTCCGCGATGGACGGCCGCCCACGAACAAATTTCCTCTCCCCGAACCCTTTCCTGCGCCACCCAGCGCGCCTGCGGCGTCGGCCCCACGCCACCAAGGGCGCGCGCACGCGGTCCGATCAGTGTGCGCGTGGCGAAGCGGGAAAACTCCGGCTTGAAAACAAGCCTTTCAGGCGGCGCGAACAGCGCCGCCGGATCTACAGGACCTGAAAGCACCCGTGTCTCGGGAACATCGAGGCCAAGCGACGCCGCATAGGCCGGGAACTCCGATTTCGAATGCAGCCTGCGCAATATGGCCACCGGCGGCGCGAAAACCATGTCCGCATACCCATCAAGCCGCGCCGCTTCAGAAAGCCAAAAAACCTCCTCGCAGGTCGGGATGATCCGTGCTGCGCCAATCCTGCCGATCAGATCGACCATCGATGTGCGAAAGTCGGCGAAAGCCTGACGTGGCGGCGGGAGCCGGTGCACTGCAAAGCGCGGACGCAGCGCACGCGCGGCAAAAGCGGGCGCGCTGTCGGCCAGATGCACCTCATGACCGGCGGCGCGCGCCGCCCGCGCAAGATCCTGCGCGACCGGCGCGCGCGCACCGGTTATGATGACAACGCGTTTCACGCCCCCTCACCCTGCGCTTCGCCGGCGCGTCGCCTGCCATGACACGGCGTCAGTCTGACATCGCGGTTGCGGACGGACTGCTGATGCAGACACTGCAGCGTCGCGCGTGTGCGCCTTGTGTCCCCAGCAGACCCTCCGGTGATCGCCGGAGACGGCATGTTGCGGCGTCGTGCATCAAGCGACCACGCTGCGTCAGCCACAGGAACATGACGCCCCCATCGCAGATCATTGAGCACCAGACCCCAATGGCCCGGGCAATGGCCGGGCAGTTCAACGGCGGTCAGCGAGCCATCCCCCAGGGTGTGAGCCCCTTCGCCGAAGAGCGCGGGATCAGGCCCCGGGGCGATGGCGGGGGCGTCTTCAACGAAGCGCGCGCGGGCAGGAAAATCCGGCGCAACCAGCGCCGGCAGGAGGCCGCGACGGACCGACGAAAATCTGCTGCCGCGCCAAACCTTATCCAGGCCTGCGCGCATGCGGCGCAGGGCGGCGTTGGGACAGGCAGGTGTTCCAGCAATATGATCAGCGTGAAAGCGCAACAGCACGGGGTGGCGCACCGCCGCCGGGTCGAAGCCGCGCGCATGCCGCCGGCTCGCCGCATCCTGTCCTGCGTCGCGCGCGACAGGCGTTGTCCACCGGTACAGCCCCTCCGGCAGGGGCCGCTGGGGCGCGATGAACACCGGATCATGGCCGGTGTCGAACAGGATCGGTCCCTCAAGCGGATGTTCGATGAGGATGGCGGCCGCCGGGAAATCGACCGGCCGCCATGCTCCGTCCCGAATGGCGGAACCCTCCAGATGGAGGCGCTGACCAGTAACCAGGGTCGTCGTCCTGACCTCACGCATCACCGACGCCGTCTCGCCCGGGAATTCACCAAGCCCCGAAAAATGAGGCGGCACGCATGGCGCAAGATACTGATTGGGCATAGATTTTAAGCGTCAAACCTCAAATCTGCCGCATCACCGAAGGCGCTACACTCCGTCTGGCAAACGATAGCGACGTTCGCGTCGATTTGCCAAGCGTGACGCGCAAGAAGGTCAGCGCAGCCTTCCATGGCGGCATCATCAGTTCGGATGACGGCATGGGCCGGCTTGCCGCAGCGGATCGGATGTTGGGGCTCTGCAACCAACTGGCTGGAGCGCTGTTTGATCAGCGCTGCCTGGGACGGGGTCAGCACAGCCACGGGTCCATCCTGCGGGCCCGGGCATTTTGCGATCGCGAGTGGGTATGAGGACGGAAACGATTTTGACCGCCCGCGGCGCGACCCGGCTCTGAAGCTGGCATGCGGACGTCTGCCGGAGACCGGCCTCGACCTCTGTGCACAGCCCACGATCTCTCGATGCGAGACTGCGCCGAAACTCACACCCCTGGTGCGCCTCGCCCGCGCCCTCTTCGGGCAGTTCTGCGACAGCTTTGCAGCGCCGCCCGCAGCTATGAGGCCCTTTATAGAGGACATTTTCCGCTCCTCAATCATGGCGCCGGGAAAGCCAGAACGCCGCCAGCGACAAGGCTCTCATGAGCAATGCGCGGCCCCTCCAGGGGCGCGCTGTTCCATGTCACCGGGGCCCCGCCCGGATCGCCGGCCCGGCGCATGATCACGAGCGGCGGCCGACCGGGCGCGGTGACCACGGCCCGCTCCACGAGGGGGCGCGAGAGAACGTACTGGGCGCGTGCGGGCTCGACGGGATAAAACCCAAGCGTGGCGAAGATGTACCAAGCGCTCATCTGACCTGCATCATCATTGCCAATGATCCCGTCAGGAGTGTCGCGGTAAAAGCTCGACGCAATGCGCGCCGTCAAAGCGCGCCCTGTTTCCGGTGCGTCCGTGAAGGCGTAAAGCCAGGCGACGTGGTGGCTTGGCTCATTGCCATGAGCGTACTGGCCGATCATCGCTTCCTGGCCGAGATAGGTCCACCCTTGGAGGGGCACGAGTTCGAAGAAGAAGCGATCAAGCATGGCCTGAAAGCTTTCGCGCCCACCCATGGCCGCGATCAGGCCTTCCACATCGTGGAGGGCGGGGGTCCAGCTATACTGCCAAGAATTCGCTTCGGTGAAGTCGCCAGGATTGTTCAGTGGCGAGGTTGGCGTCATGGGATCAAAGGGGGTACGCCAGAGGCCTGTGCTGTCCCGCCCCCTGGCAAGGCGGGTGTCGGGATCGATCAGGTTCCGCCACCAGCCGGCCCGCTCCTGGAACCTGGTCGCAGCCTCGCGCTCCCCAAGCATGGCCGCCATCCGCCCAACGGCATCGTCGCCAATGCCCGCCTCAAGGGTGCGCGACACCGCCTCCCCGTGAACCAGGTCATACGGATAGTAGCCGTATCGTTCGTATAAGGACCACATTGAGAGAGCAGCGTCGCCAGGAAAGACCGGCGCCGCATCGACAGTGGATGTGCGGACCATGGCGTCCAGCGCCCGGCGCCCGTCGAAACCACGAAACCCTTTGGCCCAGGCGTCAGCGATCACGGGCAAAGCCGGTTCGCCGATCATCGTCCCTGTTTCGCCGCCCCAAATGGTCCATTTCGGGAGCCGACCTGCGGCGTCGGCATGATCCAGGAGGCTATTGACGAAGTCATCCACACGCTCAGGAACGAGGAGCGTGTAAAGAGGGTGAGCGGCGCGGAACGTGTCCCAAAGCGAGAGTGTAGAGTAGCGCGCCCCAGCGGTGACGGTGCGAATCACGCCATCGGGGCCGCGCCAACGTCCGTCCACGTCGCTGATCAGACTTGGATGCAGTAAGGCATGGTAGAGAGCAGTGTAAAATATCCGCCTCTGGGTTCGCGGCGCATCGATCTCGACCCGCCGAAGCAGGCTCTCCCAGGCCTCTGCAGTCCTCTGGGCCTGGACATCGAAACCCCATCCCAAAATGGCGTCGCGATTGGCCCGGGCCCCCTCAACATCCACTGTCGACAGCCCTACCCTCGCCTGGAGCGTTCTTCCATGGGCGAGGTCAAAACCCAACACGTAGCGGGGCGCCGCATCGCCGTGGCGAGGCGGAAGCGTGATCACTTCCGCTACGGGATGATCAAAAAGGAGGCTGAAGGCGATCGTCCGGGTCGTCCAATTGGCGCGACGGAGCACGCCTTCGAGCCCATCCCTGGTGACCCGGGACGCGTGCGCCAGAACGGGCTGCTGGTCCGTTCGGAACGTCAAACCGTGCTGAAGATCAACCAGAACCCAGACGCGTCCCCCTCGATCGAAGCTGTACCGATGCAACGCCGTACGGTCAGCCGCGGTCAGTTCAACCCGGACCTCGTTGTCGGTCAGGGAGACGGCATAGTAGCCCGGCCGCGCAGTCTCGCTGGCTTTGTCGTAACGGCTTGCATAATCCGCCCGCCTCGTTTGGCTGGGCTGAAGCAGCACATCGCCCAGCTCGGGGATGCCTGTGCCGCTTGCGCGGTTTTGCGAAAAGCCGAAAATCTTCTCTGCCTGGTACTGGTAGCCGCTTGTGAACTCCCACCCGGAGTCCGCATTGTCAGGCCCGGGCTGCACCATGCCGAAAGGCATACTAGGGCCCGGGAACGTGTGCCCCGTGCCATCCGTCCCGATAAACGGGTCGACATAACTGACCAGGCGGTCTTGGGCCGACGCCACTGGGCCATGGATGGATAAGGCAATTAAGAACAAGCCGGCAAAGGCCGTTAAACGAAAACCGGTCCTCATGGGCTTTGCATCCTTCTACCTTTCGGCTTGCGCCGCAAGCACGTCCTCGCCCCATCTGGACAAGGCCAGAGCATCTGCAAATCGGTCTGAAGCCTCCGCGTCATCCGCGTAAGAGATCCAGCGCCCGCCTTGGGCGTCCGGCAATCGCGCTGGAAGCAGTTCAGGAGCAAATGACACGACATCTGGCGCATTTGGCAGCGCCTGTAATCGAGCCCGACAGCGGCCCAGGGCCTGGGCGTGGTCGGCGGTGTGGGGCGCTGCGGGATCAAATGGCGCCTGGATCCGACGGGTTGATCCGATCCGGATTTGGATGCTGCGCACGCGGTCGAAAATGGGATCAAGACTTTGCAAGCGTGACCCGAATTCGCCGCCATACGTCATCTCGTGCCCTGTGTACCAATGGGAGAAATCCAAAGTCAGGGTCAGGTCTGGCGCGCGGGCGATCAGATCCAGGGTCCGCTTGATATCCTGCGTCATGGTCGCGCGATGCGTTTCGATATGCAGGGGATGACCGGTCGCTGCGGCGGCCTCAGCCACGGCGACCGCAAGGGCGTCCATTTCCGTATCCGTCTTAAACCCTTTCCCGACATGCACCGTCGTGAACTCGAGACCCATGTCACGATGACGTGCAGCGATCATGGGCGCGTCTGCCGGGGAGAGTACGCGCCCCATCCCGCACGGGATCAATCCCGCCGCAACGATCTCTTCAAAGCCATCCCAGGCGATGACGCCCTGGTAGCCTTGCTCTCGCAACAGGGCGAGGCCCTCCCCAAGGCCCGCCCGCCACCCACTGCTCTCCTGCGGCAAACTCAACAGCCCGCCAAGGCAGAAGTCTCGACGCAACAGCATCAGCCGGCGTCAAACAGGATGGGGTTGATCGGGGAAGCGGCCAGGTCGCCTGGCGAGAGGCCTGGAAGCCACTGGGCGAGGTCGTTACGCTGCATGGTGTTTACCGGTTCCGCGACGCGCATCGCCGCATCCATATAGAGAATTGTCATCACCGACCGGGGCGTGTCGCTCTTGTTTGCGCCGGCGCGATGAAACGTCCATCCGCCATGGAAACTGACGTCGCCAAGCGCGTAGGGCTCAGCATCGATGACAAAGCCGTACGCTTCCATCGCCCGGGTGATAGCGGCCTCGCTTTCGTCAGAAATGGGAAGATCGCGCCCAAACGCCTCGCAGTGGCTGCCGCGATAAAATGCAAGAGGCCCCATGTGAGCGGGGACATCCTGAAGCGGGATCCAGGCAGTGACCGTCCGGTCGCTCGCAAGCGGCCAGTAGTACTGATCCGCATGGGCTGGGGTGATGCCGCCGCCGGGCTCCTTGTACAGCGACTGATCATGATAAAGGCGCACGCTGGGCACGCCCAAAAGCGCCGCGGCGACGCCGGCAAGGCGCCGGCCGAACACAAAGCGGCGCGCCGCTTTGTCCGCGCGCCACAGATTCATCACCTGGAGAAATGCCCGGTCGTAGGTCGATCGCTCGGAGAGCGGGCGATGATCGGTGTTCAGCCTCAGCGTCGCTTCCGTAATCGCGCGGCCGAATACAGCGACCGTTTCCGGCGACAGCGCGCCCGCGATCCGGACGTAGCCGTCTTTGCGGAACCCCTCGACAGTCACCCGCTCAAGGAGCATTGGCGTGTCAAGGTCGTCAGTCATCCGTCTGCTCTGAAAGCGCTGCCGTTGCAGGCTACCTGCACACAGCGGATTTTCCAGAAAACAGGCTGTTGCAAACCCAGGGAAAAACTATCAGGATCTTGTCATGCCGCTCCAGATGAGCGCCGAACCGGTGGCTTTGCCGTCAGCCTTGCCGATCCGGGTCGCGCGCGTGAACCGGGACGCCCTCGCCGTTCCGCCCGGCCGGTACGCACATTTCCACGCCGTGGCGGAATTGGTTATCTTCGAGACGGTCGCGGGCGCGATGTATACCGACGCGGCGCGGTTCGATCTCCATCCCGGCTGCGCCGCATGGTGCCCCGCCATGAGCGCACACGACTTCGCGCTCGATCCTGGGCCGGCGTCCTGGGTCCTGATTCAATACGATCAGGATTTCGTCGAACCGATGCCCGACCAAGTCCCCGTCTGTCTGCGGGTCGGCGCGGATGCGCGCCGCCATCTCGGGGTGCTGACAGAGTGGCTGGAAGAAGCTGTGCGGCTCGGCGACCAGGACATGGCGCGCAGGCATCTGGAACTGATGTTGTTGCATGTCCTGCGCGCCGAACGGCAGGACGCGCTGCCGATGGCCGCCTCGAATGCCCTGGGCCAGTTCCGACCGCTGTTGGAATGCCTGCGCGCAGCCCCCGCCGCCCGGATCCCGCTCGAGCAGGCCGCCTCGATGTGCGGTCTTTCGCCCTCGTACTTCTCGAGGCTGTTCCGCAACGTGTTCGGCCGCGGCTTCGTTGCCTACGTAACGCAAATGCGGCTGGAACGGGCGGCGATCGCCCTCGCATCGAACCGCAAGCCAGTCTCCACAATCGGCTATGAGGTCGGCTTCCACAGCCACGCCTATTTCTCCGCGAAGTTCCGCGCCCGTTTTGGCGTCACGCCATCCGAATTCAGACACGGCTCCTTTCGCCTCGACAGCGTGTCCAAAGACACCCAGACGGTCCCTGACTGAACGTCTCCGGCATGGCTGATCGACGGCGATCCGCAGGTTTTATCGATAAGCCTGAGTGTCTGGTCTGGCGATACGGCCACCCGTAGCCGTGCGGAGGCGCCAGGCTCAGACGTCTCATCAAGATGATCCCGTCCCTGATCAAAGAGGGCCGCAGGATCCTGGTGTCTTCCCAATTCACCGGCATGATTGATCTGATCAGCGCCGAACTGACCGCCCGCGGGCTCCACCATGTTGTCCTGATCGGGCACAAAGGATCGAGCCGTCCCTGTCGAGGCCTTTCAGTCAGGACGCACGGGGCTGTTTCTCCTGAACCGCAAGGCAGGCGGCGCCGGCATCAACCTCACCGCCGCCCACACCGCGATCCACTGGGATCCCTGGTGGAAGCCCGCGGTCGAAAACCACGCAGGCAATCGCGCGGCGCGCTGAGGGCGCGCCGTGTCAGCGGTGATGGGCGCGCCCGCGCGACGCGCGACGCGGCGCGCCCGCCTTGACAGCCAGCGCCACCGCCAGCGCCCGCCGGCCCCAGACAGCGGCCGCAGCAGGATCGTCGCTCGCAGCATCCGGCAGCCGCCAATAGCCCATGTCGATCGACTTGCCGTCGCTTGGGCGCGTCCACAGGAACGGCGCTGCGCCAAGGGCGGCAAGCTCAGCCCGCATGGACGTATCCGTCTTCAGATAGACGACATCATCGGCGATCAGCGCAAACATCACGCCCTGCGCATACACCCCAGCCCCGCCGAACATCCTGCGCACATGCACCGCGCCGAGATCGGCGAACAGCTCGCGCACCCAGGCGTCGAAGCCGCCGGAGGCCGCCATCCTAGGCCTCCGCCGCAGCAGGCGTAATCGCGACAGACTCCCCGCAACCGCATGCGTCCGTTTCATTGGGATTTCGGAACACGAACCGCGCAGCAAGCGGCGTGACCTCATAGTCGATGGTCGATCCGAGCAGGAAAAGCACCGCCTTGGCGTCAACAAGGATCCGCACGTCCCTGTCGCTCACAATCTCATCCAGCGCCTGCGGCGCGTCGGCGTAGTCCATGACGTATTCCATGCCGGCGCAGCCGCCCTTGCGCACGCCGACCCGAAGATACGCCTTGTCGGTGCGCGCCATGATCTCGCGCACCCGCTCGGCGGCGGCGTCAGTGAGACGAACGATCTGCGGTCTTGTGCGCGCCATCGATCCAGTTCCTGGCAACCTGAGAACCTGTCCACCCTATAACATATTCAGCTGCAGTTTGGCTTCATCCGACATGCGCGCGGGCGTCCATGGCGGATCGAAGGTCATGTTGACCTTGATGGCGGCGACCCCAGCGACGCCGCGCACGGCGCTCTCCACCATGCCCGGCATCTCCCCCGCCACCGGACACCCAGGCGCCGTCAGCGTCATGTCGATCGTGAGATTGCGCTCGTCGTCGATGTCAACCTTGTAGATCAGGCCCAGTTCGTAAATGTCGACCGGGATTTCTGGATCAAACACCGATTTGAGCGCCGCCACGATGTCATCAGTCAACCGAGCGAGCTCGTCGGCGGGAATGGCGGAAGTCGGGGCTGGCGTATCCATGGGCGCGTCCTAGACCAGGATCGATCGGGCCTTGTCGAGGGCGCCCACCAGGGCGTCAACCTCGTCAAGGGTATTGTAAAGGGCGAAGCTGGCGCGGGCCGAGGCTGAAACGCCAAGGTGGCGCATCAGCGGCTGCGCGCAGTGGTGGCCGGCGCGGATCGCCACGCCCTGACGGTCGAGCAGTTGGGAAATGTCATGCGGATGGGCCCCCTCCACCGAAAACGCCAGGATCGCCCCCTTGCCCGGCGCGACGCCATGCACCCGGATCCAGCTGCGCTCGTCGAACGCCGCCATCGCGCGCGCCAGCAGCGCCTGTTCGTGGGCATGCGCCAGGGCGCGCGGCTGGGCCATCAACCAGCCGAGAGCCGCGCCAAGACCGATCGCCTCCAGGATCGCAGGCGTGCCCGCTTCGAACTTGTGCGGCAGATCGCCATAGGTGATGCGGTCAAGGCTGACTTCCGAAATCATCTCGCCGCCGCCCTGGTAGGGAATCATCGCCTCCAGATGACGCCGGCGGGCATAAAGCGCCCCGATGCCGGTCGGACCATAGACCTTATGCCCGGAAAACACGTAGAAATCGACATCAAGCGCCTGCACGTCCACCCACAGGTGCGCAGCCGCCTGGCAACCGTCCAGCAGCACGGGCACACCAGCAGCATGCGCCATCGCGATGATGTCGGCTGCAGGCGTAACGGTCCCCAGCACATTCGACATATGGCTCAGCGCCACAAGCTTCGTCCGCCTGCCGAGCATCGCGTCAAAACCGGACAGATCAAGGCGGCCGTCCGCAGCGACAGGCAGGAAGCGCAGGACGACGCCCTTGCGCTCGCGCAGGAAATGCCATGGAACAATATTGGCGTGGTGCTCCATCTCGCTCAGAATGATTTCATCGCCCGCCGCAAGCCCGGCGCCGAAACTCGAGGCCACCAGGTTGATCGCCTCGGTGGCCCCCTTGGTGAAGACAATCTCCTCGACGCTCGGTGCATTCAGAAACGCCCGCACCGTCTCGCGCGCCGCTTCGAAGGCCTGCGTCGTCTCATTGGCGAGCGTGTGAAGCCCGCGATGCACGTTGGCATACGAGTGCTCCATGGCGCTGCACATTGCATCGATCACCGCCCGCGGCTTCTGCGCAGATGCCGCACTGTCGAGATAGACCAGTGCGCGGTCATGGATGCGCCGGCGCAGGATCGGAAACTGCGCACGCACGCCGTCGACGTCAAAGGCCGCCGCCCCGGGCGCGCCGCTCACGACGCCAGATCCTGCAGCGCGGCGGCGAGTTCGCAGCCCAGGCGCGCCCGTAAATCCTCATCCAGCGCCCCGTCAAACGCCTCGCTCACAAACGCCTCCATCAACATCCGACGCGCCTGCGCGTGCGGCACGCCGCGCTGACGCAAATAAAACAGCGCCGCATCATCCAGAGCGCCCGCTGTGGCGCCATGCGCGCACTCGACGTCGTGGGCATAGATCATCAGTTCGGGCTTGGCGAATGACCGCGCTCCCTCGTCGAGCAGCAACACCCCATGGCGCTGGCGCGCCACCGTGCCATCAGCGCCTGGATGCACGACGAAACACCCCTGAAACACACCGCGCCCGCCGCCGGCCACCACGCCTTTCACCATTTGATGCGTGCTCGATCCGCCCACGCGGTGATCAACCTGAAACGTCAGGTCGACATGCCGGCCGGCGTCGGCGAGATACGCCGCGTTGAGCCGCACCACCGCGCCGGGCCCGGCCACATCGACATGTGTCTCAATCCGGGCAAGCCCCGCGCCCTCGGCCAGAATCACCTGTTCAAAGCAGGCCCCCGCCGCAACCTGAACATGCGCACTCATCAGCTGCAGATCCGCGCCCGTTCCGCGCTGGCGCACAACCCGACGAAGCCGCGCCCCCGGCGCCAGCGAAATCCAGAGCCCCACGAACGCGGTTGCGCCGCCGTCCTGGCGCGGCCCGCCAGGGCCCGCGTCGAAGCACTCGCTCAGCGTTACGTCCGCGCCCGCAGGGACATCGAAGCGCACGACGCCGCCGCCAGGAGCGTGCGACAGCGACGCGGCGACGCCAGGCGCCAGGACCTGCTCGTGAGCGGCAAGACCGGCGGCGATCAGACCGATCACATCGTCGGCGCGCTCGGCCGCCAGCGCAGCCTCCAGACCCTCGCCGCCGAGGGCCGGGATGTCGCAGCGGTCGGCCAGGGCGCTGCGCAGATCGGAATGGCGCCACGACTCGACGCGCCGGTTCGGCAGACCCTGCGCGCGCAGGCGCTCGACGGCCCGAAGCGCCGCCGGCCCCCCGGCCGCCTGCAGCGCGCGCACCAGCCCCTCTTCGCCAGGCGTCAGGGTCCCCAGCGCCATCTCAGACAGCCTCGCAGTAACGATCATAGCCCCCGGCCTCGAGCTCATGGGCGAGTTCAGGCCCGCCCGACGCAACAATGCGCCCATTCATGAACACATGAACCCTGTCCGGACGGATGTAATCCAGCAGCCTCTGGTAGTGGGTGATGATCAGCATGCTGCGCTCCGGCGAACGCAGGGCGTTCACGGCATCCGCCACCACTCTCAAAGCGTCGATGTCGAGCCCGGAATCCATCTCATCAAGCAGCACAAGCCTGGGCCCCAAAACCGCCATCTGCAGCGCTTCCAGACGCTTCTTTTCACCGCCCGAGAAGCCCACATTGAGCGGCCGCTTCAGCATCTCCGGATCAATCCTGAGCTCGCTGGCCCTGGCGCGCACCAGTTTGAGGAAATCCGCCGCATTGACCTCAGCCTCGCCGCGCGCCTTGCGCTGGGCGTTGAGCGCAGTGCGCAGGAATGTCATCGTCGGCACGCCAGGAATCTCAACCGGATACTGAAAGGCCAGAAAGACGCCGCGTGCAGCACGCTCCTCCGGCGCAAGACCAAGAAGGTCGTCGCCGTCGAGCCGGGCGGCGCCAGCCGTCACCTCATAGCCCTCGCGACCGCTCAGGACGTAGGACAGGGTTGATTTCCCCGCCCCATTCGGCCCCATGACCGCGTGCACTTCGCCGTCCGGGATGACAAGCGAAAGTCCCTTCAGGATCGGTTTTCCGTCAACGGAGGCGCACAAAGCATCAATGGTCAGCATGGGATCACACAGTTTGGTTGGTCTGGGCTGGTTGATTTGGGCTGCTTGGTTTGGGCGCACAGCTTCTCCAGCACGGATTGCGCGTGTCAACGGCGCGCCCCGCCGCTGCACGGACAGGCCCGCCCGCACAGGCGGGCTTCGCCGCAGGTGCGCCGCCGACAGCGGCGCAGCCGCCCCACGTCGCACGTCGCTGCGCAGGCCTCATCCGACGCTGCCCTCCAGGCTGACGGCGACGAGTTTCTGGGCCTCAACTGCAAACTCCATCGGCAATTGCTGCAGCACGTCCCGCACGAACCCGTTGACCAGAAGCGCGACAGCATCTTCCTCGCCCACGCCGCGCTGGCGACAGTAGAACAGTTGGTCTTCAGACAACCGCGTGGTCGTCGCCTCATGTTCAACAATCGCATCCGGCGTCGAGGTCTCGATGTAAGGAACCGTGTGGGCGGCGGCCTGCGCGCCGATCAGCAGGGAGTCGCACTGCGTGAAGTTGCGCGCGCCGCGCGCCTTCGCATTGACGCTGACAAGACCGCGATAGGCGTTCGAGGAACGCCCCGCCGAGATCCCCTTTGAAATGATCCGCGACCGGGTGTTGCGCCCCAGATGGATCATCTTTGTGCCGGTATCAGCCTGTTGGCGCCCGTTGGTGATCGCGATCGAGTAGAACTCGCCCACGCTGTCATCCCCGCGCAGGATGCAGGAAGGATACTTCCACGTGACCGCCGAACCTGTCTCGACCTGCGTCCATGAAACCTTGGAGCGCGCACCCCGGCAATCGGCACGCTTGGTCACGAAATTGTAAATGCCACCGCGCCCCTCGCTGTCGCCAGGATACCAGTTCTGGACCGTGGAGTACTTGATCTCAGCATCGGCGAGTGCGACGAGTTCAACCACCGCGGCGTGCAATTGGTTCTCGTCGCGCATGGGCGCGGTGCACCCCTCAAGGTAGGACACATACGCGCCCTCGTCGACGATGATCAAGGTGCGCTCGAACTGGCCAGTGCCCTTGGCGTTGATCCGGAAATAGGTGGACAACTCCATCGGGCAGCGCACGCCCGGCGGCACATACACAAAGGAGCCATCCGAAAAAACCGCCGAATTCAGCGTCGCATAGAAGTTATCAGACGCCGGCACGACTGAGCCAAGATACCGGCGAACCAGCTCCGGATGTTCCTGTATGGCCTCAGACATGGGGCAGAAGATCACGCCGGCCTTGCGCAACTCTTCCTTGAACGTCGTGGCGACCGAAACGCTGTCAAGGACAGCATCCACCGCCACCCTCGGCGCACCCTCCACGCCCGCAAGCACCTCCTGCTCGCGCAGCGGGATGCCAAGTTTCTCGTATGTGCGCCGAATCTCCGGATCGATCTCGTCCAGTGACTTCGGCGCCGCCCTGCTGCGCGGCGCGGCGTAATAATGGGCGTCCTGAAAGTCGATCGCAGGGTAGCGAACTAGCGCCCAGGTCGGCTCCCTCATCGTCAGCCAGCGCTCAAATGCGGCGAGGCGCCACTCGAGCATCCAGTCCGGCTCGTTCTTGCGCTCGGAGATGAAGCGCACAATGTCGGCGTTAAGCCCCTTGGGCGCGAATTCCTGCTCGATGTCGGACACGAAGCCGTATTTGTAGCGGTCGCCCTCCAGTTCACGGACGGTTTCAATGGTCTTGTCAACTGCCGGCATTGGGCCGTCTCCTCACGCGGCTGCGCTGGGGGCGAGCTTGGCCGCCCGTCGCGCCGCTTCAATCCAGGCATCCGCCGCGATGTCGGCGTCCTCAGGCCCGCTCGCCCAGCCAAAGCTGACGCGGATCGCCGCACCGGCCAAGGCCTCGTCAAGACCCATCGCCATGAGCGCGCGCGAGGTTTTCACCTTGCCCGAAGTGCAGGCCGCCCCGGCGCTCACCGCAACTCCGGCAAGATCCATCGCCATGACCTGCGTCGCCGCCGGGAACCCGGCAAGGGCGATATTCGACGTGTTGGCCACCCGCACCGCCCCTGCCCCCTGCACGCTCAGCAGCGGCGAGGCAGCACGCACGCGCGCCTCGAACCGATCCCGCAGGGCGGCGATCCGGCCCAGATCGGCCATCTCGCCAACAGCCGCCTCTGCAGCCGCCGCAAACGCGGCCTGGCCAACAACATTCTGCGTGCCTGCGCGAAGGCCGCGCTCCTGGCCGCCGCCAATCTGATGCGCGGCCAGGGGCGAACCGCCTCGCGCGACGAGCGCGCCCGCACCGGCGATCGCGCCAACCTTGTGGGCGGACAGGGCCAGGTAATCTGCACGCCACGATTCCACGTCGATGGCGACACGCCCCAAAGCCTGCACCGCGTCGACAAAGATGAAGCCGCCAGCCGCCTGCACGATGCGCGCAGCCTCCGCGACTGGCTGAATCACGCCGGTTTCGTTCTGCACCGCCATCACGCACGCCAAAGCCGGCCCGGCGGCGGCAAGGCGCTCAAGAGCCGCCAGATCAATGCGACCATCGGCCGTGGCCGGGATCGTCTCCACAATCAAGCCCCGCACGCCAAGCGCCTGGGCCGGCGCGAGCACGGCGTCATGCTCAAGGGCGCTCACAAGCACGCGCCCGAGGCCCGCGGCGGCGGCGGCCGTCAGCGCAAGATTGGCGGCCTCCGTCCCGCCGCTGGTGAACACCACGTCGCCAGCCCTGGCCCCGACGAGCTGCGCGAGGGTTTCGCGGGCAGCCTCCAGGATCCGGCGCTGGTCACGACCAGGTCCGTGTACTGACGAGGGATTTGCGCCCCCGGCCATGGCCGCAAGCGCTGCTGTCCGCGCCTCGGGACGCACGGGCGCTGCAGCGTTGTAATCGCAATAGATGCGGGGGCGCTGCGTCATCCGGGCGCGCCGCCTGCAGCGCTTTCGCGCGGCTGGGCCACATCGGCAAGGGTGCGACGATCGAAATAGGTCTCAATGTGTCGGCCGAGATCCTCCCACAGATGATGGGTCAGACATCTGCCCTTGGCTCCCGTGCAGGCGCGCGGCGAGCCCGCCACGCACCCCGTCGTCCTGATCGGCTCTTCCACCGCATTGATGACCGCACTCAAGGTCAGGCCCTCCGGCGGACACAACAACCGATAGCCCCCGCCCGGACCGCGCACGCTCTCCACCAGCCCAGCGCGTCGCAGACGGGCGAAAATCTGCTCCAGAAAGGCGACCGAAATCGCCTGACGCGCCGCGATATCCGCCAGCGGCACCGTCCGGCCGGCGCCTTGCGCCGCAATGTCGGCAAGCGCCGTCACGGCATACCGACCCTTCGCGCCCAGTCGCATGGCGAAATCCTTTGACCTGAAATCCCTTGACCCTGAGGCATTTCCCGCAATCGCCCGTCGCATGGGGCGAGCCGGCGTGCTAGAAGCCCGCCCGATTGCGCGGGCGACCTTCTCGACATCGAGGTAAGGTACCCGACTAGCTTGGTCAAGTATTTGACAGGGATGAGGGGGTTCGCGTCGATGCCCGACGTCGTGTTCACCGGCGCTGCCGGTCGTATCGAAGGGCGCTACGCGCCCGGCAAACAGGAAAACGCCCCGATCGCTCTGATTCTGCACCCGCATCCGCGGGCCGGCGGCTCAATGCAGGACCGCGTGACGGTGCAGCTGTATCAGATCTTCATGCAGCGCGGTTTCGCCACCCTGCGGTTCAATTTTCGTGGTGTGGGACGGAGCCAGGGCGTCTTCGACAATGGCATGGGGGAACTGTCTGATGCGGCAAGCGCCCTTGACTGGCTGCAGAGCCTCAATGTCGAGGCCCCTTATTGCTGGGTGGCAGGCTATTCCTTTGGGGCATGGATCGGACTGCAACTTCTGATGCGCCGACCGGAAATCGACGGGTTCATCGCCGTCTCGCCGCCGGCGACCCATTATGACCTGTCGTTTCTCGCTCCATGCCCGGCAAGCGGCCTGATCCTCTACGGCACCAAGGACAATGTCGCGCCAGCCGATGACGTGGAGCGGATCATCTCAAAGATCCGCACGCAAAAGAACATCAAGGTCGATTATCAGGCGGTTGAAGGCGCGAACCATTTCTACAACGACCATCTCGAGGAGGTGGAGCGCCGGGTTGCGACCTACCTCGACCGGCGTCTCGCCACCTCGCCAACCCGGCCACGCTGACGGGCGCGCCGACACGCGCCCGGCCAGGCGAGGCGGCGCGCGGCGCGCGCCTCGCACGCGGGGCGCAGGCCTGCCGCCCAACCGTCAGGACCCAGCGGCCTGCGTCCGCCAGCCAAGGACCTTCAGACAGCGGCGCCAGGAGACGGCTCCCGGGCGACGGCTCCCGGGCGACGGCTCCCGGGAGACGGCCCAAAGGCGACTGCCCAATGGCGACTGCCCAAACGGGGCCAGCCCCTTGCCGAGGCGGGCGTGAGCCTGCACCGACGATTTGAGGCCCGGCCCTAACAGGCGGAGCCGGACCCAGCCCAGCCAGACAGGCCGAGAGCAGACAGGCCGAGAGCAGACAGGCCGAATACACACAGGCCGAATACAGACGCCAGGCAGGCTGGAAGAGGCCTGAAACAGGCCTCTGCCGAACCTGGCATCCGCCGCAGCGATCAACCGCCAGACAGTTTGCGGATGAACTTCTGGGTCTGGCCGCCGCCCTGCTCATAGGCCTGTTGCCCAGTCGGATCAGCGATCCTGTCCCAGCTGTCGCGCACTTCCTCAGCGCTGATCCCATCCTTGCCAAGATAAACGCCCTCCGTCTCATACAGACGTGACAGTGCGAATACCCCAGCGCCAGCTGTCAGAATCGCACCGCTCGGCGCTTCATCCGACACCAGATAAACAACGCCCGGAGTGACGAATTCCGGCTTGAGAAGCTCCAGCAACTGCGGCGGCATCAGGTTCTCCGTCATCCGGGTCGCAGCGACAGGAGAGATTGCGTTGATCTTGATATTGTTCTTGGCTCCCTCGATCTTCATCGTGTTCATGAAGCCGACCAGAGCCAGTTTGGCCGCTCCGTAATTGGCCTGTCCGAAATTGCCATACAGACCCGTCGACGACGTCGTCACGACGATGCGGCCGAAGTTCTGGGCCTTCATGATCTCCCAGACGGCCTTGGTCGGCTTCACCGTTCCCAGCACATGCACATTCATCACCGCCTCAAAGTCGGCGATCTCCATCTTGGAGAAGCTCTTGTCACGCAGGATGCCGGCGTTGGCGATGAGAATGTCGATACGGCCCCATTGGTCCATGGCCTGCTTCACCATGGCGGCCACGCCCGCGTCATCCGTCACCGACGAACCGTTGGCGATCGCCTCCCCGCCCGCCGCCTTGATCTCGGCGACAACCGCCTCAGCCGCCGCCGAGCTGCCGCCCGATCCATCAACCGCGCCGCCCAGGTCGTTGACCACCACCTTCGCACCGCGCCGGGCGAGTTCAAGCGCATGACAGCGGCCAAGGCCGCCGCCCGCGCCGGTAACAATGGCTACTTTGCCGTCAAAGCGGATATCGGACATGGAATGCTCCTGAGTGAAAGACTGGCGGTCCACCGCGCGAACGTGTCGATGCGTCGGCGCATCGCCGGCGTCAAGCCAACCCCGCCCGGGCAAGCCAACCGGCGTCCCTCACCGAAGCGGGAGCAGCACGCCCCCAACGCGCCCGCCAGCCCGCCCCACCGCCTTGCCGGACACCGGAAAATCCAGGCCCCGGCTTCGATCCATATGTTTTTATTGCTATTTCACTCAAGGCAGATCGACGCCCAATCCCTGCGCCAGGATCAACGCCGGCCGCCGTCGACTGGACGGCGGACATTCTGCATCTGACACGTGCGCCGGCGCCGCTCCGACACGGCGAACCAGGTCCGCTCCCGCGCCAGACGGGACGGTGATCCAGCGCCGACTTCCCGTCCCCAGACCGCGACGCCGAGCGCACCCAGCCAGGGATGGCGATGATCGAGCGGGACCGCTCGCCAGGAAAGCAACGGGCGAACGCCCGGCTGATGGCTACTCCGCGGCCGCCCGAACCGGGTCGGGCGGCGTCCAGCGCAACACAGGCCTGCGAGCAGCCTTGGTCTCGTCCAGCCTGCGCACGGGCGCGAAGTGCGGCGAAGCCTTCAGCTCGCCGCCCTGCGGACCCGTCGCCCTGGAGGCAAGTGCGCGCATCACCTCAATAAACCGATCAAGCTCCGCCTTGCTCTCGGTCTCCGTCGGCTCGATGAGCATGGCGCCCTTCACAACCAACGGGAAATACATCGTCATTGGATGATATCCCTCATCGATCATGCCCTTGGCGATGTCGAGCGTGCTGAGGCCGCGGCCATCGAGGAAGGCGTCGCTGAATAGCGCCTCGTGCATGCAGAACCCCGGAAACGCAGGGGTCATCACGTCGCTCAGCCCGGCAAGCACGTAGTTTGCGTTGAGAACCGCATCCTCCGCAGCCTGCCGCAAGCCATCCGCGCCGTGGCTCAGCATGTAGGCAAGGGCGCGCACATACATGCCCATCTGGCCATGGAACGCGCACATGCGCCCAAACGCCTGGCCGGTCTCATCGTGCTCCACCAGAACGAAGGCATCCGCATCGCGCACAACGTAGGGGATCGGCGCGAACGGCGCGAGCGCCTGCGAAAACACCGTGGGACCAGCGCCAGGCCCCCCGCCCCCATGCGGCGTCGAGAATGTCTTGTGCAGGTTGATGTGCATCGCATCAATGCCAAGATCGCCTGGACGCACCCGCGCCACGATCGCGTTGTAGTTCGCGCCATCGCAATAGAAGTAGCCGCCGGCAGCATGAACCAGGTCGGCGATCTCGCGAATATCGCGCTCAAACAACCCACAGGTGTTGGGATTTGTCAGCATGATCCCGGCCACATCCGGTCCAAGCTTGGTCTTCAGGTCTTCCAGATCCACCCGACCGTCCGGCGCGGCCTTGATCTCATCGACCGTGAACCCGCACTGCGCCGCCGTTGCGGGATTCGTTCCGTGCGCCGATTCTGGCACGAGAACCCGCCTGCGCACCGCCACCTCGCCGCGGGCGATCAGCGCCCTGCGGATCGCAAGCATCCCGCACAGCTCGCCATGCGCGCCTGCCTTCGGCGTCAGCGCTACCGCCTGCATGCCAGTCAGCGTGATCAGCCAATGGGCCAGTTCATCCATGAGGGCGAGCGCGCCCTGAACCGTTTCAACCGGTTGCAGCGGATGAATGTCAGCAATCCCCGCAAGGCGCGCCATCTTCTCATTCAGGCGCGGATTGTGCTTCATCGTGCACGATCCAAGCGGGAATAGACCGAGATCTATGGCGTAATTGCGCTGGGAAAGCCGCACGTAATGGCGCATCGTTTCAGGCTCGGACAGGCCGGCGAGACCGATCGGAGCGGTGCGCTCCAGCCCGCCAAGGCGATGGGCCCGACCACTCGGCTGCGGCAGGTCGACGCCGCAACGCTCCGGATCACCGATCTCGAACACAAGGGCCTCGGCCTGGAGAAGGCCGCGCGAGCCCGACGTGGTCGCCGCCAGCGGCTGCGCCTCGGCCACAACGGGACGGGTTGGTCGACCAACGCGGTTCATGCCATCACCTCGCGAAGTGCGGTTGCATATGCATTGATGTCTTCCTGGGTGTTGCGCTCTGTGGCCGCAACAATGAGGAGATCGTCACGTCCAGCCGCGGGCGCGAGACGAGAATACTCGACGCCGCCGAGAACCCCTTTCGCCGTGAGACAGGCCAACACCTCCTTGGCCGGTCGCTTCACCTGCAGGGTAAATTCGTTGAAGAAGCGCGGCGTCGCCAGACGCACCCCAGGTATCGCGCAGAGGGCGTCGGCAAGGTCGCAGGCCCGTTCGTGATTGAGCACCGCCAGACGGCGCAGACCAGCTTCGCCAAGCAGCGTCATGTGGATGGAAAACGCAAGCGAGCACAGGCCGGAGTTCGTGCAGATGTTGGATGTCGCCTTTTCGCGGCGTATGTGCTGCTCGCGCGTGGATAGCGTCAGAACAAAGCCGCGCCGGCCGTCCGCATCCGTTGTCTCGCCCGCCAGACGCCCCGGCATCTGGCGCACGAACTGCTCGCGGCAGGCGAACAGACCCACATAGGGACCGCCGAAGTTGAGGCCGTTGCCAATCGACTGGCCCTCGCCGGCGACAATATCAGCCCCCATCGCGCCAGGCGGGGTGACAAGCCCGAACGCCACCGCCTCGGTGAAGACCGCAACGCACAGCGCGCCTGACGCATGCGCAGCCGCCGCCGTGGGCGCCAGGTCGCTCACCGTCCCGAACACGTTGGGCGACTGCACGATCACACACGCCACATCAGCATCGAGATGTGCTGCAACCCCATGCTCCTCATCAATCGCCGGGGGCAGGACAACAATCTCAAGTCCGCCCGCCTCGCACATTGTGCGCACCGTTTCGGCGTAATGCGGATGCACGCCCCCCGACAGGACCGCCTTGCGCCGGCGGGTCACGCGCGCCGCCATCAAGGCTGCTTCCGCCGTGGCGGTCGACCCGTCATACATCGACGCGTTGGCGACCTCCATGCCCGTCAGGAGCGCCACCTGGGTCTGGAACTCGAACAGCGCCTGCAGCGTGCCCTGGGCGATTTCTGGCTGATAGGGCGTATAGGTGGTCAAGAATTCCGAGCGCTGGATAAGATGGTCGACGCTGGCGGGCACATGATGCCGGTATGCCCCCGCACCGATGAAGAACGGCGCAGAGCCCGCCTGCAGGTTGCGTCCGGCAAGCGCGCCAAGGTGCGCTTCGACGGCCATTTCCCCCTGATGCAGCGGCAATCCCGCGATTGGTCCGTCGAGTTGGGCGATGGCCGGCACGTCGGCGTAGAGTGCGTCGATGCCCGGCGCGCCGATCGCTGCAAGCATCTGGCGACGGTCGGCGTCGGTGAGCGGAAGATATCGCATCAGGCCGCCCTCACAGCGTCTTCAGAAAGGCGTTGTAGGCGTCAGCGTCCATCAGGGCGTCGAGTTCACCAACGGCTTTCAGTTTGATCTTTGCAAACCACGCTTCTCCCTCCGGGGTCTCGTTGACCTTTTCCGGCGCGCTCGAGAGCGACTCGTTTGCTGCAACAATCTCACCCGTCAGCGGCGCGTACACATCGCTCGCCGCCTTCACCGACTCAACCACTGCCATCGGTCCCATCTGCGTCACCGCAGATCCGACTTTGGGAAGGTCGACATAGACGATGTCGCCAAGCTGCTCGGCGGCATAAGCCGTGATGCCCACCGTCGCAACGTCCCCCTCAACGTCGACCCATTCATGTTCCTTCGTGAAACGGCGCATGTGACTACCCCCGATGATATCGATGCGGAACAAAAGGCATTTCCACGATCTCGGCTGCGCGTGGCTGGTCGCGCACCATGAGTTCGACCAAGGCGTGCGCGCCCGCGACCGCGGCGCTCACATACCCCATGGCGATTGGCCCGTTGACGGAGGGACCAAATCCGCCCGACGTGACCTGACCTACCTCCGCCCCGCCCGCCATAACGCGCGCGCCCTCGCGCGCCGGGGCGCGGTCAAGCAACCGAAAGCCAACGCGCTGGCGCGCTGGGCCCTCGCTGAGCTCCCGCAGAATACGCGCAGCCCCCGGAAAATCTCCTGCCTCTCGACGGCGCTTCTGGATTGTCCAGGCAAGTCCCGCCTCAACCGGGCTCGTCGTCGTGTCGATATCATGGCCGTAGAGACACAAACCCGCCTCCAAACGCAGAGAGTCGCGGGCCCCAAGGCCGATCGGACGCACATGCGCGTGCGACAGCATGGACTTCACCACACCTGGCGCCGACCCGGCCGGAATGAGCACCTCAAATCCGTCCTCGCCGGTATAGCCGCAGCGCGCGACCAGCCACTCTTCTCCCTGAACCAGCGCGCGCTTGTGGCTCATGAAGGGCATCTCCTTCACACCCTTTACCCAATTGACGAGCACGTCGGCCGCGTCTGGCCCCTGCAGCGCGACAAGTGCTCGGTCATCAGCACGATCAAGGCGCGCCGCGCCGGCGCACGCCTCCTCGATCAGCGCGAAGTCCTGTTCCTTGCATCCGGCGTTGGCGACAATGTAGAGAACACCCTGCAAATCATCCGTGGAGGGACGGGCGATCATGAGATCATCGATGATGCCGCCGTCCGCGTTGAGCAGCATCGTGTAGCGTATCTGCCCCGGCTTCAGGCCGCGGATGTCGGCTGGGACGAGGCGCTCAACGATGGCGGCCACGCGGTGATGAGCCGCGTCTCCCGTCCCGACGCCCTCGGCGAGGGACAGAAAGGCTGGCCCCATATGCGACACGTCAAACAGGCCGCAGCGCCCGCGCGTCCACAGGTGCTCTTTCATGACGCCGTCGGCGTATTGGATCGGCATGTCATAGCCGGCGAAGGGCGCCATGCGGGCGCCCAGATTGCGATGAAGGGCCGTAAGCGGCGTGGACTTTACTGCGGCGGCGCTCATGCCATCCCCTGTGACACATGGTGCAGACCCTCGTCGGACAGACTGAGCCTGCGCGGCCGCGTCGTCCCGGTGGGGCCCCCGCTGTCACAGGACCTGAGAGATTTCACGCCCGTTTGCGAAACGCGCGCTTACTCCGTCGGTGGCGACGCGATGCGTCGCACTCTCCAGCGTCTTCATTCCCCCGCGGTCCGGTCTGCCTGAGAGTTTCCGGGGCGGTTGCTCCTTCGGCGGCGCAGCCAAGGCTGCGCTCTCTCCCGCGGGGTTCATCGATGGCCGGCGTTGGACCCGCATCCCGCGAACCAGCGCCGTCGAATGGGAACATAGAACGCAACAGATCCGGGTCAACTGCGCCGCGGGGTGGAAACGCGCGCCGCGTTCAGGCTGGCGCACAACGAGGCAATCGCCAACGAGGCAGTCACCCCAGCACCCAGGTCGCCAGCACCCAGGTCGCCAGCACCCAGGTCGCCAGCACCCAGGTCTCCAGCGCCCCCGGTCCCAGGCAGGCAGGTCCAAGGCAGACAGGTCTGCGGCCCTCCACCGCGCCGACGCCGGGACCGCCTGCATCCGGCCCCCCCGAACGCAGACACATGAGACAGGGCGCAATCCGTAAGACGGGCCGCGGCGGTCGGCTGCGCGCCCGCTGCGCGAAAGCGACTGGATACCGCCCGACGCGCGGACCCCATTCACACAGAGCTGAAGCTCTGGCGGCGCGGGCCCCGATGCGTCACCTGGTGTCGACGGGCGCAGCCGGCCAACGCGCCTAGCGGCCGGTCGGCAGATCCTTGTAGGAAACGTCCTTGTCCACCCGCACATCCCCAGGCAGGCCGAGCACCCGCTCGGCGATGATGTTCTTGAGGATTTCGTCGGTGCCCCCGGCGATGCGCAGGCCAGGCGCCCACATGTAACTCTGCTGAAACGCAGCCTCCATCGGCGCAAGGTCGGGATCCACAATGATCCCGAAATGGTCCTGCGCTTCGATCGCCGCGTTGGAAATGTCCTGCAGCTGATTCGCCGTCAGGATCTTGCCGATCGAGGCCTCGGGCCCCGGCGTCTGCCCCTTCGACAGCGCGGTCATGGTGCGGAACTTGCCGAGCTTGTAGCCCTCCGCACGCACATACCACTCAGCCATCCTGGCGCGGAATGCATCGTCCTGGATCAATGCGCCGCCATCCGCCGTGGTCACGCGGCGGGCAAGCTCCAGCATCTCCTTGTAATCAGGGCCTGGCGAGCCGCCGACCGCGAGACGCTCGTTCATCAACGTGACAAGCGCCACGCTCCAGCCCTGGCCCTCCTGGCCCAGCATTTGGGCATGCGGAACCCGCACGTCGGCGAAATACACCTCATTGAAATTCGATCCGCCGGACATCTGGTGAATCGGACGCACCTCAACGCCAGGGCTCTTCATGTCCAGGAAGAACATGGTGAGGCCCTTGTGCTTGGGCGCGTCGGGATTGGTGCGCACGAGCAGGATCCCGAAATCCGAGTAGTGCGCCCCGCTGGTCCACACCTTCTGGCCGTTGATCACCCAATCATCGCCGTCACGCACGGCCCGCGTCTTCAGCCCGGCCACATCCGACCCCGCCGCAGGCTCGGAGAACAGCTGGCACCAGATTTCCTCACCACGCAGCGCCGGGCCGACATACCGCTCCTTCTGGGCGTCTGTCGCAAAGGCGATCAGGGTTGGGATGCACATGCCAAGACCAATTGCGAACGGTCCCGCCGGCGCATCGAACCTGGCTTCTTCCTGGTTGAAGATCACCGAATAGATCGGCGGCAGGCCCTGGCCGCCATGCGCGGTCTGCCAGGTGATGCCCGCAAAGCCGGCCGCAGCCTTCTGGCGCTGGTAGGCCTTGGCGGCCTCGAGGTAGGCCTGACCCTCGCGCGCCGTCGCCGAAGGTTTTTCCTCACCCTTCAGCTTGACGGTCGCCTCCAGAAAACGACGCGCCTTGGCGCGAAAGGCAGCTTCTTCCGGCGAGTCGTTGAAGTCCATCTGTCAGCTCTCCACTATGAGCACAAGTTAGGGCCCGCCCGGATCGCTGACAACGGCGCCCTTGGGGAAGCGCCCGTTGCTCAGCGTGCGCCCGCCAGAAACGCGTCCGCCTCGCCTGGCGCGAGCGCCGGCGCGTACAGCCATCCCTGCGCAAAGTCACAGTTCATGGACGCAAGATGTGCGGCGGCGGCGGCGGTCTCAACCCCCTCCGCAATGATCGGAAGGCCAAGATCGCGGCCAAGCGCGCACAAGGCCCGCACAATCTTCTCCGACCTCCCGTCGCCGTCCATCGCCGCGACAAAGGTGCGATCGATCTTCAAAACGTCAGCCGGCAGGCGCACAAGCCAGTCGAGGGATGCAAATCCAGCCCCCACATCGTCCAGCATCACCCCCAAACCGGCGCGTTTGAGCTGGTTCAACGCCGCGGCGGAGCGCTCCGCATTCAGCAGGGTCTGTCCCTCGGTGATCTCAAACCGCAGCGAGCCGGGCGCATGGCGCGCGGCGCAGATTGCACCCGCCTCCAACACACGAGCCTCATCCAGTTCACGCCCGGACACGTTCACAGACACGAAGAGGTCGCGCCCCTGCGCCCGCCACTCAGCCAGCCTGGCCGACGACGCCTCGATCATCCGCACGCCCAGATCCGCCATCAGCCCCATCTCCTGGGCGACAGGCAGGAACTGCGCAGGAGACAGGACGCCCTGGTCGGGATGGTGAAAGCGCGCGAGCGCCTCGAACCCGGCGAGCGCTCCGTCGGACAGACGCACGATCGGCTGAAAATACGGCTCCACCGCACCGGTCCGCACCGCGTGAACCAGATCGGCGGCGAAAGCCAGCCTCGCCAGAGCCTGTCCGATGTCGCCGCCGCGCGCTGGCTGCGTCTCATCCGGCAGCGGCGCGGCGATGCCGCTCGCAGCTGCGCCGGCATCATCCCAGGCCCCGCTCAGGAGCACGCTGGACGCGCGCCCGTCGACCGCCATCTCGAGGGTCACAAGGACGCGCGCCTTCGGACGGGCGAGCGCGAACGCCTCCACGAAGCGGGCCCTGCCCTCCGCCGAAACGCGCTGGGCAAGCGTGACAAGTTCGATGCGCGTCGCCTCCGACGCGCCGGGCTGGCGCAGCGCCAGCACGCGCGCGCCGGCGTCGTAATCCCACAGCGCAGCGCCGGCGGCGATCAGGGCGTCGATGGTCATGGAGTCGCTCATGGGATCCGTTTACGCCGCCACGCCGCGCCGCGCTATCGCCAAGGCGGGATGGGGTCGTCCTGCAGCAACGCATACAGCACATGATCGCGCCATGCGCCGTCGATCTTGAGGTAGCCGCGCGCCACTCCCTCCTGGGTGAAGCCGACGCCCTCCAACAGGCTGCGGGAGGCCGTATTGTGGGCCAGACACGCCGCCTCCATGCGGTGCAGACCGACCTGCGCGAAGGCGAACCCCAGCACGGCGCGCACCGCCGCGCCGGTATGCCCCTGCCGGCGAAACGGCTCGCCGACCCAATAGCCAAGGGACGCCATCTGGGCGACGCCACGCGTGACCCGCGACAGGGTCACCCCGCCGACGAGGCGCGCATCTGCCGTGCGGAACACAAAGAACGGATAGGCGACGCCCTCGCGGATATCCTCAAGATAGCGCCGCAACCGCCGACGATAGGCGTCGCGGCTCAACTCGTCGGCCGGCCAGGCCGGCTCCCAGGGCGTGAGAAACGCGCGGCTGCGCCCGCGCAGGTCAGCCCATTCCTCAAAATCGCGGATATCGGGATGGCGCAGGAGGACGCCGCGTCCCTCCACCACCCGCTCGCCCTCGCCCGGTCCATCGCGCCGCAGGAAAACCATATGGCCTTGCCCCCCGTCGGCAAGATTGACCTGCATGCCCCGACAGGCGCAAGACCGGAAACATCACCGCCCGACCGCCGGATCGCGGAGCGACGACCGCGCCCTGCCGCGGATCAGGCCAGCGCGGCTGCGAAGCGCCCGGCCGCCTTCAGCCCGACCTTCGGACCAAGCGCGACCGCGGCAGCCGGCCCCGTGAGCGCCGTCCCCAGAACAGCGCGCACGTCATCGGGCGAAACAGCCTCAACCCCGGCAAGAACGTCCTCAAGACTGCGCACCGCCCGGTGCAGAAGGATCTGCCCCGCAGCACCCTCGCAGCGCGCCAGCGGGCTCTCCGCAGAGGTCATGAGCGCCGTCTCCAACAACGCCTTGGCCCGCGCCAGCTCGTCTGCCGAAGGCCCCTCGTCGGCAAGCCGGACAATCTCACCGGCAGTCACCGCCGCGACCTCAGCCGCATCGCCCGGCGCAGCAGCCGCGTAGAAGCCGAAACGCCCCACGTCGCCATATCCGTCATAGTAGGCGTCGATGGCGTAGGCGAGACCGCGCTTCTCACGTACCTCCTGAAACAGGCGCGAGGCCATGCCGCCGCCCAGGATCTCCGCCGCCACCCGCGCCGCATACACCGTGCGATCGCGTGCCCCGGGCGCCGGCAGGGAGGCCGCGAAATGACACTGCTCAATGCGCCGCGCCTCCACCGCAACGCCGCCGCGTGCGTGCGCCGGCGCCGCCCCGTCCGACGCATGGCCCGGCGCCAACGCTGCGAAGCGCCGCTCGGCGAACGCACGTACAGCGCCCCTATCAACCGCCCCGCTCGCCGCCACAACGATCCGCTCCGGCGTGTAATGCGCAAGCCGGAAGGCCGCGAGATCAGCCGGAGCCAGCGCGCTGACGCTCTCGCGCGTCCCCAGGATCGGCCGACCGAGGGGCTGATCCGGGAACACAGTCTGCTGATGGAGTTCGAAGATATGATCATCCGGCGTATCCGCGCTTTCGCCGATCTCCTGGATCACCACCTTCTTCTCGCGCTCGAGTTCGGCGGCATCCAGCGTGGGCGCCAGAACAAGATCCGCCAGCAGCTCGAAGGCCGCAATCGTTCGGCTCTCCAGAACCCGCGCATAGTACCCGGTCCGCTCGTAGCCGGTGCCCGCGTTCATGGACGCGCCAAGCGCCTCCATGGCCTCAGCCACAGCTCTGGCGTCGCGACCGGCGGCCCCCTTGAACGCCATGTGCTCGAACAGATGGCACACGCCGTTCTCGCGCACCGTTTCAAACCGCGCTCCGACGCCGACCCAGACCCCAATCGCCGCACTCTTCAATCCCGGCATGGGGTCAATCCAGACCCGCACGCCGTTGTCGAGCGTCATGAATTCGGTGTTCATGCCCCGAGCACCGCAAGGATTGCGGCCTTCACCGCAGCCGAATCGCCACCAACCGGCGTTATGCGCTCAGCGCGCTGATAAAGATCCGACGCGTGACCGGGAAGATCAGGGCGCAGGCCCAGCGCCGCCTCGACGGTTTCAGGAAACTTCGCCGGGTGCGCAGTCGCCAGCAGCACGCACGCCCCGCCATCACTCCGGGGCCGCAGGCGCACGCTATAGCCGACTGCAGTATGCGGACACAAAACTTCGCTGCAGACGGCGTGCGCCTCCTGCATGGCGATGCGTGTCGCACGGTCGTCGACCCCTGCGCCGGCATAGTGCTGCATCAAGAAGGCATGGGCCTCCTGTCCCAGCTCATAGGCGCCCGCCTGCGCAAACGCATCATAGAGTGGTTTCAACCGGTCACCGCGCCGGCCAACAGCCTCAAACACGATGCGTTCGAAGTTACTCGCCACCGTGATGTCCATCGCAGGACTGAGTGTCGCCCTGCTGGCGTCCGCACGCTGGTAAACCCCGCTCGCCAGGGCCTGCGCGACGCCATCATTGGCGTTGGTCGCGATCATGATGCGCCCGATCGGCGCTCCGATGCGCTTGGCCGCATAGCCGGCGAAGGCGTCTCCGAAATTGCCGCTCGGCACGGTGAAATCCACTGGTCCGCCGGCCGACAATGCACATGCGGCGACGACATAATAAACGGCCTGCGCAACGATCCGGGCCCAGTTGATCGAATTGACAGGCGACAGGCGGGTCGCCGCGACAAATGACGCATCGGCCAGCAACGTCTTGACGATCGCCTGGGCCGCATCGAAATCCCCGTCGATGGCGAAGGCATGAACATTGCCCGCGCCCGAGCCGGTCATGAACCGACGCTGCACGTCCGACACCCGGCCGGCGGGCAGAAGGACGAACACCTGCATGCCCGCGCGCCCCTTCAACGCCTCCACCGCAGCCCCGCCTGTGTCCCCGCTGGTTGCGCAGATGACCGACAATGCGTCGCCAGTCTTCGCAAGCACCTGCTCGTAGAGCTGCGCGATGAGCTGCATCGCCACGTCCTTGAACGCCAGCGACGGACCCTGGGCAAGGTCGAGAAGCCACCCTCCAGGTTCGATCTGGCGCAACGGAGTAATTGAAGGGTGGGCCCACTGGGCGCCATAGGCGCGCGCGGCGATCTGTGCGCACGCCTGCGCCGACAGATCATCGCCGGCGAAGGCGCTCAAAACCGCCGCCGCAGTCTCCGCATACGGCGCCTGGGCGGCCCGGCGCAGAACCTCTCGCGACAGGTGCGGCCACTCGACAGGCGTGTAAAGGCCGCCATCCGGCGCAAGGCCGGTCATCACCGCGGCGAGAAAGCCCACACGCGGGCTCTGCCCGCGGGTTGACCGGTAGGCCATCACCGGACGGTCTTTCGCGTCAGGGCGAAACGGCCGGCCCGCACATGCCAGGCGACGTAGACGCCGAGGAGTGTGAGCGCGAGGCCGAACCAGGTGAGCGCATAGCCGACATGCTGCACCGGCGCGAGCATCGCCAGCGTCGGATCGGCGCGCGGATTGCGCGCCCCATCCTCCAGAGGATCCTCTGCGACCCAGAACGGCGCCGCCGCGCCAAGCCCTGCCGCAGCAGCAAGCGCGTGGGGGTCAATTGCATACCATTGGCCTTTCTGCGGAGCGGCCTGCGGCGTGAAGCCGTTGCCCCGCCAGGCCAGCCGCACGGCGCCGGTGACGGAAACCCGACCGCTGCGCGCATCCTCGCCCCAGCCATCCCGTGCTCCGACCTTGCGTCCACGATCAACCCAGACCACGCCAAGATCGGTGCGCACCGGGGCCAGCGCCACCCAGGGCCGCTCAGGATCACCGCCCACGAAATAGCGCTGGATACGCTCAGGCTCGATCACGCCCTCGATCACCACGCGGCGAAACTCCACGTCCTGGCCGGCCGCCATGGCGCCGACAATGTCTCCCGGCGCGCGCGCCGGCGCAGTGCGCGCCGCTTCAAGACGGGCGATCAGATCCCGTTTCCAGGCGAACCGCTGAAGCTGCCATAGACCGAGAGCAACCAGAACCGCGAGCGCCACAGCCGCGACGACGCTCATCACCGGCTGGGGACGAAACGTCACTGAGCAAACCGCCTCTCACGCAGCCCCCACGCGCAGGGGACCGGCGCCATGCAGAGGCGCCACGTCATGCAGAGGCGCGACGCAAAGGCGCCCGGCGCCAGCGCGCTGCTGCGCGCCGAACGCCGCGTGATGATGCGCGCCCCCGAGCGCGCACGCTCAGCCATACGCAACGTAAATGAAGGCAAAGAGGAAGAGCCACACCACGTCAACGAAGTGCCAGTACCACGCGGCAGCCTCGAACCCGAAATGCTTCTGCGGCGTGAACTGACCGGCGAGCAGACGCAGCAGACATACGGTCAGGAAGATCGTCCCAATGACCACGTGCGCGCCGTGAAACCCCGTCGCCATAAAGAAGGTCGACCCGTAGAGACCGGCCGGCCCGCCGCCGAAACCGAACTGGGCGTGGCTGTATTCGATGACCTGCAGCACGGTGAAGGTCACCCCGAGGATGACGGTCAGCAGGAGCCCCCAGGTCGCGCCATTCCGGTCGCCGTGCTGCAGCGCATGATGCGCCCAGGTGACCGTGGTGCCGGACAGCAGCAGCACCAGGGTGTTCATCAACGGGAGGTGGAAGGGATCAAATGTCTCGATGCCCTTCGGCGGCCAGGTCTGGAAGGCCTGCGCAACAGCCTCATCGGTCGATGTCTGGCGCAGCTCGTGGAAGAGCGCGAGATCGAAAAACGCCCAGAACCATGCCGCAAAGAACATCACCTCGGAGGCGATGAACAGGATCATGCCATATCGCAGACCGATGTCCACGACAGGAGTGTGGTCGCCCTGCCGGCTCTCCTTCACCACGTCTCCCCACCAGCCGATCATGGTGTAGACGATCATGGCCAGCCCAAGCAGCAGCACCCACGGCTGGCTCTTGCCGAAGAGGACGTAGAGATTGGAGGCCTCATCATCCACAAAACCGTGCATGAACGCCACGCCGCCGATGGCGAGAATGAACACCGCCAGCGAGCCGACAAACGGCCACGGGCTCGGATTGACGAGATGATAATCGTGTTTGACCGCGCCTGACGCCATCGCTGTTCAACCCCCGTATGCCGGACAACCGCCGTTGCCCGGATGTTTAGACCGCGTCGCTTCGAGCCGGCAAGACCGCGACGCGCCATTGGCTGCCCCGATCGGGACAATCCACCCGGTCACGACACGCGCCGGAGGAAAGCCCCGTCGGCCCGCCCAGATCATATGCGCCCTCACTGTGCCCGCCTCACTGTGCCCGCCTCGCCGTGGCCCCGACCGGGCCGGGCGCGCTTGCAGATGGTTGCGGCAGCGCTCCATCCTTGGCTTCAAAGAACGTGTAGGACAGGGTTACGCTCTCGACCTGATCCATCAGTCGACGGTCTTCGATCTGTGGATCAACGAAGAACACAACTGGAAGCTCCAACGCTTCGCCGGGCTGCACCGTGCGCGGCTCAAAGCAGAAGCATTCCAGCTTCATGAAATAGGGGCCCATCATGTCGGGCTGGACATTGTACGTCGCCACAATGCGCACCGGGCGTTCGCCGTGATTGATCAAACGATAGAAGGCAAGACCGGTTTCCCCGACGTGCAGCGTACGCGACACCTCGTCAGGCTTGAACTCGATCGCAAGTCCCGGCGCGACATTTGCGTCGAACCGCACTTCCATGGAGCGTGCAAGGACCTTCTTGGGCGCACCGGCGGCGACCTGGGTGGTGCCGCCGAAACCGGTCAGACGACAGAACGCATCGTACAGCGGCGCTGCGGCGAACGACGCGCCAAGCATCACGAGCACGACGCCGGCGGACACGATGGCGGGCGCGAGAAATCGCCGACGGGCGGTGGCGGACGACGGCGCGGCAGACCCCTGCATGATCCCCTCAGAACGGCCTGTTGAGCACGTCGCCCTGAAGCCGGGCGAGCGTCACGACAAAGATCAGAACAACAAATCCGGCCAGCGCCAGGGCGAGAGCCACATTGCGTCGGCGGCGCGCATGGCGCTGCGCCTGGTCCTCGGCCACAAACCCGGACACCTCCGCGCTGCGCGCCTCCTCTCCGCCGGTCATGCGCCACTCCCTTCGACCGCGCCGACCCACCCGCTGAGCCACGGGACCGGCGCATGGAGGCCCAACCCGTGCTCGGCCAGCAGGGCGGCGAACACCACGAACAGATACAGGATCGAGAAGGCGAACAGGTCGCGCGCCGCGCGCTGGTCCGCCGCCGTGGCGGCATACAGGTCAAGCCCGGTCGGATCCGGCGCATCTCCCGCCCGTGAGCGGGCCACCCGGACCGCGAGCACGAGAAACAGGGCGCCCGTAAAACCGGCGGCCGCGGTGTAGATCTGCCCGCCGAGCCCCGTCAACGCCGGCGCCAGACCGAGCGGAACCATCACACTCGAATAGAGCAGGATCTGCAGGCGCGTATGCGCCGCGCCATGGGTGACCGGCAGCATCGGGACGCCCGCCTCGCGGTAGTCCTGTGACCGCAACAGCGACAACGCCCAAAAGTGCGGCGGGGTCCAGAAAAAGATGATCGCCACCAGAATCAGCGGATCAATCGTCAGGCTGTTGGTTGCTCCCGCCCAGGCGATCGCCGGCGGCAGAGCCCCGGCGAGACCGCCAATCACAATGTTCTGCGCCGTCGCCCGCTTCAGCCACATCGTATAGACGACGGCGTAGAAGACGATTGTAAATGCAAGCAACGCCGCCGCCAGCACATTGGCCGCCAGCAGCATGGTGATCACCGACAGGGCGGACACCACGAGACCAAGCGCGAGCGCTTCTTCTTTCGCAACAGCCCCTGCCGGGATCGGCCGCATCCGGGTGCGCGACATCTTCGCGTCAATGTCGGCGTCGAACCACTGGTTCAGCGCACCGGCCGCGCCAGCGCCGCAGGCGATGGCGAAAATCATCGCCGCGCCCAGCACCGGGTCAACGCCGCCCGGCGCCGCAGCGAGACCGGCAAGCCCTGTGAACACCACAAGCGACATCACCCGCGGCTTCATCAAGGCGACGTAGTCTCCCGCCCCCGCAGACCTGGCCGGTCGTTGCGGCGGATGCGCCTTCTCATCGTAGGGGACACTGAGGTCGGTCATGGCTGCTTGGGGTCAGACTGCCTTGGGAACGCAGTGGGGAAGGAGCCGTCCGGGCGGCGCATCCGGGCGCTCAGCCCGGACGCACCACTGCGACACGGCCGATCAGTGACCAGCTTCCGTCTTGCCGCGGAAGTCAGGCAGTTCGTTGAACTGGTGGAACGGCGGGGGCGAAGACAGGGTCCACTCAAGCGTGGTGGCGCCCTCGCCCCACGGATTGGCCCCGACCTTCCGCCGGACAAGGAAGTGCTCCATCAGCAGGACCAGGAACACAAGCACGCCGACCGCCGTCACCGCATAGCCGAACGATGACACTGCGTTCCAGTAGGCGTAGCCCTCCGGATAGTCGATGTAGCGTCGCGGCATCCCCTGCAGCCCCAGGAAGTGCTGCGGGAAGAAGATGATGTTCACCCCGACAAAGGTGATCCAGAAGTGCAGGCCGCCGAGAAAGCCGTTGTACATGTAACCCGACATCTTCGGCAGCCAGTAGTAGAAGCCCGCGAAAATCGCGAACACCGCACCCATCGACAGCACGTAGTGGAAATGCGCCACCACGTAGTAGGTGTCATGCAACACCTGGTCGATGCCCGCGTTGGCGAGCACCACTCCGGTCACGCCGCCAAGCGTGAACAGGAAGATGAAGCCAATCGCCCACAGCATCGGCACCTTGAACGAAATCGAGCCGCCCCACATGGTGGCGATCCAGCTGAAAATCTTCACCCCGGTCGGCACCGCGATGATCATCGTCGCAGCCACGAAGTAGGCCTTCAGGTTAACATCCATCCCCACCGTGTACATGTGGTGCGCCCACACGATGAAGCCGATGAACCCGATCGCAACCATGGCGTAGGCCATGGCGAGATAGCCGAACACGGGCTTGCGCGAGAATGTCGCCACGATGTGCGAGATCATGCCGAAACCGGGCAGGATCAGAATGTACACTTCCGGATGACCAAAGAACCAGAACAGGTGCTGATACAGCACCGGATCGCCGCCCTGGGCCGGATCAAAGAACCCCGTGCCGAAATTGCGGTCCGTGAGCAGCATGGTGAGCGCGCCGGCAAGCACCGGCAGCGACAGCAGCAGCAGGAAGACGGTGACGAGGATCGACCAGACGAACAGCGGCATCCTGTGCAGCGTCATGCCCGGCGCGCGCATGTTGAAGATCGTGGTGATGAAGTTGATCGCCCCGAGGATCGAGCTGATCCCCGCGACGTGCAGCGACAGGATCAGGAGATCCATCGCCGGCCCGGGATGGCCGGACGTCGAGAGCGGCGGATACAGAACCCAGCCGCCGCCGAAGCCGCTGTACTGGCCAATGCCGGGCACGAAGAACGACACCGTGATGAGACCGAACGACGCCACCAGCAGCCAGAAGGAAATGTTGTTCATGCGCGGGAACGCCATGTCCGGCGCGCCAATGTGGATCGGCACGAACCAGTTGCCGAACCCGCCGATCATTGCGGGCATCACCATGAAGAAGATCATGATGAGACCGTGATAGCTGATCAGCACGTTGTAGAAGTGCTTGGCCGCTTCGATGTCGCCGCCGGTGAATTGCGTCAGAACGCCGATGCCCGGCGCTGCCAGCTCCCAGCGGATAAGACCTGACATCGCGCCGCCGACGATCCCCGCGAAAATCGCGAAGATCAGGTACATCGTGCCAATGTCCTTGTGGTTCGTGGAATAGACCCAACGCTTCCAGTCATACAGCGAGGGACGGTGGTCGTGCCCGTCGTGGGCGTGCTCGCCAGCGTGCGTGTAATCGGTCATGACGGTTTCTTGGCTCCCAATGTCAGTTCAGAGCGCGCGGCGCAGCGGCGGCGGCGGGCGTATCGTCCACGCGCGCCTGGCGCTCCGGCGGGGTCAGCCCCTGCGCCACCTGTTGCTGCTGGATCCAGGCTGCGAATTCGGGCTTGCTCACCACCCGCACTTCGATCGGCATGAACGCATGGTCCTTGCCGCAGAGCTCCGAGCACTGGCCGAAGTAGACGCCCGGCTTCTCAGCCAGGAACCACGTCGCGTTGAGCCGTCCGGGGATGGCGTCCATCTTGATGCCAAACGCCGGCACGGTCCACGAGTGCAGGACATCCGCGCCGGTCACCAGAACCCGCACCCGGGTATTTTCCGGAACCACCAGCGCATTGTCTGTGGCGAGGCGGTACTCGTCGCGCGGCCGGCCCGCAGCCGCCACCTCTTCCTGCGTCAGCATGATCGCATCAAACGAGACGCCGCCGTGATCAGGATACTCATAGGACCAGTACCACTGGTGCCCCGTCGCCTTGATCGTCATCTCGGCCTTGGCGTGGTCGTCCTCCATGTAGAGCAGTTTGAAGGACGGTACTGCAATCACGATCAGGATGATGATCGGCGCCACCGTCCAGATCACCTCGACGAGCGTGTTGTGGGTGAACTTGCGGGGCTCGGGATTCGCCTTGGCGTTGTATCTCACCATCACCCAGACGAGCAGCGCCAGCACCAGCGCCGTGATCGCCGTAATGATCACAAGCACCATGTCGTGAAACGACGACAGCTCCCGCATCACCGGGGTGGCCGCCTGCTGCAGGCCAAGCCCGCCATCGCCTGGTTTGGCCGCATAGGCGTTCGCCGCGAACGCCGTCATGCCGAAGCCCGCCAGCGCCCAACGGGCCGACGCCTCAAAGCCCTTCGACTGCTTCACCTGCCCTCTCCCCTCGCATTGCGTGTCGGCGACTCACGCCACACCACGCATCCTGTCCTGCTCGGCCTGCGGTCCTGCATGCAAGTAGGCGCTGCATGCAAGTAGGCGCTGCATGCAAGCAGGCCCCTGCATGCATGTGCCCCCCCGCAGCCAGACAACCCGCATGCGCGACACCCTGCATGCGCGCCCGCCTCCATGGGACGCCCGCCGACGTCCTCACGTCTCCCGGCCCCCTTCCACCGGCCCGCCCGTCGGACAGATCGACCTCCGGAAAGCCTGCCCCACCGGCAGCCAGCCCCCAGCCAGTCGACCGGACGGACCACGCCGCCTGGGAAGACTACGCCTGCCTGGCGCCGCAGCTCGCCGCCGTCCCGCCCGCGCGTCGGGGTCGAGCCCCGCAACGGACGTCTGACCTGCCCAGGCCCCGATCCGTGCGACCAGGGCCGTGCGACCAGGGCCAAGCGACAGGGGCCAAGCGACCAGGGCCAAGCGACCGGGGCCAAGCGACCGGGGCCAAGCGACCGGGGCCGTGAGAGCCCCAGGCGCCTGGGCGACGAAGCACGGGACGCACGCCGGCTGCAAACAACCGCGTAGGGCTGTATCATGACACAAACAGTAAACCCAAGAGGCAAGCCCATGCAGATGTGGTCACGTTTCGCTCTCTCCGCCGCAGCCCTTGCAGGCGTTGCGTCAACTACCGACGCCGCAATTATGGTTCTCGGACGCACGGACGCCCGCGCCTGCTATGAAGCCGCTCGCGACGGGCGATCCGACCCCGGCGCCCTGGCGATCTGCGACAAGGCCGTGCAGCAGGATTGGATCAGCGAGGGCGACCTTGCGGCGACCCACGTCAACCGCGGCATCCTGTCGATGCGGCGCACCGACGTCGATGATGCGATCGCCGACTTCAATCGCGCGATCCGGCTGCGACCCGACATTGGCGAGGCCTACCTCAACCGCGGCGCAGCGTTACTTCTGAAAGGCGCCGATGAGGCAGCCCTCAAAGACCTCGACGCCGCCCTTCGGCTCGGCTCGCGCCAGCCCCAGTCAGCCCACTACAACCGCGCCATCGCCCGCGAAAGACTGGGCGACGTCCGTGGCGCCTATGATGACTACCAGGCCGCCCTGGCGATCCTGCCGGATTGGCCGCTGCCGCAGACCCAACTGGAACGCTTCACGATCGTTGTTCCCGGCGGGCCGCCGGAGGTCTCCGGCGCGATCCGCGCCGTCCTGGGAAACGGTGACGAGGCCCCGCCGACCCAGCGCGACGCCACCCCGGCCGCGCCCGGCGACCAGCCGGGACGCTGACGCCGGAAAATCTCCGGAAAATCGTCGGCCCGGCGCCCGCCCGGCTGGCGACGCGGCGTGTCATGCGGACGGGTGGCGCACACGGCGGGGCTGTGCAGGCCAGCGCATCGGATTGGCCTGCCGGGGTTGCCGCCGGGTTTTGGGCCCGGGGGAGCAGGGGGGCCCCTTCGTCTTGGAAACCCTTGGATTGGACGGCGGCGGATCGGGCGAATGGGAGAAGCGCCGGCAGGATCAACAGGCGGCGCCTGGATCCTACGCAGCGCGGTAGGCCGCGACGAAAGCCTCCGCCGTCCGGTCGAGGAAAGCGGCGAGGTCAATAGGGCGCAAGCTGTCGCCGCCCAGCAGTTGCTGGTGCAGCATCACCGTCAAAATCGGCGAGAACAGGTGGAAGGCGGCGGTGCGAAGATCGCACGTCCGCATCTGGCCGGCGGCCACATGGGCGGCAAAACGCCGCTCCAAGGCCTGCAGCGACGGCTCCAGAAGAAGCGTCAGATAGGCCTTGCCGAGCAGCGGGTGCCCAGCCCCCTCCACGATGCCGACCGCATGGGCGTGCGCAAAGCCGCCATGCTGCATGCCAGCATGGCTCAGAGCCACATAGGCACGCACCGAACTCTCAAAACCGTCCAGGGGAGCTGAAACAAAGTCGATGAACGGCGCTCCACGCTCACCGATACGCTCCAGGATCGCGGCCACCGCCCCCTCACGGTCGCCAAAATAGTGGCGCAGCGTCGGTGCGCTGATGCCCGCGCACGCCGCGAGCTCGCGCAGGCTCGCGCGCTGCGGAGGCGCGCTGAGGGTCGCTGCGACCATCTTGTCGATGATCTCGCCGCGTTTTTCGTCGTAGTCGGGGTTTCGCTTGCCTTGTGGACGAGGCATGGACAGCAACTCAGTTTGACGATGGCGAATCCTAAGACGCAACAGATCAAAAGCCTAGTCGCTGCGCGATTTGCGCCCAAGCCCTGGCGCAGCGTTGCAAGTGGCGGCGCCCCAGACGGCTGTGCCCCTGATGGCGGCGACCCTGGCCCCAGCATAGCCAACGCAAGCATACCCAACGCCAGCCTACCCAACGCCAGCCTACCAGACGCCAGCGTCACCGGCGCCCGGCTTGCCAGGCGACGGCATCGACCGGCGTTGCACCCCAAAGGGCGGCGCGCGATCCGCAGCGCGCCACGGCGGCGTACGCCGGCGCACGCACCGGTCCGACCCGTCCGGCCGCACCCGCAGCCTCAGGGATCAGCCATGCGCCAGGGACGTGCGCCCCCTTGGCAAGGATCCAACATGCATCCGCCGGACCTGAAGGACAGCCAGGCGCGCCGCGCCTTCATTCGCGCCAACACCATCGCGCGCGCCCCGCCGCATTGTCCGGAAATCATGCTGCACCTGGCCCACGACGCGCTGGAGCTGTGGCGCCTGAGCGAGGAGGAACTGGGCGCCATTGGCCTGCCCCCGCCATTCTGGGCCTTCGCCTGGGCCGGCGGCCAGGCGCTGGCGCGCTATGTGCTCGACAATCCGGATATCATCCGTGGACGCTCGGTCATCGACTTCGCCGCCGGATCCGGCATGGTCGCCATCGCGGCCATGAAAGCAGGGGCCGCCTGCGCCTGCGCAACCGACATAGACCTCTTTGCAATCGAAGCGATCGGTCTCAACGCCTCGCTCAACGGCATTGTGATCGAGCCCCGGGCGGGAGACATCATTGGCCAGGATTGCCCCCCTGACAGCGTCATCCTGGCCGGCGACATCTGCTACGAACAGGCATCCGCCCGTGCAGTCACGGATTGGCTTGCCGCACAGCACCAGGCCGGCCGCACAGTGCTTATCGGCGACCCCGGGAGGACATATCTGGCCAAGGACCGGCTTGTGCCAATTGCTGAATACCAGACGCCGGTGATGGCCTCGCTGGAGGATGCAGAGGTCAAACGGACCAACGTCTGGCGATTCAGATAGGGCGCCCCTCAGTCCAGGGTCGCGAGTGCGGCGGCGGTGTAGTCCATCAACTGATCATGCCGGCCGGTGCGGATCTTTTCAGCCCAGCCTGCATCCTGCAACAGTGCGCGGCCCACGGCGACAAGATCGAACTCGTCGGCCTCAAGTCGCCGGATCAGTTCATCGAGACTTGCAGGACGCGAAGGCTCACCGCGCATGCCGCCGACAAACTCGCCGCTCAGCCCGACTGAGCCCACAGTAATCACCGGCTTGGCGGAAATCTTCTTTGTCCAGCCGGCCAGATTGAGGTGAGACCCCTCAAACTCGGGTTCCCAAAACCGACGCTGCGAGCAATGAAAGCAGTCAACGCCCGCCTCGATGAGCGGCGCCAGCCACGCTTCCAGTTCCTGCGGGGATGACGCCAGCTTCGCTGCGTAGTCCTGCTGCTTGAATTGAGAAAACCGCAGGATCAAAGCATAGTCCGGACCGAGGCGCGCGCGCGCGGCACGGATGATCTCCGCCGCAAAGCGGGTGCGGGCCACCATGTCTCCGCCGTAGCGATCCGTTCGCTGATTGGACCGGTCCCAGAAGAACTGATCGATAAGATAGCCATGCGCGCCGTGGATCTCGCAGGCCTGAAAGCCAAGATCGCGCGCGGACGCCGCCGCGCTCGCGAACGCGTCCACCGCATCTGCGATATCCTCTTCACTCATCGGCTCGCCGACCCGCTTGCCCGAACCGGACAACCCGGACGGGCCGTCGCTGCGTGCATCGGGATTTGGACCCTGACCCGGTTTGCGCATCATGCCGACATGCCAGATCTGGGGCGCCATGACCCCGCCCGCCGCCTTGACCTCGTCAATCACCCGCTTCCAGCCCGCGAGCGCCTCCTCCCCGAAAAAGGCCGGCACATTGGCGTCAAATGATGCGCCCGGACGGTTCGGGCTCGCGCCCTCCGATATGATGAACCCCACGCCGCCTTCAGCGCGGCGACGGTAATAGGCAGCCACATCCGCCCCAGGCGTGCTGTTGGGGCTCTTCTGACGCGTCATCGGCGCCATCACGATGCGGTTCTTGAGCGTCAATCCCTTGAATGTGAAAGGACGGAAAAGCGCGTCGACGGACATCACGGATCTCCTGGCGCAGCCCTGGAGCCGCAGTTAATCAACAAAGCGAATGCTGGGCGCAGGCTTGGCCCCGGCGCCATCCTCGAGGGCGCTCAAGACACCCTGCGCAATTGCGTAGAACGGCGCGGCCGCCGGCCCCGCCGGATCAAGCGCCGCAGGCGGGCTGCCCGCGTCAGACAATTCGCGGATCGCCGGTATAAGGGCAATGTCGCCGAGAAAAGGCGCGCCATAGGCCGCCGCCGTGCGGCGCGCGCCATCCTCGCCAAAGATATGCACGCGCCGGCCCGATGCGTCCTCGTAATAGGCCATGTTCTGCACAACGCCGAGAATCGGCACATGGGTCTTGCGGAACATTTCCACGCCCCGGCGGACGTCCGTCAGCGCAATCTCCTGCGGCGTCGACACGATCACGGCGCCGGCGAGGCTGACGCGCTGCGCCATCGTCAGCTGCGCGTCACCGGTTCCCGGCGGCATGTCCACGATCAGAATGTCAAGCGACCCCCAGTCCACGTCATTCATCATCTGGGTCAGCGCGCTCATCACGATGGGACCGCGCCAGATCATCGGGGCGTCCTCATCGACCAGGAAGCCGATCGACATCGCCTTGAGACCCCATGCTTCCAGCGGCGCCAGCTTCTTGTCGGCGCCAAGCTCAGGCTTTGCGGCGGACAGACCGAGCAGACGCGGGGCAGACGGGCCATACACATCCGCGTCAAGCAGACCGACGCGCCGGCCCAGGCGCGCCAGCGCACACGCCAGATTGACCGCCACCGTTGACTTGCCCACCCCGCCCTTGCCGCTGGCGACCGCGACGATCGCGCCGACCCCAGGGATGCCTCCGCCCGCCGGCGCCGGACGCGGCGCCAGCGCCTGCGCAGCGCCAGGGTCCATCTTCACGCCTTTTTGAACACGCACGCTCGCAGGCGCGCCCGACGCGCCCAGACGTCCCCCGCGCCCAGTCGCAGGCGGGCGCTGCGCAGCATCGGCGTGAGCTGTCAGGACAGCCGTGACGCCCGTCACCCCCGGCACGCCGGCGACCGCCTTCTCCGCCGCAAGGCGCACCGTCTCCCAGGCGGCGTCGCGCGACGCCGCCTCAACGACAAAGCCAATTCGGCCATCCGGACGCAGCGTCAACCCACCGATCCGGCCCGCCGCCACAAGGCCCCGGCCGCTCCCGGGATCAACAATCCGGTCCAGCGCGACGCGCGCAGCGTCCAGCAGCGCAGCACCCCCAGGCTCACCGCCGGGATCGCCCACGAACCGGGAATTATCGCCGCTGGATGTTCCGCCCATCGCACCGCCTTCGCGACCAATTTGACCCGCCTGCCCGTGCCGTAGCCCCCGCTCAGGGATGGGCTGCAGCTCAGGCCAACTTTTTCTTAGCGCCCTTCATGCCTATGTAAGGGCGTCGTGCAACCGCGCGGACGCAGCAACGCGTCGTCGCAGGGGATGAAGATGCCGTGGAATGACCAGTCGGGCCAGGGCCCGTGGGGCGATCGCAATAACCCGTCGGGCCCGAAAAACCCCTGGGGACAAGGCCCGTCGGGCCAGGGACCGCGGGGACCAGGCCCCGGCCAGGGCCCGGGGCGCGGGGGAGCAGACCTCGAGGAACGCCTGAAACAGCTGCGCGAGCGCTTCGGCAGATCCGGGGGCGGTGATTCGTCCGGCGGCGAATTCAACCTGCAGGGTCCCGGCAGGGCCGGCCTCGCGGTGATCGCCGGCCTCGCCGTCGTCGGCTGGTTCGCAACCGGCATCTACTTTGTCCAGGAAGGCGAACGCGCCGCGGTGCTGCGGTTTGGGAAATTCGACCGGGAAACCGGCCCAGGCCCGCACCTGGCGCTGCCCTATCCGATCGAAGAGCGCATCCATGTCCCGGTGTCGCGCTTGAACCGCATCGAAGTCGGCGCGGAGGAACGCGGCGGCGAAGCGATCGGTCTCATGATCACCGGCGATCAGAACATCGTGGATCTGCATTTCGCGGTGAACTGGCGCGTGGGCAGTGTGGAGAACTTCCTCTTCAATCTGGAGGACCCGGCCGCCGCGGTCGGCGGCGTGGCCGAGTCCGTGGTGCGCGAAGTGGTGGGCAAGCGCAATCTGGAGGGCGTGCTGACCGTCGACCGGGCGGAGATCGAGACCCAGGCGCGTGAGCAGATCCAGGCGACCCTTGATCGCTACCGCGCTGGCGTGCTGATCGAAAACATCACCCTGCAAAAGGCGGATCCGCCAGCCAGCGTTCTGCCGGCCTTCCGGGCAGTCGCTGCGGCCGAGCAGGAGGCCCAGACGAAAATCCAGCAGGCCACCGAGCACCGCAACAAGATCGTGCCCGCCGCCCGCGGGGAGGCCGCGCGCATCCTGCAGGAGGCCGAAGCCTATAAGGAACGGGTGGTGCGCGAGGCGAGCGGGGAAGCCCAGCGTTTCAACCTCGTCTATGACCAGTACCGCCGGGCGCCTGGCGTGACCCGCCAGCGCCTGTTCATGGAGACCATGGAGCGCGTCTACGGTGACGCCAACAAAGTCATCATCGACGGCAAAGCCGGCCAGATGATGGTGCTCCCGCCCGAATTGTTGCGCCCGCGCGCGCCAGCGCAGAGCCAGCCCCCTGTCGCGCCCGCGCCGCAGGCCCAGGCGCAAACCTCGTCACGGAGCATGAACTGATGCGCAACTTCGCCGGCATCGCCATCGCCGTCGTCACAGCCCTCTTCGTGCTGGTGACACAGACCTTCTATGTGGTGCGCCAGACCCAGCAGGCGCTGGTCTTCCAGTTCGGGCAGGTCGTGGGCGTCATCAACCCCACGGGCAAGAACGAGCCCGGGCTGCAGGTCAAGATCCCGTTCGTGCAGAACACGGTCATCTACGACAAGCGGCTCATCCAGCTCGATTTCGAGCCGACCGAAATCGTCGCGTCCGACCAGGAGCGCCTGCGCATGGACGCCATCGCGCGCTACCATATCGTCGACCCGCTGCTCTTCTACCAATCGGTCCGCACCATCGACACGGCGGAAAGCCGCCTCAACGGTTTCGTGTCGTCCGCCATGCGTCGGGTGCTCGGCCGGGTGACGTCGACGGACATCATCTCGGGCCAGCGCGCCGAGCTGATGCGCCAGATCGGCATTGAGGCCAACCTCAACGCCAAGCCGCTGGGGATCGCCATCACCGACGTGCGCATCCTGCGGGCCGATCTGCCAGAAGCCAACCGGGACCGGGTGTTCCAGCGCATGGCCGCCGAACGCGCCCAGCGCGCCACAGAACTGCGCGCCCAGGGCGAACAGCGCGCAACGGAAATCGTGGCCGAAGCTGAACGTGTCGCCACGGTCACGCGCGCCGAGGCGCAGGAACAGGCAGAGCGCATTCGCGGTGAGGGCGAGGCCCGCCGCGCTGAGCTGTTCTCGCAGGCCTTCGGGCGGGACCCGCAGTTCGCGTCCTTCTACCGTTCCATGCAGGCCTACGAAAAATCGCTCCGCGGCGACAACACCACCATGGTGATCGCGCCCGATGGCGAGTTCTTCAAGCAGATGGGCGAACGCTAGCGCCGCCTCACGCCCCGAGCATGCGGACCACCTCCTCGGCGGCGGCCGTCATTGCTTCGGGGCGTGACCATACCCTGAAGTCGCCGTCGGCATAGCCCTGCGCATTGGCCCGGTAGAGCAGCGCGTTGAGACGGTTCGCGCGCCTGTTGTCCCGCGTGCGCCTGACCTCTGCCGGCTGGCCCATGACGATTGAATTCGGCGGGATGACCATGCCCTCCTTCACGAAGGCATGCCCCGCGACGATCGAATTGGCGCCGATGACCGCCCCATCCATGATCGTCGCGTTGATCCCGATCAGGCAGTCCGCGCCGATCGTGCAGCCATGCAGGGTCACATGATGGGTGATCGAGCAATAGGCGCCCACGACCGCCGGCGTGCCCGCGCCGATGTGCACCATGACAAAGTCCTGGATGTTGGCCGCCTCGCCGATCTCGATGTGCAGCGCTTCCGCCCGCATGACCACATTTGGCCAGACAGAGGCGTGGCGCGCGATCCGCACCGCGCCGTAGATCTGCGCGGAGGCGTGGATGAAGGCGTCAGGATCAACAGAAACGTCCGGCCCCGCTACACGATACTCCCGACCGCGGATCATGCCGCCTCCTCCAGCGCCGACTGCGGCGCGTCCCTTCTGTCTGACCCGCAGGCTCCTGCAGTCATGCAGATCTCCCCACGCACCCGCGGGCGCACGCCAGCGCCCGTGCGTCACAACCGCGACGATGGGCGCGCGTGGCGCGGCGACCCGCCGTCAGGACAGCGACCGCATGCGCGCAGCACAGGCCCGACCGGACGCGGAGCACGGCGGCGGACGGACTGACCGCACGGGGGCGGTTTGGACCGACGGATATCTGGCTCGCCCCATGGCGAGCGCATATCAAGGCCCCGCGCACAGCTGCGCCGCCGCCCCCGCTCGGGCAGAGCAGGACCCCGGGGCCCCCGGCTGAACCCGCGGCGCAATCATTGGCCAGGCCCCGGCTCAGGCAACCACCGCCTCAGGCCGCGTTGCGTTGCTCCAGGCGCTTGACCAGCTTCTCCTTCCACACCGGCGGGGCCCCGGCCTGCACCGCGAGAAGCTTGGCGCGCCGGTAGTAAAGGTGACAGTCCACCGCCCAGGTGAACCCCATGCCTCCGTGGGTCTGAATATTCTCTTTCGAGGCAAGGTGATAAGCCTCGGTCGCGGCCACCCGCGCAGCAGCCGCCGCAAGCGGAAGCTCAGCCGCGTCGGTGGACAGGGCCCAGGCCCCGTAGAAGGCGTTTGACCGCGCGACCTCGATCGCAACGTACATGTCCGCCAGCTTGTGCTTGATCGCCTGGAATGACCCAATCTGACGCGAGAAGGCATACCGGTTCTTGGCGTAGTCAACGGCCATCTCAAGACACGCCTGCGCGCCGCCGATCTGCTCGAACGCAAGCAGGGCTGCAGCGCGGTCGACAATGGCTTCCGCCATCACCCAGCCCTCACCCGCCGCGCCAAGCCTTTCGGCCTTGACCTTGTCAAACGTCAGGCGGGCATGACCGCGCGACGGATCCAGGGTCTTGACCGTCTCGCGGCCAACCCCGGCGGCGGCGAGATCGACCAGAACTAGGCTGAGCCCCGACCCTTCGCGCGCCAGAACGACGGCATGGGTCGCGATATCCCCATCGGTGACGGGGATCTTCACCCCGGACAGGCTCGCGCCGTCAAAACTCGCCGTTATGGAACCCGGCGTCGGCGCGCCTGGCCCTTCCGACACCGCCCAACAGCCAATCACCTCGCCAGCCGCCGCCTTGGGCAGAACCGCAGCCTTCTGGGTCGGCGAGCCGGCGCACATCACGGCTTCGGCGAAAAAGTAGACCGTGGAGGAAAACGGAATGGGCGCAAGCGCCCGGCCCATCTCCTCCGCCAGCACGCACAGCTCCAGGCGTCCAAGCCCAAGGCCGCCAAACTCCTCCGGAATGGCCACACCCAGCCAGCCGAGGTCGGCGACCTGGCGCCACAGCGCAGCGTCATAACTCCTCGCCCCATCTTCAAGCACAGCGCGCACCGCCGCGGCGGAGCTCTTGTCCGCCAGGAACTTCCTCGCCTGATCCTTCAGCGCCTTTTGGTCGTCCGAGAAGTCGAAGTTCATCGCACCTGGCCTCCCTCGTGCGGCCGGAAGCCGCGACTGGTCGCTACAACCATAGCGCTCCCGCCGGAGCGGGGAAGCCTGACGCAACGGCATGGCGCCGCTTGCCACTCAGCGCAACGGCAGTTAGTCGCCTCGCATGAGCACGCACGCACACCCGCAATCCAGCGGACCTGCCGACAAACCGGTTGTCGAGCTGACCGAAGCAGAGGCCGCGATCGAACTCGCACGCCTCGCCGAGGCGATCGCCGAGGCCGACCAGCTCTACTATGAACACAGCCGGCCAAGCCTGAGCGATGCAGCCTACGATGCGATGAAGGCCCGCAACCAGGCGATCGAAGCCCGCTTCGCACACCTCAAGCGCATCGACAGCCCATCCGAACGGATTGGCGCAGCGCCCGCGCGCGGCTTCGCCAAAGTCGCCCACAGCGTCCCCATGCTGTCGCTCGACAACGCCTTCAGCGACACCGACGTCGCCGACTTCCTCGCCCGCGCACGCCGCTTTCTCGGCTGGGACGACGCCCAGCCGATCGCCTGCACCGCAGAACCCAAGATCGACGGTCTGTCGCTCAATGCGCGCTATGTGCGGGGTGAACTGGTGCAGGCCGCGACACGCGGCGACGGGCGGGAGGGCGAGGATGTGACTGCCAATGTGCGCACCATTCGCGCCATTCCCCACCGGCTGGCCGGGGACGCCTGGCCCGATCTGCTTGACGTGCGTGGCGAGGTCTACTTCAGCCACGCCGACTTCGCCGCCATGAACGAGGCGCAGCGCGCAGCAGGCGAGGAGCCCTACGCCAACCCCCGCAACGCCGCATCGGGCGCGCTGCGCCAGATTGATCCCGGGGAAACCGCGCGCCGGCCATTGAAGTTTTTCGCCTACGCATGGGGCGAGGCGTCGGCCCAGTTCGCCGACACCCAGATGGAGGCGATCCGCCGATTTGCAGACTGGGGCCTGCCCACCAACCCGGACATGCGTCTGTGCGCGGATGAAAGCGCCATGCTCGCGCATTATCGTTTGCTTGCAGAGCGCCGGGCGGGGCTCGGCTACGATATCGATGGCGTCGTCTACAAGGTCAACGACATCGCCCTGCAGAAACGTCTGGGCGTGGTGACGCGCTTCCCGCGCTGGGCGATCGCGCACAAGTTTCCGCCTGAGCAGGCGGTCACGGTGCTGCGCGGCATCGACATCCAGGTTGGGCGCACCGGCGCGCTCGCGCCGGTCGCCAAACTTGAACCGGTGACGGTGGGCGGCGTCGTGGTGTCGAATGCAACGCTGCACAACGAAGACTATATCCGCGGCGTGGACAACTCCGGCGCGCCAATCCGCGACGGCAAGGATATCCGCACCGGCGACCACGTGGTGGTGCAGCGCGCCGGCGACGTCATCCCGCAGATCGTTGACGTGCTCCTGCACAGGCGCGCGCCCGACAGCAAGCCATTCGTCTTTCCCCAGGTCTGTCCCTGCCCACTGAAGACGCCAGCCATCCGCGCCTTCAATGAAGCGGCCGGGCGTGAAGATTCCGTGCGACGTTGTACCGGAGCGTTCGCCTGCCCCTACCAGCGGGTGGAACACCTCAAACACTTCGCCTCACGCCGCGCAATGGATATCGAAGGCCTCGGAGCCAAACAGATCGAAGCGCTTTTCGCCGACGGCCTGATCCAGGAACCAGCCGATATCTTTACCCTGTCGCGCCGTCAGGCGGCCGGCGAGGTGGATCTGCGCACGCGCGAGGGCTATGGCGAGACAAGCATCGCCAATCTGTTCGCCGCAATCGAAGCCAGACGTTCCGTCGACTTCGAGCGGTTCCTGTTTGCGCTGGGCGTGCGCGACATCGGAGAAACAACCGCAGGCCTTCTGGCGCGCCACGCCGGCCTCTGGTCCGGCCTGGAAGAGCTGGTGAAGGCGGCCGGGCAAGACCGGCCGGGCCCAGCCTATCGGGCCTTTGAAGCAACCAGCCATGTCGGCGAGAAGGCATTGCAGGCGCTGCTCGACCGATTTGCGGACGAAAGCGCCCAGCCGCCGGCTGCGGATCTGTTCAGCGAAACCGCACCGGTCCTTGCAAGCCTCGGCCTCAGGGAATTGAAAAAACCCGCCATCGCGGCCCTCGCCCGGCAGTGGCCGGCCTGGCGGGATTTCGCCGAGGCCGCCCGGTCAGCTGCGCGCAGCAGGCCAGGCCCCGCCTATCGCGCATTCGCCGCACTTGATGGCCTCGGCGAGGTTGCGCTCGATGCGCTGCTCGACTTCTTCGCCGAAGACCACAACCGGGCGGTCCTTGACCGATTGCTCGCAGAAGTCACCGTGCGTCCCGCCGCCCGTCCACGCTCCGACAGCGCCGTCGCAGGCAAGACTATCGTGTTTACCGGAACCCTCGAAAAGATGACCCGCGACGAAGCCAAGGCGCGGGCTGTCGCGCTCGGGGCCAAGGTGGCGGGCTCGGTATCGGCCAAGACCGATCTCGTGGTCGCTGGTCCCGGCGCCGGGAGCAAACTCGCCGACGCACAAAGGCATGCCGTGGCGGTCATCAGCGAGGACGAGTGGCTGGCGCTGATCGGCGCCTGAAGCAGGCTGCAGCCCTACCCTCGCGGGACGGCGCGCGCGCTCTATATGCTGCCGGGGGCCGCTCGGCCCGCGAGGAAAGAACGCCATCGTGGAGCCGCCGGACCAGAGCCTCCCCAGCGATCAGACGCCGCGCTTCGGGCGCTACGCCGCGCGATATCAGGCCTATCGCCCGGCCTATCCCGACGCCGTCTTCCATCGTCTGGTCGCCGCTGCAGGACCGCCGCTCGCCCATGCCGTCGACCTGGGCGCAGGCACCGGCCAGGCCACCGGGGGGCTGCTCACGCGCTTCGCGCATGTCAGCGCTGTCGAACCAGACCCGGATATGGCGGCCCTGCTGCCGAGGCATCCCCGCCTCAGCGTGCATCCGCGCTCCGCTGAAGCAGTCGAGTTTCCGGCCGGCGCGGTGGACTGCGTGCTGGCGGCGACTGCGTTCCACTGGATGGACGCCGAACGGGTCTGCGCCCGCATCGCCGGGTGGCTGAGACCAGGCGGAGCTTTCATGGCGGTCGCCTTCTCCCGTCCACAGGCCGCGTCCGGGGCCGTCGGCGACGTCCTGGCGCGCTACAATGCGCTCTGGCGCAGCCGCATGCATGACCGGCTCAGCGACTGGCGGGCCTACGGCGATCTGATCACCGAAAGCCAGGCATTCACGAGCGTGAAGCCATTCGAAATCTACGCGGATTTCACCTGGACGCCGGAGCAGACCGCCGGTTTCCTGCTGTCCACGTCCTATGCATCCGCCTACGCGCTCGCAACCGGCGATGAAGAGGCGCATCAAAAGGAACTTGTCGACGCGCTGGCCGCTGCAGCGCCCGACGGCATGATCGCGCTGCGGCTGCCGCTGGAGGGAGCACTGGCGCAGATCTGACGCCGCGCGGCGAACAGACAGCGTTCCGTTCCCCCGGCCCGTGAGCCGGATGCGGCTCAGCAGGCCGATCACGACCACCCGCCGCGGCTGTAATCCCCGACCTTGGCCAGCGTGGTCGCCGTCAGGACCGCCCACTGTGCGGGCGGGATGCAGGTTGGGGGGACGGTTTCCGGGCGGATCGCGCCTGTTTGCAGATCTGGCAGCTGGATGGCGGCGCGCCGGATGACCGGCCCCTGGACGCAGGCGCGCCGTTGGAGGTGCGCCCGAGGGAGGGGTGCAACGGTCTGCCGGCCGGCGCATGTGCGCAAGGCATTGCGCCGACCCCCGGTGCGCGGGCATGGTCGCACGCCGCCCACGCCTGGGTGATGGGCGCCGGCCCGTGCGTACGTCGCGCCGGGTCGAGATCCGCCGCAGCGCAGGACGTCATGATCGAGGTTGAAAATCTTGAGCTGACCGCCGGCGGGCGCACCGTGCTGCGCCTGGCCGCGTGGTCGACGCCACCGGGACGCCACACCCTGGTGCTCGGGCCGTCAGGGTCGGGCAAGACAACGCTGCTGCATGCCCTCGCCGGTCTGCGCCGCCCGGCGGCCGGACGCATCCTCATCGCCGGTCAGGATCTGTCAGGTCTCGGCGCCGCAGCGCTTGATCGCTTCCGCGGCCGGACCATTGGCTATGTGTTCCAGAACCTGCGGCTGATCCAGTCCTTGAGCGTGCGTGACAACCTGCGCCTCGCCCAGTCCCTCGCTGGGCAAAAACCTGATCCGACGCACATCGATGACCTGCTGGCGCGCCTGCAGATCAGCCATCTGGCTGACCGCCTGCCGCGCCAGGCCAGCCAGGGCGAGAGCCAGCGCGCCGCCGTGGCGCGCGCGCTCGCCGCCCGGCCGCGCCTGGTGTTCGCCGACGAGCCGACCAGCGCGCTCGACGACAGCGCGACAGGGCGCGTTGCGCGCCTGCTGCGCGCCGAAGCCGACGCCTGCGGGGCGACCCTCGTCATCGCAACCCACGATCAGCGGCTCAAGGACCTGTTCCCGGACCGCCTGGAGCTCGCCGCCCCGGAGGCTGCGCCATGAACGCCTGGGGCCTCGCTCTGGCAAGCCTGTGGGACCGGCGTCTCTCCACAGCCTTGCATGCCGTGCTGTTCGCCCTCGGGGTGATGGCTGCGGTCGCGCTGGTCCTGTTCACGACAGCGCTCTCCGACAACCTGTCGAAAAACGCCCGCGGCGTCGATCTCGTCGTCGGCGCCAAAGGCAGCCCGCTCCAGCTCATTCTCTCCAGCATCTTCCAGGTCGATGTTCCCACGGGCAACATCACAGCGGTCGACGCCGCGCGCATCGCGGCCGATCCGCTTGTGAAAAAAGCAATTCCCCTGGCCCTTGGCGATTCTTTCCGCGGCGCGCGGGTCGTGGGCAGCACGCACGACTATGTGGACCATTTTGGCGGCGAACTGGCCGAAGGCAGGATGTTCGCCGCCCCCTACGAAGCCGTGATCGGCGCGCAGGCGCAGCAGCGCATCGGCATTGCGGTCGGTGATCGGTTCCAATCCGCCCACGGACTCGGTGATGGCGGGACGGCGCATCCCGGCCATGAAACCGTGATCGTCGGCCGCCTCAAGCCGACCCGCACCGTGCTCGACCGGGTTATCGTGACGCCGGTTGAAACCGTCCAGATGATGCACGCCATCCATCCGGCCGATGAAGCTGAAAGCGCGCCAGCGGCGAAGGCTGGCGAGGCGGCGCATGACCATGCTGGCGGGGGCGGCATGGCCCATCCGCCCGGCGCCCACGCCGAGGACGCCTACCCCGATGAGGTCACTGCGCTGCTCATCCAGTACCGTACGCCGATGGCCGCGGTCCGCCTGCCCGCACGGATCAATCGCACCACCGCCATGATGGCGGCCTCGCCAGCCCTTGAGACCACCCGACTGTTCGACCTGCTCGGCGTCGGCTTCGACCTCATTTCCGCCTTCGCCTGGCTGCTCGTTGCAGCCGCAGCCGTCAGCGTGTTCGTCGCCATGCTCCAGGTCGCACGCGAAAGACGGGGCGACGTGGCGCTGATGCGCGTCATGGGCGCGTCGCGCGCACGGGTGCTGTCGCAGATCCTGCTGGAGGGCCTCATCGTCGCGGCGATCGGCGCTGCGCTCGGCGTGGCGGCCGCCTACGGTCTCATGGCCAGCCTCGGCGGGATCTCTGATCAGGCGCAGGCCTTCGCCGCCGGGGCGCTTGTCTGGCGCTGGGAGATCGGCTGGATCCTGGCCGGAGCGCTCGCCGCCGGGGCCGCCGCCGCCCTGGCGCCGGGCCTGCTTGCCTACCGCGCGGATCTGGCGGACACCCTCGCCAGGGCGTAAGTTGCCCGCTCCACACCCAATCGCACCCTGAGGCCATGATGGCGACAGTCCCTCACGTCGGCGTTTCTCCCACACCCCATCAGTCAATCGCCGCCCGGTCAGACGGCGCAGGCGCCATCGCGTCGCACGAGATGGCCGTGGCAAAGCTTGGATTGGGCAAAATCTCCTCAGGTCGTGACCTGGCGCGCGCAGCCCTGTGGGGAGCGCGCACCCTGGCCAGCCGCACAATGCGGTCGGCGACAGCGGGCGGCGCTGGCGTGAAGGCCGGCGCCATCCTCCTGCTCGGCGTCCTCGCCGCAGGCGTCCTGGCGACGGCGTCAGGCCGGGCGGCCGAGGCCCAGACCAAAGCGCTGGACGCTCCAGGCTACCAGTCCCATCCCGGACAGACCTGGACCACAGCCCCGACCCCGCGCGGGGCCATCAGCTGGGAGCTGCTCGGCCAGACAAAGGAGGTCGAGAAGGTCGACGCCAACCGGTTTTCCTATGTCGCCCCGGTCTTTCCCGACGCGGTCAAGGCGCTGAACGGCAAGACTATCCGCATCAACGGCTACATGATGCCGCTCGAGGAAACGAAAACGCAGAACCACTTCATTCTGATGGCCTACCCGCCCTCCTGCCCATTCTGCATGACTGCCGGGCCGGCGTTTCTGATCGAGGTGAAAGCCTCCAGGCCATTCAATTTCAGCTACGACGCGGTGCTTGTGGAGGGCAAAATGAACCTTATCTACCGCGACGACACCGGCTTCTTCTATCGCCTGACCGAGGCGCGGCCGGCGCCTGCGCGCACCTCGGAACTGCGCGTCGATCCCAGCCTGCAACGAGCCCTGCCATGAGCGAACAGACCCCTGTCACCGTCCTCACCGGTTTCCTTGGCGCGGGCAAGACAACGCTTCTCAACCGCATCCTGACCGAGAACCACGGCAAGCGCTACGCCGTGATCGTCAATGAATTCGGGGAAATCGGCATCGACAACGATCTTGTGGTCGACGCCGATGAAGAAATCTTTGAAATGAACAACGGCTGCATCTGCTGCACTGTGCGCGGCGACCTTATCCACATTCTCTCCGGACTGATGAAACGCAAGGGAAAGTTCGACGCCATCCTCGTGGAAACCACCGGTCTTGCCGATCCAGCACCCGTGGCGCAGACCTTTTTCCTCGACGAAGAGGTTAAACGACGCACGCGGCTAGACGCCATTCTGACGGTCGCAGACGCCCTCAATCTTGAGGCGCGCCTCGCTGACAGCGAGAAGGCGCTTGAGCAGATCGCTTTCGCCGATGTCATCCTGCTCAACAAAACCGACCTCGTCAGCCAGGATGACCTGGCCCGGGTCGAGCAGCGCATCCGCGCAATCAATCCGACAGCCCGGGTGGTGCGCACACAACGCTGCGCAGCGCCGCTGGACGCCGTCCTGGACCAGGGGGCGTTCGACCTGCAACGCATCCTCGACGTCGATCCGCATTTCCTGTGCGACCACGATCACCTCGATCATCACCACGATCATCACCACGATCATCATCACGGTCATCACCACGGACATGAACACGGCCATGGCGACACAGGGCATGGCGATGGCCATGACCAACACGCCCCTGCGGGCGATGGCCTGCATGACCAAGCGTCCGGCCAGGCCCAGGGCGGGCATCTTGACGACATCCAGTCGGTCTCTCTGTCGACGGACAAGCCGCTCGACAGGATGAAACTGCAGTCCTGGCTCGCCGGCCTCGCCCAGGAGCAAGGCCCCCAGATCCTGCGCTGGAAAGGCATTCTGAACGCCCAGGGCGAGGACCGCCGACTGGTCTTCCAGGGCGTTCACATGGTGCTGGAAATGGACTGGCAGCGCGCCTGGCGTCCCGGCGAAGCCCGCATCTCACGCGCCGTCTTCATCGGCCGCGATCTGCCCCGCGACGTCCTGAAGGCCGGATTCGAGGCCTGCATCGCGTGAACGCTCCCGCCTATGTCGATGAAAATGGCGCCCGCTTCGCGTTCGAGGCGCCCGTCAACGCCGTCGTGTGGACCGGGGACGCCTTCGCATTCGCCCTCGGCGACGGCGCCATCGCCTTCGCCCGCCCAGAAGACCAAACTCCGCCGGCCATCATCCGCGCCCACGCCGACGCCGCGCTCACAGCCGTTGCGCATCGCGGCGGAGTGATCTCCGGGGGCGACGACGGGCGTCTCGTCTTCGCAGACCGCACAGCCGCCCAGGAATGGGCGAGGGACAAAGGCTGGGTGGAGTGTATCGCCGCATCGCCCAGGACCGGGATCGTCGCGGCCGCCTGGGGCAGGAACGTCCTCACATTTTCTGCTGACGGCAAAAACATCGCGCGCTTCGCCCACGACAGCGTTGTGCGCGGCATGACGTTCGATCCGACCGGGAAGCGCCTGTATTGCGCGCACAAGGACGGCGTGACGCAATGGATGGCAGGCTCAGCCACCAGCGTGGCCAGGCGGCTGCGCTGGGCAGGTCCGCATACCGACGTCATCACCAGCCCCGACGGGCGCTTCCTCATCACGTCCATGCAGGACGCCAGCCTGCACGGCTGGCGCCTTGAGGACGGAACCGATTTCCGCATGCCGCAATATCCCCAGCGTCCGAAATCCCTCTCATTCCTCGACTCAGGAAAGCTGATGGCGACGAGCGGGGCGGAAGTCGTTGTGGTCTGGCCATTCGTCGGCGCCAAAGGGCCGATGGGGCAGCAGGCCATCATGGTGGGCGACCCAGGCAGCAACGTGACGCGCTGCGCCGGCGCGCCGACCCTGGCTGTCGTCGCCGCCGGGTATGACGACGGCAAGGTGTCGATTTTTCCAATGGGCGCCGCCCAGACAGCCGAAATCGACGCGTCCGCAGGCTCTCCAGTCTCAGGCATAGCCTGGTCCGCCGACGGAAAAAGTCTTGCATTCGGGCGCGAGGACGGCAGCGCCGCCATCGCCCGCTTCCCCCTCAACGAGGCCTAGGCCATGGCGCTGCGGATCGGGATCCTGGCGGCTGCGCGCATCGCCACTGCAGCCATCATCGCGCCGGCGCGGCTCGTTCCAGACGTGCGCGTCACCGCCATCGCCGCGCGCGATCCGGCCCGCGCGCGCGCCTTCGCCCTGGAACACGGCGTGCCCGGCGTCGCTGCAAGCTACCAGGACCTGGTGCTGCGGGACGATGTCGATCTTGTTTATGTCGCAAGCCCGCCTGCGCTGCACGCCGGCCACGCCCGCCTTGCCATCGACGCCGGTAAACCAGTCCTTCTGGAGAAGCCCTCCGCAGCCAATGCCGCTGAAACCCGGGCCATCGTCGAACATGCGCGCGCGCGCCATGTGCGCCTGATCGAAGCCTTCCACTATCGCCATCACCCGGTCTTCCTGCGTGTGCTTGACATCGTGCGACGTGGTGAAATCGGGACTCTGAAACGCGGCGCGGCGGTCTTCAACGCCAACATCCGCACCGACCCCGAAGAAATCCGATGGCGCGCTGATTTGGCCGGCGGGGCCCTGATGGATCTCGGCTGCTATTGCGTCCATTGGCTGCGCCATACGGCAAGGATCCAGGCAGCGCCAGGGGCTGTCGAGCCCGCAATCACAAGCGTCGAAGCGCGCGTGGACAAGGCCCTGAGCGGCGTCGATGTGACCACCGAAGCGCGGTTGGTGTTCGACACCGGATTTGAGGCTGTCGTGCAGACGTCCATGCAGCCAGCCGACGGGGTGCGGCGCGCGATGCTTCACCTCGAGGGGACGCAGGGCAGCATTGCAGTGACCAATCCCATCGCCCCCCAATTCGGTCACGACATCGCACTCACCCGCGCGGGCAAGACCCATCATGAGAGCCTGACAACGGACGCGACCTTCACGTTTCAGCTCGCCGCCGTCAAACACGCGCTTGCAAGCGGAGATGCTCTGCCAACGGAGGGCGACGACATGATCGCCAATATGGAGACAATCGATGCGATCTATCGCGCAGGCGGCTTCGCGCGCGGATGACGACCGCCCCGCCGTGGACAGCATCCGGCCAGCCCGCGGGCCTGCCGTGACGGGCAGATCCTCCGGCAGGCCGGCGCCCTCACCCGCCGCCATCACAGTGGGAGCCGCATTCCACCCCTGGCAGGGCTGCGCCACGCGGCTGCATGCACCCGCGTTAGGGGCAGGCAGCCTGCCAGGGACGCGCCCTTCGCGGGTCCACCGATGCGCGGGTCTGCTGGCGATCGTGCTGGCGTACGCAAGCCTGCTGGGCGCCTGGCCAAGGGCGGCGCTGGCCCAGGCAGGCGCAATCGACGCCGCACGCGTCCATGACCGGACCATCCCAGGCGCCACGCGCATTGCCTCGGAGCGCGGCGCCCGCATTTCGGTCGCGCCGCAAGCCGATCCGGCCGCACAGCAGGCGCTCGATCTGCAGGCCAAAGCCGCCAGGGACGCGCTTGCCGACCTTGGTTACACGCTCGATGGGCCTGCCGCCGTCACCCTCGACATTGATCGCCCGACGTTGTCGCCCGGCACGCTCCTGGTGCTGCGCATCACAGATGCGAAGGGACGCCAGCGCGAAGTGCGGATGTCGGGAATTGCTTCCGGTCCGACAGCACCCATGCGCTGGGATGACCCGACCGAGCAGGGCGTCGCACGCGTCCTGCAGCAGGTCGTGTTGCGCGCAGCGCCTGCAAAGCCCAATCCGAAGACGGCTCACGCGCAGGCCTGCCGCCGGGCGGCGCCCGACATCGCGCCGGCCGCGCCGATCCGCACCGGCGTGATCATCGACCATGACCTGTCCTCCCGCCCCTTCGACATCCTGTCGCGGCTCGGCGAAGGCTGGGACAGCGTGGAGACAAATGTCTCCGCCCTCGACTTCCGCCTGCGCAGCCAGTTTGATCCGCCCTTCAGCCCGGACGGCGTGCTCACCCCGCTGGTCGACGCCGACGGCTGGTGGCGGTTCTCGATCGCACCCTCACGCGATTCACGCTGCGCCCGCTTCGAATTCTATGTGCGACGCGAAAAAGTCGGGGGACTCGACAGCCTCTCCGGCGCCCGTCGCTTCATGACCGGGGAAGATGGCGGGCGTCTTTGGTGCCTGGCCGCGGAGCGGATCGACCAGCCAAGCGCGGCCTATGAAACGCGACGCACAGTCACCGTGCGCGCGGCGACTGCAGACCAGCAGGTCGCCAGCATCGTTGAGACAGTCAGCGCCAATCCCTTGCAGGCCCAAGGCGGCGAACTGCTGGCGCGGCGCACCGTGATCCTGCGCGGCCCGCCAAGGCGCGGAACGGTCGAACCGGCGTCAGTCGACTGCCGCGGCCTGGAGAGCGCTGCGCCCGCGCGGCTTGCAGGACCAAATGGCCCCCTCGCGCCGCAGTAGCCAGGCGGCTGCATCCGCCGGCGGCGGCGCGGCCAAGCGCGCCAAGGCTACGCGGCGGCCAGTGGGCCCGGCCCAGTGGGCGCCATCCCAGGAACCGCATCGCGGACCGCCGCCGCCGGGCCGCGGCGCCGGCGGTCTCAGTAGCTTTTGGGCAGACCCAGGACGCGCTCGGCGACGAAGTTCAGGATCATTTCGCGCGACACGGGCGCGATGCGAGCGATCATGACCTCGCGAAAATAGCGCTCCACGGAATACTCCCTGGCGTATCCCATTCCACCATGGGCAAGCACGGCCGCCTCACAGGCCTCAAAGCCCGCCTCGGCGCCAAGGTATTTCGCGGCATTGGCCTCAGCGCCGCACTCCTTGCCGGCGTCGAACAGAGCCGCCGCCTTGAACGCCAAAAGATCGGCCGCCTCGAGCTGGATCCAACTGCGCGCCAGCGGGTGGGCCACGCCCTGGTTCTGGCCAATCGCGCGGCCGAACACGACGCGCTCCTTTGCGTAGCGCGCAGCCTTGGCCAGCGCAGCGCGGCCAAGACCGACCGCCTCGACCGCAAAGAGAACGCGCTCCGGGTTGAGACCGGACAAAATGTACTGAAAGCCCTTGCCCTCTTCACCGATCAGATGATCACGGGGAACCTCCAGATTGTCGATGAACAGCGTGTTGCACTCGACCGCCTTGCGACCCATTTTCGGGATCGGCTGTGCTTCGATCCGGTTGCGGTTGAAATCGGTGTAGAATATTGAGAGTCCGTCAGTCGGCTTGCGGCATTGGTCGCGCGGCGTGGTGCGCGCGATGATCATGATCTTGTTGGCGCGCTGGGCCGATGTCGTCCAGATCTTCCGACCCGTGATGGCATACCCGGACTTCGTGCGCTCCGCCTTGGTCTGCAGACTTGCCGTGTCGAGACCGGAATTCGGCTCCGTCACTGCAAAACACATCTTGTCGGCGCCTGAAATGACAGGAGGCAGGAACGCCTGCTTCTGCTCGGGAGCGCCGAACTTTACGATCGGCATCGGACCGAAGATGTTGAGGTGAATGGCCGACGCGCCCGAGAAGCCGGCCCCCGACTGGGCCACCGTCTGCATCAGGATGGCAGCCTCGGTCAGCCCCAGCCCAGCTCCGCCGACCTCCTCCGGCATGGCCAGACCCAGCCATCCCCCGGCGGCAATGTCGGCGACGAAATCTTCGGGAAATCGACCGGTTTCGTCAGTCCTGGACCAGTAGGCGTCATCGTAGCGGGCACAGATCTTCTCAATCTCAGCCCTGATGGCGCGCTGGTCTTCAGTCGGTTCGATGGCAAGCGTCATGACATGCTCCCTGGACCTGCAGTTGGGGTGTCTAAGGCTGCGCCCAGCACTGCGGTGGCGTGGACAGGCGGTTGGGCGGCGGACGCGAAACGCATTGGTGCAAAACGCAGCGCCAGAGGGTCAGGCGGACCGCCCAGGATCTGATCGGCGAGGATATCCGCCGTCACGGGCGCCAGCAGCACGCCGTTGCGGCCATGACCGCAGGCGACATAGGCGCCTTTGAGACTGCTCTGCCCGAGCACCGGCGCACGGTCCGGCATGCCAGGACGCAGCCCCGCCCACTGGGCAGTGACGCGCGCGCCAGCCAGCCCCGGGGCGAGGAGGCATGCAGCCGCCAGCAGACCAGCGATGGCCACGGGATCAACCCTCAGGCTCCACTCGCCCGGTTCGCGGGTAGCCCCAACCAGGATCTCGCCGCCCCGTGGGGTCAGATACACGCCCGGACCTTCGATCGGACGGTCCAATTGCACGCCAGGAGCGTCGACGGCGCAGATCTGCCCCTTCACAGGCGCAAGATGTCCAAGACCCGCCAAATCGGAAAACCGGCGCCGCGCCCACGCTCCCGCAGCAATCACCACACAATCGCCGCCTTCAACCCGGCCATCGGCCCGCATCAGTCCGCGCGCACGCCCGCCAATCTGGTGGACCGCGATGACTTCACTGCCCTCGTCGAACACCACGCCTGCCCGACGGCACGCATCAGCCAGAACCGGCAGCAGCAGCCGGACATCGACCTGCCCCTCGGTCTGGGCGAACGCCGCCCGTTCAATCTCGCCGGAAATCGCGGGCTCCAGGGCCCGCACGCCGGCGGCGTCCAGACGGCTGACCGGCGCCTGGCTCGCGGCCATCGCACGCTCGAGGCGCGCACCGTCAGCGGCGTTGCGGGCGACATAGACAACGCCGCGCTGACGCAAGCCGACATCCGCGCACAGGCCCGCAGCGAAGGCCGGCCAGCGCCGCAGGCTTTCTGCCGCCAGGGCGGCGAGGTCCGGGTGGGCGTCGCTGTGCGGATCGGTCTCGTAAAACGGCGTCAGCATGCCGGCGGCGGCGGCGCTGGCGCCGCCTCCAACCCGGGTCGCTTCGCTGACGAGCACGCGCGCGCCGCGCCGCGCCAGCGTCAGGGCCAAGGCCAGGCCGATCACGCCAGCGCCGGCGATCAGAATGCGCGGGCTCGATCCAGGGTGGCGGGACGTGGCGGACCCCATGGAAATGGCGTTCTCTTTCAGCGGCTGTTCACGCAAAGGTGCGCGCGCGGCGCGCGCACGCCCGCTGCGGCGATGGTATAGTCACCTTTGCGGGAATGTGGAGCCACCGTCATGAAGACTGCCTTCCTTTGGATCAGCATGGTTCTCCTGGCAACGCCCGCTTTGGCCGGCCCCCGCAGCAATGACGCCTGTTTCCGGACCGCCTCGGTATCCGGATATCAGGTCGTCGACGACACCCATCTGGTGATCGAAGCGCCGACGCGCGCGCGCACCTATCTGCTGACATTCTACCAGCGCTGCGACGACATCGCCTGGTCGAACGCAGCCGCGCTGTCGAGTTTTGGCGCACGCGCATGCTCTGGCGACTTCGCGAAGGTGATCACCCGCGGGCATGCAGGACGCACGCCAGAGGTCTGCCGGATCAAGACGGTGGAACGCGTTGCGAGTCTTGAGGAGGCAAAGTCCCTGGTCGCGGCCAGGACCAAACCCTAAACACGGCGACGGGGCCGCGCACACTCGGCCCGCCGGAGTGATTCCCGCCGGGCGACCGGAGATCAGCCTGTTGGCTGGACGTCAGCCCGGCCCGCCTCATGCGCCCAGCCATTCTCATGCGCCCACGCAGCCTCACGCACCCGGTCGGGGCGGGCGTCAGCTTCCCCCGCGCGCCTCGAATTCCGGCGCCTGGCCCGGTTGGTCCTGATGGCCTCCTTGATGTGGTGCTGGGACAGGTCTGCACGGCCGCGCCCCTTGGCCACCGCCGTCGCCGCCGGCGCCAGCACGAGCAAAGCCGTCATCGCCGGCTGCGCCATCGTCCAGAGCGAGGCCGCCAGAATGTGCTCCAGCCGGCCTGGCGAACCGCAAGGGCCAGGCCTACAGGGCCATGCGCACAGGAGGACTGCGCATGATGCGCCGGTCAGCCTGGTGAACACACCGCGGCGTCTGGCAGCGCACTCAGCGCCGTTGAGCACCCTCGCGCAGGCGTCATTCGCGATCGCCACAGCTTCGGCTCATGACCCAGACGCCCATGCCGACAGGAAGAACCGGATTCAGCAATGTCAGGATGATCACTTTGCCCACAGTCCGCGGCTCGCGTGCAAAGGGATGCTCTTTGCCGGGACCAAGGCCGCAGTCGAAACAGGGCGCACAAGCGCGCGGGCGACATGCACCGTATTGTCGCGCCGCCCTGGCGACCTCCTCAGCCGCCGCGCAGGCGCAGCACGAGATGAAGGGTCGATTCCTTTTGAATGTTGTAGTCGGCAAGGGTCCGATTGTCTTCAAGCTGCTTGCCGGCGAAGATCAAACGCTGTTGGTCTGGCGGTATCCCCTCCAGATCCTGGATTTTCGTCTTGACGTTTTCGATCGTGTCGGAGGGCTCCACGTCGAGGGTGATGGTCTTTCCCGTCAGCGTCTTGACGAAGACCTGCATGGCGTGGGCCGGTTGGGCGATCACCGCCGCAGCGCTCGCCATAGCCAACATGGCAAGCCAATGGGACCGTCTCATGGGGCGCGCCTCCATCCGTTCACATAACTGACGAACGGGTCCGGTTAACACCAATTTTCCCCCTTGCGAAGCATCCAAAGCGGGAGACCATCCGTCGCAGCCGCGGTGCACGTGCGGCTCGCGACGGCGCATGGCGATGGCGGCGGTCTGCGCATGGTTCAGCGGCGCCGGGCGGGAGCCTGTGCGGCTGGGCGCACGCCCCGCGCGCGGCGCAAGATGAGGAATTGGCGGATCCGTGGCGGATCCCTGGCGTTCAAGACGGCCCCGTCGCACTGGCGTAAAGGATGCGATCGGCCGGTCCTGCGGCAAGGACACGCAGTCGCGGCTTGACTGTCATACGGCGTGCATCATTCAACGGGCCGGCGTTCCGGCGCCGGTGCGCACCGCCAGTGAAAGGCGCGCAATCCTCGCCAACCCCGGCGCCCGCAGCGGGCCAAATCGGACCAACCGGCAGGCTGCGCGCGGCGATCACCCCCCGCGGCCACGGCCAACACCCGACGCCCGCCGTGAGACCCGCCGTCCACAGAAGGCCGGCAGTCGTTGTCCTATGTCGACAGGATCGTCACCGCGCTCAGCCCAGGCGCTCCGTACACATGTGTATAGGCGGCCTTGACGGGCTTCTGCACCTGGCGCACGCCTGCCGCGCCACGGATCTGCAGGCAATTCTCGTAGACCTGGCGCAGACCCGAGGCGCCGATCGGCTCGCCGTTGGCGATGCAGCCGCCGTCCGTATTGATCGGCAGCCGCCCTGAAATCCAGGTCTCTCGATCAGCCAGCATGCGCTCCTGGTCTCCGTCAGCGCAGAAGCCATTTTCGGCCATATGCATGATCTCGGCGCCGGACTCGGTGTCCTGGATCTGCGCAATGTCCATGTCCTGCGGCCCTATGCCCGCCATCGCATAGGCGGCCTCGGACGCCTGCACCGTCGGGCTTGGCGCATCAACGATCGCCTTGTCTGGCGACAGCACCTCGAACGACCCGTACAGGCGCGTCCGGATCGAGGCGGCCTTCAACCAGACCGGCTTGGTGGTGAAACGCCTCGCCGCCTTCGCGGAGGCCAGGATCAGCGCAGCCCCGCCCTCGGACGGGCTGCAGAACATGTACTTGCGCAGAGGATCATTCACCATCGGCGAGTTCTTGATTTCGTCATAGGTGAGTGGCGTGCGCCGCCAGGCGTTCGGGTTGAGCGACCCGTTGTAGTAGTTCTTTTCAGCAACCCGGATGAGCGCGTCCTCCGTTACGCCATGCAGATGCATGTACCGCTGGATCTTCATGCCGAAAAACTGGGTGGTGAGCGCGAGCCCGACCTCGCCATACCAGTCGCCAAGCCCCATCGCCGCCGTATTGACCGCAAAGGCGCCATGGGGATGCTTGTCAAAACCGATGGCCATGGCGACGTCGTACATGCCGGACTTGATGGCGCTGTAGGCCGACACCAGCGCCGAGCCGCCCGTTGCGCAGCCATTCGCAACATTGATGAACGGCAGGCCAGTCAGGCCGAGTTCGTTGACCAGCGTGTCAGCCGAACCCGACGAGGATGAGCCGCCAAAGGCGACCTCAACCTGCGGCCACTCGATGCCGGCGTCAGCCAGCGCCGCGCGCGCAGCAAATGCGCCCTGCTCCCGTCCCGACACCCCGTCGGTGCGACCGAAGGGATGCAGACCGATGCCGACAATGGCAACCTCAGACATGGCGTCGTCCTTTTGTTGGAGGCCTCACACAAGGCCGTTCAGGCTTGCGCCGCAGGGGCGAATGCAAACGTCATCACCCGATCGCCGTCGGGCAGTTCTGCGAAGGGAACGATGACGAGGTCCATCGGCATGCCAATCCGCAGCTTCTTCGGGTCGCTCTCCGTCAGCCGCGCCTCGACGCGCACCTGTCCCGGCAAATCGATATAGCCCACTGCATAGGGCCTGAACGTCTCAGGGGTCTCCGGCCCCGCATAGGGTGGGGATTTCGGCAGAAACCGCTGGATCGTCCAGGTCCACAGGGCGCCGCGGGGGGCGAGATCCACTGTCTCATAGGCCGGATCATCGGGTCGCGCGGGAAAACTGATGCGCCCGCTCTGGCGATGGCGCGCGCCCTTCAGCCGCGGAGCCGCCGACGGCCAGTCGAACAGGCTCGGATCGATCGCACGCTCAGTCACGCAAACCCTCCCGATAGTGTAGGTTGCGGCCAACCTAGAAGCGCGCAAGCCTTGTGCAAAGCCGTCAAAAGGATAGTTCCAGGAGCCAATATGGCCAAGCCCGCCTATACCCACATACTGGTCGACCATCCGCGTCCGCTCGTGCGCCGGATCACACTCAACCGTCCGGAGAAACGCAACGCCCTCAACAACCTGCTGCGCGGCGAGCTCCTCGACTGCCTGCAGGACGCCGATCAAAGCGATGACGTGCGCGTAACCGTCATCAGAGGGGCCGGGCACGCCTTCTGCGCCGGCTATGACCTCGGCGCAGACAACCGCACGGACCAGCCCTACTACACCTCGAAGGGCGCCTCCAACTGGGCGCGCCATGTCATTCAGGGCTGGTTCTCGATGTGGGATCTCGGCAAACCCATTATCGCCCAGGTTCACGGCTACTGTCTCGCCGGCGGTTCCGAACTCGCCACCGCCTGCGATCTCGTCTACGTCGCCGAAGACGCCCAGATCGGTTACCCGCCGACCCGTCTCATGAGCCCGCCCGACATGCAGTTCCATCCCTGGCTCGTCGGCATGCGCGCCGCCATGGAGATGATGCTGACCGGCGACGCCATCTCCGGGCGCGAAGCAGCAGAACTCGGCTTCGCCAACCGCTGTTACCCGGGCGACAGGCTGGAAGACGAGGTGCTGAGAATCGCCGAGCGGGTCGCCAAGACCCCAAGCGAAATCCAGGCTTTCAACAAGCGCAGCGTGCATCGCGCCATGGAGGAGATGGGCATGCGCTCCGCGCTGCGCGCCGGGGCGGAGCTGCAGGCGCTCGCCTTCTCAAGCGACACAACGCGCGAGTATCTCAAGACGTTCCGCGATGGGGTGTCGCAAGCGCTGTCCAAACGCGACGCCCAGTTCGGCGACTACCGCGAGCGCAAATGATGCGCCTGAGCGTGCTCGACCAGTCGCCGATTTTCGCCGGACAGACCCCCGCTGACGCGCTTGCCGACACCCTGGCGCTCGCTGAGGCCGCGGAGGCCTGCGGCTATGCGCGCTATTGGGTGGCGGAACATCATGCTACGGATAGTTTTGCAGGAACCGCCCCGGAAATCCTCATCGCCGCGATCGCCGCGCGAACCCGCACTATTCGGGTCGGCGCGGGCGGGGTGATGCTCACCAACTACTCGCCGCTGAAAGTAGCCGAGCAGTTCCTGGTTCTGGAAGGCCTGCATCCCGGGCGGATCGATCTTGCCTTCGGACGCGCCGTCGGGGGAACGCCGCGCACCGGCGCAGCGCTGCGCAACATGGGCCCCGAACATTTCGCCCAGCTCACCAACCTGCTTCTCACCTGGCTGCTCGACGCGACCGGCGGCCCGCCGATCCCCTCCGCCTCGCCGATCACCGGCGTGCGCGCAGGGCCGCGAGGACCGGCTGCGCCATTCATCGCCGTGCTGTGCATGAGCGCAGAAACCGCCGCCTTCGCCGGCGCCATGGGTCTGCCCATGGTGTTTGCCGAATTCCTGAACCCGGGCGGCGGCGCGGCGGCGCTGCGCGCCTATCGGGAAAGCTTTGTCCCCGGCCCCTTCGCCGACAGGCCCCACGCCGGGGTCGGGGTCAGCGCACTCGCCGCGCCAAGCGCGCGCGAAGCCGGGGTGCGCGCAGCAACCAGCCTCGCCTGGATCCTTGACCTGATGGACGGCCGGCCGGGCCCGTTCCTGGGCGCTGCGGCCGCCGCAGCCGATCTCGCACAGCGCCGGGCCAACGATCCCCGCCTCGTGCAGATCGCCGAGCGGGCGATCGTGGGCGCGCCAGAGGTCGTGGCCGACCGGCTCGCGGCCGTCGCCTCGGCCACCGGCGCTGATGAGCTGTTCGTCATAACCCTCGCCCCTGACAACGCCTCGCGGATTGAAAGCTACCGCCTGATCGCGGAGGCATCAGCACAAAAGCCAGCCCCGACGGCCTTCGCTGAGGCCTGAGCCCAGGCTGCACCGGCGCCCTGCCAAGATCCACGAATGGCGCTAAGGTCTCGCGCCGTGAGCAAAGCCAGCAAACCAGACCTGCCGGACCTCAACAAACTTGCCGGAGACGCAGTTCCGGGAAGCGAGCCGCCGCAGGTTCGCGTGCGCCCGCGCGACGCCGGGTCAATCGCCGCACGGTCCCCGTCAGATCACCACGCGTCAGCCAGCGCGCGCCCGGCAGGCCCGCAGGCCTGCGACGTCCAGGCGCACGAACGAGAAGGCCCGGCCCGCCATCCTCCTTCACCGCCAGCACCCTCAGGCTCAGGCCAGCATGCGCCCGATCAGCCGGCGCAGTTCAAATCGAGCGATGTCCCCGTACCCGGCGTGGCGGTGATCCAGGACCATGTGACACGCCTGCCCGGCAAGCCAGGCGTTTACCGAATGATCGCCCAGGACGGCGAAGTGCTCTATGTCGGCAAGGCCAAGGATCTCAAGAAGCGGGTCTCCGCTTACGCCAAGAGCGGCGGACACAACAACCGCATCGCGCGCATGATTGGGCTCACCGCCGCGATGGAATTCGTCGTCACACAGACTGAAACCGAAGCCCTCCTGCTCGAAGCCAATCTGATCAAGCGCCTGAAGCCCCGCTTCAATGTCGTCATGCGCGACGACAAGAGCTTTCCGTATATCGTCATCCGCAAGGATCACCGCGCCGCCCAGATCCAGAAGCACCGCGGCGCGCGCGCCGCCCAGGGAGACTACTTCGGTCCATTCGCCAGCGCCTGGGCAGTGAACCGCACCCTGAACACCCTGCAAAAGGCGTTCCTGCTTCGCAGCTGCTCCGACAGCGTGTTTGACGCCCGCACCCGGCCCTGCATGCTCTACCAGATCCGACGATGCGCCGGGCCCTGCGTCGATCTTGTCGCGCCAGACGACTACCAGAAGATGGTCGATGACGCTGTTGACTTCCTCAAGGGCCGCTCAAGCGAGGTCCAGGACCGCCTCGCGGCGCAAATGCACGCTGCCGCCGACGCCCTCGACTTCGAACGCGCCGCCCGCCTGCGCGACCGCATTCGCGCACTTGCCGCAATCAGCACAGACCAGAGCATCAATTCCTCCACGCTCGAGGAGGCCGATATCTTCGCCATACACCAGGAGGCGGGCCAGACATGCGTCCAGGTCTTCTTCTTCCGGGCCTTCCAGAACTGGGGCAATCGGGCCTACTTCCCGCGGCACGACAGGGACGAAACCCCCGGCGACGTGCTGGCCGCCTTTATCGCCCAGTTCTACGACGAGCGCGAACCTCCCCGCATGGTTCTGACCAGCTGCGAGATCCAGGACAGTGAGCTGCTCGCCGATGCCTTGAGTGTGAAAGCTGAGCGCAAGGTGGAGGTGCGATGCCCGCAGCGTGGCGAAAAACGTCTCGTGACGGACAACGCGTTGATGAATGCGCGCGAGGCGCTGGGACGCCGACTGGCAGAAACCTCGACGCAGGCGCGTCTCCTTGAGGAAGCGGCCAGAGCCTTCGACCTTGCCCACGCCCCGCAGCGCATCGAGGTCTATGACAATTCCCACATCATGGGAAGCAATGCGATCGGCGCCATGATCGTGGCGGGACCGGACGGCTTTGAGAAAAGCCAATACCGGAAATTCAACATCAAGTCGCCTGACGTGAAGCCCGGCGATGATTACGCGATGATGCGCGAAGTGCTGCGCCGGCGCTTCGCACGGCTCGTCAAGGACAGCGCACCGAATGAGGAAGCGGGGGCGGACGGCGGACAGGATTTTTCAAAAGCCGATGATCCCGTCTGGCCGGATCTTGTCATGATCGACGGCGGACTGGGTCAGCTCAACGCAGCCCTCGCAGCGCTGAGGGACGTGGGTCTCACCCCACAGGACGTCAATCTGGTCGCCATTGCAAAAGGACCTGATCGCGACGCCGGGCGCGAACAGTATTTTCAGCCAGGCAGGCCGCCGCGCCGGCTCGATGACAAGAGTCCGCTTGCCTACTTCCTGCAGCGTCTGCGCGATGAAGCCCACCGATTCGCCATCGGCGCCCATCGCGCGAAACGCAAAGCCGATATCGCCAAGAGCGCTCTTGATGAAATCGACGGCATCGGACCTGCCCGCAAGAAGGCGCTGCTGGCGCGCTTTGGTTCCGCCAAAGGTGTCGCGCGCGCCGCCCTTGCCGACCTGATCGGCGTGGAGGGCGTCAACGAAGCCCTCGCGCAGCGCATCTTCAATCACTTCAGAGGACAAGGCTAACGCATGAGCCACGACGCACCCATTGCGCCTGCAGCCGCAACGCCGCCGGATGAAGGGCCGCAGGCTGCGCCCTCCATCGTCCCCACAAGCGCCCCGTACAACGCCCCCGACAACGCCCCGCACGACGCGCCAGGCACGCGCGCCGATACGGGTCCCGACAGGGTCGCGGACACGCCGACGCAGACCGGCGCGCCACGCCGTCGCCGCTGGCTGCCCACTGCACTCACCATCGGGCGCATGCTCGCAGCCCCCCTGATCGCGCTCGCAGTGATCGCCGCCGGGCCTGGCGGGGAGAGCGCCATCTACTGGTCGACGTTCGCCTTCGTTCTCTACGTCTCGGCAGCCTTGACTGACTGGCTCGACGGGGCGCTGGCGCGCGCCTGGAACGTAACAAGCCCGCTTGGCGCGACGCTCGATCTCCTGGCGGACAAGATACTCGTGGCGCTCACCCTTCTGGCGCTGATCTATCTGCACGTGACCGGTGACGCCGATCCCGGCCGTTTCGCCTCCGGCGTTGTGAGCCGGCCAATCGAGGCGGCTGGTCTTGTCCTGCTGCTTCTCGCGCTCACCGGTCGTGATCTCGCGGTCAGCGTGCTGCGCGCACGCGCCGCGAAGCCTGGCGCAGACGCTCGCGCCACTGGCGGCCACGACGCCGGTCTGGCTCCCGCCAGCCTGGCTCCTTCTGGTTTGGCGAAAGCCAAGACCGCCCTTGTCATGACCGGTCTTGGGGTGCTCATTGCAGCGATCTGGCTGGCAAGCCTCGGCCCGGCGCTTATGGTCGCGCGCATCGGCTATGGCGCAGGCTGGGCGCTTCTTGCAATCGGCGCGGCCCTGTCAATCTGGACCGCGTTTGGCTATTGGCGGGCGGCGAAACACGCAGCAGCCTGACAAGGCGCCCGACGTTCGGCGGTGGACGCCAGGGCAGACGGCCGGTTCACGCCAGATGTCCGTCGCAGGACACTCCTGCGCCCGTCAATCCTCTTCCGCCAGTCGGCCCGTGGGTGAAGACGCCGGCGCACTGCACCGCGGCGGGCTCACCTGGCGCCCGGCAATCCTGCAGCGCGTTCCTTCGAAGGGGATCATGCTGACGCAAGTTGGCGGCGCAGGTCCATGCGGGTGCGCGACATGTGCTCGCCCGCGCGCGTCGCCACAGCTAAACGATCGCGGTTGAGACAGGCCGAAGAGCAGGCGGGGCAGGCGACAGCCCGCTCAAGGGCGGCAAGGGCCTGGCCCGCCGCCGTGCGGTCAGATCCATCAGCGGTCAGACCGCCGGGGGCCTCTGCTTTCGCCTCGATGGCGGTATGCAAGCCAAAGATCTTGTCCGCCTCCCCACACGACATCGCGGCGATCTCACAGCCGCGCCGCGCAAGCCCCGCCACCAACCCATCCGGTTCAAGCCGCGCCAACGCCTCTCGCACGGGGATCTTGCTGACGCCGAGACGCGCTGAAAGTTCATCCTCGTGCAGCAGACGCCCAGGCGCCATCAGTCCCGGGATGATCTCTTCGCGCAGGCGCTGATAGAGGAGGTGCAGGCGGGGGCGGCGAATGCAGGCTCACGTCACTGAAAACCCTTCCCAGAATTCATCCTCGTCATCGACCCAGATCTGATTGTAGCCGGTCGCCACCGCAGCGCCCTGGATCGAAGGGCGTATGGCGGCCAGGCCTGCGACCGTGGTGTCCGCCTCCACCCGCCCGATGAACCGGCTGCCGATGTAGCTTTCATGCACGAAGTCTTCGCCGACGCCCAGACGCCCGCGCGCGCGCAGATTGGCCATGCGCGCCGATGTGCCGGTCCCGCACGGACTGCGGTCAATCGCACGCTCGCCATAGAACACCGCGTTGCGCGCGCTCGCCCCTGCGCCGCGCGGCCTGTCCGCCCACAACACATGACTGAGACCGCGGATGGTGGGATCGAGCGGATGCACCGGTTCGGTGATATCGCGCAGCGCCGCGCGCACGCGCCGGCTTGCTTCCACAATGGAGGCTGCGCCCCACATGTCGAGCCCCGGATAGGCAGCCTGCGGCTCAATGATCGCGTAGAAATTTCCGCCATAGGCGATGTCGACTTTCAGCCGGCCGATCCCATCGACATCGACCTCCAGATCAAGCGCGTGTGAATAACTCGCCACGTTAAGGATCCGCACCCACGTCACTTTTGAGCCCTCACGCGCATACGAGATCTCAAGGGTTCCTGCAGGCGCCTCCAGGCGCAACTGCCCGGGAACCCGTGGGGTGACCAGCCCCTGCTCAATGGCGAAGGTGACGATGCCGATCGTCCCGTGGCCGCACATCGGAAGACATCCGGACGTCTCCATGAACAGAATGGCCGCGTCATTGGCGGGATCAAACGGTGGATAGAGAAATCCGCCCGACATCATGTCATGCCCGCGCGGCTCAAACATCAGACTGCGACGGATCCAGTCATGCCTGGCGAGAAAGGCCTGACGCCGCTCGCTCATACCGGCCACAGGCAGAGGCGGCGCCCCGCCCGCCACAAGTCGCACAGGGTTGCCGGCGGTGTGGCCGTCAATGCAGAAAAAAACCCCGCGCCGCATCGTCAGGGCCTCGCACCCGCAGCGGTCTCAACAAGACGCTGCACCTCAGCCCGGCGCGCGCCTGTAAGCGGCATGCGCGGCGATCGCACCCGTTCCGATCCCCGCCCCATCAGCTGCTCGGCGAGCTTGATCGACTGCACGAGATCGTGATCGGCGTCGAGGTGCAGAAGCGGCATGAACCAGCGGTAGATCGTGCGCGCCCTTTCCAGGTCACCGCGCAAGACGGCCGTGTAGAGTTCCAGCGACTCGCGCGGAAACGCGTTTGTCAGACCAGACACCCAGCCGACGGCCCCGAGCACCAGTCCCTCGAAGGCCACGTCGTCCAGACCCGCCATCAGCACATACCGCGCGCCAAGCGCGTTGTGCAGGTCTGTGAACCTGCGCGTGTCCGGCGAGGATTCCTTGATCGCGACGATGTTGGCCACATCGCTGAGGCGCACAAGCAGATCGACGCCGAGATTGACCCGGTAGGCTGGCGGATTGTTGTAGAGCATGATTGGCAGCGCCGTCGCCGCCGCCACCGCCCGGAAATGCGCTTCAAGCTCAGCCGGCGAGGCGACATACACCATCGCCGGCAGCACCATCAGGGCGTCGACGCCAAGCGCCTGGGCATCGGCGGCGAAGCGGGCTGCAGCATCGGTTGTGAGCTCCGAAACGCCTGCAACGAGGGGAACCCGACCGCCGACGGCTTCGCGCGCCGCGGCCAGCACTGCGCGCTTCTCCTCGCCCGTCAGGGAATTGTTCTCCCCCACTGTGCCGAGCAGGACGAGGCCATGCACCCCGTCCGCCACAAGCGCGCGCTGAACTGCCTGGGTTGCCTGAATATCCAGGGCAAGCTGTGCGTCGAACTGGGTCGTGGCGGCGGGATACACGCCCCGCCAGTCGCAAGTCGGCATATCGCCTCCGCACCATTGAGCATTCCCGACAATCGTATATCGGATACAGTTATGAGGGGCAGTCTACAACGCAGTGATGTGGCGGTGGCGGGCGGCGGGTTTATCGGCCTTGCCTCAGCCTTGCGGCTGCAGCAGGCCGGCGCTGAGGTCGTGGTGATTGATCCCGAAATCGCCGAGGACGCGGCAAGCTTCGGAAATGCTGGCCAGATCGCCGCAGAGATCGTCGAACCGCTGGCCTGCTGGCGAACGGTGCGCAACGCTCCATCGCACTTGTGGAGCGTCGGCGGGCCGCTGGCCTTTCATCCGCCGAGCGCCAGAGACTGGCTTGCCTGGTCGCTGCGCTTCCTCCACGCCTGCACCGGCGCGCGCCCGACAGCCGGGCGCATCGCCCTCGGCGCACTTCAGGCCATGGCCCTGCCGGCCTGGCGGCGGCTTGCCGCAGATATCGGTGCGCCGGAACTGCTGACGGCATGTGATCAATACGTGATCGGTCGCAAATCCACCCCCCCGGCTGTCGAACTCCCGCAGGGCGTCACCCAGCACATGCTCGACCCGGACCAGACCAGTCGGCTCGCCGCACTTATCAGGACAGACGGCGCAGTCGGCTACGCCGTGTCCGGCGTCGCCCGGCTGAACTGTCCTGCAGCCGCTCTCGCGCGCCTCGCCGAGGCCCTGCAGGCTGCAGGCGGGAAAAGGATGCGCGACCGCGTGGCGTCCATCGAGCCACGCGCCGGCGCGGCAAGGCTCGTGCTCGCCTCAGGCCGGACGCTTGACGCCGACAGGGTCCTGGTCGCCGCCGGCGCACGCTCGGCGCATCTTCTGCGCCCGCTCGGCGCAATCGTTCCCCTCATTGCGGAGCGCGGCTACCACCTTCACTACACGGACCACGGATGGCCGCGCGACGCGCCGACGGTGGTCCTGGAAGACGAAGGCGCCCTCGTCACGGTGTTCGACAGCGGTCTGAGGACGACAGGCTTTACCGAACTCGCCCGGCCGGGCGCAGCACCGGATCCCGCCAAGTGGCGACGGCTGGAACAGATCATCGCACGGCGCGCAGTCCCGGTGCGCGGATCGCCGCGCCGCTGGTGCGGCGAACGCCCTACCCTGCCGGACTTTCTGCCGGCGATCGGCATCCTGCGCGACAGTCGGCGCGTGCTCTACGCGTTCGGACACCAGCACCTCGGCGTGACGCTCGCCCCGGCCACGGCCGAACTCATGGCAGACCTCGTCAGCGCGCGCCCGCACCCCGTTCTGACAGCGCTTGACCTTGAACGGTTTGCGCACTCCCGTGCCGCCCCATCATGAGGATCCACCGATGCACGCCCCCATGCGCAGGGAAAACCATATCGCCGGCGCCTGGCGGCCCGCGCAGGACCGCCTTGTCACACGCAACCCCTCAGATCTCGACGAGGTGGTGGGCGAGTACGCCTGCGCCAGCGCGCATGACGTCGACGACGCCGTCGCGGCGGCGCGCTCAGCAGGCCCTGGATGGCGCGATGCGACGGCGACCCGGCGCGCTGAGGTGCTTGACCGCGCCGGCGACCTCCTGCTCGCCCGCGCCGACAGCCTCGGCGAACTGCTGGCGCGCGAGGAAGGCAAGCCCCTGGCCGAAGCCCGCGGCGAGGCGGTTCGCGCCGGACAGATCTTCAAGTTCTTTGCAGGCGAAACCTATCGGGCCTGCGGCGAACTCCTGCCCCCGGTGCGAGCGGGCGTGCGCGTCGAGGCGCGCCGTGAACCACTCGGGGCCGTGGGGCTCATCACCCCCTGGAACTTCCCCATCGCCATCCCGGCCTGGAAGACCGCCCCCGCGCTCGCATTCGGCTGCACGGTGGTGCTCAAGCCCTCCGAGATCGCGCCGGGCTGCGCAGTCGAACTGGTGAGCATCCTCGCAGACGCAGGCCTGCCGGCCGGCGTCTTCAATCTGGTGATGGGAACCGGCCCCGAGACAGGCGCCAGGCTCGTCGGACATCCGGGCCTCGAGGGCGTCTCGTTCACCGGCTCGCGCGAAACCGGCCAGCAGATCGCCGAACGCTGCGCCGCAGCGATGCAGCGCTGCCAGCTGGAGATGGGCGGCAAGAACCCGCTGATCGTACTCGACGACGCCGATCTCGACCTGGCGGTCGAAGGCGCACTCAATGGCGCGTACTTCGCCACCGGACAACGCTGCACCGCGTCAAGCCGTCTGATCGTGACCAGAGGAGCAGCGGAGGCGTTCACCGCGCGATTGATCCAAAACCTGAAGGCGCTGCCGGTCGGCCATGCTCTCGATCCCTCGGTGCGGCTGGGACCGCTTGCAAGCCAGCACCAGCTCGAAAAATCTCTGGGTTACATAGAGGCAGGCCGCCAGGATGGCGGCGAACTCGTCGCCGGGGGCGAACTCCTGAGCCGGCCTACCCGTGGCCTGTTCCTCAGTCCGGCGCTGTTCACGGGCGTGACCAACAGCATGCGGATCGCCCAGGAAGAAATCTTCGGGCCGGTGGCGGCGATTATCGTCGCGGATGACCCGGACCACGCCCTTGCGCTCGCAAATGAGACGCGCTTCGGGCTCTCGGCCGGCGTCTACACCCGCTCGCTGCGCTTGGCCGCCATGTTCCAGGACCGGCTGGAGGCCGGCATGGTCATGGTGAACCTGCCAACCGCCGGCGTGGACTTTCACGCGCCTTTCGGCGGGGTGAAGGCCTCAAGCCTGGGACCGCGCGAACAGGGCGGCCACGCCCGCGAGTTCTACACCCGCTGGAAAACCTCCTACGTCTTCGCCAGCTAGACGCCGTGTGCGCGCAACCATCCGGCGGTTCAGCGAACCCGAACGATTTCAACTCCGGCGGCTGCGGCCGACGGAATGGCGCGCGGCTTCTCAATGCGGATCCGCACCCCGCGCACGCGCGCGTCACAAAAACAGGCCTGCGCCAGCTGCTCGGCGAAGGTTTCGATCAGCTTAAGATGGGCGGCCGCCCCAAGCCGGCGCGCCTCAGCCGCAATCCAGTCATAGTCCAGCGCTTCGGCCATCTCGTCATGGCTCGGGCGCACGCGCGCATCCAGCTCGAGCTCTACGTCAAGGATCAACGGCTGCGGATTGATCATCTCATGCTTGTAAACGCCCACCCTGGCTTCAATTGACAGCCCACGCACAAACACGCGCTGCGCTTCGCCCGGCTTGACCCCAACGGCCATGTCACGCGCCAGCCGCAATTCGCTGGGCGCCGGTCGAGGACGCAGATCGGGCGGATCATGACGGCTCATTCGCAGATTCCGTCGACATCAGGCGTGCGCCAGATGAGGTGCTGGCCGCCGTCGACCGCGATCATCTGGCCGGTCACCGCATCGCTCTCGAGAAGATACCCGAGCGCCTTTGCGATTTCCTCCGGACGCGAAGCCTCCCGCAACAGCGTCGCCTCGACCTGGGCGTTGAAGTCGTCAGGCGTCTGGCGACTGTTGGACAGCGTTGGTCCCGGCGCGATCGCGTTCACGCGGATCGCTGGCGCGAGGCCCTGGGCCAGCGTGCGCGTTGCGGTCCACAACGCGGATTTGGACAGGGTATAAGAGATGAACTGCGGGTTCAGCTTCCAGACCCGCTGGTCAATGATGTTGATCACATCCGCGCGCTCGCCCTCCGCCACGCCGCGAGCAAGAAACTGGGCAAGGAATACAGGCGCTCGCAGATTGACCGCCATATGACGATCCCATAACGCCGGCGCCACGAACGGCGCGCGGTCATCCTCAAACAGGGAGGCGTTGTTGACGAGAACATCAATTGGCCCCAATGCGGCCACCGCCGCCTGCCACATCGGCTCCAGCGCATGAATGTCCGCAAGGTCCCCGGCCACGAGCGTGGCGCGTCCGCCCTGCGCGACGATCGCATCAACCACCTGCGCCCCGTCGTCGCGCGAGGCATTGACATGCACCGCCACTGCGAAACCGCGCCGCGCGAGATCAAGCGCCAGGGCGCGCCCGACGCGCTTGCCAGCGCCGGTGACAAGGGCGGTGTTATGACGGCGGCGATTCATGCGTGGGACCCGGGAAACACAGTGGCCCAGACATAGGCCAGGTAGAGCAAAAGCAAAGCGGCGCCTGACAGCCGTCCGATGGATCGCCCGGAGACTGAGAAGGCCGCCGCGATCAAGGCCGCAAGAACGAAGGCTGGATTGTGAAAGACGACGATGGCGGACGGGGCCTGCAACGGGCCCGCCAGCACAGGCCCGCCGCCAACCATGCCGACAGTAAACACAATCCCGCCAAGCACATTGCCGATCGCCAGATCCGCCCGCTTTCGCCAGGCAGCGACAGCGCAGGCGGCGATCTCCTCAAGCGTCGAACCAGGACCCAAGGCGATAACACCGATCACGTCCTGCGAGGCGCCGAACTGCGCCGCAAGAGCGCTTGCTCCCCACACGGCGAGATCAGCGCCCGCCGCAAGTCCGACGACGCCCAGGCCAACCCCGAGCCAGGCCATGCCCCATGGCGCATCAAGCCAAACGATCGAACCCGCCTCCGCGTCAGACGGCGGGGTCCCTGGATCATCAGGCGCAGCGACCGTCCCGGCCTGATCAGCCGCACCAATCGTCCATACCGCCCACGCCGCAGTCGCAGCGATCAGCACGCCGCCTTCCCAAACCTGGTACACTCCATCCAGGCCGAAGACAGCCCACAGACCGGCGGCGAACACTGCCGCCGCCGCTGCACGGGAGACCCCCTTCTGGCCTGTAGGAAGCGCGCGCACGAGCGCAGCCACACCAAGCGCGAGAGCCACCGTCGCCACCCCGGAGCCAACGGCGTTGCCAAGCGCCAAACCGTCGCGCCCGCGCGCCGCAGCAAGGAAGCCTGCCGAAAACTCCGGAAGCGACGCCCCAAAGCCAAGCACGATCACGCCCACCAGGAACCCCGGCCAGCGCCAGCGCCTCGCAAGGACAGACGCGCCCCGCACGGCGCAGTCGCCCGCTATGATGAGGATCGCCACGCCACCAATCAGCGCGGCCCAACTCGCCAGCATCGCCCACCTCCTGCACTGCTCAGTGTGGCGGCATCGCACCGCAGTGCGCAACCACCACCTGACGGCGCAGACCTGCAGTCGCCCCGCCAGGCGACCGGCGGCCAATGCGAACAGACCGCGCGACACGCGGAGTCGCCGACCCGAAGGCCCGGCGCCGGGAAACCAGGGTCAACAACCGCGGAACAGAAAGGCGCGCGGGGGTCTTGAGGGCGGCCCCGCCATCGGGGGGCGGAAGGGCAGGCGGATGAAGGGGCAGGCAGGTAGAGGGGCAGGCGCGTGGGCGCGGCAGACGCGTGGCGAGGCGGGGCGGGGGCGCAGAACCTGGCGTCTCGCGCCTGCGAGAGCGCTGACGCGGGGCGACAGCGGAGGTCGGTTAGAACCGCGCCTGGAACCGACACCACGGGCCCAGCAGGATGCTGCCCCCAGATTGCGCCCCCAGATGGCGCCCCCCGAATGCCGCTGCCCGAATGCCGCTGCCCGAATACCGGCGCCTGAATACCGGCGCCTGAAAACGGATGCCCGCAGGACGCCGGAAGACCCGCCGGAAGATCCTATGTCGCCCGGCCGGGAGCCGGCTCGGCCAGGGGCGGCGGAGACCGCCGGGGCCGGGCGCGACTGTTCGGGCGCAGGGCGGCTCAGTCGAGGCGGCCGTACTCGATGGCATTCAGCGCAAAAAACACGACGATAAAGCCGACAATCACATAAATCGCGATCACGCGCATTCTCCCCTGACCAACCCCGTCACAGCCTATGCTGCAGGGGTGCTCACCCAAACGCATGCAGCAGCTCGCTGCGGCGGCCTCACGCGGACACATAACCCCCCCGTCAGGCAAATCAACAGGCCGATCAATCAGGCGCGGCAAGCCGGCCACCCCGAGGACGGGCGTGAAATTCACCCCAAGACGGTCCCTCAACCGGGCCCTGCGCTGAACCCTGGACCCGCTGAGGGCGATGCTCCCCGGGGCGCCCGCCTGCACATGGCATCCTGCACATGGCCTCCGGGGCATGGCGTCCGGGGCATGGCCCCCTGGGCCTCGCCTGCTGCGCCTGGCTGATCGCCTGGACCTGCGCCTGGCGCGGCCCCTGGGGCCTCTGCCCGGGGCGCGCGCCGCGCGCCCCGGGCTGGCACCGTTGCGCGGAGCTGCTGCTTCCCCCTTGGCGGAATCCCCGCTATCCCCCGCAGCGCACGCACCGACGCACCTGCGAAAGGATGTCCTGATGTCCGCCACCCGCACAGAAACCGACACCTTTGGCCCCGTCGAGGTCGACGCGAGCCGCTACTGGGGCGCCCAGGCGCAACGCTCGCTCGGCAACTTCAAGATCGGCTGGGAAAAACAGCCCGCATCGATCGTGCGCGCCCTTGGCATCGTCAAGCGGGCGGCCGCGGAAGCAAACATGCGCCTCGGCAAACTCGACCCCGCCCTCGGTGCAGTCATTGTGGCGGCCGCGCAGGAAGTCATCGAGGGACGTCTCAACGATCACTTCCCCCTCTCCGTCTGGCAGACCGGGTCGGGAACCCAGTCCAACATGAACGCCAACGAGGTCATCTCCAACCGGGCAATCGAAATGCTCGGCGCCGCCATGGGCTCCAAAAAGCCGGTGCATCCCAACGATCACGTGAACATGAGCCAGTCGTCAAACGACTGTTTTCCGACCGCCATGCATATTGCGTGTGCGGAGCGCATTCACCACCATCTGTTGCCGGCCCTTCGCACCCTGCACGCAGCGCTGAACGCCAAGGCCGAGGCCTGGCGCGACATCATCAAGATCGGGCGCACTCATACCCAGGACGCCACCCCCGTCACACTCGGTCAGGAATTCTCAGGCTACGCCAAGCAGATAGAAAACGGCGTAAAGCGCATCGAGATGACGCTGCCGATGCTGATGGAGCTCGCCCAGGGCGGCACGGCTGTCGGCACCGGGCTGGCCTCGCCGGCAGGCTTTGCCGAGGCGGTCGCTGAACAGATCGCAGCCATCACCGGACTGCCGTTCACCAGCGCGCCGAACAAGTTCGAAGCGCTCGCCGCACATGATGCGATGGTGTTCAGTCACGGCGCGGTCACCACCGTGGCCATGAGCTGTTTCAAGATCGCGAACGACATCCGGTTTCTGGGATCGGGCCCCCGCGCCGGTCTCGGCGAACTGGCGCTGCCGGAGAACGAACCCGGGTCCTCCATCATGCCGGGAAAGGTCAACCCCACGCAGTGCGAAGCCATCACCCAGGTGGCGGCCCATATTCTCGGCAATAACGCAGCCATCGCCTTCGCCGGCAGTCAGGGTCACTTTGAACTCAACGTGTTCAACCCGATGATGGCCTATAACTTCCTGCAGTCAGTGCAGCTGCTCGCCGACGCCGCCGTGTCGTTTACGGATAATTGCGTCGTCGGCATCGAACCACGGCTCGAAAACATAGCCGAGGGCCTGGCCAACTCACTGATGCTCGTCACCCCCCTGAAGGAAAAATACGGCTACGATCGCGCCGCGAAGATCGCCAAGACCGCCCATAAGAACGGCTCAACCCTGCGCGAGGAAGCAATCAAGGACGGCATTCCGGCTGAAGATTTTGACGCCATCGTCAGACCGGAGAAGATGATCGGTCCGGATCCAGCATGATCTGGTCCGACCAGCGCCCCCAGGCGATCATCCGTCAGGCGCGCGCCACGCGCCGCTCGTCGCCAGCAGACCTGCAGCCGCCTCAACGACCTGGGCAGACTTCAGGGCATGAATGTCGCGCGCTCCCGCATCGGGCCGCACAACGCCGGTGAATGGTCCGAACGGCGCATAGCGTCGATCGTCCGTCGGTCCGAAAAGGCCAAGAACAGGCGCCCCCACCGCCGCCGCCATATGCATAAGGCCGGAATCATTGGCGATCACGAGCCGACTGCGGGCGAGGCATGCAGCCGCCTCGAGCAACGCAGCGTCGCCTTTGGCGTCAATGGGATCGAATTCGCTCAGACCAGTTGCGATGGCGCCTGTCAGCGCCTCCTCTCCCGGTCCGCCGAGCACCAGCACCCGGGCCCCTGCAAGCGCGCCGCCAGGCCCAATCAACGCCCGAGCGACCGCAGCGAAACCATCAGGCCCCCAGCGCTTCTCCGGCTTCGCCGCGCCAGGCGACAGCGCAAGAACCGGGCGCGATGTCCCGCCCAGAAGCCGTTGCGCATACGCATGCGCCGGGGCGTCAAGATGGAGCTTCAGCGGCGGGCTGCGGGCAAGGCCGATCGCCACGGCATGGTCATCCGCAGCCCGCAGGCGCGGGTTCGTGCCCGGGTGAATGAAGCGCCTCCTTGCCCTCAGAAACTTGCCCGTCCAGGAGCCGCGCAGATCAACCACCTGGTCCCAGACGCCGTCGGCGGTCGCACGCCAGAGATCAAACCAGTGCAGGCCGTGGCGACGCTTGACCATCGCAATGACAGAATCGACGCGCGGCCAGGCGCGAAACAGGGGCGCAGCAATCCTGCCGCAGGCGATGGTGAACCGCGCCTGCGGATACGCATCCATCAGATGCTGAAGGACGCCGGTCGACAGGATGGCGTCGCCGATGCGGGTGGACGTGATGAACAGAATGCGCACGCGGTTCTGCTAGCAGGCGGGCGGGCGCGGTGAAAGCGCTCAGCGCTTGCCAAGCAGCTTGTCCTTGCGCCAGTCGCGGCACTCCTCCGCCACCCGGAAAGCCGAAATGATCTGGCTGTCGCCAGGCGGCTGAGGATCGATCGTGGTTGCAGAATCAATCGCCTTGCGGAAAGCGATCTCGGCCGCTCCAAGCTGCCCCGAGCGCAGATAGGCCCAGGCCTCGATCAGCGGGGGCGCGACCGGATCGCGCGCCAGCAGCGTGAACAATGGCTCGTCGCCCTCAGCCTTTTCATACGCATCGTACTGGCCAGGCGCGCTCTTGCTCGTCATCGCTCGGTCCTTTCGCTCAGGGTCCTCTGGCGGAATCGGCTGCACTCTATCCGCTTTGCGCACTCGGCGCGATGGCGACCGGCTTGCACAATGGCCACGCCCACGAGGACAGGCGCCCCTCAAGGCCAAGGACGAAGACGCCGGATCAGGACGGGTCGTGCGGCGGCGGTGGCGAGCCGCCGGTTTCCGGCGAGGCTCCAGGCGCTGACCCGGGCCCTGACCCGGGCCCTGACCCAGGCCCTGACCCAGGCCCTGACCCACGCGCTAACCCAGCCGGCCGGCGGGCCGACGGGCTCAGACGCAGCCACAGGCGCGCGGTCAGGATCAGCGCAGACAGCAGGCTCGCGGCGATGATCGCAAGCATCACGCCCTGCGCGCCCCGGCCCCATGTCACGCACGCCAGATAGCCGAGCGGCAGCATAACCAGCGCGTAGCTCACAAAGTGGCTTGCCGTCGGGAACCAGACATCGCCAATCGAGCGCAGGGCCTGCGCCACGACAACCTGCGCGCCGTCGGCGACGAACACGAACGCGCAAAGGATGAGCAGCGGCGTGACCACACCGAGCAGAACCGGGTCGCTGACATAGGCGCGGGCCACCAGCTGCGGCGCGGCCAGGAAGAGGGCGGCCGGGATCAGCATCGCCAGAGCCGTTGCGCCGAGACCGAGCCACGCAGCCTCACTCATCCCGCTCAGATCGCCCCGCCCGCGCGCCTGGCTGACAAGGACGCCCGTGGCGGATGAAAATCCAAGCGCGACCATGAACACAATGGACAGCACGTTGAGGCCGACGGCGAAGGCTGCAACCTGCACCGCACTCACCATGCCGGCGATCACATTCATCATCGAGAACGCCCCGGCCTCGAAGGCCTGGCTCAACCCCGCGGCGTAGCCGACGCGCCTCTGCTCCCGGGACAGGACGCGGTCAGGCCGCGGGCGCGCACGCACTGCGTAGGCGGCGGCGTCACGCATCGTCCACACATACCAGACAAGCCCGCCGGCAAGCGCAAGCCTGGCCCCGAGAGTCGCCCACGCTGAGCCCACCGCTCCCATCACCGGGATCGGGCCAAGCCCGAACACCAGGGCAAGATTGAGCCCAAGATTGAGCACGTTGGCCAGCAGCATCGCCACCATCGCAGGCATTGGCCGGTTGACGCCCTCAAGGAAGAACGATGTCGCGATGTAAACGAGGTGGAACGGCAATGAGAGCGCCAATACCCGCGCAACCGCACCTGCGCCGCGCGCCAGCGACTCGTCCATCCCAGCAAGGCGCAGGAGAGGCTCGGCGCTGAAAAACACAATCGCCCCGCCCGCCAGGCCAAGCCAGAAACCGTACGCCAGGCCACGCCGCCACACGGCGCCCGCCAGGGACTTGCGGCCTTCTCCAATAAGGCGCGCCGTCAGGACCTGGACGCCCAGAAGCAGCCCGATCGCCGTCACCAGCACCACCGCCGTCGGCGCCCATCCCAGGGACTGATAGGCAAGTTCTTCAGCCGCGTACTGGCCCACGACGATCACGTCGCACAGCCCCATCATCATGATCGCGAGGCGCGAAACGATGATCGGGCGCGCAAGACGCAGCAGCGCTGCAAGCGTCCCTTCCTGTCGCACCAAGTCTGACCCCGCCCATCTTGCCCAGCCCCGTCCGGCCGGGCTGGCTGGGGTGCTTACGCCGCGTCCGCCTGACGGGCAACCACTTCCCCCGGCCGGCAATGGCGCCGCAGCCCGGCGCAAGCGGCGATCTCGGGTCGGCTGTCGTCCCTGTCCGGAGTTTTGCTCCCGCTGGGCGCCGCCTCGCACGCCCGGCGCCCACAGAACCACGCCCCAACCCACCGCCTGGACCGGCCATGCCGACGGATGGCCGCCGCCGGCGGGCGCCCGTGGCCGACGCCGCCCCAGCCCAGCAGCCCAGTCCAGCAGCCCAGCCCAGCAGCCCAGCCCCTGGCCGGCCCACCCCTGGCCGGTGCGCGCCGGACGCCTCGCCAGGCTGGCGCGTGGACTTCGCCCGGACCTGCGCCTAGCTTCAGAATCGCTGCACACCTCGCCCGAACGGCCTCAAAACGGCCGCACGGTCGCGTCCCTGTGCCAGATGCGAGTAACCGCCAGCGAGGCCCGCCGTGTCCGACGCCGATCAAGCCCTTGTCCAGCGCGCCGAGGCCGCGAGCGAGGCCCTGTCGCGCGCGAAGGGCGAGATCGCCAAAGTGGTGTTCGGCCAGGAGCGGGTGGTCGAACTTGCCCTGTGCGCAGTGCTTGCAGGCGGCCATGCCCTGCTGGTTGGCGCGCCGGGCCTCGCCAAGACCCGCCTGTGCGCCGCCCTCGGCACAGTGCTCGGACTGCCCTGGGGTCGGGTGCAGTTCACCCCGGATCTGATGCCGGCCGACATCATAGGCTCGGAAGTGCTGGAAGAGGACGGCGCGGGCAAACGCAGCTTCCGCTTCATTGCCGGCCCGCTGTTCACCAACCTCCTGATGGCCGACGAAATCAACCGGGCGAGCCCGCGCACCCAATCGGCGCTCCTGCAGGCCATGCAGGAAAACCACGTGACGGTGACCGGCCAGACCTATGCCCTGCCGCGCCCGTTCCACGTGCTGGCGACCCAGAACCCGATCGAGCAGGAAGGCACCTACCCGCTGCCGGAAGCCCAACTCGACCGGTTCCTGCTGCAAATAGACGTGCCCTATCCCGACGCCGAAACAGAGCGGCGCATTCTGATCGAGACGACGGGCGCGCAGGATGTGGAGGCGCGCCCCGCCCTCAACCCCGGCGATCTGCAAGCCGTGCAGACCCTGGTGCGCACAATGCCGGTCGGCGAAAAGGTCGTCGAAGCGATCCTCAGGCTTGTTCGCTCCGCCCGCCCCGACGCCCAGGGCGCCGCCGAGGCGCGCGCCCTGGTGTCCTGGGGCCCCGGGCCGCGCGCCGGGCAGGCCCTGATGCTGGCGGCGCGAGCGCGCGCGCTTCTGCGCGGCCGTCTGGCCCCCACGATCGATGATGTGCTCGCCCTGGCCCGTCCTGCCCTCGCCCACCGCATGGCCCTGAGTTTCACCGCCAAGGCCGAAGGGCGTAGCGTCGAAGATCTGATCGACCGCCTTGCGGTCGAGGCCGGCTGAGCCGGTCAGGGACAGGCGCGCCATGGCGCTGGACCAGCCCCTCACCCCTATGGCGCCAGGCCTGCTGCGCCGCGAAGCAGAAGATCTTGCAGCTGGCGTCGCCCGCCTCGTCGCAGGCGCCCAGCGCCTCGCCGCCGCTGTCGAGCCTGGCGATCACGGGCGGCGGCGCCCAGGCCCCGGCCAGGACTTCTGGCAGTACAGGCCGCACCGGCCCGAAGACGGCGCACGCGCCGTGGACTGGCGCCGCTCAGCCCGCAGCGATCGCCTGTTCGTCCGCGAGACCGAATGGAGCGCCCCCCAGACCGCCCTGGTCTGGTGCGATGTGCGTCAAGGCATGCAACTGGCGCCAAGCCCCGGCGCCGCACAGAAGTGTGAACGCGCCGCGGTCATCGCCCTCGCGCTCGCGGTGCTGTTATCCCGCGGCGGTGAACGGGTCGGTCCCATCGTCGGCGCGCCGCCCGCCCTCGGCAGGCTCGGCGTGGAACGAACGGCCCGCGCACTCCTGACAGGAGCTTCCCCAGAGACCCTTGCGGCCCACGTGCGTGCGCGCGCCGTTATTGTCTTTGCAAGCGACTTCTACGATCCGATCGACGCATGGGCGCAGCGCCTGCGCCCATGGGCGGCCGCCGGCGCGCGCGCCGTGCTCCTCGCCGTGTGTGATC
>JBEIHX010000005.1:0-148359 GCA_040381075.1 Hyphomonadaceae bacterium
CCTCAGGGTCGCTGGGCCTCAGGGTCGCTGGGCCTCAGGATCCGTTTGGCATCCGGGGGAGGCAGTGGCGGCGCGCGTCACCCGCTGGCCAGTGCAGGCGGCGCGACGCCTACATCCGTTCCGGACCACGGGTGGTCGCTTGGCCTCAGGGTCGCTGGGCCTCAGGGTCGCTGGGCCTCAGGGTCGCTGGGCCTCAGGATCCGTTTGGCATCCGGGGGAGGCAGTGGCGGCGCGCGTCACCCGCTGGCCAGTGCAGGCGGCGCGACGCCTACATCCGTTCCGGACCACGGGTGATGGACAAAACGCCTGTGCGGCTCACCTCCACCAGGCCGAGCGGACGCATGAGGTCGATGAAGGCATCGATTTTCTCTGACGCGCCGGTGAGTTCGAAGATGAAGCTCTCCAGCGTCGTATCGATCACCTTGGCGCGGAAGATATCGGACACGCGCAGCGCTTCAATGCGGTTCTGACCGGTGGATCGCACCTTGATGAGCGCGAGTTCGCGCTCTACGCCCTGTGGGTTTGCGGTGACGTCAATCACCCTGTGGACCGGCACCATGCGCTCAAGCTGCGACTGGATCTGGTGCAGCACTTTGGCGGTGCCGCGCGTCACGATGGTCAGACGCGAGGTATGCGCATTGCGGTCGGTTTCGGCGACCGTAAGGCTCTCGATGTTGTAGCCGCGCGCAGAAAACAGGCCGACGACGCGGTGCAGCACGCCTGGCTCGTTATCAACCAGAACGGCGAAGGTGGTGCGCACCTGCGCCTCATGGCCATGATCGAGGAAATAGGCGGACGCCGGAGGCGCGGCGGGCAGATCATTGTTTGCGGTCATGTCGGGACTGCCGTGCTCCGGTTAGTCAGTCAAAAGAACATTACAGCGGGGATCAGACAAGTTTTCTGCCGGCCTCGTCGATGACGCTGCCGAGATCGAGTGCGCTTTCCCCGAGGATCATCTCGTTGTGGGCCTTGCCGGACGGAATCATCGGAAAGCAGTTTTCCTCCTTCGCCACCCGGCAATCAAACAGGACAGGCTTTGGCGTGGAGATCATGACGCGGATCTGATCGTCGAGTTCGTCGGGCGTTTCGGCGCGCAATCCGACGCATCCATAGGCCTCGGCCAATTTGACGAAATCCGGCAGGGCTTCGGAATACGAGTGACTGTAGCGTTCGCCGTGCAGCAATTGCTGCCACTGGCGCACCATGCCCATCCATTCATTGTTGAGAATGAAGATCTTGATGGGAAGATCGTGCTGCACGGCCGTCGACATCTCCTGCATCGTCATCAAAACACTTGCCTCTCCGGCGATGTCGATGACCAGCGACTGGGGATGTGCGGCCTGAACCCCAATCGCCGCCGGCAGACCATATCCCATGGTGCCGAGGCCGCCGGAGGTCATCCAACGGTTGGGATCCTGAAAATGATAGAATTGCGCAGCCCACATCTGATGCTGTCCGACTTCTGTGGTGATGTAGACGTCGTGATCGCGGGTCAGCGCGTAGAGCCGTTCGATAGCGTATTGCGGTTTGATGATGCGACTGTCGGGTTTGTAGGCGAAACACCTGCGCGCCCGCCAGGCATCGATCTGGCTCCACCATGCGGAGATATCGCTGCGCGCCCTGGTCTGGCGCCATGCCGAGGCGAGCGCCTCCAGGGCGGCGCCTGCGTCAGCCAGGATGGCCACGTCAGCCGCGACGTTCTTGTTGATCGACGAGGGATCGATGTCGATGTGGATTTTCTTGGATCCGGGGGAGAAGGCGTCGAGGCGCCCGGTGACGCGATCATCAAAGCGGGCGCCGACGCAGATCATCACGTCGCAATCATGCATTGCGTTGTTGGCTTCAAAACTGCCGTGCATGCCGAGCATCCCGAGCCACTGGGGGTCAGCCGCCGGATAGGCGCCGAGGCCCATGAGCGTGGAGGTCACCGGAAAGCCGGTGGCGCGCGCCAGTGCGCGCAGCGCCTGCGAGGCCTGCAGACCGGAATTTATCACCCCGCCGCCGGTGTAGAAAATGGGCCGCTTCGCACGGGCCATCAGCGCAACCGCTTCCGCAATGCGCGCAGGCTCCGGCGTGAACGCAGGATTGTAGGTTTTCGGCCGAATGTCCTTGGGACCCACATAGGCGCCGCGCGCAAACTGGATGTCCTTCGGGATGTCCACCACGACGGGGCCCGGCCGACCGTTGGTCGCCACCCAGAAGGCTTCATGAATGACGCGGGCGAGGTCGTTCACATCCTTGACGAGCCAGTTGTGTTTGGAGGCCGACCGGGTGATGCCGACGGTATCGCACTCCTGGAATGCATCGGAGCCGATCAGGTGGGTCGGAACCTGACCGGTCAGCACCACCATCGGGATGGAGTCCATCAGCGCATCGACGAGCGGCGTGACCATGTTGGTCGCCCCTGGGCCGGAGGTGACGAGCGCAACCCCCGGACGCCCGGTCGATCGCGCGTAGCCCTCGGCGGCGTGGCCTGCGCCCTGTTCATGGCGCACCAGGATGTGGCGGATCGTCGTCTGGTGGAACAGCGCGTCATAGATCGGCAGGACCGCGCCGCCCGGGTACCCGAACATGTCGGTCACGCCCTGATCGATCAGGGCCCGCACCACGATTTCGGCCCCGGTCATGGTCTCTGGCGCCGTCTCCGGCCCGGTCGGCGGGCCCATCTGCGACATGGTGTCTGACATCGTATCCGGCCTGGTCTCTGGCGTGGTCGGCGCCGCCTTCTGCAGGCTGCGTCCTGGCGTGTCCTGCGGTATTGCTGACGATCCAGTCAAGCCGCGTGGCGCGCCTGCGGTCTGACCTTCGGACATCGGTGTCATGGCGGCTCGCCTTTCAGGTTTGGCGGGGCCTCCATCGGTTGGCCCCAACGTGCGGACTGCGCACAAATAAAAAGGGCCCCTTGAGGGACCCTTGGCGCGCCCGACTGACGGACCGGCGCGTCAGCCCGGTCGCGGTCGGGCGCAGCAGGATACCGGAAGGACCGGATGCGGGCTGTTCAAGCCGAAACGCAGCATGGGCGCAAAATCCTTCCCTGGAACCACCGTTTGGACCCTATCCGGCGCAATGGCTTCGGTCAAGCAGGCCGCCAGACGGCAAGAACATGCGCCATCCGCGCAGCAAGGTCCGGGGCCGTGATGCGCGCCCAGTCGGCGAACTGCCCGCCTGCCCAGGTGAACTGACGCTTGGCGTAGCGACGCGTGTCGCGCGCCCCGATCATCATGGCCTCCGGCAGGGACGCCTCCCCGCGCAGATGGGCGAGCAGAGCCGGCAGACCATGGGCTTTCATACCCGGCAGCAGCGGGTCGAGGCCGCGTCCGGCGACACGACGCGCCTCCTCCAGCGCGCCGCCTGCGACCATGGCGGCGAAGCGGGCGTCAATGGCGGCGTAAAGCGCCTGACGCGGGGGTGCGAGGATCAGACCGCACCACTCATCAGATCCCAAAAGCGGGCGGGTCTCTGCCTGGAACGCGGCGATCGAGCGACCGGTGGCGCGCCGCACGGCGAGCGCGCGCAGCACCCGAACCCCATCCCCCGGCTGCAGGCGCGCGGCCATGGCCGGATCTTCCTGCGCGAGCAGGGCGTGCAGCGCCTGCGTCCCGCCGCGCGCGAGTTCTGCCCTGAGTTCTTCTGCGACGGCCTGGGGGATGTCCGGGATTTCGGCGAGCCCTTTGGTCAAGGCGCTGAAATAAAGGCCGGCGCCGCCTGCCAGGATCGCCCGCCGACCGGCGGCGCGCGCCCCGGCCAGAACGCGCGTCACATCATCGAGCCACCTCCCCACGGAGTAGGTCTCGGCCAGATCCACGTGCCCATACAGATGGTGCGGTGCGCGCGCCTCCTCCTCCAGCGTCGGCCGGGCGGACAGAACGCGCAGGTCGGCATAGACCTGCTGAGCGTCCGCATTGACGATCACAGCGTCAAGCCGCTCCGCCAACGCGAGTGCGAGCTGCGATTTTCCAGACGCTGTGGGACCATAAAGGCACAGAAGACGGGCCATCGCCCTTCCCTGCCGTCGCGGGGCGGCGAGCGCAAGGGCGCGCCGGCGACGCACACCCTGGCGCGCCGGCGCGGCTGCGGGTAGCACGCGATGCGATAACCCGCCATCCAAGCCCGATCGGACCGCCATGACCGCCTCACCCCTTTGGACCCTGACCGTCGCGGCGCCGGAGGAAGCGGGCGATGCGCTCGCGACGGCGATGACGCGCATCGAGGCGCTGACGCAGATCCACGAGACGCGCACGCTCGCCGAGGGGATCGCGTGCGACATCGACGTGTCGGGCGCGGACGCGGTGCTGGCGGGGGTCAGCCTGGCGGCGCTGTTTGGGGATTTGCCGGTGGACTGGTGCTTTCAGCCGGCGGCGCGCCGGCGCAAGGCGCTGCTGGTGGCGGACATGGACTCAACCATCATCGGCTGTGAGTGCCTCGATGAGCTTGCGGACTTCGCCGGCGTGAAAGCCGAGGTGGCCGCAATCACCGAGCGGGCGATGCGCGGAGAACTCGTCTTCGAGGAGGCCCTGCGCGCCCGGGTGAAGATGATCGCCGGTCTGCCGCTCGACGTGCTGCAACAGTGCTATGAGGCGCGCGTCAGCCTCAACCCCGGCGCAGAGACGCTGGTGCGCACCATGAATGCGCATGGGGCGCACACAGTGCTCGTGTCCGGCGGCTTCAGCTTCTTCACGAGCAGGGTCGCCGCGCGCGCAGGTTTTCGCGAGCAGCGCGCCAACGACCTCATGGATGATGGCGCGACGCTGACTGGTCGGGTGCGCGAGCCGATTCTCGGGCGCGCAGCCAAGCTTTCAGCCCTTCTTGACTGCGCCGGGCGATTTTCGGTCGGACCGCTGGATGCGCTCGCGATTGGCGACGGCGCGAATGATCTGTCCATGATCCAGGCCGCCGGTCTCGGCGTGGCCTACCGCGCCAAGCCGGCGGTGGCTGAAGCTGCGGGCGCACGCATTGACCATACCGACCTGCGCACGGCGTTGTGGTTTCAGGGCTATCGCGCCGACGAACTCGCCGTCTGAGCGAACCGCTCCTTCACGGCCGAAAACCGCAAGGTGGCATTGCGCTCCTGGACGTAGCCAACCTCCCAGGCGGTCTTGGCGAGGAAGACCGGCGCTCCGTCTATGTCGTCGGCGATTGCGCTCTTGTGCCGGTCGATGAAGGTTTCGATATCCTTCGCGTCGCCGCCCGCGATCCAGCGCGCACAGGCGTACGGCGCCGGCTCGAAGCGCACGTCCAATCCGTATTCGTCAGACACCCGCTCCACCAGCACTTCAAACTGCAGCGCCCCGACAGCCCCGACAATCAGGTCTGCGCCGAGTTGTGGCCGGAACAACTGCGTGACGCCCTCCTCCGCCAGAGACTCCAGCGCCCGGCGCAGGTGTTTGGCTTTCAGCGGATCAGCCACGCGCGCCCGGCGCAGAATTTCAGGCGCAAAATTCGGAATGCCGGAGAAGCGGACATTGCCCGCCTCGCTCAGACTGTCGCCGACCCGCAGGACGCCATGGTTCGGCACGCCAATCACATCGCCTGCAACCGCTTCATCGGCGACCTCCCGGTCCTGGGCCAGGAACATCATCGGGTTGTGCACATTCATCGCACGCCCTTCGCTCGTGACCAGCCGCATGCCGCGCCTGAACCGGCCGGAGGCGATGCGTACGAACGCGACGCGGTCGCGATGCTTTGGGTCCATGTTCGCCTGGATCTTGAAAACGAATCCGGCGACCAGGGCGTCGGCCGGCTCAAGCGTACGTTCCCCGTCGCCGACAAAGGCTGTCTGCGGGCGCGGACCAGGCGCCAGATCGCCAATCGCGGCGAGCAGTTCATGCACGCCAAACCGGCGCAACGCCGAGCCGAACACCACGGGCGTCAGATGCCCGGCGCGGTAGCTGTCAAGATCGAAGGCTGGACAGGCTTCACGGGCAAGCATGGCGCCTTCATCAAGTTCCGCCTGGATTTCCGGCGGCAGAACGTCGGGGATCGCCTCACCGAAATAGGGGACGCGAGACGGCCCTTCTGCCGGCCCGTCATCGGGCTTGCGGAACACCACGAACTCATTGGACTGAAGATCGAGCATGCCGCGAAACCGCTGCCCTGAAGCCGCTGGCCAGTAAAGCGGGGCCACGTCGAGGGCGAGTTTGGCGTGGATCTCGTCGAGGAGTTCCAGGGGATCGCGCGCCTCGCGGTCCATCTTGTTGATGAAGGTGATGATCGGAATATCCCTCAGCCGGCATACCTCAAAGAGCTTGAGGGTCTGAGGTTCGATCCCCTTGGCTGCGTCAAGGACCATGACGGCCGAATCCGCCGCCGTCAGGGTGCGGTAGGTGTCTTCCGAGAAGTCCTCGTGGCCGGGGGTGTCGAGGAGATTGAAGATGCGGCCCGCGCTTTCGAATGTCATGACGGACGACGCCACCGAGATGCCGCGCTCGCGCTCGATCTTCATCCAGTCCGAGCGGGTGCGCCGGGTTTCGCCGCGCGCCCGCACAGCGCCGGCCAGGTGAATGGCGCCGCCCGCCAGAAGCAGGTTCTCCGTCAGCGTGGTCTTGCCGGCGTCGGGGTGGGAAATGATCGCAAAGGTGCGCCGTCGCGCTGTCTCGGCGGCGAGAGGGGGGGTCATGGGCCTCACCGGATCAGAAGGCGGGCTCGATACGCGATCCCCGGCCGAAAGGAAAGTGTGCGCCCGCAGGCGCGGCGCGCAAACCAGGGATCGCGGACCCGAAGCGGGCTGGACAGGCCAAGCGTCCCGACAGTCCCAGGGTCGCCCAAGAGCGCCTCGATGAGCCAGGCGCCGCGCCGGGAATGGCCGCTCGCTCGGGCCTCGCCCTGCAGCGTCGCTTCAGCTCACTCGACGGTTTCGGTGAGAAAATGACGTCCTGCGCGGTCCTCGATCTCGACGACCCAGACATCCGGATCCGCGCGCACGCGCCTGGCGATGTAGCGATCGACCTCTGCTTCCAGACCGCCAGGGTCTCCGAGGCGGCTGAGGTCGACAAACACGCGCGCGCCGTCTGCGCCAAAGCTCGGTGCGTAGAGCCGAGCCTGACCGTCGAGCGTGGCGACCTTCACCAGCATGTCGCCGGCATCCGCATCGCCCTTGCGCGCAACAAATGCGCTCGCCCCCGCCACCTCGGCGCGCCGGATGAGCGCTTGCGCCCACAGGCCGGTCTTCAGATCATGCATCGTGCGGGTGCTCTCCAAACCTGCGGGAGATCATGCCACGCCAGCGCAAAAAGGCGAAGGCTGTCCGGCGGCCCCGTGCGCCCGCACGGCGCTCCAGGGCGCCGGCGCATGGCGAGCCATCCCGCGGTGGGGAGCCGGGGAGAGCCGTCAGCGCGCGCTGCGGGTCGTGACGGGCCCGGCGACCGCCCCCCGGCGCAACGGGCTGGCGCAACGGGCTGGCGCGACGGGCTGGCGCGACGGGCGGATGTCCGTCGAAGGGGCCGCATGCAGGACCCCTGCGGCCGGACCTGGGCGCGTCCCCGGGGGCGGCGCGCCTGCGCCTGCCGCCCCCGACGCCAGGGTCTGGAGTTTGGCGAACGGCCCTGCCATGGCGGCCCGGGATCCAGGTCGAGCGCGCGCCCGCCGCCGTCGGCGGGCTGCGTTGGCGAGATCTTAAACGCGCCGGTGCTAGGCGCACCGCATGCGCACCAGCCTGCACCTTCTCGGTTTTCTCGCCGCCCTCGCCTCAGCAGCGCCCGCATGGGCCGCGGGGGCGGCGGGCGCTGCTCCGGCTGAGGCCCGGGTGGCGCTTGTCGAACGCTTCGCGCTCAGCGTCATTGATCAGCGGTGTTCGCTGTTCACCGCCGACATCCGCGCCGCGCTCGATGCAAGCGCCCTGCAGGCCCGCGGGGCGCTGCTGCGTGCGGGCGCAAGTCTGGGCGACGTGGCTGCGTTGATGGCCGCGGCGAGGGTCAATGCCGACCGGCTGGATTGCCGGGCGCCGAAGGTCACGGCGGCGGCGCGTCGCGCGCGGGAGGGGTTTGCCGGGTATGCCCGCACCGGGGTGCTGGAGTTTCCCGGGCGCTTTTCAGGATGGACCGCTGACCGAACGGCAGCCTCAGGCTGGCGTCTGCGTCAAACGGTCGCCGGGGTCGACATTGGAGCGCCGGCTCAGGCCGGGTCGGCATTCAGCGCTGACGTCCGCACCGGATCGCGCGCGGCCCCATTCGCCGCCCGCCTCATCATGCGCGACCCGGCCAGGAGCCCCGGCCCGGTCACCAGCGCCAGTCTGCGCACGTCGCTTGAGACCGCGCAGATCGCCGATTTTGCGCCCGCGGCAGGCGCAGGGCGCAGCGTGCTGGCGTCCAGCCGGGTCTTGGTTTCGCCGGCGAGGCGCGACGGCGCGCGCGACGGCTCTCCGGCGTGGCGCTTTTCCTTTGCTGACAGGGCGCTGAGCGACCTTGCGGCGCTCGATCCGCGGGAGGCGGCGGTGCTGGAAGTAGAATGGTCGAACGGCGCACGCAGCCGCCACTTCATTGAAGTCGGCGATGTGGCCGCCGCAATCGCCTTCCTGCGCCTGCCCGCCTCACCGTAACAACCGCCGGACGCTTTGCAGCACGGAACCGGTTTGCTACAGGCTCGCGTGACAGCGGGATGACAGTCCGTCAGCGGGCTCAGGGGCGACAATGAAACTCTTGTGCGGCAACGCGAACCGGCCGTTGGCGAGCGCGATCGCCGATTACCTGGACATGCCGCTGGCGCGCTCACAGGTGCGCCGATTTGCTGACAATGAGATCTTTGTCACCATCGACGAGAACGTGCGCGGGGAAGATGTGTTTGTGGTTCAGTCCACAAGCTTCCCGGCGAACGACCATCTGATGGAGTTGTTGATCATGGTGGATGCGCTGACCCGCGCCTCCGCCAAGCGGATCACGGCGGTGCTGCCGTATTTTGGCTACGCTCGTCAGGACCGGAAGACGGGCGGGCGCACGCCCATCTCAGCCAAGCTTGTGGCCAATCTCATCACGAAGGCGGGAGCCGACCGGGTGCTGACGCTGGATCTGCACGCCGGCCAGATCCAGGGTTTTTTCGATATTCCCACCGACAATCTCTTTTCCTCGCCTGTGATCGAGGCGGATATCCGCGCGCACTACAAGAACGCCGCCGACATTGTCATTGTCTCTCCGGATGTGGGCGGCGTTGTGCGGGCGCGCGCCGTCGCCAAGCGCATCGACGCTGATCTTGCGATTGTGGATAAACGCCGCGAGCGCGCCGGCGAAAGTGAAGTGATGAACATCATTGGCGACGTGAAGGGCCGCCGCTGCATCCTGATTGACGACATCGTCGATTCCGCCGGCACACTGTGCAATGCGGCGGCTGCGCTGATCGACAAGGCCGGCGCGAAGGATGTCGCTGCCTATGTCACCCATGGGGTTCTTTCGAACGGCGCCGCCGACAGGGTGGCGAAGTCCGTGCTCAAGGAACTTGTAACAACTGACTCGATTGCGCCCTCGCCGGGTGTCGAGGCCTGCGCCAAGATCCGCCAGATCGGCATTGCAGGGCTCATGGGCGAAGCGATCCGTCGCATTTCGAACGACGAGTCCATCTCCAAGATGTTCGACTGACCGCTGTCCTCCTGAAAGGCGTGCGCCTGGGCAGCATGCCGCTGAAACGCATGCCCCCGGGAAGCATGCCCCTGGGAAGCACCCCCGTGGGAGCAGTCGACCGGCGCATCCCGGCCGGCAGTCATCCGGCCATGGCGCGTTCAGCCGTCGCATATCCGATCGAGAGATGTCCCTCCTGCAGACGCCCGATCATTCAGTCGCCTGGGCGGCGCTGCAGCCAGTGCGCACACGTTGTCCCCGCCGCCCTGGCGGCGCCGGCCCCGGCAGTGTGGTGCATCCCGGATTTGCGCCTGTCAGGTTGGAGCCTGTCAGGTAGGAGCCTGTCAGGTTGGAGCCTGTCAGATCGGGGCGGTGGCTGCGTCAAGCCAATCACGCGCCGGCCCGTCAAGCAGCGGCGCGATCACCGCCCGCACCCTGGCGTGATAGGCGTTAAGCCAGGCCAGCTCTTCCCTGGTGAGCAGTTTGCGATCAATCAGAGCACGATCTATCGGTGCGAGCGTCAGAGTTTCAAACCCGAGCATCTCACGATCACCGCCAGAGATCGTCTCGGCCGGCGTCACGACCTGCAGGTTCTCGGTGCGGATGCCGTAGGCGCCCGGCTTGTAATAGCCGGGTTCGTTCGAGACGATCATGCCAGGTTCGAGAGCGACGGTATTCGCCGGCTTGGCGATGCGGTGAGGGCCTTCATGAACGCCCAGATAAGACCCAACGCCGTGACCCGTCCCGTGGTCGTAATCAAGCCCGGCCTCCCACAGCGAAAGTCGGGCGAGCGCATCAAGCGCCGATCCCGTGGTGCCCTTCGGGAAACGCACGCGCGCAAGCGCGATGTGGCCTTTGAGCACACGGGTGAAGCGATCACGGATTTCCTTCCCGGGTTTTCCGATCGCCACCGTGCGGGTCACATCTGTAGTTCCGTCGAGATACTGTCCCCCGGAATCAATCAGAAACACCGATCCCCGCTTGAGCTTGCGGTTCGTCTTCTCATTGACGCGGTAGTGCGGCAGCGCTGCGTTGGGACCAGCCCCCGAAATCGAGTCGAAGGACAGGTCGCGCAGCAGATTGCTGGCGCAGCGGAAGTCCTCAAGTTTGCGCGCAGCGGTGATCTCGTCGACAGAGCCGTCCTGGGCTTCACTCGCCAGCCAATGCAGGAACCGGCTGAGCGCTGCGCCATCGCGCGCATGCGCCTGGCGTGCGCCCTCGATCTCCACGGCGTTCTTGGCGGCGCGCGGCTGCGTCGTCGGGTCGACGCCGCGCAGCACGCTCACCCCCGCCTCCGCCAGACGGTCAAACACATGCGCCGATGACAGTGAGGGATCGACCAGGGCGACCTTGCCGGCCAACGCCTTGAAGTCGGGTTCAAAGTCCGCCGGCGGCTTGAATGTGACCTGCGCGCCGAGATGGGCGCGCAGGGCGGGCGTCACCTTGCGGGCGTCAAGGTAAAGATCCGCGGTCGCATCCTGGCGCAGGATGGCTGCGCCCAGCGTCAACGGCGTGCGCGCCACGTCGCCGCCCCGGATATTGAAGAGCCAGGCAATCGACGCAGGAAAGGTCAGGACCGCCGCGTCCGCACCCTGGGCGGCGAGCGCGGTGGCGAGCCGGGCGCGCTTGTCGGACGCTGACTCTCCGGCATGCTCGAGGGCATGCGGGACGGCCGGCGTCATGGGCTCTGCCGGGCGATCGCGCCAGGCTGCATCAATCGGGTTCTGGGGAACGCCGGTCAGCATCACGCCCGCCTTCGCGGCGGCCTCTTTCCAGCGCTGAACCACGTCAGGAGACGCCAGGCGCGGATCATAGCCAATCCTCTGCCCGGGCCGGGCCATCGCCGTCAGCGCGCCGGCCACCCCCTCGGTGACCAGATCACGCACCTCGAACAGGGCCGGATCGGCCTGCACCTTCGCCTGGGCCGTGTAGCGGCCATCGACCAGCAGCGCGGCGCGGTCGGCGAACACAACCGCGGCGCCTGCAGAGCCGGTGAACCCGGTCGCCCAGGCGAGACGCTCTGCGCAATCCGGAAGGTATTCATTGTTGTATTCATCCTCATGCGGGATGATGAAGCCGTCGAGCCCCCTGCGGGCGAGCTCGGCGCGCAGGCGGGGAAGGTTGCGCCGGCCGTACGCAGGGCCGCCGGTCACGTGGAAGGTCTGGCGAACAGTCATGAGCGGACACTGGCCTCGTGCGGGCCAGTTGGCAATCACCCCCTGCCCGTACGGCCGCCACGAAGCGGACAAGCCGAGCATCCAGGTCGCCGTGGGACATGCCGCCGGCGGCGGTCGACGGGACAGCCTGCAGGAGCAGAGCGGCCGGTCACCCCGGTCGGCGCGACCATCCTCGGGTGATCAGGCGGCGGGCGCAGCGGCGCGTGGGCCGAGCAGCAGATCCCAGAACGACCGTCTGAACGGGGCCGCGCGCTCGGTCATCGATGCTGCAGGCGCCACAGGCGCCACAGGCGACAACGGCGCCACCGGCGCGCCGCGTGCCGGAGCGTCCGGCGGCCGGCGCGCCCGCAGACGTGTGATGAGCTTCGCCGCTTCCCGGCGTTTCGATTGGAATTCTCTTCGTCCACGTCGCCGCGAGGCGAACACGGGAACGGCGGGTCTGCGCGCGCTCAAGCAAATCCCCTGTCTTGACCGCTCCATAGTGTGGTCAGCGCGCGCGCGGCTTCAAGAAAACGAGGGTTGACCAGCCTTCCCTGCGCAATCGGCGCCTGAAAATGAGGCCGCGGCCCAGATATGCGGCGCGCGTGCGCGGTTCCTGGGTTGTCAGAATGCCGGAAATGATCAGGACGCCCCCAGGCGCCAGGGCCGGGACGATGTCGGGCACCAGGCGGATCAGCGGCTTCATGAGAATGTTTGCGAAGATGAGATCAAACGGCGCCGCCGCGCGCACGCCGGCGCGGGCGAAACCTGCAGCCGTCACGCAGCGCACGTTCACAGTGTTGAGACGGGCGTTGGCGGCGGCGACCTCAGTGGCGCGCGGATCGATGTCCGTTGCGAGAACACGGGACGCCCCGACGCGCGCAGCCGCGATCGCAAGCACGCCCGCGCCCGCGCCCAGATCGAGGACCCGGCGGGGACGACGCTGGCGCGCCAGGGCGTCGAACGCGGTCAGACAGCCCCAGGTTGTGCCATGGTGTCCCGTGCCGAACGCCTCACCGGCTTCGATGTGAAGGAAGGTGCGCCGGGCGCAGGCCGGGGCTGCGTGGCCTCCTGCGACATGAAAGCGCCCGGCGCGAACTGCAGGAAGGCCTTCGAGGGACGCTGCGACCCAATCCTGGTCCGGAAGGGGGCCGGCCCTTGGGTCAAGCCCGGGTGCGTCAACGGCGAGGATGCGCAGGATGTCGTGCGCCTCGGCTTCGTCCATCGCCAGCGCCTCGAAGCGCCAGCGAAATCGGTCGAGTTCGAACGCGGTCACGGATTGGGCGGGCGCAGGATCGAGCGCGCCCAGGACCGCAGCCGCGGCCTCCACCACCTGTTTTGACCCGGTTGCAGTCACGCTCCACATGGATCACACAATACCGCGCCATGCCGGGCGCGCCAGCCGCTTGATCGGCGGCGGGCAGCGATCTGGTGAGCGTTGGCGGGCCGGCGTGGTCCGGCAGGTGGGGCGCAGCACGGGGGATGTTTCGGCCGGCGGCGCCAGTCGGGCATGCCAGTCGGACATTCTGGTCGGACATGCTGGTCGGACATGCTGGTCGGACATGCTGGTCGGACATGCTGGTCGGAGATGCTGGTGGGCGTTTGGCGGGTGGCGTGGCGTTCGATGGTGACCGCACACAGCGCACGGCAGGCAGGGCACAGGCAGGCAGGGCACAGGCAGGCAGGGCACAGGCAGGCAGGGCGCAGGCAGGCAGGGCGCAGGCAGGCAGGGCGACAGGCAGGATGCTGGAAGCTGCTCCACACCCGGGAGATGGCCGTGGTCAAAGAAACAGGACTGATCGCTGGTGTCGCTGCATGCCTTGGCGCCGTCCTGATTGCGCTCGGGATCGCCGCCCTCGCCACTGTTGATGCTGCACCAGCCCCCGAAGCGATCGCCGCGGCCAGCCTTGCGACCGGCACGCAGCCCTGACCCCGGCGTCACGCAGCCCGCACGAAGGTGTCGATCACCTTCTTTTCCCCCGCTTTGTCGAACATAACCGTGAGTTTCGTGCCCTCAACCGCAATGACGCGGCCGTACCCGAACTTCGCCTCATGGAAGACCCGGTCACCGATGCGGTAGCGGCTGTCGCCTTCGGCGTCGCTGGCCACCAGTCGTCCCTGCGCTTCCAGGGTGGGCGGGCGGCTCGGCGCGCCGCGCCCGGCGGCCGCCTGGGCGCGACGCCAGCCCGGACTGTCATAGCCTGAGGCGAAACTCGACGGCGCATCCCAGCGCTGCACGCCGCTCGCGCCGCCCGCCGCGCCAAAATAGCCGGTCTGGGAGAAAGCGTCGACATGCTCAGCCGGGAGTTCGTCGATGAAGCGCGACGGCAGCACGCTTTGCCAGCGCCCGAAGATCTGGCGGTTCGCTGCGAAGGAGATGCGTGCGCTTTCCCGCGCGCGGGTGATGCCGACGTAGGCGAGCCGCCGTTCTTCCTCGAGCGCCTTGGCGCCGTTCTCGTCGAGCGCCCGGGCGGAGGGAAACACTTCTTCTTCCCAACCGGGCAGGAAGACCAGCGGCCACTCCAGCCCCTTCGCCGCGTGCAGGGTGAGGATCTGAACCTCGTCGCCGGTTTCGCCCCGCTCCACATCCATGACAAGTTCGATGTGTTCAAGAAATGCGGCGAGGGTGTCGAACTGCCCCATCGCCTGGATGAGCTCCTTCAGGTTCTCCAGCCGACCAGCAGCCTGCGGGCTGCGGTCATTGCGGAGCATGTCGGTGTACCCGCTTTCCTCAAGGATGGTCTCGGCAAGCTCGCCATGGGGAACCTGCGCCGCGAGCCCCCGCCAGCGGTCGAGGTCGCGCAGGAACTGCAGGAGCCCGGTGCGCGCCGCGCCGCGCAACTCATCTGTCTGACCGATCGCATGGGCGGCCTTTGCGATCGACATGCTCTGGGCGCGGGCGATCGCCATGACCTTCTGAACCGAGGTGTCGCCCACCCCGCGTTTGGGCTGGTTGACCACGCGTTCAAACGCGAGATCGTCGTCCTCGGAGCGCACCAGGCGAAGATAGGCGATCGCATCGCGGATCTCGGCGCGGTCGAAGAAGCGCGGTCCGCCGATCACCTTGTATGGCAGGCCCAGCATGATGAAACGCTCTTCAAAGGCGCGCATCTGCCAGGACGCGCGCACAAGCACGGCGGCCTCGGCGTAGGCGCGCCCCTGGGCGCGCCAACCTTCGATGTCATCGGCCACCAGCCGCGCTTCGGCTTCGCCGTCCCATACCCCGCGCACGCGCACTTTCTCACCGCCCTGCTCGTCGGTCCACAGGGTCTTGCCAAGGCGCGCACGATTGGCCGCGATCATGCCGGAGGCTGCGGCGAGAATATGCTCCGTAGAGCGATAGTTACGCTCAAGGCGGATCACCCTGGCGCCTGGAAAGTCGTTTTCAAACCGCAGAATGTTGTCGACCTCCGCGCCGCGCCAGCCATAGATCGACTGGTCGTCATCGCCCACCACGCAGAGATTCCTGCGCCCCTGCGCCAGCAGCCGCAGCCAGAGATACTGGGCCACGTTGGTGTCCTGGTACTCGTCCACCATCATGTAAGGCAGGCGTTCCTGATACTCCGCCAGAACATCCGGATGCTGGCGCAGGATATCGACGCAGTGCATGAGGAGGTCGCCGAAATCACAGCAGTTGAGCACCTTCAGGCGCGCCTGGTAGAGCGCGTAGAGCTTCGCGCCCTTGCCACTGGCGAACGCGTAGGATTCGTCTCCGGGAACCCTGTCCGGGCCGAGCGCCTTGTTCTTCCAGCCATCGATCAGGGCGGCGAGGAAGCGCGGCGTCCAGCGTTTTGGGTCGACGCCTTCTGCTTCAAGGATCTGTTTCAGCAGGCGCTGCTGATCGTCATCGTCAAGGATGGTGAAGTTGGCCTTCAGGCCGACAAGCTCGGCATGACGGCGCAACATCTGGGCGGCGACCGAGTGGAAGGTGCCGAGCCATTTCAGTCCTTCGGCCTGAGGTCCGATCAGACGCCCGGCGCGCTCGCGCATCTCGCGCGCCGCCTTGTTGGTGAAGGTGACGGCCAGGATCTGCCAGGGTTTCGCCCTTCCGGTGAAAATCAGGTGGGCGAGGCGGGTCGTGAGCACGCGCGTCTTGCCGGTGCCTGCGCCAGACAGCACCAGGACTGGGCCTTCCGTCGTCTCTACCGCCGCCAGCTGTTCCGGATTGAGGCCATCGAGATAGATCGGCGCGGGGCGCGCACGCTGTGAAATGGGAAGTTCGGACATGGGTTTGAATCGGCCTCCGTGCCCCGGAGACTAGCACATGACCCGCCTGGCGCGACCACGGGGACGCCGCCGCCATGCAGCCGGCGGCCGGCGGCAAGGCGACAGCGGCCAGGCGACAGCGGACAGCGGACAGCGGACAGCGGCCAGGGGACAGGGGACAGCGGACAGGGGCCGGGGGGCCGGGGGCTGGTGGCAGAGACATCCCCGCGCAGGATGTCGCCGCAGGAGCGATCGGCGGGGCGCCAGACCGGGCGACGCCCCTTGCGGCCTCCCCTGCGGCTTTGCGCATCGCTGAAAGGCTCTGGAAGCCGGGGAGCGATCGGCTTAAGTCAGTGAGGGAGCGCCACCCCGCGCGGGGACTGGGTCGGGGGCATGGCCGAGGACCCTGGACAGGATGTGAAAGAACGCGATGAGCCAGGACAAGGCCGAATTGCTGCGATCGCTCCGCATCGAGCAGAGCGACAGGTCCGATGCGCCGTCAGGCGCGTCCACGCCGGTTATCATTGCGGTGGCGAGCCTGTGCGCGCTTGCCGGGGCGGGGGTCGGCTGGATGCTGAAACCGGGCAAGGCCCCCGCGGCGGCTTCGTCGCAGCAGCAGGCCGCGGCGACATCGCCTGGACCGGGCGCGGGACAGCAAATCGCCCGCTCGGGATTGACCGCGTCGGGCTACGTCGTCGCGCGCCTGCGCGCCACAATCGCCGCCGAAGTCACCGGGCGCGTGCTGGAGGTGCGCATTGAAGAGGGCCAGGTGGTGCGCAAGGGCGACGTGCTGGCGGTGCTGGACGGTCAGACAGCGCGCGCAGACGCTGCTGCAGCCGAGACCCGCGCACAATCGGTGCAGACCACGATCGCAGTCGCCGAGGCCAATGATGCGGAGGCCAGGCGCGCCCTTGAGCGGGCGCGCGAACTTGCGGCCAAGGGTTTCTTTTCGGACGCCAACCTGAAGACCGCCCAGGCGCGCGCCGACAGCACCGCAGCGCAGTTGACCCAGGCGCGCGCTCAGGCCGCAGCCGCCCGCACCGACGCCAACCGTGCGATGGTGCAACTCGCCAAATATGAGATCCGCGCCCCGTTTTCGGGTGTGGTGATCGACAAGGCGGCCCAACCAGGCGAGATCATCTCGCCGCTGTCGGCCGGCGGAAGCTTCACACGGACCGGGATCTGCACCATCGTCGACATGGACAGCCTGGAAATCGAGGTCGACGTCAACGAGGCCTTCATCGGCCAGGTGCGTGCGGGTCAGAAGGTGGAGGCTGTCCTCGACGCCTATCCGGACACCGTCTTGCCAGCGCGCGTCATCGCCACCATCCCAACGGCGGCGCGCGACAAGGCTACGGTGCGTGTGCGCATCGGCTTTGAGACGAAGGATGCGCGCATCCTGCCCGACATGGCGATCAAAGTGACGTTCCTTGAGACCGCATCGGGCGAGCCGGGATGACGGACCGGCGCTCCTGCATCGTCAGCGTTCCCCGCCGGCCCTGCGGGCCTGCGTCATGGAGATGAGCATGCCCGGCGATCTCATCACTTTGTCCAGAGTGTCCAAGAGCTATCGGCGGGGACGCGAGTCGATCGCCATCTTCGACAACCTGTCGATGTCCATCCCGCAGGGCGACTTCGTGGCCATGATGGGCCCCTCCGGTTCCGGCAAGACGACGCTTCTCAACCTGATTGGCGGCACGGACCGCGCGGATGCGGGCGAGATCGTGTTTGACGGCGGGCGCATCGACACGCTCAGTGAGAGCCAGCTTGCAGCCTGGCGCGCGGCCAACGTCGGGTTTGTGTTCCAGTTCTATAATCTGATGCCGGTGCTAACGGCGGCTGAGAACGTCGAGCTGCCGCTGATGCTGACGGGACTTTCGCACAGGAAGCGGCGCCAGAATGTGGAGACCGCCCTGCGCATCGTCGAGCTCGCCGATCGCGCGCGCCACAAGCCCAAGGAGCTGTCTGGCGGCCAGCAGCAGCGTGTCGCGATCGCACGCGCCATCGTGTCCGACCCGAAGCTGCTGCTGTGCGATGAGCCCACCGGAGACCTTGACCGCGCAACGGCGGATGAAATCCTTCGCATGCTGCAGTTGCTGAACCGCGAACTGGGCAAGACCATTGTCATGGTCACGCATGACCCCGAGGCGGCGAAGTACGCCCGTCGCACGCTGCATCTCGACAAGGGCCGCTTCGTCGAACAGGGCACGGGCTCATGACAGACCTTGATCTTGTCGCCCGCAACCTGTGGCGCAAGCCGCTGCGCACCATCCTTCTGATCATTTCCATTCTCGTCGCATTCCTGATCTTCACGATCCTCATCGGCTTCAATTTCGCCTATGAGCGCTCGCTTGACGAAAGTTCGCGGGCGAACCGGCTCGTTGTGAACAACAAGATCAACTTTACCGAGTCCCTGCCTTACGCTTACTTCAACCGGATCGCGCGCGCGCCCGGCGTGACGGATGCAACCCACGCAAGCTGGTTTGGCGCCTTTTATCAGGACCAGCGCACCAGCCGGTTTGTCGGTTTCGCCGTGGATCCGGAAAGTTATCTGCGCGTATACGCCGAGCAGATCCTCATGCCCGAGGAGCAGAAGCAAGCTTTCATCCGTGAGCGTACAGGCGTCATTGTCGGGCGCGACCTTGCCGAAAAGTACGGCTGGCGGATCGGCGATACGATCCCCATCAGCTCCAACATATTCTCCCAGCGCGATGGCAGCCGGGCCTGGGACATGAAGGTGGTCGGCATCTTCAGCGGGGCCCGGCCGTCCGACAGCACCACGGCGCTGTACTTCCAATACGCATACTACAACGAGACGATCACCTTCGGGCGCGACCAGATCGGCTCAGTGTCCTTACTCACCACCGGGCCCGAAGCCAATGATGCAACGGCCCGGGCTATTGACGCGCAATTCGCCAACTCCTCGGCCGAGACCGCGACCGTCGACGAAAAGACGTTCAGCCGATCGTTCCTGCAGCAGGCGGGTGACATCAACTTCATCATCACCCTGGTGGTGAGCGCCGCCTTCGCTGCGATCTTGATGATCGTCGGCAACACGATGGTCACGGCCATCCGGGAGCGAACGAATGAAATCGGGGTGCTCAAGACGATCGGCTTCTCAAGCCCGCGTGTTCTGCGAATGGTGCTGGGGGAGTCCGTTCTGCTCTCGCTGATCGGCGCCGGGGCGGGTGTCGTTCTGGGCGGTCTCGCGCTGAAGGCGCTGGAAAGCCAGGCGCCCTTCGGGGCGCTCGACCTGGAGCCTGTCGTGGTGGCGATGGCGTTCGCCATCGCTGTCCTGCTTGGTCTTCTGACGGGGCTCATTCCCGCCGTGTCGGCGCTGCGGATGAGCATCATTGAGGCGCTGTCGCGGCGCTGATCGGCAAACGGGGGAAGACATGGCCGCCATCCTCAGACAGACCGGCGCAGTGATCGCGATGAACGTGCGCTCGATCCCGCAGCGCCTGTGGATGTCGATTGCAACCATGGTGGCCATCGCGCTCGTGGTCGCGGTGCTTCTAGGTTTTCTCGCCCTCGCCAACGGCTTTCGCCAGACGCTGGCCGGCTCCGGGTCCGATGACGTCGCGGTGGTGCTGCGCAAGGGCTCAAATTCAGAACTGAACTCCGTCATGGTGCGCGATCAGATCCGCCTGCTCGGCGCCGCGCCGGGCATCGCGCTGGGCGCCGACGGCAAGCAGATCATCTCGAGCGAACTCTTTGTCATCGTCGACGGCGTCAAGCGCTCCACCGGCTCGAAGGCCAACATGCCGCTGCGCGGCCTGGGCGCGCCGGGGCTGACCGTGCGCAGGCAGGCGCGCATCCGCGAGGGGCGGATGTTCTCGCCAGGCACCAACGAGATCGTGGTCGGCGCCGGACTGCTGCGCGAGTTCTCCGGTTTCGAACTCGGCAAGACGATCCGGTTCGGTACGAGCACGTGGCGGGTCGTCGGCGTCTTCGAGGCCCCCGGGACGGTGTTTGAATCAGAGCTCTGGGCCGACGCCGCGGTCGTCCAGAGCCTGTTCAATCGCGGCGTCTCCTACCAGACGGTGCGCGTACAGCTCACCGGGCCGGACGCCATGCCGGCGTTCCTCGACTTCGTGGCGCGCGATCCGAGACTTCAGGGCCTCGAAGCGACCTCGGAGAGCGGCTACTACCAGGCCCAGTCAGAGCGGTCAGGCTTCCTCATCCGGTTCATCGGATGGCCGCTCGGCGTCATGATGGCGATCGGCGCCCTCGCCGGGGCCCTCAACACCATGTACAGCTCCGTGTCCAGCCGATCAGCCGAGATTGCAACGCTGCGCATCATCGGTTTTTCCGGCTTCTCCGCCTTCATGGGGACAATGGCCGAATCGCTGGTGCTGTCCGCGCTCGGGGCGCTGCTGGGCGTCGCGATCGTCGCCATTTTTTTCAACGGCATGTCCGCCTCGACCCTGGGGGCCGGCTTCACCCAGGTGGCGTTCCGGGTGGAGCTCGGCCCGCAGATTTTGCTGCAGGCGGTCATCGTGGCGCTGCTGATCGGCTTTATCGGCGGGGTGTTCCCGGGGTGGCGCGCCGCGCGTCAGAAGCCGCTGGCGGCCCTGTCTGCCTGACGCGCCAGCCGGGTGCGTCAGAATGCAATGACGATCTTGCCGAAGTGGGCGCCATCGCGCATCGCGGCGAGCGCCGCCTGGGCGTCAGCGAGCGGAAACACCTTGTCCACAACCGGACTGATCCGGTGGAGCGCCAGCGCCCGGCACATGTCTTCGAAGTTTTCGCGGCTGCCGACAGCCAGGCCCTGAAGCCGGGCCCCGCTCCAGATGAGCATGGGGATCGCAATCGGCTCGGCCGGACCCGACAGGACGCCGATGATCGGGATATGGCCTCCCTGGCGAATGGCCTTGAGGCTCTCGCTCAGGGTTTTCGCCCCGCCCACTTCAACCACCACGTCCGCGCCGCGACCGCCCGTGATCCTGCGCACCTGCGTGCTCCAATCGGGGTGGGACCTGTAGTTGATGACATGATCGGCCCCAAGCGCCTTGGCCCGCGCGAGTTTCTCGTCCGAAGATGACGTGATGATCGTCTCGCAGCCGGTCGCCTTGGCGAATTGCAGCGCAAAGATCGACACCCCGCCCGTTCCCTGCAGCACCACCACGTCGCCGGGCTTGACATCACCGTCCACGAACAGGGCGCGCCACGCGGTCAGCGCCGCGCATGGCAAGGTCGCAGCCTGGTGGTCGCTCAGATGGTCAGGAACCTTGGCCACGCCCTTTTCACCGATCAGCATCAGTTCCTGGCCGCAGCCGTCGCGCGGTCCCCCAAGCGCCCCGGCGAGTTTTTCCGGGGTGGCGGGTCCGGAGAGCCAGGTGTCGGAAAAGAACAGGCTTGCGACCCGGTCGCCGGGCGTCAGGCTGGTCACGCCAGGTCCCACGGCCTCCACCACGCCGCACCCGTCCGAGAAAGGAACAAGCGGTAGGGCGTAGGCGCCGCCATACAGTCCGGTGACCGTGAGCAGGTCGCGGAAATTGAGCGACACGGCGCGCATCCGCACCACCACCTGGCCATGGCCGGGCGAGGGGTCCGGTCGCTCGGCGAGCTTGAGATTTTCAATGCCGTAGGATCCCTGGATCTCCAACGCGCGCATGTGTGCCTCCTGCAATGATGTGCGGTGTGTGAAGGGACAGTGTCGCGCTCATCGCAATCGTCAACAGTCTTGTCAGGCCGCAGCCGTCATTCTGGTCCAATCGGTTCTCGGGTCCTTGTGTATGCTCGCCCAGCGCGGTCCGCCGCCCACGATCCTCCTCGCCGGGTTCGCGCCCTCAGCAGACGCCCCGGACGATCCAAGCGCTGCGTTGGCCGTGGCGCTGGCGCGTGACAAACCAGGGGGGGCGACATGCGTCGCGGCGATCCTGCCGGCGCTGTGGTGCGGGGCGCAGCAGGCGCTTGATGAGGCCATCGCCCGGGAGCGTCCGGACGCGGTGGTGATGTTGGGCTTCTGCGACGCGGCCGCGGGCTTCCACGTCGAGACCTGTGCGCACAATCGCGCCTGTCCCGACGAGCGGGACTGGACCGGGCGATGCTGGCCGGGCCTGCGCCTGGCGCCGGGCGGCCCGCAGTGGCTGCGCGTTCCTCTGGCTGAGACCCTGCATGCGGGCCTGAGGGCGGTGACGCCGCTGGTCACAGTGGCCGATGGAGGCGCCAGCGATGTGCGCAACGGCGCGCTGTGGTCTGCGCTCTACCGCGCCAGCGCCCCGCCGGTGGGATACATTGCTGTCCCGCGGGCGGCCGACAGCCTCGCCGCCGCCGGCGCCCCGTGCGCAACGACGCTGACACGCTCAGGCATCCTGCACGCCGTCCGCCACGCGCTCGCGTGTCTTGCCGCACAAACCGGCGCGCCATCCTCCAGTTCGCTTGCCTCCCATTCGATTGCCTCCCATTCGATTGCCTCCCGTTCGCCGGCCTCCAGCCCCGCGCCCTCCAACGCCAATGGCGTCAGTGCTCTGGCCCGGATGCGGGCCGAGACGTCAGAGCCGGCGCGCGTCGGCGCAACAGCGTGACGCAGGCCGGCAATCCGAGCGCCGCCATCAGCGCCATCGACGCATAGCCGGCGGCGCCGAAGGCCTCGTAGAGACCGCCGGATGCGATCTGCGCCAGCCCCATCGCCGTACCCCCGGCCGCAATGGCGGCATAGAGCGCCTGCGCCGTGCCGGCCTGCGATTCCGGGGCGGTGTCGTGCAGGATCCGCATCGCGCCGACATGGGCGGCGGCGAATGTCAGCGCGTGCAGCGCCTGCAGCGGCCAGAGCATGGCGACCGACGGCGCCAAGGCCATGGCGCCCCATCGCACCACTGCGCCCACGCAGCCGATCAGGATGAGACGCTCCGGCCCGAGGCGGGCAAGCCAGACCCGCGATGTTGCAAGAAAGCCGATCTCAGCCAAAACCCCGAAGGCCCACAGGTAGCCGATCAGGTCGGCCGGCACGCCCTGGTCGCGCCAGACGATGCTGCCAAAGCCGTAGTAAAACGCATGCGCCGACTGGACTGCGCAGGTGGCGATCAACAGGCTGGTCATGGTTGGATGGCGCAGCAGCGTGACCGCCTCGCGCAGGCGCTGGCGCACGCCGACCCTTGGGGCGTCCGCGCCAGGCGATCGATCCGGCTGCAGCCACAGCGCGGCAAGGAATGTTGCAAGAAGCCCCGCCTGCGCCCAATGGAGCGCGGCCTCAGGACCAAAGACGCGCACGAGATAACCGCCCACAATGTTGCCGAGGATAAACGTGAGCGAGGTGACGGAGCGCGCAACGCCATAGTCAACGCCGTCGTCGCGCGCGGCGCGCAACATTGCGCTTTCGAGCAGCGGCCCCACCGCCTGGACGAAGACATAGAGAATGAACCCCATGATCGCGAGCGCGGCGAAACCCGTCACAGTCCCGAACAGCAGATAGAGAAGCGCGGACACGCCCGCGAGGATCTGCACCGGATGACGCCGGTCACGCACTGCGTCCGCCCAGGCGGCGATCGGCGGTCCGTGCAGCACGCGCAGCAGCACCGCGCCGGATGTGACGATCGCAACCTCAGGACCGCTCAGGGAGTGGTGTTCCTTGAGCCACACCGGCAGGAACGGCATGGCGGCGCCGGCTGCGCCCGTCATGCAGGACATGGCGAGCGTGACGCGCCAGACAGCAGGAATGGCGCGTCGTGCCCGGGTCATCGGGCCTTTTAGCCGGACGCCTGCGGCATGGCGAGCGCCCGGCGTGCGGTGGAGTCGCGCAGATGCCCGAGAATGGCCCGCTCGATGGCGCGCGCCTGCGGCCCGTCCTGCGTTTCAACATAGGCATGCAGCTCAATGAGCCGCGCGTCGTGATCACATTTGCGCCCCGTGAGCGCGCTCAGCCGCAATGAGCCCTGGGGTTCCTCGGCTGCAGCGCGCAGCGCGTCGGCGAAGGCGCGATCGCGCGGCGCGACGAAGGGAGCAGCGGACGCGAAGATCGCCTGCATCTCGCGTATGTCCGTCGCCAGGTTCTCCCCTGCCCGGTCGATATCCTGACCGGCGAACATCAGGAGAAAGGCGATCGCCCCGACGTCGCCCTGGGCGTAGGGCGCGCCGACATGCGGCGCGACCTCCGCAAGCAGGCGTTGGGCGCACAGCAGCAGAATATGATCGACGCCTGGACGCATCAGTTCATGCCCCTGCTTCAGCCGCGAGCCGTGCGGCGATCAGCCGGTTGTGCTCCACCTGACAATACCATCCGGAAAACGCGAGCACAGGGTCGACGTTCTTTCCGTCCGCAAAGGAGCGCGCTGCAGAAATCCAGATCGCAAGCCCCTTGAGATGCGCGAACATCTCCCACCAGGCGAGCGCGTCACGATCGACAGTGCGGCCCGACTCCTCCTCCCACAGATGGATAGCCTGGTCGCGCGCCAGGAGGCCGGCTGCAAGATCGGGCCGCCCATTGCACCACAGCGGGTCCATCGACCAGGCAAGATCCTCAAGCGGGTCGCCGATATGGGCCATCTCCCAGTCGAGCACGCCCAGGATGCGCCCCGCCCCGTCATGCAGGAAATTTCCGCTGCGATAATCGCCGTGCACGATGGCGAGGCGCGACGGGGGTGGCGGGGGACGCCTGCGCAACGCCCGGATCGCGGCGCGCGCAACCGGCTGCGGCTCCAGCGCGTCGGTGTCGATCACCCTCTCCCAGTGATCGAGTTCGCGCGCCCAGCATGTGTGCAGACCGGGGACGTCCACGATGCGCGCGAGGGGGGTCCCTGCCGGATCCAGGCGGGCGATGCGACCGAGATGGGCAAAGAACGCACGGCCAATGGCCTCCGCGTGGGGCGCATAAGCGTCTTTGGCGAATGGACTGCTCGCAGCACCCCCGTCGATCCGCTCCATGATGAAGAAGGGGCGGCCCAGGACAGACGGATCCGTCACCAGCGCCACGGCGCGCGGCACAGGAATGCCGGCGGCTCCGACAGATTGATAGGCGGCGAATTCGAGAGCGCGCTCCGTGTCGATGAGGGTGTCCACGGGGTCGCGTCGCAGGATCAGACCGCGCCGGTGGGGCGCGCCGCCGGACAGGAAGACCGCGTCGAATGCATAGGTTTCGCGCGACGCCCCGCCATGGATCCGTCTCGCGCTCTCGATCGTGACGCCGCCCTCAGCTTCCAGCAGATCGGCCAGATAGCGTGCGAGGGGCGCTGCGAGGCTGTCATCCATGGTGGCGTTCACTTTGGGGGTCCGTGGGGAGTTCCGTGGCAAGTTCCGTAGGGCGTCATATGAAATCTCACGCCAGCGCCGCGCCGTCGAGGATGTCACGAAATCCGGAAGGCTCGTGCGGTCCGATCAGCAACTGCTCCAGAATCCCCAGACCCGAAAACACGGCGCCGTCGACATCGGTGTAGGCCACTTTGGAAATGGCCTGAACATGCAGGTTTGCAAGGCTGTTCCAGGCCTGATCGCCGAGCTGGATATCCTCCCGCTCCACGCGCAGCTCCCCATGCAGCCTGCCATGGCCCCAGTCAGGATGGCCGTAGCCGATCCCCTTCATCTGAAACAGCGCGAAGGGCTCATAGGCGACAGCGGCCTGCGCGCCACCGGCGTCTGTCAGTGTGACGATCGCCTTCTGTATGCGCCGCGTGCCCGGCGCGTAGCGTGCGGCGCAGCGGGTCTGTTCGATGTGGCGCAACTGGCCTGCCTGCGCCCCATCCGGCGCGATCACGGCGCGGGTGTTCCAGGCGCGTCCGGCGGCGTCGTCATTGGTGTGCCAGAACAGGCTCATGGCCGCAAGATTGGAGGGCCCCCACAGCCAGTAGAACTGGGGGGCGCGTGCGGCGGGATTGGCCTGTGGATCGGGCGCTCCGATCGGGCGCACCCCCCAGGAGCGATCCCGCACGCCGATCGCGCCGGGTCCGTAGTCGATGCGCGCGCCGTCGACCTCAATATGGCCGCGCCATCGCCCGGTCTGGGTCATACGGGTGACGTCCATGACGGTGCGCGCGCCCTGGCGCAGGGTGAACCGCGGTTCCTGCACGGGAAACACCCGGCCCTCGAAGGTGAGATCGGCGCTGAGGCCCTCGGTCGGGGCGAGGACCACGCGCAGTTTCTGCAACGGCTCCAGGACCTCGATGCTGATCGGCCCGACGCTCAGCGCCATCCGCTCCATGTGCAGGATGCGCGAGGCGTGGACGCAATGCTGCACGCCGCCACGGATCACCGACACATGCGCGTCTGCGACATCGAGATGGGGATAGACGCCGAAGGCGATGGCGAAATACCCCTCCCCGTCGGGCAGCGAACCGCTGAAGAAGTACCGGTCATAGAAATTTCGATCCGTCCCGGAAAAGGCAATCGGCTCGGGCGTCTGGTGGATGGGATAGTCATCACCCCTGGTGAGCATGGATCCTCCCGGCGCGTGGGCCGCGGCGCGTCTGTCGTGTCTGGCCGGACATGCGCCGGCCTGGTCGACAGGCTAACCCCGGGCGGCAGGGTCCAGCAACGGCGCCGCGGGGTAAGCCAGGACCGGCGCGCGGCGCCGCTGGTCGGTGAGCCGCCTGGTGCGGCGGGCTGTCACGACGCGCGCAGCAGCGGCGCATGCGAGAAAGGCCGGACGCGGGGCGAGGGACAGGCCAGGGCGAGGCGGGCGGGAGACCCGGTCCGGGCGCGCTTGGGCGTTGCGCGGGAGGGGGCGCGATCGGCCGCACCCAGACTGGCGAGGGGAAAACCAGATGCCGGGACGAACAGTGATCCAGGCCGCGATCAGTCTGGACGGTCGCATCGCCGGGGCGGACGGCGACATTCACTGGCTGGACCCGTTCCCGCCCGAGGCCTTCGGCATCGACGCCTTCATTCCCGGTCTTGACGCCGTCGTGATGGGCCGAAAGTCCTATGATGAAACGATCGGCTTCGGAGAATGGTATCTCACCCAGGTCCCCGAGGTGATTGTGACGACGCACCGGGCGATCGAAAACCCGCCGCCAAACGTGCACAGCGAACCCGGAGAGATCGGTGCGATGCTGTCGCGGCTGCGGGCGCGGACATTTCGGGACATCTGGCTGTTTGGCGGCGCGGACACCTGGGTGCAGGCGCTCGAAGCCGATATGGTCGATGTGATCGATCTCGTCATTGTGCCGGTGGTGCTGGGGGATGGCCCGATCTGGCTGCCGCGCGCACGCCTGCAGGGGCGCTTCGTGTCCGTGAGCGCGGCAGCCCATGCCTCGGGCGCCGTGCGGATGATCCTGGAGCGCGCCTCATGACCCGCGCTCACGGCGCGAGCGCGGGCGAGATCCAGGCGTTTCTGTCGGAGAACTTCCCGCAGGGCAGGCCGGCGCAGGTCGATTATGCCGATGGCGAACGCGTGGTTGTCCGGCTGGCCTTCGAGCCATCCCAGATCCGGCCGGGCGGGACGATTTCCGGCCCGACGATGATGAGTCTGGCCGACACGGCCATGTACGCGCTGGTCTTTTCAGCGATCGGCATCGTGCCGCTCGCGGTCACGACGAACCTGTCGATCAACTTCCTGCGCAAGCCGGGTCCTGGCGACATCGCCGCCCAGGCGCGCATGCTGAAACTCGGCAGGGCGCTGGCCGTCGGGGAGGTGGACATCCGATCGGTGGGCGCAGACTGGCCAGCCGCCCACGCGGTTGTCACCTATTCCATCCCGCCGGACGCTCGGCGATGACGCAGCCCCCGCCGACGGCCGGCGCAAGCGGGCGGATAGAGCGCCTCGCGCGGGACGGCGTCGCCAGCCACACCCTGATCGGTCTTGGCGCGCTCAATGGCCTGGCTGCGGTCGGTCTTGGCGCCTTCGCCGCCCACGCCCTGGAAGGCGCAGCATCGCCGGCGGCCATGGCGTGGTGGAAAACGGCGGGAACCTACCATCTGGCCCATGCGGTCGCGACGCTGGCGATGGCGCTGGCGCATGACCGCGGCGTTCCAGGCGCCCGCCGCGCGGCCTGGTGCTTCGTGATCGGCTCCTGGACCTTCGCCGGCGCGCTCTACGCCCTTGCGCTTGGCGCGCCGCGGGTTCTGGGCGCCGTAGCCCCGGTCGGCGGCGTGCTGCTGCTGGCGGGCTGGCTGAGCGTGCTGGCGCCGTTGGCGCGCAACCCGTGGAGCCTTCGTGGATGAGGTCTTCGCCGATGAGCCTTGTGGATCTGCCCGGGATGCCTGCGACCTTGAGTTTCACGCGCGCCGGGGTTCGGCTCGCCTATTATGAGGCGGGGCGCACGGATGGCGGCGCGCCGCCGATCGTGCTCTGTCACGGCTTTCCCGAGATTGCCTACTCCTGGCGCCATCAGCTCGCGGGACTTGCCGCGCAGGGATTTCATGTCATTGCGCTGGACCAGCGCGGCTATGGTCAGAGCGACTGTCCGACCGAGGTGGAGGCGTACGATCTCGCCAACCTCGCTGGCGACCTGACGGGCCTGCTCGATCATCTGGGAATTGAAAGGGCGGTCTTCTGCGGACACGACTGGGGCGGCATCGTCGTCTGGGCCTATCCCCTGCGGTCGCCCGAACGCGTCGCCGGCGTGATCGGGCTGAACACGCCCTACTCCAGGCGGGCTGCGATGGATCCCATAGCCCTGTTCGAAAAGCGGTTCGGCGCCGACTTCTACATTGTGCAGTTCAACCGCAACCGGATCGCGGATGCGGTGATGGAGGCCGATGTGGAGCGGACATTGCGCTGCCTCTACCGTCGCCCGCAGCCTGAGGCGCAGACTGGGCGTGCGGGACGCATCGGCATGTCGATCACGGATCAGATCGCAGCTTTCGACCCATCGGACCGGCGCGGCCAGCTGCTCAGCGACGCCGAACTGGCGGTGTTTGCGGCGGCCTTCGCGCGCACCGGCTTTACGCCGGGGATCAACTGGTATCGCAACTTCACACGCAACTGGGAGCACGCGCCCGCCGGTCCCGACAGGATTGACGCGCCGGCGCTGATGGTGATGGCTGAGCTCGATCTGGCGCTGCCCCCGGCGGCGGCGGACGGCATGGAAAAATATGTTCCCAATCTGGAAAAGGTGCTGATCCCCGGCTGTGGCCACTGGACCCAGCAGGAGAAACCGGAAGAGACCACCCGCGTGATCGCAGACTGGATGAGGCGCACCTTCCCACGCCCGTGAGGCCAGGCGGCGGGCTGCGCGGCGGACTTGGCGAGCGTCTTGCAGCGCCATAAGAGCGTTGCGACGCGCACCCGGGCGCGGAGGTCTTGGACCGTCGATGAATGACCCTTTGAAAGACCGCGCCGCCCACGGCCTGCGGCGGACGGGCGCTGGCGGGCCGGGCGGTCTGCGACGCGCCGTCCGGCGGCCGCTCGCCTGGCTCGGCGCATGGTTTCGCGCCCGCGATCCGATCCACCAGGTGGCGCTCGGCTATCTTGCATACATCATCATCTGCTTTGGAGCCCTGGCCGCGCCCTGGGCGGTGAGCGCGCCCGTGCCCTACCTCGACCGCCTGTTCATCGCCGTCTCGGCTGTGTCAACGACGGGTCTGTCGCCGGTCGATATCGAGGAGGCGTTCACGTTCTGGGGAGAGGCCGCAATCCTGCTCACCATCAAGGCGGCGGGACTTGGCTATCTGACGATCGGCTCCTTTGTGGCCTTGTCGCTGCAGCAGCGGCTGTCGGCGCATCGCGAGAGTCTGGCGCGCGCCTCCTTTCCGCTGCCGGAGGGGTTCAACCCGACACAATTCATCCAGCGCGTGTTCTGGTTCGCGCTGTTGATCGAGATGCTGGGCGTTGTCCTGCTCTTCCCACAGCTGTTCTATGCGGGTGCGGATCGTCCCTTGTGGTCGGCGATATTCCACTCGATTTCGGCCTTCAACACCGCCGGTTTCTCGATTTATGGCGACAGCATGGAGCGCTTCGCGGCGCATCCAGGCATCCTTTTGTCGATCATCTTCCTGGCCTATCTCGGGGCCATCGGCTTCATTGTGATGAGCGAATTCTGGGATCGTTTTCTCCATCCACGCCGCAAGCTCGGCTTCACCAGCCGGGTGGTGCTCATCGCCATGGCGGTGCACGGCGTCGGCGGCACCGCGCTGCTGTTGCTGTTTGAGCCGAAGTTCATGGAGATGTCGCCGGACTTTGCGCTCCTCAACGCCCTGTTCCAGGTCTCGATGGCGGGCACGACGGCCGGTTTCAACACCGTCTCGCTGTCGACGATCGCCCCGGCGACGGCGGCGGCTTTCTATCTGGTGATGGCTTTCGGCGCGGCGCCTGCGGGCACCGGCGGCGGCTTGAAGCTGACAACTGCGGCTGTTCTGTGGGCGGAGATCGTCGCGGTGCTGCGGCGGCGCGACCGGGTGACGCTTCTGGGCTATGAGATACCGGCAGCGCGCGTGCGCCAGGCCAGCGCCACGCTGGCGTTTTTTCTGATTCTGCTGGGCGCCTCGCTGTTCGTGCTGCTGACAAGCGAAGAAGCGCCGTTCGAGGTTGTGCTGTTCGAAGCCGTGTCAGCGCTGACGAACGCCGGCATGTCCATGGGGCTCACCGGGCAGCTGTCGGACGTCGGCATGGCTGTGGTGATCCTGCTGATGTTTGTGGGGCGCGTCGGCATCCTGTCCTTCGGCCTCGCGCTCGCCGCCAAGGACGAGCGAAAGGACGATCCCGAGGACGCCGACGTGGTCCTGTAAGCGCACTGGAGCGCCCAACCGCGCCGCCAGCCTGCGCGCAGGCGTCAGGCTTTCCGGGCCAGGCGTTCAGGATGAAGGGGCCCGCGTGAAGGGGCCAGCGTGAAGGGATCTGCGTGAGGGGGGCTGCCGCAGGCGCCTGGCGCCCCTCGGGCGCCTGGTGCGTGGTGTTACACCTCGACAAATCGCGGAGAGGAGCGATTTTTTCCGGCAGGCGGGCGCGTGCGATTCGCCGCCCGCCGTTTGATGCGCTGTGGCAGTTGGCGTGCTGTCTCAGTTGGCGTGCTGTCTCAGTTGGCGTGCTGTCTCAGTTGGCGTGCTATCTCAGTTGGTGGTGTGTCTCAGTTGGTGGTGTGTCTCAGGAGGTGCTGGTGGCCGGATTTGGAACGCGCCGCGGCGGCGGTGTGGGCGCCGCGCTTGCAGTGTTGGCGGGGGCAGTGGCGGTGGTGCTCGCTGTCATGTGGTTTGGCGGGCGGATAGCGACAGGAGACAGGCCGGATGCGACGGTGACCATCCGCTCGCCCGTCTCCGCCAAGGCGGCCCCGGACGTCGCCGTGATCAGCGCTGGCGTCGAGGCGTCAGCCTCCTCAGCGTCAACCGCCGCGGATCTGGCGGCGCAACGCGCCTCAAAGGTGCTGGAAGCGGCCCGCAAATCGGGCGTGGACGGCAAGGATCTGAAGACGCTGTCCGCCACGGTCGCCCCGCAATACACAACCCCGGCCCGCGGCGAACCGCGCATCAGCGGCTATGTGGCGGGCCAGCTCGTGCAGGTCACAGTGCGCGATACCGCCAGGATGGGCGCACTGATGAGCGCACTGACCGGGGCCGGCGCCCAGACCATCCAGGGACCAGAGTTCCGGCTTGAGGATCCTGAGACCGCCATGGCCGACGCGCGTCGCGCGGCAATCGAGGCGGCTGAGCTGCGCGCCCAGCTTTACGCCGATGCGGCAGGCTTCAAACGTGTGCGTATCCTGAGGATCTCTGAAGCGGATCCAGAGCCTGGGCCGCCTGCCCCGCCGGCCATGCTGGCCATGGACGCGGGCGCGCCAGAGGGCGCACGCGGGGTGGAGGACACGCCGATCGCGCCGGGAGAAGTGGCGCTGGAGGACATCCTGATCATCACGTACGCGCTTGACCGTTAGCGGTCGGCTGCGGGAACCCGGAGGCGAACATTGCCGGCGCCGGGAGCCTCGGCAGGCGGCTGGGTCGCAGCCGCAGCGAGCCCGGCGAGACTGAGCGCGAGCGTCAGGACCGCGAGCCGATCGAGCAGAAATCGCAGCACAGACCAAAGCGACATCGAAATCGTCCTCCCGATGCTCCGGCGAGCAAGTCCGGCGCCACGAAGCCTGCCCCCGCGCACGCGGCGCGGGGGCTGCGCGGCAAGCCCTCAATTGCCTCATCCCGGGCGCCTCATCCCGGGCGCCTCATCCCGGGCGCCTCATCCCGGGCGCCTCATCCCGGGCCCGCCAATCCGGGCCCGCCATTGCGGGTCCGCTATCCGGGTCCGCTATCCGGGGCCGTCTATCCAGGGCTGATCGTCTCGGTCGCACGGGCGCCGCACCAGGGTTTGGGGCCACACCGCAACCGCCAGAGCTGCCCGACACATCGCGAGGCGGCGGACCACGCGTAGGGCTGGCGGCGGGGGCGCAAGACGACCGCGGCGGCCCGGGCGCCGTGGTCGATGTCGGCATGACCCCGCCCACGCCACGCCTGAAACCCTGCTTGGTTCCCTTTTGGAGTCGCCGCTATAGATGGACGCGCGGGTCGACACGCTTCTGGAGACCGGAACTGCGCATGGGAACACAGGTGGGCAAACGCGCGTCGACGCGGCTCAATTGGCTTGGCGACTTCGTGGTCGGCGGCGGCGTCGTCTACGTCAAGAAGACTGGGGCGCGCATCCCACTCAACGCCGAGGTGCTGACCGCCACGGCCCGCTGGTTCGCGTTTTTTTTGCTGCCGAGTTCTGGCGGCTCGTCAAGCTGCTGCGCGCAAACCGCTCGCCCTCCATCGCGTTCACACCCGATCGCCCGCGGCCCTGGTACCTCATCTGGCCCGTGCTGCATGCAGCAGGGGCGCGGATCGTCAATGACCCAAGCCGCGCCGATGTGGTGTTTCACTTTGACGACGCCACAACGTCGCCAAGCGCGCCTCCGCTGGAGACCAAACCGGGGGCGCGCCTGGTCAACTTCGCCTGTCTCGACGTATCGAAGTCCCGCGTCGCTGAGGCGTTTGAGGAGGCCTTCGGCTATCCCCTGCGCATTGACCCGGCGGTTCATCAAGGACATGCGGTGGAGAAGTCCGAGCACAATGGCGTGCATGACGGACGCATTGTGCATTGCCCGGTGACGCCGCTTGGCGGACGGGTCTATCAGCGGCTTGTCGACAACCGCATCGGCCCCGATGTGGTGGCGGACCTGCGCACGCCCACAGTGGGCGGCCAGCCTGCCTGCGTTTTCATCAAGGAACGCCCGATCGGAGTGCGCTTTTCCAATGACAACTCGCGCTGCCGCCTGAAGGCGGCGCAGGACGTCTTCTCCCCTGACGAACTCGCCGCAATCGCCCGCTTCACCCGCCTCATAGGGCTCGATTGGGGCGGGCTTGATGTCCTGCGCGACGCCAGCGACGCCAGGCTCTACATTGTCGACGCCAACAAGACCGATATGGGCCCCCCGACCAGTCTGGCGTTCGGCGAAAAACTTCGCGCCACCCGGCTTCTGGCGCGCGCATTTGCAGCATACCTTGCCCGCCCGCGCGACATTGCCTAAGCACAGGTCATGTCAGTCACCATTCCATTCGTGCGCTCGATCGAGTTTGACTACGGGCAGATCGCCGAGGTCAGCCCGCTCGTGCGCCGCATCATCGCGAACAACCCTGGCCCCTTCACCTATACCGGCACCGGCGTCTACGTGATCGGGCGCGGCCAGGTCGCCGTCATAGATCCGGGGCCGGATATTCCCGAACATTTCTCCGCCCTGAAGGATGCTCTGGCCGGCGAAACGATCACGCATGTTTTTGTCACCCATTCCCATATGGATCACAGTCCCCTCGCCCATCCGCTCGCAGTCCATGCCGGGGCCAGGGTGTACGGCGGCGGCCCCGCGATCCCGACTGAGTCGGAGGTGAGGATGGAAGCCGGCGATGACCTCAGCTTCGAGCCGGACGTTCGGGTTCGCGACGGGGATGTGTTCCGCGGCGAGGGCTGGACGATCGAAGCGATCGCCACGCCGGGTCATACGTCGAACCATATCTGCTACGCATTGCATGAAGAGAACGCACTGTTCAGCGGCGACCACATCATGGGCTGGTCGACGACCGTGATTTCGCCGCCGGACGGCGACATGGGGGCATATCTGAAGAGCCTCGAGAAAATTCGATTACGAAACTTTTCAAGGCTGTGGCCGACGCATGGCCCGCCCATTGAGGAGCCGGGCGCCTTTCTGGAGGCCTACATCGCCCATCGCCGCGCCCGCGAGGCGCAGATCATTGCGAGGCTGCAGGCTGGCCAGACCCGCGTCAAGGACATCGTCGCCGTCATGTATGCTGACGTTGACAAGCGGCTTCACCCGGCCGCCTGCCATTCCGTGATGGCCCACATTCTGCACATGCTGGCCGAAGGGCGCATCGCATGCGCCGGCGCCCCCAGCATGGATGCGGACTTCAGGCTCGCCGGCTGAGCCTGTTATTTTACGCGCTGTTCCTTGATGCAGGTGCGCTTGAAAAGCTGATCGTTCTCAAACCAGTGCCAGGTGCGTCCGCGGTGATGGCCGTCCTGCGAAATCTGGATCATCTCGTAGAGATAGGCGCTCGGCATGTCCTTGCGCGTCCAGGTCAGGCACACCGTACGCGGGTCAATCTCCCAGGCCCGGCCGAAGATGCGGTCGGTGTCCCACCAGATCGCCTTATCGCGGTAGGTGGCGGGGAAGTGGATCTCTTCGCTGCGACCATCGGCCCACAGATAGGTATTGATCTGATGATAGGCATACGGGCCGGCGTCCGGGAAACTGCACTGCAGGCGGCTCCGGTGACGATCAATCTCGCGATTGTCCGCGTCGACGTGAATGTACACGCCTTCCCATTCGCCTTCATGACGCGCCAGCACTGGCATTTCCGCGCGGATCAGGGACATCGTGGCCTCCAAGGTCTCGCCAAAGGCGACGCGCTATGGTGAAAGGCTGTCAGATTTAGCGATCAACAGTCTCCTTCGCCAGCCGGAAATCGCCCCATGAACGATGTCCTTCCCGTGGCCCGCGCCGGCCCGATCGCCACCCTGACGTTGAACCGCCCGGACAAACGCAACGCGCTCACGGCGGCGATGTGGCGTGCGCTGCCGGACGTGCTGGCGGACCTGGCGGGCGACCCCGGGGTGCTGAGCTTGATTGTGACGGGGGCAGGCGTCCACTTCGCCGGCGGCGCCGACATCGGCGAGTTTCCTGAGGTCTACGCCACTGCTGAGAGCGCACGCGCCTATTCAGACGCGGTGCAGGCCGCAGGCGCGGCGCTGGCGGCTTTTCCCAAGCCAACGCTGGCGCAGATCCGTGGGGCCTGTGTCGGGGGAGGCTGCGGTCTCGCGCTGGCCTGTGATCTGCGCTTCGCCGATGACACGGCCCGTCTTGGCGTCACGCCGGGCAGGCTCGGCCTTGCCTACACCCTGGCGGACACCAAGCGCCTGGTTGACGCGGTCGGCCCGGCGGCGGCGAAGGATATCCTGTTTTCCGGCCGCCTGGTCGCCGCCGACGAAGCCTATCGCCTGCGCCTCGTCGACCGGGTCGTTGCGCCAGACGCGCTTGAGGCGACGGTGCGGGATTATCTCACAGGGCTCGCGGCTGTGTCGCAGTTCTCAATCCGGGCGATGAAGGCGACGATCGGCGCGATCCAGGCCGGACAGACTGTGGCCGACGAGACGGACACGGCGCATTACCTGGAGGGGTTCCGCGGCGAGGATTTCCAGGAGGGCTATGCCGCATTCCTGGCGAAGCGCGCGCCGCGCTTCACCTTTCGCTAGGCTGCATCCACGCTTTTGCCACCCTGGAGGGAGCAGCCGGCGCGCAAGGGTGCGCCGGCGCCTCGGTCAGACAGCGCCGGTCTTCGCCCACCGGATGCCGCGACGCAGCAGTTCGTAGAACTCCGGGCGCTCCCAGCTGCCGCGTTCGACGACCGGGTAGTAGTCCATCATCGGCGCCATATCATGGTGCCCCCGGCAGTGGCCGAGCGTCAGATAGGTCACGCAGCCAGCCCCCTGCGGTTTCATGTACATGACCAGATGTTTCTGACCCACCGGCCAGTCGTCCTCAACAAAGCCCGTGCCGGGGCCGGTGTTGAAGCAGTGCAGCAATTCCTTGAGTTCACCATGGTAGACGGACTGATAGAGTTCATCTGACGTCTGGAACTCCGGCACATCCTTCACCAGGGGATGCTCGGGGTCGGATATGTGCACCGTGTAGGGCCCGATCGGCGGATGGGCGATGAACTGGCTGCCGAGGGTTTCCATCAGGATTGGAGCCTCGCGCGGGCTTGTCACCTTGCCCTCGGCGGTGAAGCGCAGGATGGAGTTCGTGCCGTGCAGGGCGAACCAGCGCCCGCCGGCGCGCACCCAATCGCGCAGACGCGCCTGGATGTCCTCCGGCGGCGTCACGTCACAGGTGTAGGTAATCAGGAAATCCGCCTTCTCGATGTCGTCGATGCGGCGATAATCACTGTCCACGTCAACCCGGATGTCCGGGTGCTCGGCGAGCAGCTTCAGGATTTCCAGCCGCGCATAGTTGATGTCATGGAACCTGCCGCCCGCAACCAGGAAGGCTTTTACCGCCCGCGGATGATTTGCTGTCTGATCGGTCATGATGCGTCCCCTGCGCGCAGCGGCAGGCCCGCCGGAGCGCGCCCTGCCGCCGTCTGGCCTGCCTCAGTACTGCACGCGCTTGGTGAAGCCGCCGTCGACCACGACGTTGCAGCCAGTGATGTAGCGGGCCGCGGGCGACACCAGGAAGGCGACGGCGTTGGCGACGTCCTGGGCCGCGCCCATGCGTCCCATCGGAATGCCGGCAAGGGTCGCCTTGTAGAAGTCGCCCATATGGTCCTTGATGAAGTTCCAGGATCCGCCCTCAATATAGACCGGGCCCGGCGAGACGCAGTTCACGTTGATCTGATCCTTGGCGAGCGCCTGGCTCTGCATCTTGGCGTAATTGATGAGGGCGGCCTTGATGGCGTTGTAGCTCTGGACGCCCGCGAAGGTCTCAACCGCAGCGGTGGTTGAGATCGCGAGCAGCGACCCCCCGCCCTGCTTCCTGATATGGCGGGCTGCGGCGTCAAACCCGGCGACGGTGCTCATCAGGTCGGCGTCGAAATTGGCCCGCCAATTGGCCTCGGCGTTGCCGCCGCCGCCGGCCGACACGTTGGATACATAGATGTCGACGCCGCCCAGTTCCGCGGCCGAGAAGTCCACCCATGCCTTGACCTGATCCGTCTTGGAGACATCCACTGCCTGGCCCGCGGCGGCCACGCCCTTGGCCTTGAGGGCTTCGACCGCGCTTGCCACCTGGTCTGCGTTGCGCGCGCAGATCGCAACGGCGCAGCCTTCAGCAGCCAGCGTCTCAGCGATCGCGCGTCCGATGCCGCGCGTGCCGCCAGTGATGAGCGCGCGCTTGCCCTTCAAGCCAAGATCCATGTGACGTCTCCCTGCGTATGCCCATTTTGGATAGGTTTGATGAGTGTCCTGCGGGCGATGTTAAGCACAATCGACAGGTGCGGCGAAAGCTGGATTCGTGCATGCCTGACCCGCCTGGACCCTGACCGGAGTCTGGCCCGCCCGATCATTGGCGTGATCGGCGGGCTGCGTCCCGGTATGGATACCAGACCTGCTCTGGAGACCAGACCTGCTCTGGAGATCGGGCGTGTTCAGGAGACCGGCGACGTATCTGACGCCGGTATCGGGACTGGGACTGGGACCGGGACTGGGACTGGGACCGGGACCGGGACCGGAGCCTTGACAGGCCGGAGCCTCCATAGGCCTGAGCCTCGAAGGGAGCGTGCGGGTGCAGTTTGCAGCATGGCGGGCGTGACGCGCGCCAGGCCTGTGGATGGCGCCCGGATCTGACATCAGCAGTGCATGGAGGACGGGCGACGCGCCCGCCCAGGGGGAGAAGCAATGGATCTCGCGCTCACGCCAGCCGACGAAGCCTTCCGCGATGAAGTGCGTTCGTTTCTCGCAGAGAAGCTGACGCCCGATCTCAAGGAAGCCGGGCGGCTGACCGGCGGCGTCTTCACAGACGCCCCCGACAATCTCAAATGGCATCGTATCCTGCATGAAAAAGGCTGGGTGGCGCCGGCCTGGCCCGTGGAGTACGGCGGTACGGGCTGGACCGAGATGCAGCGCTACATCTGGGCGAGCGAGTGCGCCCGCGCAGGCGCGCCGTCGCTGTCGCCGATGGGCTTGCGCATGTGCGGACCCGTGCTCATGAAGTTCGGAAGCCAGGCGCAGAAGGACCGCTACCTGCCCGCCATTCTCGACGGCGCTGACTACTGGTGTCAGGGCTATTCTGAGCCGGGCTCGGGATCGGACCTCGCCTCCCTGCAGTGCAGGGCGGTGCGCGACGGCGATGACTACGTCGTGAACGGAACGAAGATCTGGACCACGCACGCACATTTCGCCAATCGCATGTTCTGCCTGGTGCGCACTGACTCCTCTGGCAAACCGCAGCAGGGGATCACCTTCCTGCTGATCGACATGGACAGCCCCGGGCTCAAGGTTGCGCCGCTGATCACGCTGGCGGGCGATCACGAAGTAAATCAGGTTTTCCTCGACAATGTCCGCGTGCCGGTCGCCAACCGTGTTGGCGAGGAAGGCCAGGGCTGGACGATCGCAAAGTACCTGCTGGAGTTTGAGCGCGGCAACGCGTTTGCCGCCGGCCTGCAGGTAGCCATCGAGAACCTTCGCACGATCGCTGCAGGCGAGCGCGGCGACGACGGCGCACAGCTGATCGGCGACCCTGATTTCGCCCGCCGGCTCGCCGAAGTCGAGATCGACGTGGCGGCCATGACGATCACAGAACACCGGGTGATGAGCGCGCTGTCGGCTGGCCAGAACCCAGGCCCCGCCTCCTCAATGCTGAAAACACGCGGCACGGAGACCCACCAGCGGATCACCGAGCTGGGGATTGAAGCGATCGCCTTCTATGGCGGCGTGCAGCAACCCGAAGCCCGGATTGTGGGCAGCAACACGGCGCCGGTCGGGCCAGCGCACGGCGTCACGGTGATGCCGAAATATCTGAATACGCGGGCCTCAACCATTTACGGCGGCTCAAGCGAGGTTCAGCGCAACATCATGGCGAAGCTGGTGCTTGGTCTGTAACCACAGCGCCCCCAGACCGAAAAAAGCCCGGGCCGTCGCCGCGCGGTCCGGGCTTTTGTGATGTCGTCAGCGCAGGGCGCAGGGCTGGAGCGGCGCCCCCCCCGGGATGATCAGACGCCTTCCTGGCCGATGATCGCGATCGAACACACATTGGTGGACGGCGAGCCGCCAAGATTGTGGGTAAGGCCGAGTTTTGGCGCTGCAAGCTGGCGCGACCCGGCGCGGCCCTGGAGCTGCAGGTACATCTCGTAGAGCATGCGCAGGCCGGACGCGCCGATTGGATGGCCGAAACATTTCAGGCCGCCATCGATCTGGCAGGGAACTTTTCCGTCGGCGTCATAAAAACCGCCGAGAACGTCTTTCCAGGCCTGCCCTTCCTCGGAAATGAACAGATCCTCCATGGTCACGAGTTCGGTGATCGAGAAGCAGTCGTGCACTTCGATCATGGAGATTTCATCACGCGGATTTTCGACGCCTGCCTCCTTGTAGGCTTTGCGGGCGGCGATCCGGGCGGTGTGGAAATACGAACCGTCCCACGAGTTGTGCTGGCTCTCCAGTCCATTTGAGACGGACAATTGCAGCGCCTTGACGGTGACGAGGTCATGCTTGCCGAGCGCCCGCGCAATCTGCGGCGTGGTGACGATTGCAGCGGCGGCTCCGTCCGACACACCGCAGCAGTCGAACAGACCCAAAGGTTCGGCGATCATCGGCGCTGCGATCACCTGCTCCTCGCTCACCACATTGCGCAGGTGCGCCTTGGGATTCTTCGAGCCGTTGGCGTGGCTCTTGACCGACACGTGGGCGATGGCGCGTTTCAGATCCGCCTTGTCCACGCCATGCTTGGCGCGGTAGGCGCTCGCCAGCTGCGCGAAGTTTCCCGGCGCCGATCCGTTCGGCATGGTCTGAGGCGCCAGCGTGCCGGGGTTGGCGACCGGCAGGCCGCCATAGCCGGTGTCCTTGAGCTTCTCCACGCCGACGGCCAGCGCGATATCGGCTGCGCCGGCGGCGACGGCGTAGACCGCTCCGCGGAATGCCTCGGAACCGGACGCGCAGAAGTTTTCGACACGGGTGACCGCGATGTTGGGCAGGCGCAACGCAAGCGCCAGGGGTGTGCCGCCCTTGCCGGTTCCGATCTCATCGATGTGGGTGGAGAACCATGCCGCATCGAGCTGGGTCGGCTCAACGCCTGCGTCCTGCATGGCCTCCAGATAGGCCTCCACCATCAGGTCTTCGGGTCCGGCGTCCCAGCGTTCGCCGAACTTCGAACAGCCCATGCCGATGATTGCGACCTTGTCACGGATGCCTGTGGCCATGGCGGGGCCCCTCCTGAGGCTGGGTGTCGGATCCTGTCGAAGCGGCTTTTTATATCCCTTCGCGGGCACTGTACACATGATCGCACCGGGCCGGCCGCCCCGCCGCGCGGCGGCTGCGCCCATTGGACGGATGCGCGCCCGCCGGCCGGCGGGAAGGCCAGCGGCCGGCATTGCAGAGAGCGCCGCGCTGATCGGCGCGCCCGTGGGATCAACCCCGGGTTCACCCCCGAACTGAACCCTGAGGGCAGTCCCGGGGGTCAGTCCCGGAAGGTTAGTCCTGGGGGATTCACGCCCGGGATGAACCGGAGACGGAGGAGCTGGCGTGGCCGCCGCTGGCCAGGCCGCCGGGCTTGCCTAGCGATCCTTGGGGTCGATGGCGTCGCGCAGACCGTCGCCGATAAAATTGAAGCACACGAGGGTCACAACCATGGTCAGAGCGGGATAGATCAGGAGCCAGGAGGCAATCTCCATTTGCCCCGCGCCGAGCGATATCAGCTGGCCGAGCGACGTCAAAGGCTCGCTGATGCCCATGCCGAGAAAGCTCAAAAAGGCCTCTGCGAGGATCACGGCTGGGATGGTCAAGGTCACATAGACGACCACGGGACCGAGCAGATTGGGCACAATGTGCCGCCGGATGATGGCGCCGGATCCGGCGCCTGCGGCGCGCGCAGCCTCCACAAACTCCTTATGTTTCAGCGAAATGGATTGGCCGCGGACGATGCGCGCCATGGTCAGCCATTCAACCGCGCCGATGGCGGCGAACAGCAGGATGACCTTTTGAACCGGGCTTTCGAGATGGGCGCCGATGGTCACCGTCAGAATGATGACGAAGAAGATGAACGGCAGCGAATAAATGATGTCGACGATGCGCATCATGATTTGATCGGTGCGCCCGCCGCGGTAGCCCGCCACAGCCCCCCAGACCACGCCGATCACAAGCGACACCAGCGTTGCAACGAGCGCAACGGCGAGCGAAACCCTCAGACCGAACAGCACGCGTGCGAACATATCGCGCCCGTAATTGTCCGTCCCCATGATGTGCCAATGGACCAGTGTCGGGCTTTCCAGAACGCGGTCGCGGTACTGGTGCTCAAAATCATGCACCCACACCATCGGCCCGAAGATGGCGGCCAGCGTCAGGATCGCCAGGATGATCATGCTGACGACTGCAGCGGTGTTGGAAAACAGACGCCGGCGTGCATCGGCCCAGAGGCTGCGCCCCTTGACCGGCGCAGAAACCGGCGCGTTGGTGTCGGCGGCCGTCGTCATGAGTACTTCACCTTCGGGTCGAGAAGCCCATACAGGATGTCGGCGATCAGATTGAACAGCATGATCAGGCCGGCGTAGACGACAACCACGCCCATCACGACCGTGTAATCGCGCGACATGGCGCCGTCGACGAACTGGCGCCCGATGCCCGGCAGCTGAAACACCTTCTCAATCACCACCGAGCCGGTCATCAGCCCGGCCGCAGCGGGGCCGAGATAGCTGATCAGGGGCAGGATCGCCGCTTTCAGGGCGTGGCGCGTGACGACACGATACCCGGACAGGCCTTTGGCGCGCGCGGTGCGCACGTAATTGGAACGGATCACTTCGATCATGCTGGCGCGCATCAGGCGCGAGATGATGGCGACCTGCGGCAGGGCCAGGGTCATGACCGGCAGGATGGCGTGGCTCAGGGTCAAGCCGAGGCGGGGATCGGTTCCCCCTGCCGGCAGCCAGCCCAGCTGGATGCCAAACAGCAGCGACAGCAGCGGCCCCATCACCAGCGGCGGGATACAGATGCCGACAACGGCGAAGCTCATGACCAGATAGTCGCGCCAGGTGTTCTGGCTCAGGGCGGCGATGATGCCGAGACCGGACCCGACGAAGAGTGCGATCAGCAGCGACCAGGCCCCGATGAAGGCAGACACAGGCAAGCCTTCGACGATGATGTCGGATACGGTCTTGTCTTTGAGCTTGAGGCTCGGGCCCATGTCGCCGCGCACCAGGCCGGAGACGTACATGCCGTACTGGACGATCAACGGCTTATCGAGATTGTAGTAGGCGCGCACATTGGCTTCGATGGCCGGCGGGAGCTTGCGGTCGAGGGCGTAGGGATTGCCCGGCGCGGCGCGCATCAGGAAAAACGTCGCCGTGATGATGATCAGCATGGTGGGGATCGCGACGAGAAGCCGCCGCAGCACGTAGGTGAACATGTCTCCCGCCAACCTCTCGCAGGGCGCAACCGCGTCGCCGTCGGCCAATGTCACGCCGCCGTCGCCTGAGTCAACGCGGCGACGCTGTTGTGGCGAAAGCCGACGCACCGTGGCAAGGTGGCGTGCCTGTATGCCGATCGGAGCCCCGCCCATGAGCCGCTTTCGCGACGTGACCCCCAATTTCGCCGTCTCGCCGCAAATCACCGTCGATGATGTTCATGCTGCAGCAGCCGATGGCTTTACCGCCGTGATCATCAACCGCCCCGACGGCGAGGAGCCGGGCCAGCCGCCGGCGGCTGACCTCGCCGCGGCCGCCCGGGCGGAGGGCCTGATTGTGACGGAAATCCCGATCAATGGCGCGCTCGGCCCGCAACCGGCTGACATCACGCGCATGGCGGAGGCGCTCGCCGCCGCGCCGGGCCCGGTGCTTGCCTACTGCCGCTCAGGCACGCGCTCGGTGATCCTGTGGGCGCTCGCGCAGGCCCATGCAGGGGTCCCGGCGCAGGAGCTGATCCGCGCCGCAGCGGGGGCCGGCTATGACATTTCGGGCATTGCCGGCCGGCTGGGTCGCTGAGGCGGCGCGCGACCGACCAGAGGCGGGTCAGGCAAGACGCCGCCCGAACGAGGGCGTGCGCAGACCGGGCCGCCCACACGCGGCGGCTAGTGCGTGATCACTGGGGCCGAAGATCACTGGGGCCGAAGATCACTGGGGCCGAAGATCACTGGGGCCCAGGATCACTGTGGCCGGGACAGCGGTTGATCGACGCCGCGACGCCGTGCGGTCAGGCGCCAGCCAGCTCGCGCGCGCGCCGCACTGCAGCCGCCACCGCGCGTCGCATGACCGGACCGAGGCCGTCCTCCGCCATCAACTCTCCCAGCGCAGCCTGCGTGGTTCCGCCGGGCGAGGTGACCGCGCGACGCAGTCCGGCCGCATCCGTGCCGTCAGCCTCGAGCAGCGCGCCTGCGCCGATCACGGTGCGCCGGGCAAGACGCATCGCAACGTCCTCATCAAGCCCCTGGGCGACGGCGGCGCCGGCGAGGGCTTCGACGAGCAGGAACACATAGGCCGGGCCTGAGCCGGACACCGCCGTGGCGATGTCGATGGCGCTTTCGCTGGCGAGAACTTCAACCGGACCAAGGGGGGCAAGCAGCGTGGCGGCCGCCGCGAGCGCTCCGGGATCAGCCCCGAACACCGCGGTCACCCCCTTGCCGATGGCCCCGGGGGTGTTCGGCATCGCGCGCACCACCGCCCCGGCGCCGAGCCCCCTGAGCGCAGCGACCGGCACGCCGGCCATGATCGAGATGACGGTCGACTGCGGCCCGACCCAGGCGCAGAACGCCTCCGGCGCAGCCGAAAACGTCTGCGGCTTGACCGCCAGAACGATCACGTCCGCGGGCGCCGCCGGTGGATTGAGGCGCGCCCCAAGCTGCGCTGCGTCGGCGCGAAAGGCGTCCGGCGGTCCCGGTTCCACGACATCGATGGCGTAGGCCGGGCGGCTGCGCGCCCAGCCGGCGAGCAACGCGGCGCCCATGCGCCCGGCGCCGATCAGGACAAGGCGGGCAGACATGCGGGCTCAGGCTTCTCCGGCCGTATCGAACATCGCCGCAGCCAGCGCCTCCTCCGGGGACTTTCCGGCCCAGATCACAAAATTGAAGGCGGGATAGAACCGATTGGCGGCGTCCACAGCGGCTGCGAACATGGCGGTGATTTCACCGGGGCTCGGCTCATCGCGGTCGATCAGCGGCGCAGAGTGACGGAAGGCCAAGGCGCCGTCATCGGCCCAGACTTCGAAATGACCGATCCACAGGTTCTCATTGATCAGTGCAATCAACCGGCAGACGGCGTCGCGACGGGTTTGGGGCACGCGCAGGTCAAACCCGACCGTCAGCGTCACGGTGGGCAGATCGTCCCGGAACGCAAAGCAGCCGTGGATGTCCGACCAGGAACCGGGCGCTGCAAAATGCAGCTCGTCCTCGGCGCGCTCGAAGGACAGGCCTTCGAGGGACAGCACCTGTTCGACGATGTCCAACGGATCGCCGCCGCCGCCGCTGTCATCGAGGATGGTCTGATCCATGTCCCCTCCGGTGCCGGCCGCTCGTCCCCTTCGCCCCTGCGAATCGGCGATACGACCTCAAAACGCTGACCCAGTTGCTGCGGGGGCGCAAGCGCGTCGTCACGCCAGCGCAATCGCAAGCTGTTGATTGGCCGATTATTTGCTATCAAGCCGTGCGAGCGCAGCTTCAAGTACGGCGACGCGTTCGGCAAGCGCGTCCGCTTCGGCGCGCGCACTGGCCGCGAGCGACTTCACTGCGTCGAACTCTTCGCGCCCCACGAGATCCATTTCGGCGATAAACTTCTCCGCCTGGGCGCGCATGACGGAGCGGGCCTCCTCCCGCAGCGACGACACGGCGCCGGCCGCGCCCGTCATGAGGCGGGCGATATCGTCAAGAACAGGGTTCTGGCTCTGCATGGCGTCCAGGCCTTTCGCAACTGGTCGTTCCTGTCTAGGAGGTAAGGTGCGCGAGGCCCCGGCGCAATGCGCGAGCGCAGGATGGGCGAAGTGACGGAGAGCGTCGTGTTCGACTTGTTTTTCGGCCCATCTGCGGCGCTCACCTATCCGCCGATCAATCCCTTCGTCTTCTCCTTCGATCTTGCAGGCGCCCAGGTCGGGCTGAGGTGGTATGCGGTCGCTTATATGGCAGGGCTCATTCTCGGCTGGCGGTACATGGTCGGGCTGACGCGGCGGGCGGACCTGTGGTCGCCCGCGCCCGGCGCGACAGCGCCCCTGACCGCTCTGCAGGTCGACGATTTTCTGGTCTGGGCCACGCTTGGCGTCGTGGTCGGCGGACGGCTTGGCCACGTTGTCTTCTATCAACCGGAGATCCTCATGCGCGACCCGCTGGCGGCGTTGCGCATCTGGGAAGGCGGCATGTCGTTCCACGGCGGCCTGATCGGGGTGGTGCTGGCGGTGCTGTGGATGTCGCGCAGCGGCAAGATCCGCCTGTCGGCGCTCGCCGACGCCGTGGCTGTCGCCACGCCGATTGGGCTTGGGCTCGGCCGGATTGCGAATTTCATCAATGCCGAGCTTTACGGGCGGGCAAGCGACGTTGCATGGGCGATGCGCTTTCCGATCTATGACGCGCACTATCAGGTGATTGGCTTTACCGAGCCGCGCCATCCCAGCCAGCTCTATCAGGCCGCACTCGAAGGCCTGGTGCTGTTCCTGGCGCTGCGTTTCGCCAGCCATCGCTTCAAGGCCCTGCAGCGGCCATGGCTGTGCACCGGGATATTTTTGAGCGGTTATGCGTTGGTGCGCACAGCGGCAGAACTGGTGCGCCAGCCTGATCCTGGACTGGACGCCCTGCCGTTGGGCCTGACCATGGGCATGATCCTGTCGGCGCCGATGCTCGCAATTGGTCTGTGGTTGGTCCTGCGCGCGCTGAAGCGGCCCCCGCTCGCCGCGTGACGCCGCTTGCCCGGCGGATTGCTGCGCTGATCGCGGCCGACGGCCCGATGCGCGTCAGCGACTTCATGCACCACGCGCTCTATGATCGGACGCATGGCTACTACTGCACGCGCCCGGCGCTCGGAGCAGCCGGCGATTTCATCACGGCGCCGGAGGTCAGCCAGGTCTTCGGCGAGCTCCTGGGGCTTTGGTGCGTCCAGTCCTGGTTGGACATGGGCGCGCCTGCGCGCGTTGAGCTGATCGAACTCGGACCGGGGCGCGGCGTGCTGATGGCTGACGCGCTGCGCGCGGCCTGTCGCGCCGCACCGGAGTTTCGCGCCGCCGCGGCGGTGACGCTGGTGGAGATCAATCCCTGGCTGCGCGCAGCGCAGGGCGAACGCCTCGCTGCAGTCCATCCGGTGAGCTGGGCGCCACGCCTGGAGGAGGCGCCACAGGGGCCAAGCCTCATCGTTGCAAACGAATTCCTGGACTGTCTTGCGATCCGCCAGTTTGTGCGCACGCCAGGCGGCTGGCGCGAGCGGCTTGTCGGCCTCGACGCAGCCGGCGAACTCGCGTTCGGGCTGGCGGCGACGCCCACGCCCGAGGGGATGATCCCGGCGGCGCTGCGCGGCAGCCCGCCGGGATCCCTGGTCGAGGTCACCCCCGGCCTGCAGAACATCGCGGCTCTGCTGCAAGCCCGCTTCGCCCTCGCGCCCGGGCGCGCACTGTTCATCGATTACGGCGCCAGCACCCCGTCTCCCGGCGACACGCTGCAGGCGATGCGCGCCCATACGCGTCGCCATCCGCTGGAGGCGCCCGGCGAAACCGACCTTACGGCGCATGTTGATTTCGCCGCTTTGGCGGCGCACGCCCGGGCCGCCGGCCTGGCGGTGGCGGGGCCGGTCACCCAGGGCGCCTTTCTGGGCGAACTCGGGGTCGCGCAGCGCGGCGCCGCTCTCGCCCGCGCCAATCCAGGCCGCCGCGGGGAGATCCTTGCGGGCGTGTCCCGCTTGACGGATGCTGACGGGATGGGCGTTCTGTTCAAGGCGATCTGTCTGTCGTCGCCCGGGCTTGCGCCCGCTGCTGGATTTCAGGGGCTGACATGAGCCATCCGCCGAGCCGGCGCGCCGATGTGCTTTGCGCGCCCGGGGTTGCGCACGGGTTCTTCGGGCGGGAGGGCGGTGTGTCGACCGGGCTTTATGCAAGCCTGAACACAGGTCTGGGCTCACGGGATGATCCAGGCGCCGTGCGCGAGAACCGTCGGCGCATCGCCGCGGCGCTGGGCATTGGCGCGCAGCGCCTGATCACCAACTATCAGGTCCATTCAGCGCGCGCCGTGACCGTGCGCAGCGATGCCGCAGACCGTGCGGCGGAGGCGGATGGGCTCGCCACCGACGAAACGGGCCTGGCGCTTGGCGTTCTGGCGGCGGACTGCGGCGCGCTGCTGTTTCTCGATGCGCACGCGCACGTCATCGGGGCAGCCCATGCCGGATGGAAAGGCGCGCTCGCCGGGGTCATTGAAGCGACCATCACGGCGATGGAGAGCCTTGGCGCCGCGGCAGGACGCATGCGGGTCGCGACCGGGCCGTGCATTGCACAGGCGAGCTATGAGGTGGGCCCGGAATTCGTTGCACGTTTTGCAGCAGATGACCCTGGCAGTGAGGCGTTCTTCCGCGGCGGACCGGGCGACCGGGCGTACTTCGATCTTGAGGGCTATTGCGTCGGGCGGCTGGCGCGTGCGGGCGTCAGCGGCGTGGAGCGCCTCAGCCTCGACACCTGTGCGCGCGCGAATGCGTATTTTTCGAACCGGCGCGCCTTCAAGGCAGGAGAGCCCGACTTCGGGCGCAACATGTCCGCCATCGCCCTGCTGGACGGCGCACGACCTGCATGAGGCTTGCGTGAGACATGCGTGAAGCCCGTCTGGCGTGAGGCCCGTCTGGCGTCAGGGCTCCCTGGCGTGAGGGCTCCCTGGCGGGGCGGCGGGTGGAAGTCAGTCGCACCGCCAAACGACGCCTCAGCCGCCGGTGCCGCCGATGGTCAGTTTGTTGATCCGCAACGTCGGCTGACCAACCCCGGCCGGAACGGACTGGCCAGCCTTGCCGCACACGCCCACGCCCGGATCAAGCTTCATGTCGTGACCGATCATGGTCACGCGGGTGAGTGCGGTCGGGCCGTCCCCAATCAGTGTGGCGCCCTTGATCGGCGGACCAATCCTGCCGTCGGTCACCAGATAGGCCTCGGTGCACTGGAAGACGAACTTGCCGGATGTGATGTCGACCGAGCCGCCGCCGAAGTTGACGGCGTATACGCCATTCTTGAGCGAGGCGATGATTTCAGCCGGATCATGCGCGCCGCCCGTCATGAATGTGTTGGTCATGCGCGGCATGGGCGCGTGACCGTAGCTCTCGCGCCGGCCGTTGCCGGTCGGGGCGACGCCCATCAACCGGGCGTTCATGCGGTCCTGCATGTAACCCTTGAGCACGCCGTCTTCGATCAGGACGGTGTGCTGCGTGGGGGTGCCTTCATCGTCGATGGTCAGCGACCCGCGCCGCCCCTCCAGCGCGCCATCATCAACCACGGTGACGCCGGGTGCGGCCACGCGCTCGCCGATCCGTCCGGCATACGCCGACACGCCCTTGCGGTTGAAGTCGCCTTCCAGGCCATGCCCCACGGCCTCGTGCAGCAGCACCCCCGGCCAGCCGGCAGCGAGCACCACATCCATTTCACCGGCAGGCGCCGCGACTGCCTCCAGATTGACGAGCGCGATGCGCAGCGCCTCATCAGCGAGGTCTTTCCAGGCCGTCGGCGTGATCCACGCGTCATAGAGCGCCCTCCCGCCGGCCCCTGCGGATCCCGACTCGCGCCGGCCATCCTTTTCGCAGGTCACCGAGACGTTGACGCGCACCAGCGGGCGGGCGTCCTCATAGAGCGCGCCGTCAGGGCGCAGGATTGCAATATCGCGCCTGGAGGCGGCGAGGCTCACCGTGACCTGGACCACGCGCGGGTCGCGGGCGCGCACATAGGCGTCGATCTCCTGGAGCAGGTCCGTCTTGGCGGTGAAGCCTGGCGCGCCCAGCGGATCGACATCCTCATACAGCCTGCGGTTGGTGCGATCCGGGGAGGCGGCCATAACGCCTGAAAACCCGCGTTTGGCCGCCGAGGCGGCGGCGCCGGCGCGATCAAGCGCGCCTTCTGAAATCTCGCTGGCGTGCGCATAGCCGGTGGCCTCCCCGGCGACCACGCGCAGGCCGAAGCCCTGCTCACTGTCATAGGAAGCCGATTTGAGCCGCCCGTCGTCGAACAGGAAGCTTTCCGACTGCGATCGCTCGAAGAACACCTCGCCGTCGTCGGCCCCGTTTGCGGCCACGCCCAGCGCGCGGCGGGCATGGTCGAGAGGCAGGTCGGCGGCGAATAGGGTCATGACGATCTCCGGCGGGACAGCGCCAATGTAGGAAACCGCGCGACGGTTGCCAAACGCCGCCTGCGCGACGCGGCGCCGAACAGCTGGCCCGCCTGTGGCGGCCTCACAGACCAGTCGTCCCCTGGCGGGCGTCATGCCCCCGGGATCCAAGCGGGGGCTGTCGGGGCCGATCCGGGCGTCTGCGTGCGGGGTGCGCTGACGGCAGAAGGAGCGCCGGGATCAGGGTCTGCCGTAGGCGGCGCCGGGCCGGGCGTTGAAAGCTCCCGCAGGGGCGCCGGCGCCGAGGGGGCTGCCCGCCCCCTGGAAAGACTTGGGCGCCTGGGAAGCCTGGGGCGCTGGTGCGCCCGCGCCGCCAGCCGGGGCGCCCGCCCCGCTATCGGCGGCGGCGGGCGTCGCCGCAGTGGGATCGCCGCCGAGGCCCGCCATGATTGTGCGGTTGACGTCGATCAGGCTCTCCATGTCGGCGCCGTCGCGCAGCACGGCTGAGCTGTGGCGCGACACCCACAGGGAGATGGAGATGATCTGCGCGCGCACGGCTGCGGGCAGCTGGTTGCCCGGCCCGGCGCAGTCGGCGGCGAGCGCTGTCCAGAAGCGCCGGTTGCGGTCCAGCGCCTCGGTCAACTTCCGCAGGTCGCTGCGGTCTGCATTGGCGTCGATCAGGCTGCGGGTGAGCAGAGCGAAAAGACGGCGTTCCGTCTCACGCGGCGATTCCACCAGCGCCGCCGCCTTCTGGTATGCCTTCAGCGACATTGTTCAATCGTTCGTTTTCATAGTCGATGAGTTTGCGGCAGCGGTTGAGCGCTTTGTAGAACTCACCCGCCATCACTTCGCGTGACGTCGACACGCACTCCGAGAGAATCGCAGCGTTGCGCACTGCGCCCATGAATTCGTTCATGCGCAGCACGAACTCCTCCCAGTAGGAGCCGGCGTCAGGGGGATCGAGATACATCATCATGACGGGGAAGTAGATCCGTCGGGCGGGCGAGTTGACCTCGTCCGGCTGCATGATGTCCTTCTCCCGCAGGATCGACGCCTTGTTCTGGAGCACGAGCGTGGCGCGCCGATCGCCGTTCATGACCACGGCGCCGTTCACGACGAAACGCTCGCCGGGCTTCAGCGACAATTTCAGCGGCATGGCGCGCTCCGCAGTCGGATGACGCCCCGCACAGGGGGCCTCGGTCGGAATGATCCTAGGAATCGAGCGTTAACAAAAGCTTCGCCTGAACCGATGGGGCGATTGGGTGCGTGGCGGATCGTTGACGCCAGCCGCCTTGAAACCCAGCGCGCCAGCCCGACCCGAAGCCGGCCTGTGGCTGTCGGCGGCGCGCAGGTTTCACACCGGCCCGGACCGGCGTCTGGGCGGGCGGCCCGTCGACCGACGGGCAGTCCGCGCAGCCCGGCCTGCTGTCCCGGGGCCGGCGGCGATCGCCGGCTGACCGGCGGGGACGGCCGGGCGTTTACCTCGCATTGAGCAAAGCGTGGCGACAAACCGATGTTCGCAGGGATGCCTCCATGACCATGCACGCAGCGCCTTACGTGCTCCCCGACGTCGACGCGCCGCCCGGCGCGACGCCGCCTGCGGAGATCACCGAGCAAGCCCAGGGCCGCGCCATTGACAGCCTGCAGCGATCGAAGCGGCGCGGGCTGCCCAAGGCCGATGCCCTCGCCCGGCGCGCCCTGCAGTGCCTGGAGGCGACCAATTATCCCGACGCGGTGCGCTTCGCCCTCAAGGCCACCGACGCCGACGCAGACAATCTCGTCGCCCTGATCGTCTGCGCGGTGGCGCTTGACCGGATGGGCGAACTCGCCCACGCGCTCGCCGTCTATGAGCGCGCCCTTGCAGTGGAACCGGCCAATCCGGATCTGGCCGCCCTGCTCGGCGACACGGCCCGCCGCATAGGTGAACCCGACCTGTCGGAAAAGTTCTATCGTGCGGCCGTCATGCTCGCCCCGCAGAACCCCGTCTACGCCAACAATCTCGCCGGCGCCCTGCGCGACAACGGGCGCTACGAGGACGCCGTGGAGCTGCTGCGCAGCCATCTCTATGTTCATCCGGAAGCGCACGATCTGTGGAACAACCTTGGGACTGTCCTGCACGAGAGCGGGCAGCCGGATCAGGCGCTGACATTCCTGGAGGAAGCGCTGCGGCTGCGCCCGACCTTCGCGCGCGCCCACCACAACCTTGCGAGCGCGCTTGCCGATCTCGGCGAATGGGAGCGTTCGGTCACGGCCCTTGACACCGCCCTGTCGCTGGCGCCGGCGAACGCCGACGCGGTTGAAATGCGTCACGCCCGTGGTTTTGCGCTGTTCGCCGTGGGACGCCTCGAGGAGGCCTGGCAGGACTGGCGCGCGCGCTTTGATCCGGGCGTCAATCAGCCGACCCGGTTCGTGGCGCCATGGCCGCGGTGGGCAGGGGGCGACATCGCGGGCAAGCGCATCCTGGTCATGGGCGAACAGGGCCTCGGGGATGAGGTGATGTTTCTGAACGCCATGCCGGATCTGATCGATGCGGTTGGCGATGCAGGCAAGGCAGTGGTCGCCTGCGAGCCGCGGCTGGCATCACTCGTGGCGCGCTCATTCCCGTCAGCCGACGTGCTCCCGCACGCGACCAGGAAGACCCAGGGCGTTGTGATCCGCGGTCTGGCGAAGGCCGTCGAGCGGGACGCCTTTGATGTGTGGACGCCGATGGGGGAGGTTGCCGCGGCCTTCCGCAAGCAGGTCGGGGACTTCCCGGTGCGCCCGGCCTATCTGGTGGCAGACCCGGACAAGACGCAGGCATGGCGGCGCCGCCTCGCGGCTTTGGGCCCTGGGCCCAAGGTCGGCGTCATGTGGAAATCGTTGGTGATGTCGGCCAAGCGTAAGCGCGCGTTTGCGCCCTTCATCCACTGGCGCGAGGTGCTGGCGACGCCGGGCTGCACCTTCGTGTCGCTGCAGTACGGCGACACGAGCGCGGAACGGGAGATCGCGCGCGATCAGTTTGGCGTTGACCTGCAGGTGTTTGACGACCTTGATCTGAAGGATGATCTGGAGGGAGTGGCCGCGCTGTGCGCCGCCCTCGACCTGCTGATCGCGCCGCCGAACGCCACCTCCAACATCGCCGCCGCGTGCGGCGCGCCGGTATGGATGGTCCAGCACGCCCAGGCCTGGCCGATGCTCGGCACCCCGGCCATGCCATGGTATCCAGGCGTGCGCGTGTTCGCCGGCGCGCGCATCGGCCTGTGGGAAGAGCTTTACGCCGAGGTTGCAGCCGCGCTGCGCGCCCGCATCACGCAGGTCAGCGACCTCGCAGCGGCAGTCTGAAAGGCGCCGGTCGCAGCAGCCGGCTGATCTTCCTGCTATTGCCCGTGCTGGTGTCGCCCCTGCTGCTGTTGCCGTTGCTGCTGTTGCTGCTGTTGCTGCTGTTGCTGCAACTGCTGCAGCGCAGCGGTGCGGTCACGCGATTGCTGGCGCGTCTGCTCTGCGCGGATGCGCCGGCGCTCGCTGCGGTCGATGTCCTGCGGCGTGGCCCCGGGACGGCCCTTGGCGACACGCACCTCAACCTCAAGCGCTCCTTCCTCGCCGCCCTTGAATACGCCGCGTGACGGCGGCGCATCGGCGTAATCGCGCCCGACGGCGGCCGCGACATGTCGTTCACCGGCGAGGATATCATTGGTCGGATCAAATCCGATCCATCCAAAGGTCGGAAGGTAGCACTCCGCCCAGGCGTGGCTCGCATCCGGCGAGGATCGCTCCGCGTCGTTCTTCTCATGATAGAGATAACCGGACACATAGCGCGCCGGGATTGCCCAGGACCGGGCGGCGGCGATCATCACGTGGGCGAAATCCTGGCAAACGCCTTCGCGCCGCGCCAGCGCCTGGTCGCTGGGAGAATCCCAGTCCGTGACGCCTGGCCTGTAGGCCAAAGCCCGGTAGATCGCGTCCTTCAGGCGGTAGAGGGCCACCAGCGGATCAGGGCCTGGATGATCCATCCCGTGCTCCGCCAGAAACGCGGCGAGATCCGCCGACAGGCGCACGTAATGCGATGGCGTCAGAAAATCGTGAAATTCAAGCTTGACCCGCTCGCCGCGCACCCGATCCCATTCGAGCTGCGAGGCCTGCGGCGGCGGCGGCTCGCCTGGCGCGGTCTCGACAAGCGCACGCACCTCGACGCTGAGCGTGTCGTGGCTCTCTGGCACGTCGAAGTGGTGGACCGTATTGCCGAGCCAGTCGACGTAGGAGAAAAGCCGCGCCTCGGGCTCCGTCCTGAGCTGAAAGGCCAGCAGGCGCTGACGCAGGCCCGACCGCGGCTGTTTGCGCACCTCCGTCACGCTCTCGCGCACGGACGCGGTGTAGACGTGGCGGGTCAGGTGATAAATGTCGATCAGCATGGCCCTGTCACGCCGGAAGGCGTTCCTCCAGCGGGTAGCGCACAAACGTCTCGCCGACCGCATCATTGATCGCGGCGCAGTCAGCTGCGATGGCGGCGAGAAAGGCATGCCCGTCGCGCGCCAGCACGTCCTCCACCGACCCGTAGTCCAGGCGTGCGCGCAGCCGCCCGGCGCGCTTCAGGCATGACGCCACCCTGACCTCCGGGGCGCCGCGGCCGACATGGCGCACATGCTCGTCGATCGCGCGCGCCGCGAAACGCACGGAACGCGGAAAATCCGGATCGAACACAAGGAACTCGGCGACCAGCTCCTGCCTGAAGTCGGACGTGTGCGCGCGCAGGAACGGCTCCAGCGCGCAGGACAGGCGCAACAGCACGATGCGCGCGTACTCATCGATCGCCGGCGCGCCCGCTCCCGGCGCCCAGGCGCCAACACCCACAGCTTCCGACGGCCCGCCTGCGGGCGTCCCAACTGCGGGCGTCCCAACTCCGGGCGCCAGATGCAATTCGATCAGACGGCTCATCAGCTGGGCGCGTTCAATGTGACGACCAAGCTTCAGCCAGCGCCAGCCTTCGCCGTGGCTCATGGTGGTGTCCATAAATCCGTCGAACAGCCGGCAGTCAGAAATCGCCCGCTCGTAAAACCGCGCGGGCTCCCGGCGCCAGGCCTCCAGCGCATCGGCGCGCCCGACGCGCAGGTGAAGCCGGTTCAGGGTTTCCCAGGTTTCAGAAGAAATCTGATCACGGATCTGTCGGGCGTTCTCGCGCGCTGCGCCGAGCGCATAGAGCACAGAACTGGCCTCGACGCGTCCGAAGGTCAGTTCTTCCGCGTGCCCGAGAGCCTGGGTCACGTCCACGGGCGAGAAGGACACCGCCATGATCGCACGCTCTGCGGCGGCGCCGGCCTGCGCCCGGCCGGCTTCGTTGGCGCAGTCCAGTCCGATCGACAGCAGGCGGCACGAGTGTTCCGCCCGCTCCATATAACGGCCGATCCAGTACATCCCGTCGGCGACGCGCGAGAGCATGCTCATGCCAACGCCTCCCGATCGCCCGCCATCACCCACGTATCCTTCGAACCGCCGCCCTGGCTGGAGTTGACGACCAGCGAGCCGCGGCGCAAGGCCACCCGTGTGAGCGCGCCGGGCGTGACCACAGTCTTGTCGCCAGCAATGATGTACGGGCGCAGATCGACATGGCGCGGTTCCACCCTGCCGTCGATCAGGCACGGCGCGGTCGACAGCTGGATGGTCGGCTGTGCGATGTAATTGTTCGGGTCCGCCTTCACCCGCTCGCCAAACGCCGCCCTCTCGGCGGCGCTCGCATGCGGACCGATCAGCATGCCGTAGCCGCCGCTCTCGCCCACAGCCTTGACGACCAGGCTGTCGAGGTTCGCAAGCACATGGGAAAGTTGGCTCTGTTCCCGGCAGAGATAGGTCTCGACGATCGGCAGGATGGCGTCTTCCCCGAGATAATAGCGGATGATTTGAGGGGTATATGCGTAGACGGCCTTGTCATCGGCCACGCCGCAGCCGGGCGCATTGGCGATCACCACATTGCCGGCCCGATAGGCGTTCATCAGCCCCGGCACGCCCAGGATGGAATCACGCCGGAACGTGACCGGATCGATGAAGTCATCGTCGATCCGGCGATAGATGACATCGACGCGCTGCAGCCCGGACGTGGTGCGCATGTAGATGATATTGTTGTGCGCGACGAGGTCGCGGCCCTCAACCAGGGGCGCGCCCATCAGGCGGGCGAGATAGGCGTGCTCGAAATACGCCGCGTTGAAAACGCCCGGGGTCAGCACCACCACGACAGGATCGGGCTGGTAATCAGAGGCGAGCCCCTTGAGCATGCCCAGCAGCGCGTCAGGATACTGCTCGACGGGGCGGATGCGGGCCTGGCGGAACAGCATCGGGAAGGCACGCTTCACCGCTTCGCGGTTGGCCAGCATGTAGGACACGCCGGACGGCACGCGCAGATTGTCCTCCAGCACGGCGTAGGCGCCGTCCTGACCGCGGATCAGATCGGTGCCGCAGACGTTGACATAGGCGCCCTTTGGAGCCCGCACGCCAAGCATTTCACGCCGGAAGTTCGGACAGGCGAGCACGAGGTCGCGCGGCACCAGGCCGTCCTTGAGGATCTGCTGATCGTTGTAGAGATCATCCAGAAACAGGTTGAGCGCGTCGAGGCGCTGCTTCAGCCCGCTTTCCAGAACCAGCCATTCGCCGGCAGGCACGATACGCGGGATGACGTCGGTGGGGATGATCCGCTCCGTGGCTTCCGCCTGACCGTAAACGGTGAAGGTGATGCCTTGATAGAGAAAGCTCTGCTCTATCGACCGCTGCCGCTCGTTGAGTTCGTCAGGGGTCGACGCAACCAGCGCGTCGTACAGCGCCCGGTAGGCCGCGCGGGGCCGCCTGTCGCGGGCGAACATTTCATCGAACGCCGCCGCCAGCGGATAACCCGCCAGGGGGCCCTCGCCGGCCCCGTCCGCACGCACGCCGGCGACCGACCCTGCGCCGTCGCCCGACGGGTCGCCCGGCAGGCCGGCCGTCTCGGACTGGGATGTCGCATCCGCCATGGCTTCGGTGTGCGCCGCGTCGCGACGCCCGGTCAATCCCCGCCTGGAGCCGGCGCCTGAAATTGAGGCGCCCGCCGGCGCCGCGGCGCAAGGGCCGAAGTCAGGCCCGGTCTGGCGCGACGCCGGCGCGAAGAACGATCGCCCCAGTCCGGCCGCACCCCGCCCCCGCCTGCCGACCGATCAGGCCCGCAGACGGGGGCGCGTGGCGCGCAGCGCACCTGACGCCTGGGTCGGCGCCCGGCCCAGACGCACACATCACCAGCCGCCGCCTGCGGGGGGATGGCCAGGCGCCGTGGGATTCGGGCACACTGACGCGAATCTGGAGGCAGGCATGCGCGTAGGCGTGGTGGGGTGCGGCATCGGCGGGATGGCGAGCGCGGCGATCCTGGCGCAGGACGGCGCCGAGGTCACCGTCTTCGAGCGGTTCAGCGCGCCCGCGCCCGTCGGCGCCGGGCTGCTGCTGCAGCCGTCCGGACTGTCCACGCTCGCCCGCATGGACCTGATCGACCATGTCATCTCGCGTGGCGGCCCGGTCTTCCGGCTGCACGGGCGCACTGCGGACGGCGATACGGTGCTTGACCTGCGCTACGGTGAGTGGCGCCCGGAGGCCTTCGGTCTGGGCGTGCACCGCGCCACGCTGTTTGACGCCCTGCTGCTCGGCATGGAGCGGGCGGATGTGGAGCTGGTGTGCTCCTGCGAGATCACAACGATCGACCAACCCGCGAACCCAACGCTGATTGCCGGTGACGGACGCCGGTTCGGACCGTTTGATCTGGTCATTCTCGCCGACGGCCAGAGTTCCGCCCTGCGCACCCGACTGTTTCCCGAGGCGAAGGCGGACCTTTACCCCTGGGGGGCGTTGTGGACGACCCGGCCGGATCCCGAGGGGCGCTGGCGCGGCGGGCTCGCCCAGACCTATCGTGCGGGGCGCGAGATGATGGGCGTGCTGCCGATCGGCGACGCGCCGGGAACGGCCGGCGGTCGCGACAACGTCGCGGTGTTCTGGTCGCTTCGCAATGACCAGATCACGGACTGGAGAAAGGCGGGATTGGATGTCTGGCGCGACAGGGTGCGCGCGCTGTGGCCGGAGGCCGCCGACCTGCTCGAGGGCGTCACGCATCCGGAAGACATGACCCACGCGGTCTACCGCCATGTGCGGGCGCGCCGCTGGGTCCGTGAACGGGTGGTGATGCTGGGCGACGCCGCCCATGGGACCAGCCCGCAATTGGGCCAGGGCGCCAATCTCGCGCTCGGTGATGCCTCGGTGCTTGGCGACGCGCTTGACGAATGTGGCTCGCCCGATGCGGCGCTGGCGCTCTGGCAGGAGATGCGCAGGCCCTATGTGACGTGGACACAGGCGATGTCAGCGCTTCTGACGCCCGCCTTCCAGTCGGATGGCTGGTTCGCTCCGGGTCTGCGCGACCTCGCACTCGGACCCCTGTCGCGCGCGCCGGTCGCCGGCAAGCTGATGCTCAACACCCTGGTCGGCGCCGCGCGCCTGCCCAGCCTTGCCTCCAATCGCTGATCCGCGGCGCTGATCAGGGGAGGGGATCATCGGCGCCGCGGGCTCGCGCCCCCCTGCCCTGACCTGCTATAGCCGTCGTATGCGATCGCGATCCCATCTGCCCATCTGCGCCGGCCTGCTCGCCCTCCTCATCCTGGCATGCGGGCTCCCAGGCGGCCCCGCACGCGCTGGCGAACCGATCTATCGCCCCCGGCTGGATGATCTCGCATGGCTCGCCGGATCCTGGGTGTCGAATGAAAATGGCGCCCGGGCGGAGGAGATGTGGATGGTCCCGGAAGGCGGCCTGATGGTGGGCGCCGGGCGCAGCGTCGGGCAGGCGCAGGTACGCTTCGAGTTCCTGCGCATATCGGCCTCCAATGGGGTATTGACGCTGTGGGCGAGCCCGCTCGGCCAACCGGCTACACCGTTCCCCCTGACATCGATCACGAGCGATGAGGCGGTGTTTGAGAACCTCGCGCATGACGCGCCAAACGTCATTACCTACCGCAGCCTGGGCGCAGACGCGATCGTCGTGATCGTTGAGGACATTGATCCCGACACCGGTGCGCGGCGCGGGTTCAGCACGTCCTACAGGCGCCAGCGCTAGGCTGTTGCGCAGCGCCGGCGGCCTCGCGGTCGCCGCGCCGTGCGCCCTGCATCATTGTCGCCCCATGTCGACCGGCGCCATGTCGACCGGCGCCATGTGGACGGGCGACCCTCTACAGGCGACCGGCGACTGGCGCGCGCCCCCGACCGGGCGTCCCCGACCGGGCGCCCCCGACCGGGCGCTGACGCGCGCTGGCGCTCTCGATGGCGCAGGCGCGAAGGCTGACGCCAGGGGCGCGCGGAGCGTGCGGTGGCGCGCGTGGGCGGAGCGGCGCGCCGGGAGCGGTCTGGCCCGGCGGCGGAACGCTGGACCAAACGCCGGCCACCGCAGGCTGTGATCCATGCAACGGGCGCGCAGGAGCGGCTGCGATTCCGCCGACGGCAGGCCAGGCGGGCCGCAATTGGGGGCTCCCCATCGGCCGGCGTTTCCACCATACTCCGCGCGCACGCAGCTGAAGGGGAGCGATTGAGCATGAGCGCGGATGGCACCAAGGGCATCAATCGCAGCCCTGCGATTTCGTATCAGGAGGTGTTGGATCTCGACACCCGCGCACCGCCCGCCATCTATCGCGAGGAACGCGTTGTTGATCTCGGCCCGGATGCGGTCGGGATAGATCGCTTCATCTCGGAGGACTATTACCGTCAGGAGATCGACCAGGTCTGGAAGAAGGTGTGGCAGTGGGCCTGCCGCGAGGAAGACATCCCCAATCCGGGCGACTACACGATCTACGAACTCGACCGGCTGTCGGTGATCATCGCGCGCCAGTCCGACGGGTCGATCCGCGGATTTTACAATTCCTGTCTGCACCGCGGGCGCAAGCTCGTCACCCAGTCCGGCTGCAAGCAGGCGTTCCGCTGCGCCTTCCACGGTTTCGCCTGGAACCTTGACGGCAGCTTCAAGGAAAACCCGATCAAGTGGGACTTTCCGCAGATTGATGAGGCGAAATTCGCTCTGCCCGAAGTCAAGGTCGCCGCCTGGGGCGGTTTCGTGTTCATCAATTTCGACCCTGACGCGCCGGCGCTGGAGAGCGTTTTGGACCCGATGCCGCGCCATTTCGAGCGCTATGACTACGCCGATCGCTACAAGTGGGTTCACGTTTCCAAGGTGATCAAGGCGAACTGGAAAGTGGTGAGCGAGGCTTTCATGGAAAGCCACCATTCAATCACCACACACCCGCAGATCCTGCCCTATCTCGCCGATGAGAACTCGCAGTACGACGTGCTGTCTGATCACGTGACGCGCCATATCTCCGCAGTCTGCATTCCAGCGCCCGCCGTTGATGACGGGCGCCTGACCCAGCAGGCGATCCTGGATTCCATGATGGGCGCGGGCGGACGCGGGGCGGTCGGCGAAGATGGCGCGCCGCAGCTCAAGGTTCCCGAGGACAAGACCGCGCGTGAATACGCCGCCGAACTGTTCCGACAGATGTTCAAGGCCGAGGATGGTTACGACTACTCCGACAAGGCGGATGCGGAGATTCTCGACACCATTCTTTACAACGTGTTCCCGAACATGAGCTTCTGGGCGGGATACGCCCCGAACATCGTCTATCGCTGGCGCCCCGTCGGCAAGGACGCAACCATCATGGACGTCATCCGGCTGAAGCGCCAACCGAAGGATGGGCCGCGCCACAAGCCCTGCGCGGAGCATCGTCTGGGTGAGGATGAGCCATGGACGGCGGCGGCCGAACTCGGGTCGCTCGGCGGCATCTTCGAACAGGATATGGCCAATCTTCCCTATGTGCAGGAAGGACTGTACGCGTCGGGGTCAGGCGTCGTGCATTACGGGCGATATGCCGAGATGCGGCTGAAGCAACAGCACGTCATGCTCGACAGGTATATGGGCAAAGACGCCAGTCCCGCCTCCGGCAAGAAGACATAGGCCCTTCCGACCGGCGGCTGCCACAGCGCCTTCAGACGGCGTCAAAAGATATCCGAGGGGGAGCAGAAGCCGGGGAGTCAGATTGCGGGGGACCAGATGGTGGCTGGCCTGCTGCCGGCCGGCCACATGTCGGGATCCCGGACGCCCGGATCTTGGACTCCCGGGTACTCGACGCCCGGATCCAGGCGGTCCGAATGGCGGGGGCCTCGACGGTGAACGGAGCAACCGCCGGCGGCGCGGCAGGCCGGTCAAACCCCAGACGGCGGCAGACCCCGCGACACGCCGGTCACAGGGCGCGCCGGCGCCGTCAGGCAAGCTCGCAGCGCTCCTGCGGCCGCATGCGGATTTACCCGCCAGACAGGCGGCGCAGGCCGGCCTGATAATTCCGCAGCTGCGCCAGCGCCGTCGCAGACGGCTGTCCATCCCGTTTGCCGGGACGCTCCAGGCCCCGGGGATTCGTCGCCGCAGTATGGGCGAAGCGGACATTCGCCATGACGCGATCGATCGCCTGGGCGCTCTCCTTCGCGCTCGCCGCATCGGTGAACGCCGCCGTCGCCGGCATGCGCAACGCCACAATCTCCGGCGCCGGAGAGCGCGAGGCCAAGCGCGCGTCACGCCGTTTCTCGTCGATGAGCGCGCCCTGCTTCAGGCCAAGACCGGCAAGCGCGTCGCGTCCAGGCTCACCCGACATGATTTCCACCCGCCGCCCCGATGTCGGTTTGATCTGCAGCCTTTCCCCGCCGCGCATGTACGTCACCTCCGCGCGCGCGGCGAGGGCGACTGCGGAGTTGATGCGCAGGGCAAGGCTCGCCCAGGTGTCGTCCGCACCGATCGTGATGCGCTTTGCCGCCTCGCCTTCCACCTGCAGGAAAAAGTGGTGACCGGGGCGAAGCGCGCCCACATCTGCAAGACGCTTGCTCTCCGGGGTCTGGATGTCGCCGCGCGGCAGACCCAGCGCATCAAGGCCGGATTGTCCGCGGACGTCGATCGCCATCCCCGCAATCGTTACGTCGCCCTGTCGGCCCATCATCTCGCGTGTCCAGCCTTGTGATCCATCCTCCGCCCCGAAGCTGGCGAGGAAGGCCGTGCGCCCGGGGGCGCGGGCGGCGCTGTCAGAAGCTCCTGGCGACGCCGGCGGCGGGGCAACGGGCGCACGCACGGCGTCGGATCGCTCTCCCCCTACCAGTATGTCGCCGCCGGAGATGGCGAGCGCGTTGATCCGATCGCTGCCAGCCACGCCGAAAAAACGCCCCCAGTCCAGGCTCGGCTGCCCGCCATCTGTCAGGCGGGCGACAAAACCGTCGGTTCCGCCAGCATGGGCCGGCCCGCCATTGACCGCGGCGATCGCCGCGTCGAGCGTGACCCCGGCGATTGCGATGGCGTCGCCGTCGACGGCGATTGCAGTCACTTCTGCGGCGCCGACAGCAAAGCTCCAGGTCGCCGGGCCGGCGAGATCATCCAGACGCAGCTTGTGCACCCGCGCTTGACCGCCTTCCGCAACGGCGACTGCCGCCTGACCATCGGCTGTGATGGCGACAGCGGTGGCGCGACTGTCGCCGGCGTCGGCGAACTGGCGGGTCGACTGGAGAGCGCCAGCGGTGGTGAAAACCTGCACGTAGGCGTCGCTGCGCGCCCCGGCGGGGGCGCTGGCGAGCGCGCCCACAGCGCGTCCGGCGACAACGAGGCGGCCCTCGCCGGCGAAGGCAAGACCGGTTGGCGCGTCGTCGCCCCTGGCGCCCTGCTGACGGGCCCACAGCTCGCCGCCGGCGGCGTCATACACCCAGATCGCAGTGTCGCGGCCGCCGCCGCGCGCCGCCGCATCCATGAGCCCCTCAACACTGGCGGCGATTGCGACCTGCCCATCCGGTCCAACCGCCAGTTTGGGGTCAGCGGCGCTGACTGGCGCGCCCATCATCCGTGTCCACAGCTTTCGGCCCTGGCCATCAAACTTCACCAGCACGACGTCGGACTGACCTGCGGGTTTGAGGCCGTCAAAGGCGCCTGAAGCGACGCCGGCGGCGTAGACCGCGCCGTCCGGCGCGCTCACCACGCTGGTCAGCCGCACCGCCCCGGCGCCGGTCGCCGCCAGCCGCTCTGTGAAGACCTCGCTGGGCTGTGCTGTGACGATATCATTGAATCGCTGCAGCCGGCCGGCGATATCGGTGGGGGTCGTCACCCGCTTGCCGGTGGAATCGACCGTCGACTGGACCCCCTTGACCCCCTCCTGACCGACCGCGAACAGGGTTGGCCTCGCGGCGGGCCCTGACAACTGGACCCGCTCGGTCTCCAGCCCGTCTATCTTGAAGGCCCAATCGTCACTGAGCGCGCCCTTGCGCAGGGCCGGGTCAACCAGGCGTTCCCGCTCAAGACGGGTGGCGAAACCGGACGCCGCGAGCTTGGCGTTGACATAGCTGGCGACGGCCGCAAGCGTCCGCGCCGTCTCCCCCATCTCGGCGAGATCGAAGTCAATGGCGGTGTCGACGCCGTTGCGGGTGATCGAGATGGAGAAGCGCACGTCGCCGGCGAGCGCGGCGACCGGTGTGTCGGGGTCGCCTTCATGGATGCGGGCGCCAACGTAATCAAAGCTGTTGCGCCGGACGGCGAGCTCGGTCTCTGCGCGCGACAGCTTCTCGGCGCGCACAACGCTGATTTTTTCCAGCTTCAGGTCATCGACATACCCGACCACCTCGCTCCAGCCGCGCGAAAAGGCGCTGGCCAGCCGGCTGCGATCGGCCGGCGCGGCGCCGGCCTCTGCGGCCTTTTCGGCGATCGCCTTCAGCTGCGCGAAGCCGCCCCAAGCGGCGGCAAGCTTGCGCGCGTCGCTGATCTGCGGATCGCGCCCGGACGGCGGCGCGTCGCCAAAAACGGATCTGCCGGCCTGCAAACGGCGTGCAGCGGCTTCGGCGTCCGGGGCCTTGCGGATCCGGACATCCCATGGCGGCAGGTCAGCCAGCGTCATCCCCGGACGTGCGCGCAGACCCGCGCGGTCACCCCCGAAGAGCTGGCCGGGAAAGCCTGAGAGCGAGCCTGAAATGGAGCCGAAACCAGCCATTGCGCCATTGCATCAAAGAGGGTTCTCCAAAACCTTAAGAGCCGCGTATGATGGGCCGCGGGCGCTCCGTCGTGGAGCAATGCGGGAGGGCTCTCGATGCTGAAGCGCAGGAAGGCCGAAGCCGGGGCAGACGCAGACGCGGGAGGGCAGGCCCAGGCTGCAGGGCAGGCCGGCCAGGGCCGGCGACGCCCGGCGCCGAGCCGGCGCGGGGCCGGCGGCTCCTGGATGGCCGCGATGATGTTCAATCTCGCACTGCTCGCCCTGGCGGTCACGGGAGCGCGCACGCTGAAGGAGGCCACCCAGATCGAGCCTTACGGTTTCCCGGTCACGGAAACCACGCTGCGCGAGACCCGCACTGCAGTGGACGCCGCGCTGCGCGGTTTGCTCCCCCCGGGACAGGATCCGCGCGCGGCCTGGAGCCGGATGGTGGCGGCCGATCTCGCTGAGGAGGATCTTGAGAGCGCGCGCGGACTGCTGCTCGGCGCGCCGCAACTGCTCGCTCCCGAGGATGCACGCCGGGTGGCGGCGAAAACCGCCGAACTCGTCACGCTGGACCCGCAGCTGAGCCAGGACGAGGCCCAGATCGCCGCGGCGGCGCAGTTGCTGGCGCCGGAGACGGCGGCGCGCTGGACAGAACTGTCGTCCCCGGCGGCGCAGGTCTGGCGGGCCGCGGCGGAATTCGGCGAAGGCGCGGTCACCGGTCAGGCCGACACCGGCGCTGGTCTTGCCGGGGCGATCACCTCGGATTTTTTTGTCGTTGGCGACGTGCGGGACCTGATCATCCAGTCAGGCAACTGGGTGCGGGATGAGCCGGTGGACGTCTTCATTCTCACGCTGTCAGGCATCGGCCTCGGGCTCACCGCCGCCTCCGTCGCCTCGTCGGGCGGCGCGGCCCCGCTGAAGGCAGGCGCGTCCGTGGTCAAGAGCGCCAAGCGCGCGGGCGCACTGACTGCACGCATGACCAGGCGGCTGGAAACCCTTGTCGCCGAGGCTGTGCCTCCCGCCCGGCTGCGGGCAGAGCTTTCCGCTGCGATGGCGAGCCCGGCGATCCTGCCTGGACAGCGCGCGGCCAGGATTGGCGACGCCTTCAAGCGCGCCCAGGACCCGGCGGGCATGGCGCGTCTGGCTGATGAATTCGGTGAGATCAAAGCCATCGCCAACCGCACATCGCCGGCTGCCGCCGTGCGCCTGATGCGCAATGTGGAGACGGCGGAAGACCTGAAAAAGACGCGTCTCGTGGCGGAGGCTGGCGGGCCCCGCAGCGTCGCGCTCGCCAAGCGGCTCGATCGCCTGGCCTTTCTTGGTCTCGCCAAGGGCCTGGTGAAGGTGTCGTACCGGTTCGGGCGCGAGCTTGCGGGCGTCGCGGTTTCGGCCTTCCTGTTCCTGGTGGCCGCAGCGGCGGCGCTGGCGGCGGAAGGTGCTGCGTCAGGGCGGCGGCGGCGGGCCGCGCGCGCCACGCCGGCTGGCTAAGCCGATCGGCGCCACAGGTGGGGCGCCGGAAGCCTTGAGGCGAGGGCGTCGCGCACCGCCGCGAGGTTCGATCAACCTGATCAGCGGGCAACCTGATCAGCGGGCAACCTGATCAGCGGGCAACCTGATCAGCGGGCAACCGGATCAGCAGGGCTCCGCAGACCCCGCGACAGCAATGGTCGGGGGCGACAGCCTGTGCGCCCAGTCCCGCGCAGACGGCGTGCGCCCGCCACCTGGCGGCTGTCTGCAGGCCCCGTCCTGCAGCCCTTGGCGGCCCCTCTGTCCGGACCGGCGTCCCCCGCGCCTTGACCGATCCTTAACCATGCGCCCGGATCATCGATGCAATACTGGCGAGGATTGCGGCTATGGGCATGGCGGAACAGGCGGGCGCAGGCATCGAACAGGCCCGCCGTGACGGCCTGGACCGCCTGTTGAGTTTTCGCGACTTCAAGTCGCCGCGCGCCGATCTCGACGGGCGCGTGGTGATGGTTACGGGCGGAACCGGGTCGTTCGGCCACCATTTCGTGCGCCGGGTGATCGCAGAATTCAAGCCGAAGAAGCTCATCGTGTTTTCCCGCGATGAGCTCAAGCAATATGAGATGGCGCAGGTCTTTCCGCGCCATGTCTATCCCTTTATGCGCTACTTCATCGGCGACGTGCGTGACGAGGCGCGCCTGGAAATGTCCATGCGCGATGTCGACTACGTGATCCACGCAGCCGCCCTGAAGCATGTGCCGATCGCCGAATACAATCCATTTGAGTGCATTCAGACCAATGTGATGGGCGCACAGAATGTCGTGAACGCGGCGATCAAGCGGGGCGTCAGGCGCGTTGTGGCGCTGTCGACTGACAAGGCGGCCAATCCGATCAACCTCTACGGCGCCTCCAAACTCGCCTCGGACAAGATCTTCATCGCGGCCAACAACATGGCCGGCGAGAACGGGCCGAAGTTCTCGGTGGTGCGCTACGGCAACGTCGTCGGGTCGCGCGGGTCCGTCGTGCCGTTCTTCCGGAAACTGATCGCTGACGGCAGCGACCATCTGCCAATCACCGACGAACGCATGACGCGGTTCTGGATTACACTGGATCAGGGCGTCGATTTCGTACTGTCGAGCCTTGAGATGACCATCGGTGGGGAAGTTTTTGTTCCGAAGATCCCCTCGATGCGCACCACCGACCTTGCGGCGACCCTGGCGCCCGGACTGCCCCAGAGGGTGATCGGCATCAGGCCCGGTGAAAAGCTGCATGAGGTGATGGTGCCGGAAGATGAGGCGCGCGCCACGCTGGAGCTTGCTGACCGGTTCGTGATCCTGCCGCCCGACTGGCCGACGAAACGCGAAGCCTACCTCGCGCGCGGCGGGGCGCCGTGCCCGGACGGTTTCAGCTATGCCAGCGACCGCAACCCCGAGCGGCTGGACGCACGCGGCCTGCAGGGCCTTTTGGCGCAGTCGTTCGGATAAGGCCGGGCTGCCGCTTGACGGTGTGGGGGCTCGGTCGATGGCGGCCCGCTGCGACCGTCGTCAGCGCGGCGAGGTCCTTGACGCGCGCCTCCTGACGACGGAGGAAAGCAGTGTAAGTGTCTTGCGAGGTCCCTGATGCGTAGCGCCTTCATCGCCGCCCTGGCCGGCCTGGCCGCCGTTGGTTCGCCCGCGCTGGCCCAGACCGAGGCTCCTGGCGCCGCCACGGCGATCTGGGCGGGCCGCCTCCTCGCCGCCCCGGGCAAGCCGGTTGAAACCCAGCGCACCATCCTGATCGCCGACGGCCAGATCACGGCGGTTCTGCCGGGCTATCAGACGCCGTCCGGCGCGCGGGTGATTGATCTGACGGCGATGACCGTGCTTCCCGGCCTCATCGATTCGCACGTACACCTCACCAGCGAGAACGGCCCGACCGGGCGGCTGGACAGCGTGGTCAAGAGCGATGTCGACCAGGCGTTTGACGGCGCGCTCTTCGCGCGGCGCACCCTGGAGGCGGGCTTTACGACCGTGGCGGATCTCGGGGCGGACGCCGAAGCGGTTTTTGGCCTGCGCGACGCGATCGCTTCGGGCAAGGTCGTGGGTCCCCGCATCATCGCGTCAGGCCCGGCGATCACGCCGACCGGCGGGCATGGCGATGCGCAGGGCTACCGTGCGGACGTGCTCGACGTATTGCGCAGTCCCATGGCGTGCAATGGCGCTGATGACTGCCGGCGCGCAGTGCGTCAGGCTGTGCAGGGCGGCGCTGACGTCATCAAGATCACCGCCACCGGCGGCGTCTTGTCCAACATCGGCGCCGGACTCGGTCAGCAGCTGACAGACGCCGAACTGGCCGCGATTGTCGAGACCGCCCATGCGCTGGGCCGCCGGGTGACGGCGCATGCGCACAGCAAGGACGGCATCGAGGCGGCCCTGCGGGCCGGCCTCGACTCGATTGAACATGGCTCCTATGGCGACAGCGAGACGTTCAGGCTGTTCCGCAGGACCGGCGCCGTTCTGGTCCCCACGGTCCTTGCCGGCGTCACGGTGGCGGAGGAGGCCGAGCGCCCGGGCACCTGGATGCCGGCGCCTGTGCGGGCAAAGGCGCGCCAGGTCGGGCCGCGGATGCTTGAAACCCTGCGTCAGGCGCATCTCGCCGGGGTGCGGGTTGCATTTGGGACCGATACCGGGGTGTCGCGCCATGGCGACAACGCCCGCGAGCTTGAGCTCATGGTACAGTCGGGCTTCACGCCCGCCGAAGCTCTGGCCGCCGCCACCATCGGGGCTGCGCAGCATCTTCGCCTGGATACGATGATCGGCGAACTCGCTCCCGGAAAGGCCGCCGACATCATCGCCGTCGATGGCGATCCCCTGGCGAACATTTCCGAGCTGCGGGATGTTGACTTCGTGATGAAGGGCGGAACCGTCTTCAAGTCCCGCTAGCCCCAGCATGACCGCCACCCTCTACTGTCGCACGGATGGACTGGTGCGCCCGGCCGGCTCTGGGCAGGAGTCGCCCACCCTGCAGGAGCTGGGCGATCCAGCGCTCATCTGGATTGACCTCGTGGATCCCAGTCGGGAGCTCGATGCGCTGGTGGAGGGCGCACTCAGCATCGACGCGCCGACCGCCGCCGAACGCGCGGCCATGGAGGATTCAGCGCGTTTCTTCGAGGACGCGGCGGGCGTCACGTTCATCGCGAGCATCCTTCATCTCGACCGCAACGCGCGCCCGGTGCTGGATCAGGTCGCGTTCATCCTGGCCGCCGGTCCGCCGGCGCGCCTCGTGACGGTGCGCGGCGAACGCGGGCAGGAGGCGCGCGCATTCCGCATCGGCAAAGGACGCGCTTCGGCCCGCATTGAACGCGCGGCGAGCGCACAGGACGTGTTCGTGGCGCTCCTTGAGGGACTGATCGAGCGCATTGCAGATCTTGTGGAGACGGCGCGCGCCGAGGTCGATGAACTGGCGCGCGAGGTGTTTGAAAGCGACCAGCATGAACCCAATCTGCGCGAGGTGTTGAAAACCCTCGGTCGCCATGGTCGTCTGGTGTCCAAGGCGCGCGACAGTCTGTCCTCGCTGCAGCGCCTTGCGACCTATGCGCTGGCGCTGGCGCCACGCCAGGCGCTCGACGCCGAACGCATCAAGGCGTTTGCGCGCGACGTCCGCGAACTTGAACACCAGTGCGAGGCGGTGGGGGCGACGCTGACCTATGTGCTCGACGCCACGCTTGGACTGGTCAGCGCCACTCAGAATACATCGATCAAGGTGATGTCAGTGGTCTCGCTGCTGCTGCTGCCGCCGACCCTGATCGCCTCGATTTTCGGCATGAACTTCGCCGTGATGCCGGAGCTTCAGGATCCAAATGGCTATTACATTGCGCTCGCCGCGATGCTCGGCGCATCGGCGGGACTTTACGGCCTCGGAAAGTGGCGGGGCTGGTTCTGAGGCGGCCTATCGGCGCGCGCGCACGATGATGACCCCATCCTTGCGGGTCAGCCGCCAGATCGGCGTCGCAGCGATATTGAACAGTACCAGCACGATCATGCCGATTGCCGGGACAAGCGCGGCGTTGTGCGGGCCAAAGGCGCGCGTGCACACGCCCATCAACAGAGCGCCGATGGGCGCTCCGCCCATGAAACCAAGCTGATAAATCGACAGCACGCGCGCGATGTGACTCCTGGGCGCGAGTTCCTGCACGATCGACCGGCTCATCGTCATCGCGACCCCGGCCAGCAGCCCCCACGCCACGACAACGGCGAGGAAGAGGTGAAACGGCGGTTTGATGAAGATGGCGAGAATGCAGCCCGCGCCCAGAAACTGGGCGATCAGAAGGGTGCGCCCGGGCCAGCGCGCCGCCTTCAGGCGCGACAGGACGACGGATGAGACGAACGCGCCTCCCCAGAATGCGACAAAGATCAGCGTCAGGGTGGACGCGCCCCCGGAATAGGCGTCACGCGCAAGAATTGGCAGCACGACAAGAAAACTGCCGATGATGAAGATGCCGACGGCGAACATGGTCAGCACCATCGACAGCAGGGCCGGATCGGCGCGCACGATGCGCAGACCGTCTGCGACGGCTGCAAGCGCGCCGCGCACGCCGGTCGGCCCGCCGCCCGCCTGCACGGGCCGGCCACGCTGCAACCAGAGTGCGGCCGCAGCGCCGAGGCCCATGACGATCCCCTGGGCGATGATCAGCCTGTCGGGACCAAGGCTTCCAGCGAGGCCGCCTGCGAGCAATCCTGCGACCTGGGCGGCGAACTGCGCGATGGCGGCGAGCGCCACGCCCTGCTGCATGGTCATGCCTGAGCCTGCCTCAACCCGGCGCTGCACCACTGCGGTCAGAATGGCGTCGCGGGCCGGCATCATGAAGGCCCCGATCGAGCCCATGACGAGCGCGTAGATCGGCAGCATCCAGAACGCGAGGGCGCCGCCGGCCACCACGCTGGCGAGCACCAGGGGCGGCAGCGCGGCAAGCACATGCAGTATGATCAACAGACGTCGTCCATCGGCGCGCTCGGCAAGGGCCCCGCCGAACAGAAGCAGCGCCAGGGAGGGCGCGGACAGGGACATCTGGGCGATGCCCAGCGCGCGCGCATCCTGTTGCAGGACATTGGCGGTGAGATAGGGAAACAGCACCATCTGCAGGCCGAACCCGGCAAACCAGCACGCCTGAACCCACAGATAGGCAGGCAGCTCAAAGCGGCTGCGCGCAAGACCGGCCACGCCTTGCGCCTCGACCGCCTCCCCGGCCGCCACGGCGGCGTGCAGCCCCGACACAGGGCTGCGCACGCCGTCCTGGGTTTCGGCGTCCAGTTTGTCGATGTCTTGGCCCACGCGCGCTCCAGTGCTTGGCGCAAAGATAGCCGCATTCCGCGCGACATGCAGCCTTGCCCAGTGGACCTTGCCCAGTGGACCTTGCCCGGTGGACCTTGCCCGGTGGACAGGACCTGCCGCCGGGCGCCGATCGCCGCGCCCTGGGAGAGCGGGCGGCGGGCGGCGCGGGCAGTCCCGGGCTCCGCCAGGCGCCCTGGGCCGCTGTGCGCAGGCATCGAAAAATCGCCGTCGACTCAGTAGAGTGCAGACGTATCTGCGGAGGGGCGGATGACAGGTCCGGGATTGGAGGGCTTTTTTGAGCGTGGCCTGGACGTGCTTGTCCTGGCGGCCCCGGACGCGCCGCGCGCCGAGGCCTTTGCAGAATTGCTCGCCGAGCTCGGCCTGACGGTTCGCCTGACGCCCCCCGGCATCGACCCGCGCCCCGCGGCGGGATGCGTGGTGCGACTGGATCAGCGGAGCGAGCCGGGAAGCCTGACGTTCAATCTGGCGTCTTGGCCGGGGACAACGCGCGCCGCCGAGATGGCGGCCCTGCTGCGCGAGATCGGCCCGCTGGTCGGCCGGCCGGGCCTCGCCGAGTGGGCGGCGATCAGGTTGGAGGAAGATCCCGAAGCGCTGCGGCGCTGGGCCGAAGCCAATCCGCAGGACCCTGCAGTGGAGGAGGCCTGGGGACGGCTGGAGGCGCTTGAGACTGACGCCCTTCACGCGCATCTGGAGCGCGCCCGCGCCGCCTTCGCGCCCCCCCCGGCAGGCCAGGGGCTCGAACTTGCGCCTGCGCTGCGCGCGGCTGAGGGGCCGGTGCGCCCCGAGCCGGGCCTGTGGCCGCGCAGCGACACCGCCCCGCCGGATCGCATGGCGGGCCGCCCGGGACGGCGCGCCGGCGGCCCCCTGCGGGGCGCATCGACACGCACCGTCATGCTGGTGGCGCTCCTGGTGGCGGGCGTCTGCGCCCTGCTGCTCTGGACAGGAGCAGCCTGACGCAGCGGCGCAAGACGTGATTTACTGCACCATGCGCGTCGGATGATTCGCTGCGGGAGATTGAACTGCCAGTGACCGCCCCCCAGAACGCCCCCCAGAACGCCCACCAGCACGCCCCCCAACACGCCGCGCACACCGCCCCTGGCGACGCCCCGTCCACGGCTCCCCGGGACCTGCAGGCAGACGCGCCTCTCAGAACCACGTCAACCAGCGCGACGAACGGCATGGCGAGGAGCCCGGCCATGGCGCCATCCGCCGCCCAGTCCGGCATATCCCCGGAGGCGCCTGCCGATGGTGCGTCGACGCGACCGCCCGGGTCGCGTCTGCGGGTGGTTCTGGCGCGCCGGTTGGTCGATACGGTGTGCCTGCCGGAAACACGCATAGCTCCCCAGGAGCGCCTGATTGCGGCGGACCTCCTCATCGAACTCCTGCGCAATTCCGATGAAAGTCTCCGCGCAAGCGCCGCGCTGCGGCTGTCGACGCTCAGTGAAGCGCCAAGCCTGGTCCTGCGCTTCCTGGCGCGTGACACACTCGCTGTCGCCCGTCCCATCCTTGAGGACTCGCCGGCGCTCGACGCCTTCGATCTCATTCAGATCGCGAATTGTGCGACCACCGAGCATCGCATCATCATCGCCGGTCGCAGGGACGTGCCTGAACCGCTTTCCGACGCGCTGGCGCGGTTTCAGGAACCGGCTGTGATCGGGGCGCTGCTGCGCAATCGCCATGCGCGGTTCGCCGACGCCACCATGGGCGTCCTGGTGGCTTTCGCGCGCGAGCATCGCGGGATCATCAAAACCCTCTGTCGGCGCGAGGAAATGCGCCCGTCAGACGCGGCCATCGTGTTCTGGTGGGCTGACGCCGAAGACCGGCTCTACATCCTCAAACGCTTCGCACCCGAGCGCCAGGTCCTGCACGAGGGCGCGACCGACCTGTTCGCGCGGGCGGCATCGGAGGGCATGGATGACAGCATGGTGCGCACAACCCTGCAATTCATCGAGCGGCGCCAGCGCTCACGCGACGCGCTGGCGCGCAGTCCCCACGCAAGTCTCGAGGCTGCGATCGAAGCCGCCCAACCGCGCATCACCCGCGAGATCGTGCCAGAGATCGCCGCACTCGCCGGATTGCGCCCCACCACGTTCGCACACATCGCGCTTGATCCAGGCGGCGAGGCCCTTGCCATCCTCTGCAAGGCGACCGGGCTTCGCAAACCTTATATGGCGATGCTTTGGCGCGGGCTTGGGCGTCAGACGTCCGGCGATGGCCCGCAGGCGGCGGCCTATGAGAACATGCTCGTGGTCTTCGATACGATCTCGCCGACCAAGGCCCAAACCATGCTGCGATACTGGAACTGGGCGCTGACCTCCGCGGCCGCCCAGGGCGAGGCGGTGGCGCAGGAGCGTCAGGAGGAGGTCCTGGCCTTCAACCCTGCCGCGCGCGCCGCTGCCCTGGTATTCGGCCATCGCGGCTGACGCCGGTCGAGCCGTCCGCACGGCGCGCTCAGCTGACCCTCAGCAGCAAGGCGGTTGCATCGTCGCGAGGCTTGAACCGCGGCCACCGCTCGCAGCCTGGATCCTCCACCGTTTCAACCCTGCGCAGCTGGGCCGCCAGAGGAGCGAGGCCGAGCGCGCCGGCGCTTTCGATCAACCCGCGGTCATCCACCTGCGCATAGCGGTCGCACAGCGCCGCAAATCCATCCGTCATCAGCAGGATCAGCGCAGGCCCGTCCAGGGGAATGACGCTGGAGGACAGATGCCCACAGGCAGCCGCATGCAATCCAAGAAGCCAGCTCCCGCCTGCGCCGTTGACGCTGTTGCGCGCCGCGCGCAGGTCCGCCAGCGCCGACCTGAGAAGGGGAACCTCGGGCGCGCGCGCGCGCATGAATTGTTGCGCGCGCGCCTCTTCCTGCCGGGCCGCCTGCTGCGAGCCGCCGAACCGCGCGAAGGTCCCGGAGGCCGTCAGCATCAGTCCGACGCAGTCGCCAAGCCAGTAGGCGCTGACACGATCGGGTTGAATGTCGCACGCCAGGAAGGAGGCGACAGGCTCCTCCCATCGGTCGCTGGGCGCCCGGGACGCTTCGGTGGCGAATGCGGAAGCGATGTCTGAAAACACTGCTGTGATCTGGTCCTCGACCGGCGCGCCGGCATGGGCGGCAAAGCGGGCGTTCGCGAGATGGGCGATCCATGCCGAGCCTGTCAGACCGTCAAACAGGTCCGGCGGCCCCAGGTCCGTGGCGCCGTCGATCACCCAGGCGCGCGCGCCGGCGCGCCCGCTGGCGTCCTCATTGGCCCGTGTCAGGTCCGCTCCGAGGGAAACGCTGTCCAAAGTCTCGATCGCCATGGAATGTCCCGCGTCCGCCGCTGAGAGGGCCCCGTCCCATGACCTGACCCGGGCCAGAGAGGAAACTTTTTACCACTCTAGGGTAGAGAGTCTGTCTTCCCAAGCCCTCCGGAGCATGTGTCGTGGCTCAGTCCGCCTCCCGTTTCGCCAGGCTCGTTGAGATTGCCGGCGAGGCCTCCAGTGAACGACGGCGCGAGTTGCTGCGCGAAGTGACCGACCTGTTCTTCGACAGTCGCCCGACCCGCTCGGGCGCCGAGGCGGAGTTGTTCGGCGACATCCTGTCCAAGGTTTCGATGGACATGGAGGAGGCTGTGCGCGCCGAACTGGCGCACCGCTTCGCGGATGCGCCGGACGCCCCGCGCAAGCTCGCGATCGCCTTCGCCCACGATGTCTACAGCGTCGCCCAGCCGATCCTGGAGCGCAGCCCGGTCTTGACCGACACCGACCTGCTGACCGTGATCGATGCGAAAGGCCAGAACCACATGCGCGCGGTGGCGCGCCGGCCAGCGGTGTCAGAGGCGGTGAGCACGGCGCTGGTCGCCAAGGGCGATGATGAAACCCTCGCCACGCTGTTGTGCAACGAAGGCGCCCAGATCTCGGAAAGCTCCCTGGAGACCGTGTTCGATCGGGCGCGCTCCAATCCCGCGCTGCACCGGCCGATGGTCGACCGGCGCAGCCTGCCGCCGGCCATGCTCAACGAGATGTATCTGATCGTCGAGCGGAAGCTGCGTCAGCAGGTGCTCTCGCGACTGCAGGACATTGATCCGAAAGCTCTCGAGGCGGCGCTGGAGACCTCGCGCCTCAAGCTGGCCAAGCAGGACGGCGCGCTGCCAGGGGACTACGAGGCGGCCGAGGCCGAGCTTCGCGCGATGCGGGCTGCCGGAAAGATTGGCCCCGCGCAACTCGTCACGCTGTTGCGCGATCGGCGGCGCACCACATTTCTGATTGCGTTCGCAGAGGCCGTCGGGGTGGATTTTCAGACAGTCCAGGGCATCTTCGAGCGGCGTGACCTGGATGCGATCGCGGTTGCATGCCGCGCCTCGGGCTTTGACCGGGCGCTGTATGTGACAATCGCCGTGCTCACGGGCGGCGGCGAACACGTGATTGGACGCGCCAAGGAACTTGGCGATGTCTATAATGACGTGCCGTTGGAGGCAGCGCAGCGCGCGCTGCGCTTCTGGCGTCTGCGCCGCCAGGCGGACGACCGGGCCGCCTGACAGCGCCAGACGCCCTATTCCCTTCCGGTATGGGGCCCCTGCCGTTACGGGGGTCCGCCTTTACCGGGGTCCGCCTTTACCGGGGTCCGCCTTTACGGGGGGCCTGCTATCTCGGGAGGCCGGTCTGGTCCACCGGCTCGCAATCTGAGGCGTCGCACCGCTCCGGCTTCGCGCCGCGCTCCTGCTGGGCCGCCTGGCCGGATGTAACCCGATCGGGATGATAGACGCCGCCCAGCAGTGAAACGGCGATCGAGATCAGCAAATCACGGAAAATGACCAGCGCTTCGATCATGTTGGTCCCCACCTGAGCCGGCAATCCCTTACGACACAACGCCTCATTCAAGCAAGGCGCCAGCGCCCCGGCGGAGCAGGCCCGCCCCCTCTCCTGCATGCCCTTCAGCGTGCCGGCGGCGCGTCAGGCCCTGCTACCGGTCAGCGCGCACGAAGACGGACGGCGGGTTGTCGCCCTTGGTGAACAGCAGGAGCTGATCCCCGTCGGGCCCGGACTGCACAGTATAGCGCTCGGTGGCCGCAAGGGTGCCCAGATAGATTTGCTGCGCCTGGGTATGGGCGATCGACGGACAGCTCGCAACCTCCGGCGTGAATTCCGACAGGCTGGCCCAAAGACCGTAACCGGTCCACTTGGCTGTGAACCGACCGCAGCCGGCGAAGCCGGACACCCGTCCGGCCCGCGCGTCGATCTCGAGGGTGAGCTGATCAGCGATTGGCGCGCGATCGGCCATCAGCCGCACGGGACGCCAGACCCCCTTCAGCGCCTCAGTCATCAATGACCGGCCGCCGCCCTGGTCAGGCTGCTGGCAGCCTGACGCGATCGCTGCAAACGCCAGAACGCACGCCGTCGCCGCCAGCCCGCCGAACCGCTTCATGGGCGCTCCCTGCCGTTCCGGCGCAGACCGTCTCATGTGCGGCCGTCCGGACATATCCATCCCTAAGTGGCCTGTTGCAGCTGCATTAACAAGATGGCGCCGCGCTGCCGGCATGATGCCAAGGTCTCGCCGACGAAGTAGGATGACAGGATGATCGCGTCTCCTGAATACCCGCCATCGGATCTTCTCGACAGCCTGAAGGCGCTGCTCGGCCCTGAGGGGTGGAGCGAGGACGCCGTGGAACTGGATGCGCATCTTGCCGATTGGCGCGGGCGCGAACGCGGCTTCACACCGCTGCTGGTCAAACCGGGATCGACGGCCGAGGTGGCGGCTTTGGTGCAGGTCTGCGCCGACGCCGGGGTGGCGGTCACGCCACAGGGAGGCAACACCGGCCTGGTCGGGGGCGGACTGCCACGGGGCGAGGTGCTGCTGTCGCTCAAGCGGATGCGCAGGATCCGGGCGGTGGATGCGCTGGACGACAGCCTGATTGCGGAAGCCGGAACGCCCCTGGTTGAGGTGCAGCAGGCGGCGGCGGCGGCCGGCAGGCTGTTTCCGCTCAGCCTCGGATCAGAGGGCGTGGCGACAATCGGGGGACTGTGTTCGACGAACGCCGGGGGCGTTGCGGTGCTGCGATACGGCATGATGCGCGATCTGGTGCTGGGCCTGGAGGTGGTGCTGCCGGATGGCCGGATCTGGAACGGCCTTCGCACACTGCGCAAGGACAACACCGGCTACGACCTCAAACAGCTGGTCCTTGGAGCGGAAGGCACGCTCGGCGTGATCACGGCGGCGGCGCTCAAGCTGTTTCCGCGCCCGGCGGCCACGGAGACGGCGGTCGCGGCGCTTGCCGACCTGGACGCCAGCCGCGACGTGCTGGCGCTCGCCAAGGAGATGTCGGGCGGCGGGGTCACCGCGTTCGAACTGCTGCCCCAGCGCGCCTTCGACCTCGTGCTGAAGCACATTCCCGACACGCGCGCGCCGTTCGCCGCGCCACCCTCCTGGAGTGTGCTCATCGAAGTCAGTTTCGGTCGTCCGGAAGGCGGGCGCGCCGTTCTCGAAGCAATCCTCGCCGCGGCGTTTGAGCGGGGTCTGATCAGCGATGCGGCGATCGCTCACAGCCTCGCGCAGGCAGGCGCGTTCTGGAAGGTGCGCGAGACGCTGCCGCTGGCGCTGCGCATGGAGGGTCTGCAACTGGCGCATGATGTCTCCGCACCGGTGTCGCGCATGCCGGAGCTCATCCGCATGGCGCAGGCCGAGGTGGCGCGTCTGGCGCCGGGCGCGGCGACTGTCGCCTTCGGCCATGTCGGCGACGGCAACGCCCACATCAATGTCGGCCCGGCGCCCGGCGGCGATCTCGACCCCGCGCTTGCCCACGCCATCACCGACGCCATCCATGCCGGCGCGACCGCGCTTGGCGGCTCGATTTCCGCCGAACATGGCGTCGGCGCCCAAAAACTCGCCGAACTGCCGCTGCGTCGCAGCCCGGTGGAGATTGATCTGATGCGCAAGCTGAAACATGCGCTTGATCCCAAAGGCGTGATGAACCCCAATCGGATCGTGTCGTTCGACGCGTGAGGTCCGCCGCCCTTTTTCAGCCCACGCGTCAGGATTTTGCCTGTCATGCCGCTCTATCAGGACCTGAAGTCGGAAAAGCTGTACGCAACGGCGGAGGCGCAGTGGATCGCCGAGCGGCTGCTTGATTTGCGCGGGGCGCTGGCCCGCCCGGCGCCGCTTGGAATACCGGCGCGCCGGCTTGACCAGGGTCTTGTGGCCGGGTCATGGAACCTGCGCGATTTCGACACCAATGCGGCTGGTCACGGTCCGCGCCTGCCTGAGGCGTTTCACTTCATCGCCGAACTCCTGGCGCGTTTCGATGTGGCGGTTCTGTCGGAGATCGGCGAGGACCTGACGGCGCTGCGCACGATCACGCGGCTCGCCGGGCCGGGCTATCGCTTCCTGACGAGCGATGCGTCGGGGCCCGCGGACCGGCGGCGGCGGATCGCCTTTGTGTATGATGCGCGCGTCGTCACGTTCAATGGGGTGGCGGGAAATCTCAGTCTTCACGGCGACGGTCTGGCGCAACCCTGTTTTGCAGCCGGCTTTTCCGCCGGCTGGTTCCGCTTTCATCTGTGCACGCTGCATGCAGCGCCGGGCGGCGATGCTGCAAGACTGGGCGCGCTCGCTGCAGAAATCGATGTCCGGGCCAAGGCGGAGAACTCAAATTTTCTCCTGTTTGGGGATTTTTCGATCGCCGCCCCCGTCCAGGACGCAGCCGCTGTGCTGGCCAGGGCCGGCTTTGTGACGCCGGCTTCCCAGGCGCCGCCCGATGGCGCCGGTCAGTTCTACGATCAGATGGCTTATCAGGCGAACACGCCGGACCTGCGGCTGCAGGCGGCTGGAGCATTCGACTGGCGGGCGGCGGTGTTTCGCGACCAGGACTACCTCGAATATGCCCGGCGCCTGCCTGTCGCGCATCGCAAGTTCAAGTCAGACGATCGCACGATCGATCCGGTGCGCGACCGGGAGTATTATGCGCAGATTTGGCGAACCTATCAGATGTCGGACCATCTGCCGTTGTGGGCGACCTTCGACATCGACGGTTCCGACGCCTATCTCAGTCGAATTGCGACGGGAACCGCCCGCCGCGCGCCGCTTTTGGGCGATGCTGGCCTGCTCGCCCGCGGCAAGGACAGCCTGACCCGCGAGCCGGCCCTGCCGCCGGAGAAGAAGGGCTGGCTGGACGCCCTGCGCGGCGACGGCGCGCGGCGCAAGGAAACCAGACGCGTGCTGTCGGAGGCGGCCCGCCGCAGCGCGCCGCGCAGGCGCGGCTTCTGGGCCGGCTTGTTTTCGCGCCGTGATTAGATCGCCCGGCTGGCCGGCCGGCCCGAACGACAGGGGCGGGGAACGACAGGGACGGGGAACGACAGGGGCGGGGAACGACAGGGGCGGGCAAAGCGCTGGCCCAACGACTGCAGGCCAGAACGCATCAGTTGCGTGCGAGGTCGCGGATGAGGGCGCGGCAGTCGGCCGCCACGATCAGGGTTCCCCCGGAATCTCCCGGCGTCAACGCCCCACCGACGGGACCGGAGAACAGACGCCATTCCGTGCGCACAAACAGCGTGCGCTGATGGGCGACGCACAGATCAGTCCAGCGCGGCTTGAACGGCAGTCCGCGGGTCTCGACGGTGGCGCGCGCATCCGGCGCCACGCGTCGGGCGTGATCATCAATGAACTGGACCTGACCTGGCTGATCACCGCGCACACGCGCCACGATCACCACGCCCGGAGCCGACTGCGGGCCCTCATTGCGGGCTGAAACGGCGAGCGACCAGCGCCCGTCACCGGCGCCGGCGGCGCTTGCGCGCGCAGCGCTGAAGCCCGCGTCAGCGGAGAGGTTGACGCCAAGGCCGATCACGGCGGCGGCGAAACCGATGAAGGCGGCGATGGCTGCATATGCGACCTTCGCAGCACCCCACCCCTTTCTGGCGGCAGGATGGCTCAACGCCCTGTCGAGGGTCTCCTTCATGGCGCGCTGAGCAGCGGCGCGCGCCGGTGCAGAGCGTGGATGCGGATCCTGGGGTGACGACATGCCCGCCTGTTACGCCGCTTTGCGTCCGCGCGCCACCCCTCGCGGCGGCGCGGGCGCCCTCGCCCGCTGACCGGCCGGCTAGCGCCGCTGCGAGGTGCGCTGCACCGTATCCAGCAACCGTACGATGTCCGCCTGCACAGTATCGACCTGGCTTTCCGGAAAACTTGCGCTCACCCCGACGCGCCAGGCATTCCAGCGAAACGCCCACAGGCCATGAGCCTGGCCGGTGTCGATCCCGCTGGGCCAGATCTGGCCGACGGCCCCAATCGCTCCGGAAATTGACGCATCGCGCGCGGCCCGTCCCTGCACGCGCGCGCGCGTCCGGGTGGCGAGGGTGTCGAAATCAACCGGGGTGCGTTGCATGGGCGTCGCTTCGATTTCAATCTCGAATGTGGCCTGGATCGCGCGCGCCGTGTACTGGCATCGCGCCGTTTCCCCGCCATCAGGCGAACGCCGCGTGCCGGTGACCGCAAGCGGCACGCCGGCAATGCTTGCGGGACACACCAGGCCGGAAGCTTTGTGCAGCGACCCAACGCCCAGGCGCGGTTCAAAAGCACCCTCGGTGGTGTAGACGGGCGGTGGTGAGGCCTGCTCCCGCTCGGCCCTGCGCATGGCCGCCTCGGACCGCGACGTCGGCCCCCCGGAGCACCCGGCGACGCCAACGATGACGGCCAGGGCAGCGGCGAACACGCTCGCCGGCGCCACGGAAGATAAGCGGATCAGGACTGCGCGCATGGTGTCAGGGTATGCAAGCTGGGCGGAGCAGGCAAGGCGGCGCGCATGACTGCAAGGCCATGCACGCTGGGTGACGCCGGACATTGGTCCTGCGCGCCTCACAGATCCTTCGCCAGCACCACGAACTCGAGATCACGCCGGCGCGGCGAGCCAAAGCGTGGATCATCGAGGGAAAATGGCGCGCGCCGCCCGGTGTCGCGGTAGCCCCGCCGCCCGTAATAGGCGATCAGCTCTGCGCGCAGCCCAATCACCGTCATTTCCATGATGCGCGCGCCGCGCCTGCGGGCTTCATCCTCGGCGCCTGCGATCAGCGCCTTGCCGAGTCCGTGAGCCTGCAGGTCGGGCCGCACGCTCAGCATGCCCAGATACCCAGGGCCTTCCCCGCGCACCGCAACCTGCACGCACCCAATGAGAGCGCCATCCGCCTCGGCGAGCAGGATCGCCTGGGCGGCGTCAGCCAGCATGTCAGCCAGCGCCATCTCATCCGTTCGCTGACCGTCCAGGAGGTCTGCTTCGTGGGTCCAGCCGATGCGCGCGCTGTCGCCGCGATAGGCGCTCTGCACCAGGGTGTTGAGCGCGGCGATGTCGCCCAGGACGGCGAGGCGAAGGCGATGCGGCAGGATCACGCCGGCCTGTCGGCGCGGCTGGCGGCCCCCCCAGCGCGCGCGCAGCCGCGTTGCGTGGCGCCGTCGCGCCGGGCGCTGCGCCGGTGGGCCCCTGGCGTCCGCACGCCAGGTGTCGCGACCTCAGGCAAAGGGATTTCAGGTGAAGGGGTTTCAGGTGAAGGGGTTTCAGGCATCGGACCGCACGGCGCAGGCTGCAACGGCTGCAGCATCCCGGGGGCAGACCCAGAGGCGGGCGCCATCCGCAAGCTCCTTTCCGTGGCGGCGCAGCGAGCCGCGCCGGCCAGCGCTGGGATCAGACCGGGCGGGCCTGAAAATGTTCAAGGATCATCCAGCCGCCCATGGCCAGAAATCCAAGCCCGCCGATCAGCTTCAGCGGAACCCCTGTGATGAGCTTTCCGGCGAACGAGCCGGCAAGCACGGCAAGGCCTGTGGACGCGACAAGCGCGCACGACGAGGCCGCAAACACCACCCATTTGTTGGCCCCGCCGGAATCCGACGACAGCATGAGAGCCGCGAGCTGGGTCTTGTCGCCGAGTTCGGCGAGAAAGACGGCGGCGAAAATGGCGAAGAAAGCGGCCATGTCGTCTCCTGCCATGACGGGGCGGGTCGGCGGCGTCGCCGATGCGGGAGTGAGTGCCACAGGACGCGCGTGCGCGCCAGCCGGCGCGCGGGCCCTCCCTCCTTGACGCGTGCCCCGGGCCGGCGCATCTGCCCGCCGTCGGCGACGCGCACACACATGGAGCACGCAGATGCCTGGAAAATCGCATGCTGAAGACCCGGTCGTTATTGTCGGCCTCGCGCGCACGCCGATGGGCGGCCTGCTTGGCGACCTCGCGAGCCTGAGCGCCAGCGATCTCGGCGCAGTCGCGGTCAAAGCCGCCCTCGGCGAGGCGAAGCTTGCCGGTGAGGACGTAGACTGGATCGTGATGGGCAATGTGTTGTCAGCCGGACAGGGCCAGGCCCCTGCCCGCCAGGCGGGCGTCAAGGCCGGCCTGGCGATGTCCGTTGAAGCAACGACCCTCAACAAGATGTGCGGCTCTGGCATGCAGGCGGCGATCCTGGCCCGCTCGGCGATCCTGGCTGGCGAAGCCGATATCGTCGTGGCCGGCGGCATGGAAAGCATGACCAACGCGCCGCACCTGATCCGTCACCGCACTGGCTTCAAATATGGCCATGACACGCTGAAGGACCACATGGCGCAGGATGGTCTTGAAGACGCCTATGAGGGCAAGGCGATGGGCGTCTACGCGGACATGATCGCACGGGAGCACCAGTTCACCCGGGAGGCCCAGGACGCTTATGCGATCGAGACCCTGCGCCGGGCGCAGGCGGCGGCCACGTCCGGCGCATTCGCCCGCGAAATCGCTCCGGTCGAGATGGCGGCCAGGGACGGGACGATCCGCATCGACGCCGACGAGCTGCCGCGCAAGGCGAGGCCTGACAAGATTCCCGCTCTGAAGCCGGCCTTCACGCGGGATGGCACGGTCACGGCGGCGAACGCCTCAGCGATTTCGGACGGCGCGGCTGCGCTTGTGCTGATGCGCGAGAGTGAGGCGCGTCGGCGCGCCATCGCCCCCCTCGCCCGCATCGTGGCCACGGCCGGTCACGCCCACGAGCCGCAATATTTCACCACGGCCCCGGTGACTGCGATGAAGAAGGTTCTGGACAAGGCAGGCTGGACGCCGGAGGGCGTCGACCTGTGGGAGGTGAATGAGGCGTTCGCCGTGGTCGCCATGATCGCCATGAAGGAGCTCGGGCTGGATCATGCGCGGGTCAACGTCCACGGCGGAGCGTGCGCGCTCGGCCACCCGATCGGCGCGTCTGGCGCCCGCATCATGGCGACCCTGATCGCCGCAATGGAGGCGCGCGGCGTGCAGCGGGGCGTGGCGAGTCTGTGCATCGGGGGCGGGGAAGCCACCGCAGTGGCGCTCGAACGGGTCTGAGACCGGCGTCGACAGGCCGCCACGCCGACGCTGCAGCCGCCATGCGTCCCCGGTCTTTGGCGAGGCGCGGGTGGTCAGGCTGGCAATCTGATGACGCCCTGGGGAGCTTGGCGGAAGGCCGTCGCCGTTGTGGACCGGATGTGGCGCGCGCCACGCCGGGCAGGTCGCGCCTGCCCCAGGCGTCACGACATCGTGCGGCTGGGCATGTGGCGAAGCGCCGATGGGGCCGCGCGCGCCCCCCGCAGGCCTGGACGGGGGGAGCGCCCCTGGTCGTGAGGCCGGCGATCTGCAACAGCGCCGAGCGCCGGCGCACCCTGTCACAGGGTGCGGGCGCACTCACACGTTGAGCAGCAGAAACTCCCGCTCCCAGGGACTGATAACCCGCATGAACGTTTCAAACTCGGCCTTCTTGATCGCGGCGTAGGTATTGATGAACGCATCGCCGAACACCTCGCGCAATTCCTCCGTCTCCTCAAAGAGCGCCACGGATTCAAGCAGACTGCGCGGCAGTTGATGCTCGGTATTGGCCGTGCTCTGCACCGGTTCGCCCGGCTGCAGCGCTTCCTCAACGCCAAGCCAGCCGGCGGCGAGGGATGCGGCGATGGCCAGATACGGGTTCGCATCCGACGACGGCAGCCGGTTCTCGACACGGCGCGCCTCGGGCCCGGATGGCGGCACCCGGATGCCTGTGGTGCGGTTGTCATAGCCCCACTGCACGTTGACCGGCGCGGTCGCCGAACGCACGAGACGACGATAGGAATTCACGTAGGGCGCAAGCACGCACAGCATGGCGGGCAGATACTTCTGCTGTCCGGCAATGAAGTGAAAGAAGTCCTGCGTCGGACGACCCTGCAGATCCGAGAAAATGTTTCTCCCGGTCTCTGAATCCACGATCGACTGATGAATGTGCATGGCTGAGCCAGGCTCGCTGGCGATAGGTTTCGCCATGAAAGTGGCGTAGATGTTCTGCTGCAGGGCTGCTTCCCGGATCGTCCGTTTCAGAAGAAAAACCTGGTCGGCAAGCCAGAGCGGATCGCCGTGCAGCAGGTTGATCTCCATCTGGGCGGCGCCCTCCTCGTGAATGAGGGTGTCAAGATCAAGTCCCTGCGCTTCACAGTAGTCGTAGATCTGCTCGAACAGATCGTCGAATTCGTTCACTGCGGAGATCGAGTAGGAGCGCCGGCCCGCTTCCGGGCGCCCCGATCGACCCACAGGCGGGCGCAGGGGATAGTCCGGATCGGTATTCTTCTCGACCAAATAGAATTCGATCTCGGGCGCGACGACCGGTTTCCATCCGCGTTTCGCGTAGAGGTCGACCACGCGCTTGAGAACCTGGCGCGGAGCGATCTCCAGCGGGCGCCCGTCACGGGTAAAGGCGTCATGGATCACCTGGGCGGTGGGGTCGCGGGCCCAGGGTACGACACACAGGGTCGAAAAGACCGGCGTCAGTTCGATATCCCCGTCGCGCGGATCGTACTTGAACTTGTCGTCCTCTTCCGGCCATTCGCCTGAGATCGTCTGCATGAAGATCGCCGAGGGCAGGGCCATTTGCGGGTCCTGGAGGAACTTCGCCGTGGGCATGATCTTGCCGCGCGCCACGCCGGCCTGGTCGGGCACGAGGGATTCGATTTCGGTGATCTTGTGGCGGGCGAGCCAGCGCTTGGCGTCGTCCAGCGACTGGATCGGCGTTGCCCCGGTCGGCGCGGCAGGTCCGCCGCTGGCGGCGTCGGCATGCTTTCCTGGGGGCTTTCTCGACTTCGCGGCCATGGCGGGTTCGGGGTCCGGGAACGGGGCGGATCCGCCGGCGCGCCGGTCGGCGATGTCTCGCCGCCGCACGGCGCGGGCAGGCCGCCCCTTGGGGAGTAGAAGCCGACACTATCCCTCAGGCCTTAAGCCTTCGCCAAGCGCTTCCTGTCGACGCAGCCGTCCCCGCCCCCGGCGCCGCCTGCGGTCCCGCCCGGCATCAGCCGTCATCACCGACCAGGAACAGGGGCCGCTCCTGCCCGGGCGGCCGTTGCGGGGGAGTGGACGGGCCGGCATGACCCTGAGGCACGGGACGGTGTGCGGGGCAGACCTGCGACGTCCTTCTCAAACGCCCAGACGGTCGCGCAGCGCGTAGTAGACCATGCCGGCCACATAGAGCGGATCGCGCGCCAGGGGCCCGCCGGGAAACCGGTCGTGGGGAAACCGCGAAAACAGATCGAAAGCCTCCGAAAGGCCGAGCGCCGCCTCGGCGGCGAGCGCCCCGGAAAAGCCGGCGAGGATCGCGCCATGGCCTGAGTAACCGCCGGCCCACACAAGCCCCCCGCGCCGCCCGAACACAGGATTGCGGGTGCGGGTGATCGACACGACGCCGCTCCATCCATAGTCCAGCCGCACGCCGGCAAGCCGCGGCAGGGCCCGCTCCAGGAAGGGGCGCACAAAGGCCCTGGGATCGGCCGGCGGGCGCGGGCTGTATTTTTCGCCGCCGCCGAACAGGATGCGTCCGTCGGCAGTCGGACGGAAATAGTCGAGCACGAAGCGGGTGTTGGAGATCGCCGCGCGCGTGGGCAGGGTCTCATCGAGCCGTTGGCCGAGAGGTTCGGTGGCCACGATCGAGGCGCTGACAGGCATGATCATGCCGGCCAGCGACGGCTCCAGGGCGGTCAGTTCTGCGTCGCTCGCCAGCACGCCGATCTCGGCCTCGACGACGCCCTCGCCGGTCGTCACCTGGATGGAGCGCCCGGTTGTGACGGAGCGCACCGGACTGGCCTCGTGCAGCACCGCGCCGGCGGCCTCGGCCGCGCGCGCCAGGCCGAGGGCATAGTTGAGGGGATGAAAATGGCCGCCGCGCGGATCGCGCCAACCGCCCGGGTAGGTTGACGCCGGCAGGTGGAGCGCAACGCCATCCCGGTCCAGCATGTCGATCGCATGGTCGTTGAAAACCCCGGCGATGGCGTCGCGTTCCCGGGCGAGTTCGCCAAGGTGACGCCGGCTCGCGGCGGCGTAGACATGCCCGCTGAGCGTGAGATCGCAGGCGATGGCGTGGGTCGATACGGTGCGGGTGAGCCTGTCGCAGGCGGCCAAGCCGAAGGCCCAGAGCCGGCGCGCATCCTGCGGCCCGAAGGCGGCGATCAGATGACCGGGCTCACGCCGGTGACCGGGGATCAGGAGCCCGCCATTGCGGCCGGAGGCGCCCCAGCCAACGCGCCGGGCTTCCAGGAGCGCCACGCTGCGCCCCGCCTCCGCGAGGCGCAGCGCCGCCGAAAGTCCGGTGAACCCGCCCCCGATCACCACCGCATCGACCCGTCTCACGCCCTGCAGGGGCGCTCGCTCAGGCGACGGCGCAGCGGTGGCGGCATACCAGGAGGCGGCGTGCGCGACGTCGTTCATCCCGCCATCCTGGCTGATCACGGCGCATCACGCCAGATGAAGCCCCCGATCGGACGGGCGCACGCTGCCCAGCCGCGTCAGGCGCCTGCATCGGGCGCCCGGCCGCGCGGCCGGGCGTGAAGCCGGTCCCGGCCTGCGCCGGCGCGAAGCCCTGCGCGAGCTGTGGGGCTGCGCCATCCGCGGCGTCAGAGGTGGTGCGCCGCCGGTTGCACAGTGCGCGCGGCGCGTTAGGCTGGCAGACCAGACAACGTGGACAGCAACAGGAGATCCCGGATGAGCTACCAGCCAGGAATGCGCCGTACGGCCGTGCGGTTCGCCGCCATTGGCGTGTTCGCGCTCGCCGCGCTTGCCGGCTGCGGCGAGCAGGGCAAGAAGCCCCAAACGCTGCGCATCTTCAACTGGTCCGATTACATCGATCCGGCCATTCTCGAGGATTTCGAGAAAGAGACCGGCATCGACGTGGTGTATGATACCTACGACAACAATGAGATTGTGGAGACGCGCCTGCTGGCCGGCGGATCAGGCTACGATATCGCCGTTCCGTCCAACCAGTACGTGGAACGCCTCGCCAAGGCGGGAGCGCTTGCCGAAATCGATCCGACAAAACTGTCCAACCGCACCAATCTGTGGCCGTTCATCGTGCAGCAGATGGAGAAGTTCGACCCGGGCCTGACCCACTCGGTGCCGTACATGTGGGGGACCGTCGGCATCGGCTACAATGTGGAGGAGGTCCAAAAGCGGCTTCCGGGCGTCGCCATCGACAGCTGGGCGATCGCGTTCGATCCGGCCAATCTCGCCAAGCTCAAGGATTGCGGCGTGATGTTCCTCGACAGTGCGGAGGAGATCTATCCGGCAGTGCTGCGCTATCAGGGCAAGGATCCCAACTCGACCAACGTCGCAGACTATCAGGCGGCCACCGAGCTGTTGATGGCGCTGCGTCCGTCGATCCAGAAGTTTCATTCCTCAGAACTGATCAACGCACTGGCTGGCGGGGATATCTGTCTGGCGATCGGCTACTCGGGCGACGTGTTCCAGGCAAAGTCGCGCGCCGCCGCGGCGGGCGCTTCCAGCGCAGCAGGGGGCAAGGCGGTCACCATCAACTACATCATCCCCAAAGAGGGCGCCCAGCTGTGGTTCGACAGCTTCGTGATGCCAAAGGATGCGCCCAACAAGGAGGCGGCGCACATGTTCATCAACTACATCCTGCGCCCGGAGGTGGCCGCGCGCGCCTCGAACTACGTGCAGTACGCCAATGGCAACCTTGCCTCCAAGCAGCTGGTTGATCCGGCGGTGCGTGACAATCCCGGCGTTTATCCGTCGGATGAGGCGCTCGGCAGGGCGTTTGTGGTGACCACCAAGGAGCCGGACCTTGTGCGCGACATCAACCGCGAATGGACCAAGGTTCGCTCCGGCGTGTAGGCCTGAGCGGGCGCCTGGCGCATCGCAGACTTGAAGCCGGCGTCGTCCGGCGCACATTGCCTGTCAGTCCCGCCGGTGAACCGGCCGGTCCCCTGGTCTGGGCCCGTGATCCGGCTCGGACCAGGGCTCGGGCTGGACCTCTGAGATGACCTTGCCGGTCGGGTGAGATCCGTTGGCCAGGTGCGGCGGCGCTGATCGCCGCCGCCCGCCCGACCTGAGGAGACGTTTGATGTCTGCGCCCGCACCGTCCGCACCGCGAATTCCTGACGACATCGCCCGCGCCGTGGTCGACCCCAAGGCGCATGCAGATCCGCCGCGCCTGGACGCGGCGTTTGCCTGGCTGCGGGCGAACATGCCCCTGGGGGTGGCTGATATCGAGGGCTGCGATCCGTTCTGGGTGGTGACCAAGCACGCCGACATTCTGGAAGTGAGCCGGCAGAATGCACTGTTCACCAATGGCGTGCGCGCCACAACCTTCACCACCAAGGAGCTCCTGGCCCAGGTCTACAAGATCACTGGCACGCCTCACCTGGTGAAATCGCTCGTGCAGATGGACCCGCCCGAGCACACCGACTACCGCCTGCTCACCCAGGCCTGGTTCATGCCGCAGAACCTGAAGCGGCTGGAGGATCGCGTCCGCGCGATCGCCCGTGAGCACGCCGATCTGATGGCCGCCAAGGCCCCGGAGTGCGACTTCGTCGACGAGGTCGCCGTGTGGTATCCGCTGCGCGTGGTGATGGAAATCCTCGGCGTGCCGCGCGAAGACGAGCCGCGGATGCTCAAGCTGACGCAGGAGCTGTTCGGCGCGACGGATGAGGATCTGGGGCGCGGCGGGGCGCGCGACGCGCTTGGCTCTGACGAAGGGGTCGCGGTGCTGCAAAGCGTGGTGATGGACTTCTTCCAGTACTTCAATGCGATCACGGAAGACAGGCGCCGGAACCCGCGCGACGACCTGGCGAGCGTGATCGCCAATGGCGCGATCAACGGGCAACCGCTCGATCCATTCAACGCGATGTCCTACTACGTCATTGTTGCAACCGCGGGCCACGACACGACCAGCTCCTCGACTGCCGGCGGCCTTTGGGCGCTGCTTGACAATCCAGACCAGCTCGCGCGGCTCAAGGACGACCCGTCGCTGATACCGGGCTTTGTCGATGAATCGATCCGCTGGACGACGCCGGTGCGCCACTTCATGCGTTCTCCACGCGAGGATTACGTCCTGCGTGGCCAGCAGCTGAAGGCTGGCGACTGGATGATGTTGTGTTACCCGTCGGGCAATCGCGACGAGGAGGTGTTCGAAGCGCCCGAGCGGTTTGACATCACGCGCAGCCCGAACCGGCATCTTGCGTTCGGGTATGGCGCGCATCTGTGCCTGGGACAGCATCTCGCGAAGCTCGAGATGAAGATGTTGTGGGAAGAGATCATTCCACGCCTGTCGCATATCGAGCACGCTGGACCTGCCCGCCTGTCTGCGGCGAATTTCGTCAACGGCCCGAAAAAGCTCCCGATCCGCTTCACCATGTCGTAGGCGTCAGGCGTCCCGCTGGATCCCGCGCCAGCCCGGCCCCAGCGGGGGATGGCCCCACAGCCCGGATTGGGCCCCTTCTGTGCGGCTCGCTGTCGCCAGCGCCTCGATGAAACATCCGCCGCCCTGAGGCGGGAGGGGTGATCGGCGCGCCAATCATCGACTGCGCCCCGGCGTCAGACGGCCTGCGGCGCCGGTGGAGGCTGGGGTGGTCGCCCGGCGCCTGGGGCGTCCAGAAAGCGGTGCACGAAGATGAGATCCAGCCATCGGTCGAACTTGCGCCCCACCTCCGGCAAAAGGGCGACGCGCTGAAAGCCAAGTTTTTCATGAAAGCCGAGCGAGGACGCGTTGGCGGCGTCGACGGCGCCGATCATGGCGTGCAGGCCCATGGCCTGCGCGCGCGCGATCAGCGCGCCCATCAGCTCACGCCCGACGCCAACGCCGCGCCGATCGGCCGCGACGTGCACTGAGTGCTCGACCGTATAACGGTAGCCTGGCCATGCGCCGCGCCACTCTCCAAACGAGGCGAAGCCGCAGACCTCCTGGCCGCAGACGGCCACGAGCACCGGAAAGCCGGCGCTGAGGCGCGTCGTCAGCCAGACGCGGCGGTCCTCCAGGGTGGCTGGCGTGCTCGAATAGATGGCGGTCGTGGTCGCCACGACGTCATTGTAGATGGCCGTCATGCCGACGAGATCGGCTTCAGAGGCATCGCGCACTTGGATGGCCGCATCGCTGTACATCGCCGTCAAGCTAGCCCATGACGGACGCAGGGCAAGCCGCCTGCCGCCGCACGGCGGGCTGCGCCAGGCGGTGCGACGCCTGCGCCTGGACAGGAGCATCGGATGAGCGTGAACGCAGACCAGATCGCCTATTGGAACGCACTTGCCGGAGCGACCTGGGCGCAGTTGCAGGACAGGCTCGACCGCCAGCTCGCGCCCCTCGGCGACGCGGCTCTGGTCGCCCTTGCCGCCGCCCCAGGCGAGAGCATCATCGATGTCGGGTGCGGCTGTGGGGCGAGCACGCTTGATCTGGCGCAGGCGGTCTCTCCCGGCGGCCATGTTCTGGGGATTGATGTCTCAGCGCCGATGCTCGCGGTTGCGCGCGCGCGTCTGGAGGGTCTCGCCACTGCGACCATCCTGCAGGCGGACGCCCAGAGCCATGACTTTACGCCCGCAGCTGCGGACGGCGTGTACTCGCGTTTCGGCGTGATGTTCTTTGACGACCCGCAGGCTGCGTTCGCCAATCTGCGACGGGCCCTCAAACCTGGCGGGCGTCTCGCCTTCGTGTGCTGGCGCCCGCTCAGCCAGAACGCCTGGATGGCTGCGCCGCTCGCGGCGGCGTGCGCTGCGCTTGGCGAAACGCCCCCGGCTGGCGACCCCGATGCGCCGGGGCCTTTCGCGTTCGCTGATCCGCAGCGCGTGCGCACCATTCTGGCGGGCGCGGGTTTTGTTGACGTCGCCGTCGACGCCCATGACACGCCCATCAATGGCGGCGATCTCGACGACGCCGTCGCCATGGCCTTCAGGGTCGGACCACTGGGCGCCCTGGTGCGCGAGCAGCCGCACAAGGCTGAGCCGGCGCGCGCCGCAGTGCGCGCCGCCCTCGCCGCCTTTGAGACGCCGGCCGGCGTGCTGACGCCAGCGGCGGTGTGGATTGTCAGCGCCCGCGGCTAAGGTCTGCGCTCAGGCCCTGGCGGCGGCGCGGCGATGGGCAAGTTCACGCACATTGCCCTCATGGTCAGATCGATCAATCCTGTAGAAGGCGATCGCCGCCATCATCGCGAGCCACAGGGACAGCACCGCCGGGACATAGAGCGCGCCCAGGCGCCAGATGGCTTCGGGCGGCGTTTCGGAAGGCGCAGCGCCGGTCTTGATGCCCGCAACGGCCAGAACGAACGCGGCGGCGCTCACGCCGATCCCGCTCACCAGTTTGCGGATGAAGCTGTTGGCGGCGAAGAAGACGCCCTCCGAGCGTCGTCCGGTCTTGAGTTCGGACTGCTCCACCAGATCGGCGATCATGGCTGCGGTGAGCGTCTGTCTGGAAGCAGATGATGAGCCCGACGTCCACGACGGTGGCTGCGACATAGGCCCAGAACACCCAGCCCGCTTCGGCAGGCGACGGCAGAAGTCCCAGGAGACGCAGCACGATCGGCGCGGGCGCGCCCAGCACAGCGATCAGCCCGATGATCATCGCCCCACGCTTCTTGCCAAGCGCGCGCGTGATGATCGGGGCCATGACAGCGCCGATGACTGCAGACACAAACACGCCCAGCGTCAAAACGCCGATCTGGGCGGAAGCAAACCCCCAGAAGAAGATGCTGAGGTAAAGGGTGAAAGCCGCCGACACACCGCTTGCGATGGCCCCGAAGATGGTCGGACAAACCATCGGGGAGTGCATAGCTGGTCGGGTTGCTGCGGGGCAGATAGCGCGGCGCGATGAGCGTTCGATCTTGAACGCCATTGCGGACGATGGCGGGCTGACCGGCGCTGAGCGTCAGGCATTTCTCCGCGCCAACCGCGGGTCACGCGTTCGGGACATAGAAAAGGCGCGGTACGACGACGATGCCAGGGCTGTTCTCAGAGCACAGGATCGCGTGTTTGAGATTGCTGGCGGCGTTGGTTCGCTGCGCGATCAACTTGCAAGCGCCAGAAGCCTCCTCTCCGGTCGCGGCATATCTCTATCGCCGGTTGAAACCGCATCCACCACGAGCTTCGCGACAGCAGATGCCGGCAGCGCACTCTCTGACGTTGTCGTTATGGGCCAGTAGCTGCCACGGCTGAACGCTGCCCTTGGGTTCCAAAAGGCCGCTTCACCCGCGCGGGCTATTCGGAGGCTGTTGCCGGCGCCGGCAGTATCGGGGCGCCAGCGCTTGCTCAGTTGGCCATTGGCGGCGTGGGCGCCTTCACCGCCGTCGCGACCAAAGGCATCCAGATCGCCGCGAACTACATGAATGGACGCCGGTTCCAGGTGCAAGCGACCCAGGGGATACCTGCTCCGGTTGGGGTCGGCGAGAACTTCAGGCCCGTTTCGGCGCCCATCAATGGCCGGACGGTACTACGATCCCGGACGCGATGGATCGGCCGGTCTGCATGGTGGAATGTAACTGGTGCGACCGCCCCACCTGCCACGGACGGCGCCGCGCGCGCTCCCCTGCGCTTATCGACGTCGTGACTGTCCGGTGGGGATGACATGGTAGTGATGGCGGATCGCCAGGACGCTCTGCGGGCTGTCGTTCCACGCGTCCCGGATGAAGGCTTTTCCTTCCGGCCCTGGACGGGGAGGCCCGAGCATGGGCTTGACGCTGTCATCTTTGCAGGAGAGCAGGATGGGCAGCATGAGGCCATGCAGAGGATTGCTGATGGTCATCACTGTGTCCCATTCCGGGCGGGTGAGCGTGACATAGGCGAGGAAGCCCTCGCACCAGTCGGAGGGCCAGATGTCCCCATTTCCGCGCCGCCGGTGGGCCGGCTTGGCTATGTCTTCCCCAAGCTCGTTGGAGATCCGGTTGAAGCGGTCGCTCGCCGCCTTGATGGCGGCATAAGCCGGCGTCTCCACTTTGGCGATGTCTGCGCAGCGAGCATCGTCGCACGGGAAGCGGGGTCTCGTCACAGAAGATCCGGTCTGCGGCGTGGATCGCCTTGAGTTGCCTTGTGTAGAGAGGTCTGAGCCACCAGGCGGCCTTCTTCATCCAGCGCGTCAGGGTTGACCGATCCAGCTTCAGACCCTGGCCGGCAAGCATGCTGGCCTGCCGGCTGAGCGGCATGAACCACGCGTACTTCCAGACCGCGACACTGGCGACCGCAGACGTCGACGCCATCCCGCCGTCGAACAGACGAAACCGTGCCGGATGCTGGAAGACGCCGGTCTCAAGAGGCCCGACAGGCGTATTTCGGCCGGATGGTGCGCAGGACCCGTACAATGGCGGGGACGATCTCCACTGCCTCGATCGTTTCCAGACCGATCCTGTGTGGGGTGAGGCTCGGTTTCTTGATACAGCCTGGAGCGCTATTCCTTGGATGAACAGGAGTGGAGCATGGACAGCAAGAAGACGGGGTCTTTGGGCGCGACAGTGGCCCCGGTCCCGTCGGCGCGCGCTCATCAGGCAGGCGACGGTGGGGCCGTGGCCGGGCCGGCTGAACACGCAGCTTGAAAATCACCGCACCGGACAACCTCGTTGACAAACACCGGTCACGCCGAGCTGTCCACAACGGAGATATACACCCAGGTCTCGATCAAGAAGCTCAAGGCGGTCCATGAGGCCACCCACCCGGCTGGGCTGCGTCGGCGCGGGGCTTTGGAGGAGGGCACGGGCGGCGGCGAGGACGCTGACAGCATGGCGGCCGAAGCGCTGTTGGCGGCGCTGGCGCGGGAAGAGGAGGTGTAGGGATAAGCGCCAGGACGCTGCCCAAAAATGTTGAGTCCAGTGTCCACAGAAAGAAGGCGCATTGACTACTGACAGGTTTGTATGTACAAATCCGTATGTCAAGGGGCGCGCGTGCAGTTCGAATGGGATCCAACAAAGGCCAGGGTCAACCTCGCCAAGCACGGCGTGGATTTTGAAACTGCGTGTCGGGTATGGGATGACCCATTACATGTCATCCTTCCTGATCGTTTTGAAGATGGCGAAGAGCGATGGCACGCCATCGGAATGGTAGGGCCGGTGGTCCTTCTCATCGTTGTCCATAACTACCCCGATCCGGAGACAGACGGTCACGTCAGGATCATCGGGGCGCGAAAAACAACCCGGCAGGAAAGGAAGCTTTATGAGCAAGAAGGACTTTAGCCCGAAAGAGCTGGAACAACTTGCGAAATTGGCGGCGTTGCCCGACGATCAGATTGACACGGCCGACATTCCCGAAGCGCCTGTCGAGAATTGGATCTATGCGCATCGCGGAGAATTTTATCGGCCGCTGAAACAGCCGGTGACCATTCGCCTGGATGCGGATGTCCTCACCTGGTTTAAAGAGCACGCGGCCGACGGTGGCTATCAAACGGAAATCAACCGGGTGCTTCGACTTCATGTTCTGGAGGCGGAAAAGCGCCGGGCATGACGCTGCTCGAAACGAAGCTTTGGCGCCGCGAGGCGAGAACATGACCGCTGTTATCTCGAAAACGTGCAAGCTTGATGGCCGCTGGGTGATTGTGCATGTCGCCCCGGATGGAAGCGAGACGATCGTGATGCCGGAGCCCACGCGCGACATGACCGACGAAGAAGTCCTCGCCGCCGCGCTGAGCGATCCGGACGCGCAGCCGCTCACGGATGAACTGGCGGCCAAACTCCAGCCGGTCGCTCGAGTGAAGACGCTGCGCCGGGCGCTTGGCCTCACCCAAGAGGAATTCGCTGTCCGCCATTGTATCCCGCTTGGCGCCCTGCGCGATTGGGAGCAGGGCCGCGCCCGCCCCGACCAGCCGAACCGGGCCTATCTCAAGGTGATCGCGCACGACCCTGAAGGCGTGGCGCGCGCACTGGCGCCGCAGCGGGCGTGACCATGGCCGATGACGTCTCACCCCCGGCCGACACGGCGCCACACGCCGCACTTGCCGCCACCGCCCGCGCCGGACGTGGCTCCCGCTTTGACGACTTTTTGCGCGAGACCCGCGATTATGTGGTAGTTACCGAGGCCGCCGTGCAGCGTGTCCGGGCATGGCTGCGTGCGAAAGCGGAAAAGGCCGAAGGCGGCTGAGGAAACGCCAGGAACGCCCTCAGCGCCTTTCGCGCCCTTAACCCTGTCGTTGCCCTTGATCGCCGCCAATCTCTCTCCATCGCCGTCCCATCCCCCTTTGCATGGGGATTTGGCCGTGAGCCTTTCTCGGAGCCGCCTTCGCGCGCAAGACCAGGGCCGGGCTGCGTGCGCGGGCAAGGGCGCAGAGGCGCCAGCCGTCCCTTGCGCGCGTGCGCCGGCTGGCGCGATCCGCGGGCAAAGCAGGCGGCGGAGAAAAGGCGTCCAGCCTTTCTTGGTGAGCCTCGCAAGAAGAAAGCCCATAACCCGCTTAATCGCATCCACACCGCCGGGGCGTCAGCATGTGCCTAAGGTCGCAAGCCATTGCCTGCACCTGAAGGCGTTCGTCGGCCATCGCCTACATCTGAAGGCGCCGGCCAGCAGGTGCAGGCGGATGTCATCATTGGCTTGCCAGGGCTGACATCTGAAAACGTCCGCTTGCCAATGCAGGCAAACGTCAGCAGCCGCGCTCTCGCCCGCGAGGGGAGATCAACCAGACACACAGCATCGTGCGGCGCATGGGCCACTCTGTCTAAAGGCGTAGGATAAAGTGGGCCACCCGGGGCGGATCGTGGGCCATGAAAAACCCAAGCCGCGCATGGGCGCGGCGACCGCGTGGGACACGCCCTTTATCTTGCTGAAAATCAGATTTGTGGCCCACTTTGTTCCATGCCGCCTTTTTGTGTGATGGATGGACGAAGCGCGCCGATGTCGTCCCGCCCGCCGCCTGGCCGCCCACGCGAACGCCGTCACCCCGCAGATCGGCGTCCAAGGCGACCCCCGTGACACATTGACAACCCGCGTCAGGGCCGAAAAATCGGCGGGGATTTTTGGAGCCTCAACAAGCGAAGTCGTGCCAATGAGATAGGGCCAAAAACAGGGGCAGGTGCGGCAGACCGATTATATTTGCAGCAAACAACGCCGCAAAGGAGCGGTTGGCGAGGGGTTCCAAAATTTCCCTGAAGATCTGGCCCGGCGTCAGCCGCCGCCTCGCCGGCGCTGGCGTCAGATGGGCGATGCGCCCATGCGTACCGAGCGCACTGACGAGGATCGCAGTAAAGATCATCCCTGCGGAGATCAGGCCGTAGAGCGCATAGGCGTCGCGGTTGAACTGACCGTTCGGGATGGCCGCAGTGGCCATGGCAGGAAAGATCGCCACGAACATCAGCACTGACATCAGGTTTCCGCCGGTCCAGCCGAAGTAATGACGATAGGCCATCAAGCATGACCGCCGGTCATAATCGCTGGTCAGTTCGGGAAGGAGTGCGGAACTCGGCGCCTCGCAGAACGTGATCGCGGTGCGGATGATCATCGCAAGCGTCGGAAGATACCAGAACAGTGCGCTCACCGACCAGTCTTGCGGGGGCGTCCACAACAGGAAGTAACTCACCGCCACAGGCAGCGCGGAGGCGTCCATGAAAGGATGACGCCGGCCCCAGCGGGACCTCAGATTGTCAGACCAATAGCCGACGACGGGGTCGCTGAGTGCGTCAAAGATCAGACACAGGGTGATGGCGAGGCCGACGAGGCGCGGGTCCAGACCGATGACCTGGCTTTAGAACAGAAGCAGGAAGTAGCCGAAGCCGTTGTCCTTGACGCCATACGCGACGGATCCAAAGCCATAGGCCAGTGTCGTCCCCAGGCCTGGCCCCGGCGAAGCCCCCGCACCACCGGACCGGATCACACCCATGGGCCTCTCCCAGCCTGCTGCCGCCAGAACTGCTGCCGCCAGAAACCGCCATCGCCACACCCGGCTCGCGCCAGACGGCTGTCGCCGGCCATGCGGTCGCCAGAACCCGATCGCCCACGCCTGCCATCCGCCACACTGGCCATCAGCCCGGCTTGCCGTCCCCCAGACCGTCATTTGCCCGGGCCTGCCATCGGGCGGCGGCGTCCGTCGCCATGCGGCGCGCGTCGTGCATGAGGCGGTTTAGCGGGCGGCCGCGGCGAAGAGGGCCTTCGCCGCCGCATAGTCAGCCTTGCCGTTGGGCGCACGCGGCGCCTGTCCGGCGATCACGATACGGCGCGGCGCCTTGTAGGCCGCCAGCTTGGCGCGCACATGTGCGATCAGCTCGACTTCCTGGGCCGCAGCGCCGGCCTCCAGTCCGACAACGGCCGCCACACACTGGCCGAAGCGCGGATCGGGCGCACCGAACACCAGCGCATCGGCAACGGCGGGATGCGACTTCAGCGCCTCCTCGACTTCTTCGGGATAGATCTTCTCGCCGCCGGAATTGATGCAATGGCTGCCGCGGCCAAGCAGACGGATCTGACCGTCAGCCTCCAGCGTGGCGTGATCGCCGCTGATCAGGTAACGCACGCCGTCGATCGTCACATAGGTGCGGGCGGTCTTCTCCGGGTCCTTGTAATAGCCAAGCGGAAGATTGCCCCATTTGGCGACGCGGCCGACTTCGCCGGACCCAGGCGTGACTGGAACATCTTCATCCGCCTTGAGAACAACCGTATTTGGCGCGTCGAAGCGCGCCTCGCGCGCGGAGGCTGCGCGCGTGGTGACAGACGCCCCAAGTCCGGTCGCTTCGGATGCGCCGAAGCTGTCAAACAGCATGGCGTCGGGCATGAATTCAAGAAGACCCTGCTTGACCTCGGGGCTCCACATCATGCCGCTCGAAATGACGGTGTGCATCGCGGTCACATCATACCGGGCGCGATCAGCCCTCAGGGCGTCAAGCAGGGGCTTGGCGAAGGCGTCCCCGACGATCACAAGTCCGCCGCACCGCAGCTGCGTCATGACGTCGAGGGCGGCGGCGGGATCAAACTGCGGACTGCGGGTCAGCACGATCGGCGCGCCTTTGGAGAGCGCGCCAAAGCCGGTGAACATGCCGGTGCCATGCATCAGCGGCGGCGCGACATAGACAGGCGCGCGGCCTTCCTTGGAGCGGATCTGCGCGCACAGCGCCGCGATGGTCGCCGGCGGCTCCAACCCGATTGCGGGAGCACGGCCGAGCGCCTGCACCTCCCACCAGACAGAGTGCGGCCACATCACGCCCTTGGGCATTCCTGTGGTTCCGCCGGTGTACAGAAGAAACAGGTCATCGCCAGAGCGTTCTATGGCGAGCGGAGCGCCCTCGCCTCCCGTCAGATCGTCCAGCGCGGCAAAACCGGGGATGCGGGCGTCAGCGCAGATCCACAGCTTGACGAGGGGCAGGCGGGGGACAAGGGCGGCGGCGATCTCCGCGAACGCCGCGTCGAAGACCACGGCCTCGCTGTCGGAGTTCTCCAGAAGATAGGCGACTTCCTCAGCACCATAGCGATAGTTCACGTTGACCGGGGCGACACGGGCCTTGAAGGCGGCGATCACCGAGATGACATAGCCAGGGCCATTGCGCATGTAGCAGGACAGCTTGGCCCCCGGCGCGAGACCGGCTGCGACCAGCGCGCGGGCCAATGCGTTCGTGGCGTGATCGAGGGCGCCCCAGGTCGTTGTGGCGCCGTCGCAGTGGACGGCTGGGTCGCCGGGGTCGACAGCGCGCGCGACAGCATCGAACACGTCCCCATAATTGACGCCCATCCTCGTCTCTCCCCCTTTCGCTTCGCCGTGCATCGCGGCAGAAGTCGGTGCATGCAGTCTGTCCCCGCTTCCCCTGCTTGGCAATTCTGGATCGACCGCGGGGGCACGTTCACCGATGTGGTGGCGCACAGCCCCGCGGGAACGCGCCTGGTGCGCAAGGTGCTGTCCCAGAGCCCGGGCCAGCGCGAGGACGCGGCCGTGGCGGCGGTGCGCGCCATTCTCGCCGAGCACGGCGCGCACCTCGACGCAATCGGCGCGGTCAAGATGGGCACGACAGTTGCGACGAACGCGCTCCTGGAGCGCAAGGGCGCGCCGACGCTCCTCGCGATCACCGAGGGGTTCGCTGACGCCCTGGCGATCGGATGGCAGAGCCGGCCGGACATCTTCGCCCGCCATATCCGCAAGCCTTCCCCACTCTATGCGGGCGTCATGGAGGTGCGCGAGCGGATGACGGCGGAGGGCGTGGTCAGGACCGCCCTCGACGAGGCGCGCGCAGCCGCCGATTTCGCCGCGGCGCGGGCGGCGGGTTTCGACGCGGTGGCGATCGTCTGTCTGCATGGCTGGGCCTATCCAGGCCACGAGCGCCGGCTTGGAGAACTCGCAGCCGCAGCAGGCTTCGGGCAGATCACCCTGAGCCATGAGGCGGCGCGCCTCATCAAGCTCACGCCGCGCGGCGAGACGGCGGTGGCCGACGCCTATCTGTCGCCTGGACTGCGGGCGTATGTGGCGGCGGTGGCCGACGCCCTCGCCGTCGGCGACCGGCTCAGTTTCATGCAGTCGAACGGGGGGCTTGCGCCGGCGCGCACATTTCGCGGGCGCGACAGCGTCCTGTCCGGGCCTGCCGGAGGCGTGGTGGCCATGGCGGCCGCGGCTGAGGCGGCCGGATTTGACCGCGCGCTCGGCTTTGACATGGGCGGCACATCGACGGACGTCTCCCATTTCGCCGGGTCATTTGAACGGGCGGAGGAAACCCAGGTCGCCGGCGTTCGGCTCGCCGCTCCGATGCTGCAGGTGCATACCATCGCCGCGGGAGGCGGGTCGATCTGCCGCTTCGACGGCGCGCGCCTGCGTGTCGGCCCGCAGTCGGCCGGCGCCGATCCGGGCCCGGCCTGCTACCGTCGCGGCGGCCCTTTGACGATCACCGACTGTAATGTTCTGCTCGGGCGCATCCAACCATCCCAGTTTCCAGCCCTGTTTGGCCCCGAAGGCGACGCGCCGCTTGATGCGGCTGCGGTGGAGCGCGCCTTTACAGCCCTCGCCCGGGAGATCGCCGCAACCGGGGCGCGCCTCGATCCGCGGGTGATTGCAGAAGGTTTCCTTGCGATTGCAGTTGATCAGATGGCGGAGGCGATCAGAAAGATATCCCTCCAGCGTGGCTATGACCCGCGGGCTTATGTTCTCGTGGCCTTTGGCGGGGCGGGCGGCCAGCATGCCTGCGCGGTCGCCGATGCGGTCGGGGTGGAAACGGTGCTGATCCATCCGCTCGCGGGCGTGCTGTCGGCATGGGGCATGGGGCTGGCGCGGCCGCGGGTGGTGCGCGAAGCGACGGTCAATGCGCAGCTGACGGATGACCTGGACCTTGCCGGCGCAGTCGGCGCGCTCGAAGCAGAAGCCCTGGCGGCGTTTCGCGCAGATCATCCCGCCATCGATGCGCCGCACGCCAGCGCGGTGGTCCATCTTGCCTATGCCGGCGCCGACAGCGCCATCGCCCTGGCGCTGGCCCCCGCCAGTCAGCTCGCCGAGTGCTTTCATGCCGCCCATGCCCGGCGCTTCGGCTTCGCCGCACCGGACGCTGCTGTGATGGTGACCCGGCTGACCGTGGACGTGATCCCGTCAGGCGACGCGGCGGGGCGGGGCGACATGCCGGCGCCGCCGGTGGTCGCGCCCGCCCCGGTGCGCCAGATCGTGATGCGCAGCGCGGGCGCCGATCATGAAACGCCGATGTTCGTGCGCGAGACCCTTCCGCCTGGAGCGCGCATCACCGGACCGGCCCTCATCGTTGAAGCCGCGGGCACGACAGTGGTCGAGCCGGGCTGGCGGGCAGATGTTCGCGCCAATGGCGACCTGGTGCTGCAGCGCCGCCAGGCGCGCGACGCCGCGGGCGCGCCGGCGCCTGCGCCCGACGCGGGCTCGGTTGATCCAATCCGCCTTGAGATGTTCGCCAACCGCTTCATGGCGATCGCCGAAGAGATGGGTCTGGCCCTGCAGGCGTCAGCCCGCTCCGTGAACATCAAGGAGCGGCTCGACTTCTCCTGCGCGGTGTTCGACGCCGCGGGCGGGCTGGTGGCGAATGCGCCCCACATCCCGGTGCATCTGGGCTCAATGGGCGACAGCGTGCGGGCCGTGAAGGCCGCCTATGGCGCCCGCCTCAAACCGGGCGACGCGGTGATGCTGAACGCTCCCTACAAAGGCGGCACCCATCTGCCGGACATCACCGTGATCACGCCGGTATTCCTCGATGCCCGCCCTGCGCCGTCCTATTTCGTGGCGGCGCGCGGTCACCACGGGGACGTGGGCGGTGTGTCGCCCGGCTCGATGCCGCCGATGAGCCGGCATGTGGATGAGGAAGGCGTGCTGATTGACTGCGTTCTGCTGGCGCAGAACGGCGTGTTTGATGAGCAGGCGACCCGCGCCCTGTTCGCCGCGGGTCCCTACCCGGCGCGCAACCCGGACCAGAATATCGCTGACCTCAAGGCGCAGCTCGCCGCCTGCACACGCGGCGGCGAGGAATTGCGCCGGCTTGCCGGCGTCTACGGCGAAGAGGCTGTCGTCGCCTATATGGGCCATGTTCAGGCGAATGCGGAGGCGCATATCCGTGCGGCGATCGACAGGCTGTCCGACGGCTGTTTCTCCTGCACGCTTGATGGCGGCGAAACGGTCGATGTGCGCGTGCGCGTCGATCACGCCGCGCGCACCGCGGTCATCGACTTCACCCATTCCAGCGATCAATCACCGGCCAACTTCAATGCGCCCGCGTCGATTGCGCGGGCGGCGTCCCTCTATGTGTTCCGGACCCTGGTGGACGAACCAATCCCGCTCAATGAAGGCTGTCTCAGACCATTGATCATCCGTACACGACCCGGATCTCTCCTCGAGCCGGTGTATCCGGCGGCCGTCGTGGCCGGCAATGTGGAGACAAGTCAGGTCGCCTGTGATGCGCTCTATGGCGCCTTGGGGGTGCTCGCGGGATCGCAGGGCACCATGAACAACTTCACCTTTGGCGACGCCGCGAGGCAGTATTATGAGACGATATGCGGCGGCGCCGGAGCCGGTCCCGACTTCGATGGCGCCGACGCGGTGCAGACGCACATGACGAACAGCCGCCTGACCGATCCAGAAGTGCTTGAGACGCGATTTCCGGTCTTCGTCGAGCGGTTTGCGATCCGGCGCGGCTCCGGCGGGCGGGGACGGCGCCGCGGCGGGGACGGCGTGGTGCGCGCCATCCGCTTCAGGGCGCCGATGAGCGCGGGCATCCTGTCCAACCGTCGCAGGCAGGGCGCCTTCGGCCTGTGCGGGGGTGAACAGGGGGCTCCAGGGCGCAATTGGATTGAGCGCGCGGACGGCCGGCGCGAGGATCTGCCGGCCACGGCGGCGGTGAGCGTGGCTGCGGGCGACCTGTTCGTCATCGAGACGCCGGGCGGGGGAGGTTACGGCCCGGCCTGAGGCTTGGCGGGTCTCGCCGGCGGTGTGAACAGGGAAGGGTCGATGGGGCGGTTCACCACCGCCCTCGTCCAGACGATCTCGTTCTGCTTGACGCCATTGTAGAAGAGTCTCAGGCGCATTGGCTGCACCCAGCGCGGGTTTGAGAACGTCCTGAAGTCAGAATAGGTCCGTTCATGCCAGCCGCGCGGCGTCTGGAAGCCGACCTTCAGGATGTGGAAGTTCCTGCGATCGACGCCGAACTGGGTCTTGCCGCCGGCCGGATCCTCGACCTGGATCAGAAAGGCGGGACGGCCCTCAACGGCGTCATCCGGCAGGCGGGTGAGGGAATAGCCGGGGTCGAGGGCGAAGCGGATGATGCCGAAACCGAAGTTCTCGCGAAATTCGGGATTGTCGGCGCCGCCGGGCAGAAGTCCCTGGTGTGTCCAGCCCTGGGCCCCGTCAAAGCCCATCTGGAACACCAGCCGCCCGTCGCGCCAGCTGTCGATGCGCACCTGGCCGTTGGCCACATGGGCGTCCGGATGGGCGCGCGGAAACACGCGCCACATTTCATGCCGCTCATTGACGACCTGAGAGGCCTGCGTGCCATCCGGCCAGAAGACGCCATAGCCGCCAAGATAGAGGGTGTCTGGCCGGCGCCATGTCTCGCCGCCTGCAGCCTCAATGACACGCTCAACGATGTCGCGCGCCGACATGGCCTCAGGTCGCGCGCCGGGCGCGGCGGCGGTGAGCGACAGAACGGCGCAGACGACCAGCAGAGCGCGCAGCATGAGCCCCTCCATTGCAGGCGGTCCGACCTCGGGACCCCGGACGCAACTGCTCCCAGCCTGAACCCGATCGCGGCCAGGGGGCAAGCAGATTGGCGGGTCAGCGGACGGGCGGGTGAAACCCGCCCGCGCGCTGCAGCCCGATGCGCCGGACGTCCCACCATCCCGGCCGGACGGCGGGACGTCGAGCGGGTCCTGGAGCGGGAGCGTGCGCTCACCGCGCCCGCCCCGGGAGAGCGGGCAAGCCAGCCCCGGCCACGGCGCGTCAGGCGGGCCCTGGGCAGGCCCTGGGCAGGCCCTGGGCAGGCCCATGGGCAGGCGTCGAGACGCGCGCATGCGCAGGCGCCAGATCCCAACGCCAGGCTCCAACCGCGGGCCCCAACCGCGGGCCCCAACCGCGGGCCGGGATATCGCCAGAGCGCTATTTGCGCTTGCCCAGGGGCCGCCAAGACTGGGATACCACGCAGGGGAGTCGATTGGGGACAGCCATGGCGCGTTGGGATTTTGGGGTCAATCAGGTCGGCCCGATTGAGCGGTTCGTGATCAGCCGCGGATTTCAGAACTTTGTCATCCTGGTGATCATCGCCAACGCGGTGGTTCTTGGTCTGGCGACCGTGTCGGGTCTGTCGCCCGAGCAGCGTCTGTGGATCGAATACGCCGACGAGGCATTTCTGATCTTTTTCTGCATCGAGCTGGTCATCAAGCTCGCCGTCATGCGGCTCGACTTCTTCAAGAGCGGATGGAACATCTTCGACCTGATCATTGTCGCGGGATCACTGCCGCTGCAGTTCATGGGCGGCTTCGCTGGGGTTTCCATCCTGCGCGCCCTGCGCGTGGTGCGGCTGACGCGCATCCTGTCGCTGACGCCGCAGATGCGGCGCGTCATGGAGGCGATGTTCCACGCGCTGCCGGGGATTTTTTCCATTCTGGTGCTGCTGCTGCTGTTTTTCTACATCGGCGCGGTGATGGCCACGACCCTGTTCGGCCTGCAGCATGCAGACATGTTCGGCAATATCGGCAAGTCCATGCTCACGCTGTTCAAGATTTCGATCTTCGACGGCTGGGGCGACATTGTGGACGCGGTCGAGGCGACCCATGCGCACGCCTGGGTGTTCTTCCTCATATTTACGATCTTCACGGCCTTCACGGTGCTGAACCTGTTCGTGGGCGTGATTGTCGACGCCATGCAGGAGAAGCAGGCCGAGCACCTCGCCGAGCTGGCGGCGGAACGCGAGGCGAAGCAGACCGAGACGGACGAGGCGCAGACCATTGCGATCAAGGAGCTTCGCGGCGACCAGGAGCAGACGGAAGCCGCCATCGAAGAGCTCGAAGCGCGCAAGACCAACATGGAGCGCGACGTCGGCGCTCTCCTGCTGGAGATGCGCGCCATGCGGGCGGAGCTTGCAACCCTGAAGGCGCCGCGCTGACCGCTGTCGTCCGTCGCACCCAGCCCCAGGGTCTCGCGCCTGCCGCGTGGCTGGGGCGCCGGCCGCACTGGCGCAGCCTGCGCGGCGTGCATGTCGGGCCGATGCCCGCCAGCGCGCGTCTGTGCGCGGTGCGCGGCCGGTGATCGGGAGTTCGTGAGACAGACGCGTTCAGCTGTCGACAGGCGGTGGGGCGGCTGCGACGATGGGGCCGGGCGCGGACGTGCAAAAATGTCGCAGGCGCAGCGATGGTCCTGCGTGACAGGCGGGCCTGCGCGCGAGACAATGGCGGCCTGCGGCATAAGGCCAGGACGCGCAGGAGGAAGCCATGGATGACGGCGTGCGCTTGAGTTCCCTCGATCAGATCAACGATCCGATGGGCGTTCCCCTGTCGGCCCTCGATCCGGCCGATCCTGCATTGTTCGAGCAGGACGCGTGGGAGGCCGTGTTCGCCCGCCTGCGGCGCGAAGACCCTGTGCATTACTGCGAGGCCCCGCACATCGAGGTCGGGCCCTACTGGTCGGTCACCCGCTACCAGGACATCATGGCGGTGGACACCAACCACAGGGATTTCTCGTCCAACTGGACCTATGGCGGCATCACGCTGCGTGACTTCGACGAAGACTTCCAGCTGCCGATGTTCATTGCGATGGACCCCCCAAAGCATGACATCCAGCGCAAGGCCGTGCAGCCGATTGTTGCGCCGGACAATCTGGCGCGCCTGGAGGGCACGATCGAGGAGCGGGTGCGTCAGATTTTTGACGCCCTGCCTGTGGGAGAAACGTTCAACTGGGTGGACAAGGTATCCATCGAGCTGACGACCCAGATGCTTGCGACGCTGTTCGACTTTCCATGGGAGGACCGTCGCAAATTGACCCGCTGGTCAGATGTGGCGACCGCGATGCCTGGCCATGGCGTGATTGACACCGAGGATCAGCGGCGCGCCGAGCTGCTTGAATGCGCCGACTACTTTACCCGGCTGTGGAATGAGCGGGTCAACGCGCCCCCCAGGCCGGACCTGATCTCCATGCTGGCGCACAATGAGGCGACCAGGAACATGGACCGCATGGAATTTCTGGGAAACCTCATCCTGCTGATCGTCGGCGGCAATGACACGACCCGCAATTCGATTACCGGCGGGGTTCTGGCGCTCAATCAAAATCCGGCAGAGTACGACAAGCTTCGCGCTGACCCCGGCCTGATCCCGAACATGGTCTCCGAGATCATCCGCTGGCAGACCCCCCTCGCCTACATGCGCCGAACGGCCACGCGCGATGTCGAGATGCATGGCAAGACGATCCGCAAGGGCGACAAGGTCGCGATGTGGTACATTTCGGGCAATCGCGACGAAAGTGAAATCCCCAACGCCCATCAATTTCTGATCGATCGCCCGCGCGCGCGCCACCACATGAGTTTTGGCTATGGCATCCACCGCTGCGTCGGCAATCGGCTCGCAGAAATGCAGTTGCGCATTGTGTGGGAGGAGATCCAGAAGCGCTACAGCTTTGTGGAAGTGATGGGCCCGCCGCGGCGCGTCTACTCGAGTTTCGTCAAGGGCTACGAGTCCATGCCGGTGCGCCTGCACGCGCGCTGACCCGGCGCGCCGCCCGCCTGCCTCAATTTGAGCGCGCGCCATTCTGCGTCCACGAGAATGCGCCGCACCGGCGTCAGTCCGTGAGCCTGCGCCCTCTCATGAACAGCCTCCTCGCTGAGGCCGCCCCCCGGCGTGGGGTGCGTGCAGGGCCAGGAGACCCACAGCACGCCGCCCTCGTCGGCTGGCGCACGGCGCCCGGCAAGCGCGGGAGCAAGCGTGCGCAGGGCCACGCCAAGTCCCGCAGGCGAGCTGACGAACACGTGGATCAGACGATAGGCGCGCGCCGCGGGCGCGCCGGCCGGCGCCGTTTCCAGGACGGCGCCCGCCGGCACAGGGCCGAGAAGGGCCCGGTAGTGCGCGGGCGCGCCGACCGCCAGCCAGACGCCCGGCTTCAGGCCGAGCTTTCGCGCCAGGGCGCCGTGCGCGTATACGGATGATTTCTTTCGGGCCATCGCGTGTCAGGCGCCCGCGCAGACCCGTGCGCCGGCTGCGCCGAGGCGATGTCTGTGCGGGCTGGCGGTCCGCGCGGTCATGCCGGTCTCGGGCTCGACCATGGCCATGCGCGCCTCCCCGTGCAGCGCCATGGGCTCAGGCAGGCGCAGGCGGCGGGCGGGATCACGCCGCGGCGCGACCGTCGGCGCGCCCAGCGGCGGCGACCCAGGCCTCCAGCCGCGGGCGGTCCGGCGCGGCGCCTGAGCGCAGGATGCGCTGACCCTCGCAGGTCGCTGCAACGGCCGCGATGCGCGCCTCAAGCCCTGCGACCTCGCAAGCCGCCAGTGCGCCGGGCCCATCGATGCCGGCAGCCACCAGAAGCTGTGCGGCGCTTGATGTCATGCCGGCAAGGGCGCACGCCAGTCTCGCCTGGGCCTGCCAGGCCTGGATCAACGGCGCATCGATGTGGCTCGGCGCAAGCTGAGCCGCGATCTGTCCGGCGTCAGCGGCGAGCAGGTCCGCCACGGTCGTCACCCCGACGACGGCGAGGCGCGCGGCGGTTTTCGGTCCGATGGCGGGCGCATCCTCAACCGGCGCATCCAGGAGCAGGACAGTCTGGCGCGCCGGCTGGGATGCGGGCTCCTCTGACGTCGTCAGGTCGGCGCGCTCCACAGGCTGTGCAGCGGCGCGCGCGCGCACCGGCGCGGCGGCGAAACCGCCCTTGCGGCGCTGGGTTCTGCGTCGGGGGGCGCCTTCACCATGGGCGATGCCGGTTTCCTGGGGCCATTGCGCGTCGAGGCTCGACAGCGGAACCTTCAGCACTTCCTCAGCATGAAGACGACGCACGGCGGCGTCGTCCGGCGACAGGGTTTCGCGCACTTTACCGGTCTTGCGATACTCTTCGTACATCGCCGAGACAGCCGCCCGCTCCTGGAGATTGTCAATGCCGCAGAGCACGCTGCGGATCGGAGCCGCCATCACGGCGAAGACGGCGTCGAGCGCCAGGGAGACCTGGGGCGGGCTGACGCGCGCTTCCGCAATGGCGCGCTCGAGAATGCGGGCGAGCATCGCGCAGGCGTACCCGACCAGGCGCGCCATGACGTCCTTGAGTTCCTGGTCGAGCCCGGCCGGCGGATTGCGTGTCCCGGCGGCGAGGTCATAGTGCGCGATGATGGTCTCGTAGTGCGGGTTGGACACCATCGCGCCGGCCTTGACCATCTGTTCCAGCCAATCCTGGCCATCCGGGACCGGCACATCAGGAAATCCTCCCTGATCCACCTCCAGGATGGTGCGCAACTGCGCATAGCTCTTTGAGAAACTCCACTCCGCGGCGCGATGGATGACGCCTTCGGTTTCGGTCTGCCCGGTGTGAAAGGGTTGCACGGGATCGACCACGTAGTGGCTCATCACGCCGGCATTATAGGCGGCCGTCTTCCAGTCCCCCGCCTGCAGCGCCCGAACGGTGCGGACATACCATTCACGCGCCGCCCCCGGCGCCCCGCCCCAATCGCCTTCGCGCACATGCAGCACGTGATTCTTGAAGTCCTTGAAGCGATCATCCGGGGCCTTCGCGCCTTCCAGCAGCGCCCCGTAGTGATGCAGGAAGACCGCGCGCCAGGCCGGCGCCTCGGGCCCCTCGAGCAGACGCAGGGCGTCTATTGCGATGCGGTGGTGGTTTGAGCGGCAGGCGGTGGCCATCACCAGCGACGCGAAAGCAGACATGGGAGTCTCCCGGATTTGGTTAACTCGAGCGCAAGTTTGGTAAAGCTTCAGTTAACCCTCCGGGCTGGCGCGCATGCGCAGGGCGGGGGTGGATCGCCGCGGCGAACGCCAGGAGAGAAAGAGCCGCACCAGCACCAGCACCAGCCACAGCACGACCTGCTGCAGCACGAACGGCTCGGAGGAGCGAACTGAGGCCAGCGAACTGAGGCCAGTGAACTGAGGCCAGTGAACTCGGGCCGGTGAACTCGGGCCGGTGAACTCAGGCCAGCAAACTCAGGCCAGGAAGCTCGGGCCAGGAAGCTCGGGCCAGCTTCCACAGGCCCGCGCCAAGCGCAGCAGCCGCGCGCACAAGTGCGACCGGGCGAACGGCAGGTCAGGCGCGAAAAATATCCTTGCGCCGCCGGATCTCGGCAAAAACCTCGGCGGGCGAGGCGCCGGCCATCCCAACGGCGGCCTGCACCTCCGGCAGGTGTGCGCGCAGGAAGGGGTTGGTCTGCCTTTCCGCACCGATGGTGGTGGGCACCGTCGGCATCCCGCGGGCGCGGAGGTCCTGGATCTCCGTCCAGCGCGCCTGCAGCGCCGGATTTTCGGGTTCGACTGTGAGCGCGAACCGGGCGTTGGCTGCGGTGTACTCGTGGGCGCAGTAGACCACGGTATCATCCGGAAGGGCGGCAAGCTTGGACAGACTTTCCCACATGTCCTGTGCGCTGCCCTCAAACAGTCGTCCGCAGCCCAGCGCGAACAGAGTGTCGCCGACAAACAGGATGCGGTCCTGCGGGAAGTGATAGACGATATGTCCCTGGGTGTGTCCTGGCGTTTCGATGACCGTGGCGCCCGCCCCGTCAACGCTGACCTGATCGCCGGCGCGCGCGGGGCGATCAAGGCCCGGAATTTCAATCCGTTCGCCCACCGGACCGGTGATCCGCGCGCCGGACGCCTTGAAGGCGAGATTGCCGCCAGCGTGATCGGGGTGCCAGTGGGTGTTCCAGACCTGGGCCACCCGCAAACCCAGGCGCGCGGCCTCGGCGGCGATGGCCTCAGCATCGGGGGTGTCGATGGCGACTGCGTCTATCCCCCCCTCAGCGTGGATCAGGAAGGCGTAGTTGTCCTCAAGACAGGGAAACATATGCACCGCCAGCCGCGTCATTGGCATCTCCACACACCGTTCACAGGCCGCCATATAGCATGCTCGCCGGGGATGCGCCTTGCTGGGAGACCGTCGTGCGGCTCGACGTGCTGACGCTCAGAACATTCTACTACGGCCCGCTTGGCGCCATGGCGCAGCGGATGATCCTGCGCCGGACGCTGGCGCTGTGGCCGGACGCCCACGGCCAGGATGTTCTGGGCTTCGGCTACGCTACCCCATTTCTGGAGCCGTATCGGGAGAGCGCGCGCCGCGTTGTTTCGTTCATGCCCTGGGAGCAGGGCGTGGAGCGCTGGCCGGGCGAAGGGCCCGCCGCGTCGGCGCTGGGAGACGTCGAGCGCCTGCCCTTTCGGGATGCGGTGTTCGACAAGGTCATCATCGCCCATGCGCTGGAGGAGACAACGGCCCTGCGCCCGCTCCTGCGCGAGGTCTGGCGGATCATGGCGCCGGAAGGCCGGCTTCTGGTGATCGCGGCCAACCGGCGCGGATTGTGGTCACGCGCCGACACCACACCGTTCGGGCACGGCCGGCCCTACAGCCAGAACCAGCTTGCCGGCGCCCTCGGCGAGGCCATGTTCCAGCCTGTCGCCTGGGCGCGTGCGGTCTACGCCCCGCCGGCGGCCTGGGGGCCGGTCCTGGGCGCCGCCGACGCCTGGGAGCGCGCCGGCGAACGCTTCTGGCCGCATTTTGCCGGGGTGGTGCTGGCCGAGGCTGTGAAGCGGCTTTACGCCGGCGCAGGCGGGACCAAAGGTCGCATCCTGTTCGCAGGCGCAGCACAACCTGCCGGGACGGGCTTGCGAAAGGGTGATGTTTCGTCAAACCTTCACCCACAGGACACCACGCCGCCAGGGACCACAGCCCCATGAAATACGTCATCGCGATCATCAAACCGAGCCGCCTTGATGCGGTTCTGGATGCGGTCAAGGACGCTGGCGTGCAGGGGCTCACGGTTACCGAGGTGCGCGGCTACGGCCGGCAGCGCGGCAAAACGGAAGTCTATCGCGGCGCCGAGTATGAGGTGAAGCTGCTCCCGAAGGTCAAGCTCGAGATCGCGGTGCCGGACGGGGATGTGGACGCAGTGACGGAAGCGGTCCGCTCTGCCGCGAACACCGGCAAGATCGGCGACGGCAAGGTGTTCGTGGTGGACCTTGAGGCCGCCCTGCGCATCCGCACGGGTGAGCGCGACGACGCAGCCATCAGCGGCTGACCCAGGGGCAGCACATCCAGGGATCACCCCTGCACGTAAGGGGGTGGGGCGGGATCTGCGCTGCACTGCGAGACGCTGCGCCCTTCGCGACCTATATGCTGCATATGCACACCGGATTTCCTTAACGCGGGAGCTTGTCATGTCCGTGGCTGTCGTCGCCAAACCCGAAGTCGGGGCTGATGTCCATGCGCGCCTGCACGCGCTCGCCGCCATGGCGGACGCCTATGCAGCGCGGGCGAAAGCTGCGGTCGCCGCCAAGGTGACGCGCAACGGCAAGGTTGACCGGGCCGCGATCGACCGGGAGCAGCATGTGGTGCATGGCTTCGCCTGGGTGGCGACCTATGCCGAGACCCTGCGCCAGGTCGCCCAATGGGCCGACCGACTTGCCGGCGACGGGGCGTTCGGCGAGGCAGAGGAGCTGCTGGCGCGCGCGCTGGCGGGCGAATACGCCGGCCAGCTTGTGGGCGGCGTGCCGATGAACCAGGCAGAGATGATCCGACCTGAGGACTTCGACCCGACCGGAGCGATCAACGCCGTGTTCGATCGCGGTCTGATCCTGTCGCTGCGGGCAGATGCGGACCAGTCCCTGAAGACGCGGATCGCCGAGCTGCTGCGCGATTCCCAGGGCCACGCGACGCTGGAGCGCTCGGGGCTCGAGGACACCTTTGAGATGATCCGCGAGCAGTTTCGCAAGTTTTCCGACGCAAAGGTCGGACCTTTCGCGCACGGCTGGCATTTGCGCGACGAGCTGATCCCGCTCGAGGTGGTGCGCGAACTCGGTGAACTCGGCGTCTTCGGCCTGACCATCCCTGAGGAGTGGGGCGGCATGGGCCTTGGCAAGACGGCGATGTGCGTTGTGTCGGAGGAGCTGTCGCGCGGCTACATCGGCGTTGGCTCGCTGGGCACGCGCTCCGAGATCGCCGCCGAGCTGATCCTGACCGGCGGCACCCAGGAGCAGAAGGCCTACTGGCTGCCGAAGATCGCCTCCGGCGAAGTCCTGCCGACCGCAGTTTTTACCGAGCCGAACACGGGGTCTGACCTTGGGTCGCTGCGCACCCGTGCGGTGCGCGAAGCAGACGATTACGTGATCACGGGCAACAAGACATGGATCACCCATGCTGCGCGGGCAGACGTGATGACGCTGCTCGCCCGCACGGATCCGTCGACATCGGACTTCCGCGGCCTGTCGATGTTCCTGGCGCCCAAGCTGCGGGGCGATGACACGACTGATTTTCCCACTCCCGGCATGACGGGCGGCGAGATCGAAGTGCTGGGCTACCGCGGCATGAAGGAATACGAGATCGGGTTTGATGGGTTCCGTGTGCCGGCCGCCAACTTGCTCGGAGGCGTTGAAGGCCAGGGCTTCAAGCATCTCATGGCGACATTTGAGAGCGCGCGCATTCAGACTGCTGCGCGCGCCGTCGGAGTTGCACAATCTGCGCTCGAGTCAGCCCTGCAATACGCGCTCGATCGTCAGCAGTTCGGTCAGGCCATCTTTGCGTTTCCGCGCGTGGCCAACAAACTGGCGCTGATGGCTGCGGAGATCATGGCGGCGCGCCAGATCACCTATTTTGCCGCGCGCCAGAAGGACTCCGGCAAGCGCTGCGATCTCGAGGCGGGAATGGCGAAGCTGCTTGCGGCGCGGGTGGCCTGGTCGGCGGCCGACAACGCCGTCCAGGTGCACGGCGGCAATGGCTTCGCGCTGGAATACCCTGTGTCGCGGGTGCTGTGCGACGCGCGGATCCTCAACATCTTTGAGGGCGCCGGTGAGATCCAGGCGCAGGTGATCGCGCGCCGGCTGCTCGAAGACGGCAACTGATCCGCGTTGCGGGACATGCGCGGGTCGGTCTGCGCGCGGTCTGGAGCCGCCGCACTGGGCCAGGGCTGCCGCCCCTTCTTGGCCGGGGCGACTGGCCCGGGCCGCTGGGCCAGGTGGACGAAGGGCCCTCGGCTGATGCGCGCGCCGGCGCCACGCCTCGACATGGCGCCAGCGCGCGGCAGAGGCCCTGCCCACCATACCTGCGCCCACCATACCTGCGCCCACACTACCTGCGCCCACACTACCTGCGCCCACACTACCTGCGCCCACACTACCTGCGCCAAGCCACGACGCGCGGCCGGGCGGTGCGCTCGCGTCAATGCACGCCCGCGTCCCGCCTCCAGGCCTCTGGTAGCGCGGACCAAAGCGATGGCGTCAGCGATGGCCTGATTTCGGCAGCGACCGCACCGGAGCGCCTGACGGCAGGGACCGGGGCGATGTGCAGCTGGGATACTCACGATGAGCGGCCAGGGTCAGCCGGCGAGCACCGCACGAATGGCGGTGAGCGCGTCCTCGGCAGCCTGTCCATTCGGACCGCCCCCCTGGGCCATGTCCGCGCGGCCACCGCCGCCTTGACCGCCGAGCGCCGCCACGGCTGGCTTGACCAGGTCAACGGCCGAGACCTTGCCTGCAAGATCCTGTGTGACGCCGACTGCGACAGCCGCCTTGCCGTCAGCAACGCCGATGAAGGCGATGACGCCGGAGTGGATCTCTTTCTTCGCGTCGTCGACGAGGCTGCGCAGATCCTTTGCTGGAACGCCCGCCAGGACGCGCCCCAGGAACGCAACGCCAGCGACTGTTTCCGGGCCTGCAGGGCTCGCTGACCCGCCGGCCGACTGGGCGAGCGCAAGTTTGGTTCTGGCGTCGCTGAGTTCGCGCTCAAGGCTGCGGCGCTCTTTGGCCAATGTCGCAACCCGCTCCGGCGTTTCAGCCAGAGGCGACTTCAGATCGTCTGCAATCGTGCGCGCGATCGCCGCCTGACGCTTCCAGTGCTCGATGGCGGCCGCCCCCGTTGCAGCCTCGATCCGACGCACTCCGGCCGAGACGGCGCTCTCGGACAGGATCGCAAAGACAGCGATGTCGCCAGTGCGGGTGACGTGGGTGCCCCCGCACAGTTCAACGGAATATGCTTTCGCGGCGTCTGCAAGGCTGGCGCCCATGCTCAGGACCCGCACGCTGTCGCCGTACTTCTCACCAAACAGGGCCAGAGCGCCGGCCGCCACCGCGGCCTCGGGGGCCATCTCACGGGTTTCGGCGGCGCCATTCTGGCGAATGACGGCGTTCACTTCCGCTTCGATGGCGTCGAGCTGGGCCTGCGTTACGCCCTGACCATGGGAGAAATCGAAGCGCAGGCGGTCGGCCTCCACGAGCGAGCCCTTCTGGGTCACGTGGGGGCCGAGCACGTGGCGCAGGGCCGCATGCAGGAGGTGTGTGGCGGAATGATTGGCGCGCAGACGGCTGCGCCGGTCTGCGTCTATCGTCAACGTGGCCTTGGCCCCAACCGTGATGCGTCCCGCAACGAGCGCACCGATGTGGCCATGGAGGGCGCCAGCGCGTTTGTGGGTGTCCTCGACCTTGAAAACCGCGCCGTCAGCGAAGGAGATAAGTCCCTTGTCGCCGGCCTGGCCACCGCTTTCTGCGTAAAAGGGCGTCACATCGAACAGGAGTTCCGCCGGCTGGCCCATCTCGAGGGTGCTGGCTTCGCCGCCGCCGATGAGGATGGCCGCGACGTTCGAACTGGCGCTGGGCTGATCATAGCCGACGAACCGGGTCGCCCCGAGCCTGTCCTTCAAATGCAGGTAGACAGCATCCGTCGCCACTTCGCCCGAGCTGAAGCCCGCCGCGCGGGAGGCTTCGCGCTGACGGTCCATCGCGGTTTCAAAGCCTTCAAGGTCAACAGTCTGGCCGCGCCCGCGCAGGATGTCCTGGGTGAGATCGAGGGGAAAGCCGTAGGTGTCATAAAGCTTGAAGGCGGTTTCACCTGGCAGCGCGCCGCCAGCGGACAGTCGCGCGGCCTCCGCCTCGAGAAGCGCCATGCCATTGCCGAGCGTGCGCTGAAAGCGTTCCTCCTCCTCGCGCAGGGTCGCCTCAAGCGCAGGGCGGGCCCGCACGAGTTCCGGATAGGCCCCGCCCATCTGCTCGGCGAGGGTTGCAACCAGCCGGTGCAGCAGCGGTTCTTTCGCGCCGAGCAGATGGGCGTGGCGCATGGCCCGGCGCATGATGCGCCGGAGCACATAGCCGCGCCCCTCATTTGAGGGGCCAACCCCGTCAGCGATCAGGAAGCAGGACGCGCGCAGGTGATCCGCGATCACACGATGGCTTGCGGCGTGCTCACCGCGCGCGGCCACTCCTGTCTCTGCCTCGGACGCTGCAATCAGGGCGCGGAAGAGATCGGTATCGTAGTTCGAATGCACGCCCTGCAGCACAGCAGCGATCCGCTCCAGGCCCATCCCCGTGTCGATCGATGGCTTGGGCAGGGCTATGCGCGTGTTTTCATCGACCTGCTCGAACTGCATGAAGACAAGATTCCAGACTTCGACGAAGCGGTCGCCGTCTGCATCGGCAGACCCCGGCGGCCCGCCTGGAACCTTGTCGCCGTGATCAAAGAATATCTCTGAGCACGGCCCGCACGGACCGGTCGGCCCCATCATCCAGAAGTTGTCTGACGTTGGAATACGGATGATGCGGCTTTCAGGCAGTCCTGCAACCTTGCGCCAGATGGCCGCCGCCTGATCGTCATCGGCGTAGACAGTGACGGTCAGCCGCTTGGGGTCAAGGGCGTAATCCTTCGTCACCAATTCCCAGGCGAACGCAATCGCATCGTCCTTGAAGTAGTCGCCGAAAGAGAAATTCCCGAGCATCTCGAAGAACGTGTGATGGCGCGCGGTGTAGCCGACATTGTCGAGATCATTGTGCTTGCCGCCGGCGCGGACACACTTCTGGGACGTGACGGCGCGCGGCGCGGGCGGCTCCTGGGCTCCGGTGAAGATATTCTTGAACTGGACCATGCCCGCGTTGGTGAAGAGCAGGGTCGGATCGTTTTGCGGCACAAGGGGGCTTGACGCCAGCACCGCATGGCCCTGGCGTTTGAAGTAGTCGAGGAAGGCCGTACGGATCTCGCTCAAGGACGCCATGGATGGTGGCTCGCTATGTCTGACGGACTGCGTCAGACCCCTGCGGGGCGCCGACGCGACCAGTGGTTGGGCTCTGCGCGGATGCGCGCGGCGCGGGCGGCGGTTTCGCCGCCGCACTCCGGCCTGGGCCAGACGCTGCGACGCCACGCGCTTCCTGCGACCGACGATGCGCGTGCTTCACCATCAGCTGGCGAAGCCCCCGCACCCCCGGGAAGCATCCCGATATAAAGAGAGGCCGTGGACGCGCCAAGCGCCCACGGCCTCTGCATTTGACGATGAACTGCAGGACATGCAGGCGCCCGGGGCGGCGGAGCGCAAAACAGGCGCCCGGAGCCGGCTCAGACGCCCACAGGAGCGGCGCAGGCGCATCAGGGTCTGCCTGCCAGGCCCCCCCTGCGAACCTAGCGCCGCCCGCCGCGTAAGGGCTCAGCTTGCGTCGTCTTCGCCCGCATCCGGACCGGAGGCCAGCAATTCCTCCGCCAGAAGCCCTGACTTCTGCCGGATCGCATCCTCGATCTCGGCCGCCATCTCCGGGTGTTCCTTCAGGAAGGTACGGACATTCTCCTTGCCTTGCCCGATGCGCTGCGAGTTGTACGAGAACCAGGATCCTGACTTTTCCACGATTCCGGTCTTCACGCCGAGGTCGATGAGCTCGCCACGTTTCGAGATGCCTTCCCCGTAGATGATGTCGAACTCAACCTGCTTGAAGGGCGGAGCCACCTTGTTCTTGACAACCTTGACGCGGGTGGTCGAGCCGATCACCTCGTCACGCTCCTTGATCGCACCGGTCCGCCGGATGTCCAGGCGGACGGACGCGTAAAACTTCAATGCATTTCCGCCCGTGGTCGTCTCCGGGTTCCCGTACATGACCCCGATCTTCATACGGATCTGGTTGATGAAGATCACCAGTGTCTTGGACCGCGAAATCGATGCTGTCAGCTTGCGCAGCGCCTGGCTCATCAGGCGCGCCTGCAGGCCTGGCAGGCTTTCGCCCATTTCGCCTTCCAGCTCAGCGCGTGGGGTCAGCGCGGCGACAGAGTCGATGACCAATACGTCGATGGCGCCAGACCGCACCAGGGTGTCAGCGATCTCCAGCGCCTGCTCGCCCGTGTCCGGCTGCGAGATCAGGAGATCATCCAGATCGACGCCCAGCTTCTGCGCATAGACGGGATCAAGCGCGTGCTCTGCGTCCACAAATGCGCAGACGCCGCCGTTCTTCTGCGCCTCGGCGATGCAATGCAACGCGAGCGTCGTCTTGCCGGAGCTCTCAGGACCGTAGATCTCAACAATGCGACCGCGCGGCAGACCACCAATTCCAAGGGCGATATCAAGCCCAAGCGAACCAGTGGACACAGCCTCGATTTCCACCGAGGGGCCCTTTTCGCCAAGCCGCATGACCGAGCCCTTGCCGAAGGCGCGCTCGATTTGCGTCAGGGCCGCGCTGAGGGCCTTTTCCTTATCGCCGTCGCCGGCGGAGTCCGATTTATCTTTCACGACTTTCAAAGCTGGCTCCGCCATTGGCCGAATCTCCTGATCAGGGTCCCACAGCGCCGGCGCGTTCTCAATCGCTTGACTGCGTCGCCGACCCTGCCCTTGCGTACCGGATTTGTTCCCGGAACACAAGGAGAACATTTGCGCGCAGTGGTGAACAATCGGTTAACGCCGCCGCCGCCCCGGAAACGTGATCGCCGGTTCCCCGGGGCATTGCGCCGCAGCAAACCGGCCCAGGCCCAGCCATTGGCTGCAGGCGGTCATGGCGACCGGGGGCGGCCTCCAAGCCGCTTCACAGGGACTGCTGCGCAGAAACCGCCGCAGGACGACCGCGGCGGCACGACAGCCTCGAATGGCCCGCCTCGTCAGGGCCGCTGCACCTGTACCGCTGCCCCCGGAAAACCGCGAGCGGACGGGCTGCCTCGCCTGCTGGGCGGCTGGGTGGGCGGCCTTGCCGGAGGGGCCTACGCCGGGCCGTTCGATCCGGCGGCTGCCTGCGGCCCCGGGCCGGCTGCGACGTCCGGCCGGCCTTTCTCGAAACGCGCCCGGTAGCGCTGCATAAACCCGTCAAGCAGCCTGACAGCCGAAATCGACCGCACGACGTCGCGCAGTTCGCCCGGGGCCGGGGCTGCGCGGCTCGCCACCAGTTCAAACGCCTCTGCATGCGGACCTTTCGCCATGGCTGCGCCATGCGAACGGCGCAGTGCGTCAAGCCCAGGCTGGTCCCCTGACAGGGTGCGCGCGATCGCCAGTCGCAGCACGATGTCTTCCTGCTCCGGCGGCAGCGGATTGTCGCCCGGCGGTGGCGCGAGGCGCGCAAGTGCGACTTCAGCCGCCTTCCAGTCACGGGTGCGCCACGCAATGTCGGCGCGCAGCCGCCAGGCGTCGGGTTCAGGGTCGGCTTCAATCAGCTCAAGGGCGGTGTCGAGGCGACCGATTTCGGCAAGAGCGGCGGCTTCCAGACGCCGTCTCTCCCGCAGGAGCCAATCCGGCAGCCGCGGCACGCGCGAATTCCAGATCGCCTGTAAGCTTTGTTCAGGCTGTCGATCCATGAGCAGCACAGCCGCGAGATCAGCGGAGACCTGGGCCTTGGCGAGCCCGACCAGACGCTTGTCCGCCTGATGCTTCAACAGCTCGGCAGCCTGTGGAAGCAGGTCGAAGGCGACAAGACGGTCGGCCAGTTTTCGGATCATGCGATCACCGTCGGCTCCCACCGGAGTGAGGTCGCGAAACTGGTAGAACAGCCCCAGGGCCTGGATGGGATCAAGCTTGTCCGCATCGCCGTCCAGAAACAGGCGCGCGAAGGTGTCGCTCATATCGATGGCGATCCGGCGTGCGGCCGGCCGGGCGCCGGCGCGCGCTGCGGCCGCCTGCATCGCCTCAAGCGCTTCGCGCGGGCGCCCCTGAGCGATGTAGCTCTGCCCAAGCGCACGCACGATGTCGAGTTCGAGATCGTCCCCCCGCCAGCGCCACCGCAGGGCGTCAAGCGCCTCAACACTCTGCTGCGCGGACATTGTCTGGGCTGAACCTGTCATGGACGCGAGATGATAGAGCGCGCGCACCGCCGTCGGTTCATTCGAGGACTTTGACAACTCCTCGTAAATCACCCGCGCGGCTTTGCCGTCGCCGTTCAATTCAGCCAGGCTGGCGCGCAGGAGGCGCGTGCGCTCCAGGTCCTCGCCGACCGGCTTGAGAGCTTCGGCTGCCCGAAGGTTCTCCTCTGCGCCTGCAGCATCGCCCTGTTCCACTGCCGCTTGCGCGAGCGCCGCAAGGAAACGCCCGCGCCACTTAGGGGCGAAGCGCTTCAGGGCGCCGCGTCCCGCCTCGAGGTTCTGGCGGGCGTCAATCCAGCGTTCGCCTCTGGCGGCCAGAAGACCGCGCCACAGCGCGGCGGCCGGATCGTCGCGCAGCGGTGGCGCGGTGAAGTCACGCTCGGCATCGCTTTCCCGCGCCATCAAGAGACTCGCCACGCCGCGCAGCGCCAGAAAACCTGGGTCGCGCTCAAGGGTCGCATCCATCCCACGAACAGCGCGCAGCACCGCAAGCGCCTCGGCGCCGAGCTCCTGGGCCACCAGATAGCGGGCGAGACGAAGACGTGCGGCGATGGCGGTTTCAGGCTGACTGGCGCGCGCTGCGGCGATCTGCAGCATCTCGATTGACTGACGCACTGTCGGCGCCGGACCGCGCGCCCATTGGGCGAAATCAATGACCCCTGGAAGGTCGGTCTGATTGAGGCTGACTTCAGCCACAGGAGCCCTTGCCGGAAGGGCCGTTTGCGACGCCCGGCGCACGGACACCACGCCCGGCGCGATCAGAAACTGCAAATCAGGCGCCAGAGGCTCGAAAACAACGCCGTGCGCAGATGAAATGACCGTCGCCTGGGGAAACTCACGACGTACGCCCACGCCTGCGACGGGCGCATCCGACAGGGCGATGGCGATCTTTTCATTTGTCTCAGGATCGCTTGCCCAGGCGACAGCACGCACTCCAGGCGAACGGGCCTCAAGGAGCTGACCGCCTTCCTGCGCTGCGCGCAGCGCGAGGGGAATGGAAGCAGGCCGGCTCCTGACCCGATCGGACACAGTCACCCGCCAGCGCGATTGATCAACCTGCGCGCTTGCAACAAGGTACGCCGGCGAGATGATGCGCAAACCGCTGACGCCATCGCCGACGACCGGCTCAACATCCAATATCCGCCGCCTGTCCAACTCCTTCACGGCGGAGGCGTCGAACCTGGTCTTTGCGTCAAACACCACCCATATGGCGTCGCCACGCCGGAAGACGGCCCCGGCGGCAGGCCCCTTGAAAGCGAAGTCCAGCGTCACGCCATCCGGCGCCAGTTCGCCGGTAACGCGCATGAGACCGCCGGCAGGCGTAGGGTCCAGGGGGGTTGCGTAACGCGCTTTCAGGACCGGGGGCGCGGGCGGCGGGCGGGCGGGCATGGCCGCTGTCTTGGGCGTCGTGGCGGCCTGATCTGGCGGCAGAACATCGAGCACGACCGAAGCGCCTTCGGTGAAGCTGCGCGCGCTGACGCCGTCAGCGAGCCTGAACGTAACGGTCACTCCGCCGCGATCAAGTTTTTGATCCGCTGACAGAATGTTTTTGGGCAACTGCGAGCGGATTTCGGCGAGATCGATGCGCACCGGGCGTTCAAAGCGCAAACGGGCTTCGCTTCCCGACACCTGCAGGCGATGACGGACAGCTTGCGGCCAGTCGAACACAAGCCGGGTGAGATCGGCCACCTGCCCCACAGTGACCGGGATGCGCGGCTGCAGCGTAGGGTCGCTGGCGGCTGCGTCACGCTGCTCCTGCGCTGCGCGCGCGCGCGCAGCCGCCGCCCGCTCGTCGGCAGCGCGCGGCGAATCGACACCGGCCGGGGCGCCGGAGAAACCCTCCGGCAGTAGATCGATCGCCTGCACATTGTAGGAACGTGACAGGCCCGTGCGCATCGGCCCTGTCAGCGCGACACGCAGCGTTCGCCTGTCGGGATCGACACGCACGTTGGTGACATACGTTGGAAGATTGCGACGCAGCGCGTCGGTGTTGAGCGTCACCGGTTCGGAAAACCGCACGACCAGAACCCCGCTCGCTGCGGTAGCGCTGACCGTCGGAGGAGCGTCGGCCCGGGCTTGCGGCCAGGTGATCGCAATCCGCGCGAACCCGCCGTTTTCGCGCGCCGAAATCACACCCGCCGTCTCAGCGACGGCCGGCGTCACCACGACGGCGGGCGCGGCGAGCGCGACGAATGCAAAGCGGCGCACGCCTAGCCTCCAGCGCTGCGCGCGGACGACGCCGGCGCGGAGGGTGAACCAACCGTATCGACCTGGGCGTTGCGGCGGGCAAGCATCTCGGTGAGCTTCTTCGCCTCAACCGGGGCCATCGCGCCAAGTATGGAGGCAAGCGCCGGCTCTTTCATCCCGCTGGCGATATCCAGCAGGATCGCCGCGTCAAGCGTCTCGAAGACCCGCGCGGCGTCCTTCGGTTTCATGCGCTGATACATGTTGGAGAGCGCAACGAGGTCGGCGCTGCGCGCCGTGTCGAGACGGGCTACGGCGGCCTGCACCTTGCCGTCCAACGCCTTCAATTCAGCGATCCGTTCGTTGACCCGCTTTTCAGCAGCGGCCAGGAGTTGCTCGCGCGTGTCGATGTCGCGCGCGCGCGTCTCGAGGGCCTTGCGACGATCGCCCAGACTTGTGAGGACCTGGATTTCAGCGGCCGAGAGGCCTGCCTGCTCGGCCAGACTCGGGCCTGGACAGCTTGTCTGCGCTGACGCAGGCGCGGGCGACCCGGATGATGCGAGGCTTTGGCCTGCGGTTTGCGGGGCGGCGGGCTGCGGGGCGGCGGGTGCAGGCTGGGCCGGCGCGGCTTGGGCAGGCGCAGCCGGCGCAGCGGCAAGCGCGTCGCTCAACGCGTCTCCGGTCGCGATCACTTTCACCACAAACAGCGCCGCCATGGCGACGATCAGCGGCGGTAAAATCCGTACGCCAATTTTGTGGGTCTGTATCTTCATCACTGCGCCCGCCTCCTTCAGACCGGCCACCCGGGCGGCGGCGCCTCGCGCCCGGCCTTGCGCGCCAGCGCACGCGCCGGATCCGACGGCGGCTCCGCAGGAACCTCACGCGCCGAAGCGCGGGCCATGCGCGTTTGCAGCACGACGACTTCATCGGCGATCGCACGGGCGTCAGCGATGCGCGCGTCAAGTGCTGCGCCTTCGCTCTCGCTCGCCGCGCGCAGGCCGCGCACCGCCTGTTCAGCCCGCACAACCGCTGCGTTCAGTTCAGCAGCGGCCTGGGCCCAGCCCTGCGTGCCAGCCCGCAACCTGGCCAGACTGGCGTTCAACCGCCAGCAAAATCCGATGGCCGCCAGCAGCAGCACCGCAATCAGACCGTCAAGAACGAGGGCGATGGGGCTCATTTGACCCTCGATAGCGCGCGCTTGGCGACCGTCGTCAGCGGTTCGTCCACCCGCACCGCCACCTTGGGCCCAAGGCGGCCCAGACGACCGCGCGTCAGCGGCACGTCGCCCGCCCGGATCTCAACCTGACTGTCAGGGGTCGCGTTGAGAAGCAGGGTGTCGCCAACCTTGAGGTTCATGACCCGGCGCAGCGGAGTGACCTGCTCATCAAGCACGACCCGCAACTCGGTGGAGGTGAACCACAATTCCGTGGCGAGGTGGCTCTCCCAGATGTTGTCACGGCCAAACTTCTCGCCCATGAACTGCTGCAGCAGCATCTTGCGGATGGGTTCAAGCGTTGCATAGGGCAGCAGCAATTCGATCCGCCCCCCACGGTCCTCCATATCGACGCGCAGCTTGACGAGAATGGCGGCGTTGGCAGGGCGGGCAATCGCGGCAAAGCGTGGATTGGTCTCGATGCGGTCAAGATTGAACCGCACCTCCGTCAGCGGAGCGAAAGCCTGGCGCGCATCGTTGAGAACGACCTCAACCAGTCGGGTCACCAGCATCCGCTCAATGGTGGTGTAGGGCCGCCCCTCAATGCGCATGGTCACATCGCCATTGCGCCCGCCGAGAAGCACGTCGACAACGGAGTAGATCAGATTGGAGTCGACTGTGATCAGGCCGTAATTGTCCAATTCCTCGGCTCGAAACACAGAAATGATCGCCGGCAGAGGAATGGAGTTCAGATAATCGCCGAAGCGCATGGATGTGATCTGGTCCAGGCTTACTTCAACGTTGTCGGAGGTGAAGTTGCGCAGGCTGGTCGTCATCAAGCGCACGAGGCGGTCAAAGACGATTTCGAGCATCGGAAGACGCTCGTAGGACACCAGCGCTGAATTGATGATGGCGCGGATGCCTGTCTTGGCCTCAGAGTCATCATCTGACGCGGAAAACCCAAGCAGACTGTCGATTTCGTCCTGATTGAGAATCCGCTCGGCGCCGGCGGACTGGAACGCCAGCGAACGCGCGCTGTCGCTGCCGACCATGGCCTCCCAGTCAGCCGCCAACTGATGACCGTCGGCGCCATCGCCGGAGCCATCGTCGCCACCGCCGTCACCGGCGTCACCGGCGAGGCTTGCCTCCCATTCGGCCATCATGGCTTCCTGATCGACACCGCCAGCCATGACTATTGCACCAGCATTTCTTCGATAAGGACGGCCGTCACCTCAGCTGGCGCGAGCGCGATGTTGACGCGCCGCAGCAACTCCATGCGCAGCCGGTGCGGCCCCTCAGACCCCGAGATATCCTCCAGCCGCAACTCGCGCAGGAACCCCTGGAACTGATCCATCACCCGCGGCATGGCCGGCTCGATCATCTCTGCCGTATCGGCGTCGGGCGCCTCGAGGGTCAATTTGAGCTTCAGATAGACGGGCCTGCTGTCTTGCGACTGAATGTTCACAATCAGCGGCGGCAACTCGGCGAAGTACGAACCGTCCGGCGCCTCGGTGACGTTGACCGAACCTTCGCCCTGCTCGCCTTCCTTGCCCTTGTCCGTTCTTTCATCTTTTTTCTTTTTCTTGTGATCATTGCTCCTGCCGGCGTCCTTGCCGGCGTCGCCATGTGCGCCCGCATCGGCGACCTGGTCGTTCTTGCCGCCGAGCAGCATGACGCCTGCGCCGACGCCGCCGAGGATCACCAGCAAAGCCGGCAGGACAATGAACAGGACAATGGTCTTGCCGGCGAGTTTCTTCTTCGGCGCGGCCTGGACCTCACCGCCTTCCGTGGCCGCGACAGCCTCGTCCTCGCCTGCCTGCGCGCCTGCGGCGGGCGCCTTGTCTTTCTTCTTCGCCATACGAGGGTCCAGCTCAGAATTACTGCCTTCGACCCGGGATAGGGGGTCTGTGGTTAAGGAAGAGTGAGGCCGGCAATTGTTGCCGCGTGGCGGTCGATCTGGCCGGGCGCCAATCACCAACGCCAAGCCCCGGGCACTGTTTTTATTTATAAATAAACTGGCCCCTGACTTGCAGGTTCAAGCCCGGCAGACCGGAGATCGCCGCGGCAATGGATAACGCTCTTTACGTCGGACTGACGCGCCAGATGGGACTGCGCCGCGCGCTCGATGTTGTGGCCAACAACATGGCGAACATCTCAACGGCCGGTTTCAAGACCGACGCGCTTCTGTTCGAGACGGAAACCGGCCGCCCGGCGGTCTCACAGATCGCCCCGCGCCAGATCCAGTTCGTCGACGGGTGGGCGATGGCGCGCGACATGTCAGCGGGGCCAATGGAGCAGACGGGCGCCCAGCTGGATGTGGCGCTGAGCGGCCCCGGCTTCTTCACCGTCCAGGGACCACAAGGCCCCCTCTACACCCGCGCAGGTCGCTTTGCGCTGTCGCCTGCGGGCGAGATCGTGACAGCGAACGGGCAGACAGTGCTGTCGGACGCCGGCGCGCCGCTGGTCGTCAACCCCGTCGGCGGCCCCCTGACGATCACCGGTGATGGTTCGGTCAGCCAGGCAGGCGTAACGATCGGACGCCTCGGGGTGGCGGAATTCGCAAATCCTGCCGCGCTTGAGAAGGTTGGCGACAATCTTTTCGCCCCCGGGGCCCAGGCCCCCGCCCCCGCAACAGCGCCGGGCGTGAGGCAGGGCATGGTCGAGGGCTCCAACGTCAAGGCGGTGCTTGAGCTCACCAGGCTGATTGAAATTCAGCGCGCCTACGAAAGCGTAACGCGCATGATCAGATCGGAAGAAGAACTGCGCGACAAGGCGATCAGTCGCCTTGGCCGGACGCAGGGCTGACAGGAAAGGTAGCAATCATGCGGTCCTTGAGCATCGCGGCCTCCGGCATGCTGGCCCAACAGACGAATGTGGAGGTGATCTCCAACAACGTCGCCAACATGAACACGACCGGCTACAAACGCCAGCGCGCCGAATTCCAGGACATGCTCTACACCGCCATGGAGCGCGTCGGCTCGGCCTCCTCGGCCGCCGGAACGATTGTGCCTGCCGGGGTCGAGATAGGCACTGGCGTGAAGACGTCCGCGATTTATCGAATCGCGGAGCAGGGAAATCTTCAGCAGACCGGCAACACATACGATCTGGCGATCAACGGGCGCGGCTACTTTCGCATCCAGCTGCCCGACGGAACCGACGCCTTCACCCGCGCCGGCAACTTCGCGGTGAACGCCGAAGGTCAGATCGTCACGCAGGACGGCTACGTCGTGCAGCCTGGGATCACGGTGCCCGGCGAGGCGCTGGACATCGCGATCAATGAGCAGGGGCAGGTCCAGGCCACCCTGCCCGGCCAGACAACGCCGCAGGTGATCGGACAGTTTGAGCTGGCGAGCTTCGTCAACACAGCCGGTCTTCAGGCGCTCGGCGACAACCTTTTTGCCGAAACAGCCGCCTCCGGCCCTGCGACCACCGGAACGCCCGGCGACGTCGGGTTCGGACGCCTCCAGCAACGCTGGGTTGAGTCCTCAAACGTCAATCCGGTGCAGGAAATCTCGGCCCTGATCATGGCGCAGCGCGCCTACGAAATGAACTCCCGCGTCATCTCGGCCTCGGACGAAATGATGCAGGCCACCTCCAACCTGCGCTGAGGACGGACTGAGCGATGGACAGAAGTTCACCCTCCTACAGGGGCTGGCGCGGGCCCTTGCCGTTCCTGGCGCTGCTGGCGCTGGGCGCACTGGCGGCGAGCCTCGCACAGGCGGCCTATGCAGGCGACCTCGCGCTCCGCGAACAGATCACGCCGCAAGGCAGAATGCTCACGGTCGGCGACCTGTTCGAGGGCGCTGGCGACAAGGGCGGTCTGGTTCTGGCGCCCGCACCGACGGCCGGCGGGCCGCAGAGACTGTCGGCAGCCTTTGTTGCGGCGAAACTGCGCGCGAGCGGTCTCGACTGGTCAAATCCCCAAGGCGTGGCGATGATTGAAATCGGGCGCGAGGCTTCCGAGGTTGACCGGGCGGGGCACGACTTCCGCCTGGTTCTGGCGCGCGATGTCATGCCGGGCGAGATTCTTCAGGCTGAGGACTTCGTCCTCACCGAGGGACCTGTGGCGCCGGGTGCGCTGGCGGATGTGGGTCTGGCGGCAGGCCAGGAGGCGCGCCGCGCCCTGCGTGCAGGCCAACCGATCGCAGCGCGCGACATCGTCGCGCCCCGCGCGGTGCGCAAGGGCGATCCGGTTGCGCTGGTCTATCGGGTGGGCAGTGTTGAGATCGCAGCGCTCGGTCGCGCCCTCGCCGACGCGCGCGTTGGCGAGCGCGCCCGCGCTGTCAACACCCAATCAAACCGTATTGTTGAGGGCCTCGCCGTCGCGCCAGGCCGGATCGACGCCGCCTCGGCCCAAACCGAGCTCGCCCGCCTTATGGGACAGACGCCATGAAATTTCAGATTGTTGCAGTCGTCGCCGCCGCTTTCGCTCTCACTGCCTGTGCGACCGTGGAGAACGCAGCCCAGGCCGTGCGCGGCCCGCAGCTGACGCCAGTGACGGATCCCTCCTATCTGCCCGCCCGCGGCGCGCCCGTGCGTCAGCCTGTGGCGCTCGCAGAGCCGGAGCTGCGCGGCCCGAATTCATTGTGGCGCGCAGGATCACGCACATTCTTCAACGACCAGCGCGCGGCGCGCGTGGGCGACATTCTGACCGTGCGGATTGAAATCGAGGATCGCGCCCAAGTGCAGAACACCACGAGCCGCAACCGCAGCGGAGAAATGAACGCTGGCGTCACAAACATGTTCGGCTTCGAGAGCCAGCTCAACCGGGTGCTGCCAAACGCTGTCGACCCCGCCTCACTCATCAACGCTCAGGGCTCATCGGCTGCAACGGGGACGGGATCTGTAAACCGGCAGGAGACGGTGGAGCTCACCGTCGCTGCGGTGATCACCGACATCCTGCCCAACGGCAACTTCGTGATCGCCGGCAGCCAGGAAGTCCGCATCAACGCAGAACTCCGCGAGCTTCTGGTGTCGGGGGTGATCCGACCGGAGGATATCTCTGCAGACAACACGATCCTTCATTCCCAGATCGCCGAAGCGCGCATCTCCTACGGGGGACGCGGCGACATCTCGGCCGTGCAGCGCCCAAAGGCCGGGCAGCGCATATTCGAGGCGGTCACGCCGTTCTGACGCCCGCGCCGGCCCAAAGCCGCCTCCGGCGGCGCGGGAAACCAGGCGCTGACGCGAGCGACGGATGACGGCGCATGTCGACCACAGGCCGCCGCATCGACAAAGGGTTAAGAAAGCAGCCCTAGCCTGCGCGCCGGTCCTTCCAGGAGTCGGAGCACGGCCATGGCCGAATTCGCAATCGCAGGCCGGCTGATAGGCCCGGAACACCCGCCATACGTGATCGCTGAGCTGTCCGGCAATCACAACGGCGATCTCGATCGTGCACTGCGCCTGATCGATGCGGCCGCAGACGCCGGCGCGGATGCAGTGAAACTGCAAACCTATCGTCCCGACACAATCACCATCGACCATGACGGGCCGGGCTTTCGCCTGGAAACCGGCCTGTGGGCCGGCAAACGCCTGTATGACCTCTATGGTGAGGCGCAAACGCCGTGGGACTGGCACGAGGCCCTGTTTGCGCACGCCGCCAGGCGCGGCCTTGCCTGCTTCTCCTCGCCATTCGATCCAACAGCGGTCGATTTTCTGAACCAGCTGAACGCGCCGGCCTTCAAGATCGCAAGTTTTGAGGCAGTCGATCTGCCGCTGATCGCACGGGCTGCAGCCAGCGGAAAACCGCTTGTCATTTCCACAGGCATGGCGAGCGCATCGGATATCGCCGAGGCGCTTTCGACAGCGCGCGCGCATGGAGCGGGCGGTGTTGCGCTTCTGCACTGCGTGTCTGAGTATCCAGCCCGCATTGCTGACGCGAACCTGCGCGCACTGACGAGGCTTGCCAGCGAGTTCGGCGTGGTCGTCGGCCTGTCAGATCACTCGCCCGGGATCACTGCGCCAATCGCAGCCGTGGCGCTGGGAGCACGGATCATCGAGAAGCACTTCACGCTGGCGCGCGCCGACGGCGGCCCGGACGCCGCCTTCTCCCTCGAACCGGCGGAGCTGTCTGCCTTGACCGCTGCCTGTCGCGATGCGTTTCACGCTCTTGGGCGCGATGATCTCTGCCGCGGCGCGGGAGAGACCGAAAACAAACAGTTTCGCCGGTCGCTCTATGTCACGCGTGATGTGCCAGCTGGAGAACCGCTGACCGAGGATGCTGTTCGCTCGATCAGGCCAGGCTTTGGCCTGGCGCCGAAGCACCTGTGGAGCGTGCTCGGCCGCATGGCTGCGCGAGACCTCAAGAAGGGTGAACCGCTCGACTGGTCAATGGTCGCCTAAGGGATTTCGCCGGGCCGCCCAGTCGGCTTCGAAAACGCTTCACAGGACACAGGACCACGCAAACTGGCATTCACGAGATCAAGGCCGGTGATGGCTGCGTCGCCACGCGCAATCAGATAGCGCAGGCAGATGCGGGCGTTGGCTGTCCTGACGGGGCGTGTTCTCTGCAGGGTGCACGCGTGCCACATCGCCGCGCCGCCAGCTGGTCCGGTCAGGACCTTCAGCGTGGCCCGCACCCGCTGCCCCCGGCGATCGCTGTAGATCCAGTCCCCCGCTTCGGAGCGCACCAGATGATGCGGGAAAGGATCCGCCCCAAGACTGTGCGATCCGGGCAGCATCTGCGTCGGCGCGCAATCCTGTCCGATGTCGTGAAGATTGAGGCTGAGTGTTATGAAATCGGCCGCACGATGCGGGTGCTCAATCAGATCCTGATGAAAGTCGATGTCGTAGAAATACGCGACGTCGCGCCATTCCTGATGCACAAAGGGTCGAAGAGAATTGGCTGGCGCGCCAGCGATGCGGCGCATGAGCCATGCCGGCATCCAGGACGGCGGCACGCCGCAGACCACGTGTCGGCTCAACACTGTCCAGTGGGGGCCGAGGAGAGCCGCGAGCGCCTCACAGATCACTGGGTTATGCTCAACCAGCGCGGTCACGGCGGGCAGTTCATCGAGAAGATTTCGCTGCACCGGGCCAATGGGGCCGCGCGCAACCGACTGGGCGTCAAATGCCGCCTCGCTGAGGAACATGTCGGGGCCGAACGCCCCCCGGGCCAGGACGGCCTGCAAGACCGCCTCTGCTGCATCGGGGTGCACCGCCTGACCGAGGTCATGCATTCCGAACCGCAGAAAATCGAGAATGCTGTTGTGCCCGAACACCGGGCTGGCGGCGGCTGGCAGGCCGGCCGGCGCGGTCATGGGGTCGTCTTAAGGCGCAGCACGCTGTGCACGGCGTCGATCACCCGGTCAACGTCCGCGTCGTGCAGACCGGGGAACAGCGGCAGGGAGAGTGCTGATGCATAGTAGCGCTCCGCCCCCGCAAGCCGCATGTCGCCGACAACGGCGCGCATCGCCGGCTGCCGATACAACGGAATGTAATGCACCTGACCGCCGACGCCGCGCGCAGCGAGCTGGGCCATCACGGCAGAACGACTGCGCCCGATCTGAGCGAAATCGATGTGCGCCACGTAGAGATGAAGACCCGGACATGTGCCGTGAGGGGCAGGAATGGTGGTCAGAAGCGGGGCAAGTTCGGCGAATGCAGCGTCATAGCGCGCAGCAATCTCGGCTCGGCGCGCGATGAAAGCCGCGAGCCTGGCGAGTTGGCTGCGCCCGAGCGCAGCGTGAATGTCCGACAACCGATAATTATACCCCAGTTCCTGTTGCTCATAGACCCATGGAGCGATGCGCCCGTCAACGTCGAGGGCGAGGGATGCATCCTGGAACTGCGCCGGTTCTCGGGTCACGCCATGGTTTCGCAGACGGCGAACCCGCGCGGCCAGATCAGGATCCCGCGTCGTCACCATGCCGCCTTCGCCAGCAGCAATTGTTTTCACCGGGTGAAACGAAAAGGTGGCGGCGTCGCTGAACCGCGCGTCGCCGACGGGCCCGCCATAGGCAGCGCGCGCGCCAAGCGCGTGGCAGGCGTCCTCAACCACCCGGGCGGCGTGGCTGCGGGCGACCTCGGTGATTCCCGCAACGTCGGCCGGACGCCCGGCAAGATGTACGGGCGACACCACCTTGACCGGCCGGCCGGCCTCCCCGATCGCGCGCTCCAGCGTCTCGGGCGTCATGAGACCGGTGCGCGGGTCGACATCGCACAAGACGACCTGCGCGCCGCACATCAGGGCGGCGGTGGCCGTCGACAGGAAGGTAATCGCCGGCGTGACGACGAGATCGCTTGGTCCGACATCAAGCGCCCGATAGGTCAGATGCAGCGCAGCCGTGCCGCAGGAGACGGCGGCGGCGTGCGGCGCGGCCACCGCGGTTGCGAATTCAAGTTCGAACCGCGCCGCCTCCGGGCCCTGGGCGAGCGCCCCGGAGCACAGGACCCGTGTCACTGCGGCGATGTCAGCATCATCAATCAGATGCCGGCCGTAGGCGAGGAATTCAGGAGGAGCGCCCGCATCCGCGGCCATCAGCACACCCCCGCCTAGGCAGCAAGAGCAAGGCTGATCGGCGGACTGATGATATCGGCGCGCTCGATAAGTTGCAGGCGCGCCTGATCAATCCGGTGTTCGTTGATCTGCAGGATGTCCTGACGCCGCAACAGCAAGGCGGCGATCTCAGCAGCGCCAGCCTCGGCGGCGCGCGGCCCCATCGCATCGAACACAGCGCGACAGAACTCAAGGTCTTCCGGGTAATCGAGCGTCCAGCGCAGGCGTTCGAAACCGCCGCCTGGCCCGACGAGGCACGACTTCGTGACGTGGGGGTGCTTGCGGATCCACGGCGTCACATGCTCACGCTCATAGGCAAGCGACGCGCAGCGGTCGGCGGCATGCAGAAGTTCGGCGGAGAACACTTCGCAATCAAGGCCATGCGGGAAGCGCGGCGGCAGGGTGTTGCAGCCGTATTCCACCCTGGTCTGGCGGTAGTGCTGCAAGGTCTGCGCGCAGATTGCCGGATCAATAAACGGACAATCGCTCGTGACCCGCATGACCGTGGTCGCGTGGACGGCGCGCGCCGCCTTCGCATACCGCGCCAGCACGTCCGACTCGCTGCCGCGCACAACCGCGTAGCCGGCGCGTTCAGCCTCCTCGCTGACGCCGTCCCCATCCGCCGTTTCAGGCGTCGCGCAGACGACGATGTCGACCTGCGGGATACGCGAAACACGATCGAGGCAGCGCACCAGTGCGCTTGCGCCGCCAAGATCCATCAGTGTCTTGCCCGGAAGCCTGGAGGATCCAAACCGCGCCTGAACTATGACCGCAACGGTCATGCCCGCACCCTTTCTTATGTAACTGGAGGTGAGCGTCGGGCGCCGAAAGTAAACGATCCGTTAACGGCCTGCCGGGGGCGCGAGTTCCGTTTTTGTTCTTGATTTTTCCGCGGCGGACCGCTACATGCCAACCATCCTTGCCGCAGCAGCCCTATAAGGCACACCACTCGGGTTGCGCGCCAAAAGAACAAAAGGGCAACATAAGATGCTGACGGCGCTTTCGATTCGCGACGTGGTGCTCATAGAGAGCCTCGATCTGGAGGTGCGCGAAGGTTTCACCGCGCTGACGGGGGAAACTGGCGCGGGCAAATCGATCCTGCTCGACGCCCTTGGTCTGGCCGTCGGCGCCCGGGCGGACCGGGCGCTCGTGCGGCCTGACGCGGAGCGGGCGCTGGCCGCGGCGCATTTTGCGCCGCAGGCGGACCACCCGGTATGGTCGATGCTCGCCGACCATGGGGTGCCCGCTCCCCCTGGCGGGGAGATTGTACTGAAGCGGATCGTGTCGAATGATGGGCGCTCGCGCGCGCTGATCAATGATGAACCGGTGTCCTGCGCGCTGCTGCGCAGCGTCGGCGCCGCCTTGCTGGAGGTGCATGGCCAGCATGAGGGCATGAAACTTCTGGACAGCTCGGAACACCGGGCCCTGCTCGACGCCTTCGCAGGCGCCGGCGAATTGCTTCAGGCCGTCGAGGGCGCCTTTGCAGCGCTTGCCTCAAGCCGTGCGGAACTGGCCGCCCTTGAGGATGGCGCTGCGGAGAGTGAGCGAAATCGGGACTGGCTGTCCTTTGCAGTTGCAGAACTTGAGCGCCTTGATCCGCAGCCGGATGAAGAGGCGCTGCTGGCCGCAGAACGGGCGTTCCTCATGGGCGCCGAGAAGCTTTCGCAGGCGCTTGGCGATGCGACGCGCGCGCTGTCGGAGGGCGGCGGCGTCGGACAGCGCCTGCAGACGGCGTCGCGCGGGCTGGACAGGGCCGCCAAGGTTGCTGGCCAGGCAGGCGCAGCCGCCCAGACGCTCACGGCGCGGCTGGAGGCGGGCATCGCCGCACTCGGGCGCGCCCAGGCTGAGGCCAGCGAGGCGATGGCGGAGATCGACGCGGCGATGCGCGCCGCTGCGTGTGAACCAGGACGGCTGGAAGCCGCAGAAGAACGCCTGTTTGCGCTGCGCGCGGCGGCGCGCAAACACAACGTCGCGGTGAACGACCTCGCCAGGCTGCGCACGCGATTGACCGGAGACCTCGCCGCTCTTGAAAGTGGGGCGGAACGTCTTGCAGAGGCGCGCGCCGATGTTGCGGCGGCAGAGACGGCGTATGGAGCGGCGGCTGGCCGCCTGAGCGCCCTGCGCCAGGATGCGGCGCGGGCGCTGGAAGCCGCCTTGACCGCAGAACTCATACCCCTGCGCCTGGAAAAGGCGCGCTTTGGTGTGATGGTCGAGCCTCTGGCCTGCGACCGGTGGGGGCCGGCGGGAGCGGAGCGCGTTGAGTTTCTGATCGCCACCAATCCAGGGGCGCCGCTTGGGCCTTTGTCTGAGATCGCCTCGGGCGGAGAGCTCGCGCGTTTCGCGCTCGCACTGAAGGTCGCGACCGCGCGCGCCAGTCAGCCGGCCTGCCTGGTGTTTGATGAGGTCGATCAGGGTGTGGGCGGGGCGGTCGCGGACGCTGTGGGATCGCGTCTGGCGCGTCTGGCGTCGCATGCGCAGGTTCTCTGCGTGACCCATGCGCCGCAGGTGGCTGCGCGGGCGGACCATCATTGGCGGATCGCCAAACGCCCGGGGGAGGACGGCGCCATGCGGACCCGCGTCATGGCGCTCAACCCGGCGCAGCGCGGAGAAGAGATCGCACGCATGCTGGCGGGCGCCGAGGTGACGGAGGAAGCCCGCGCCGCGGCCAGGGCGCTGATGGCGGCTGCCTAGATGGGCGCGGATACGCCGCGGGACATGCTGTCTGCGGGCGCTTCAGCTGACCGGAGGGCTCGGCTGAACCTATGGGTCGCCTCCCGGTGGAGTTTGCGGGACGGATCCCTGCAGTCGATGCGCTGGCGGCGCTTCATCGAAATCGCCATCGGGCGCGTTCTGCCGGAAATGGCCTCACCGGGCCAGACGTCGACCTCTCTTCAGGCGCCTCAGTACATCGACTCGCCGGAGGGCCTGCGCGGGTGTCCTGCAACCGCCCATCTGACGCCGGGGCGGGAAATTCACGGAAGACAACCTGGGGCAGGCCGGTCTGGCCAGGGCCAGGATCAAGGCAGGGCAAAGGTTAGGCTACAACCAAGGTTAGACCACAGCCAAGGTTAAGCCAGGGATCTGCTGACTGGAGACGGTGGTGGAGCCAAGGGGAGTCGAACCCCTGACCTCTTGAATGCCATTCAAGCGCTCTCCCAACTGAGCTATGGCCCCGAACCTGTTGTCCCCTCCACCGTTGCGCAAACGCTTGGGGGCGCTTGCCGTGCGGACGGAGGCGGCTGTTTACGCGCGGCGGGCCAGGGTTTCAAGTCCTGAAAGAAACCCGCCTGCTAATCCCCGATGGCCGCTCAACGATCGTCGCTATCCCCATCGGGCAGTTCATCAAGGTCGTCTTCGAGGAGGTCATCATCCTCGTCCTCGAGGAACGGCACATCGGCGTCATCGCCGCCCGGCTCCTCAAGCTCCTCTTCCGAGAAGCCTTCGGCCAGGTCGTCGCCGGCCGGCTCCTCATCATCGCCTGCCTCGTCAGTGACAGGCAGGACCTCCGGGTTCTCGATGTCGAGTTCGGCGGTTTCCTCGGTCTCCTCTTCCTCGTCCTCAGCAGCATCACGTGGCGCAGCGCTTTCGCGGACGTCGTCCTCGTCGTCGTCAGACGGCTGGAAGGCGACCACGCGGGCCTTGGCGCGCTTGGCCTTGACCGTTTCATCGGCAGGGTCAAAGGCGTGGCTGCACTTTGGGCAGACCACGGGACGCTTCTTCAGATCGTAGAACTTCGCTCCGCAGGCAGGACAGAGCTGCTTGTCGCCCAGATCAACTTTCGGCACGCGGTTCTACCCCAGTGCAGATGAGAGAATCGACCTTTTGTCGTGACGAAGCCCCGACGAAAGGCGGCGTCGCTTGCCACGGTCGGGGCCGGTTGTCAAAAGGTCGCGCACACTTTTACCCGCGACAGCGTCAGGCGCGCGATTGCGCCCGCAGATCGGCCAGCACCGCGAAGAAACCCGGGAAGGTCTTGGCGGTGCAGGCTGGATCCTCGATATCAACGCCCGCATTGGCCAATCCGGCGATGGCCAGGGACATCGCCATGCGATGATCGTCGTAGGTGGCGACCTGGGCGCGATGCAGCCGCGCCGGGCGGATGAGAAAGCCGTCGCGCCGTTCCTCGACATCCCCGCCCATCCGGCGCAGCTCGGTGGTCATGGCCGCAATGCGGTCGGTTTCCTTCCAGCGCATATGCTCCACCCCTGTGATCACGACCGGTCCGCTGGCGCCGGACGCGATGGCGGCCAGCGTCGGCGCGGTGTCCGAGATCGCGTTCATGTCGAGGGTCGCCCCGGACAGGCGCGCCGGGCCGCGCACAGTCAGGCCCTGCGCCCCTTCCTCAACCGCCGCGCCCATGGCGGCGAGCGCGTCGACGAAGCCGACATCGCCCTGCAGCGCCGCGCGCGACAGGCCGCGCACGGTCACTTCGCCGCCCGTGGCGGCCGCGGCGGCGAAGAAATAGGAAGCGCTGCTGGCGTCCGGCTCGACAGCGAACGCCGCCTTGGCCCGGTAGGCCTGACCGGAGCGCACGTGCAGACGCTCCGGACCCGGACGGTCGACCGCAACGCCCCAGTCCCGCATCAAAGCGATCGTCATTGCAATGTAGGGCTCGGAGACGATTGGACCGGTGAGCGTGAGCGTGGTGTCGCTGCGGGCGTATGGCGCCGCCATGAGAGCGGCGCTGACCTGCTGGCTCGAACGGCTGGGATCAAGCTCCAGGTCGCCGCCGGGCAAACCGGCGCCGCTGAGCGTCAGGGGCAGGCAGCCAGGCGCGCTATGACAGGTGATCCGGGCGCCCTGCGCCGCCAGCAGGTCCAGCAGATCGCCCATCGGGCGCCTGCGCATGGCTGCGACGCCGTCGAAGCGCACCGCGACCTGCGACAGTGCGCACAGGGCGAGCAGGAAGCGGGCAGCCGTACCGGCATTGCCGACAAACAGCTCAACCACCCCGTCCGACGCGCGGGGCAGACGCCCGGCGCAGCCTGTCACCGTAAAGGTCTGGGCCGCGCGATCATGGGCCACATCGAAGCCCAGGGCGCCCAGGCAGGCGGCGAATATGCGCGTGTCGTCGCTGTCGAGTGCGCCGGTGAGCGTCGAGACGCCGTCCGCCAGTGCAGCAAGCAGCAGCGCGCGGTTGTTCAGGCTCTTGGAGCCGGGAACCGACACGATCCCGCTGGCCGGGCGGGTGAAAGGGTCGAGAGAGAGCACATCCATGCCGGACGCCTTAGCCGGTTTGCAGAGCCAGGGGAAAACTCTTTGCCACGCCTAGCGGGACGGGATGGAGGTCCACGGGCCGTCCCCGTCCCGCGCCACCAGGCGGATCGATGCGGGATCGTACTGGGGATATTCCAGCCCGAAGTTGAACCGCCACGCAAAGCCGTCGGCAATGCGCCAATAGGCCATGGACCGGGGCGCGACGCCGTACTCCCCGCAGAAGCCCAGGGCTGCGGCGTCAGGGCCCTGCGCCGCGCGGTAGGCGTCCGGCGCATCGACCACCAGGGCGTCAGCCGGGTAGTCCTCGATGCCGGCGGAGCGGATCACGCAGGCTGCCGCCTCGTCTGCGCTGAGCGTGGTGTCGCGCGCCAGCGCCTGGATGAACGCTCGTGTGTCCTCACCCTCGGGCGCCTGAAACACCTGGGCAGTCTGTTCGCCGATGGTGGTCTCGAGCTGCAGGGCAGCCTGCTGGTAGGTGATCACCGAACTGTGCATCCCGTCGGCGACCGCCAGGCGGGTGGTCTGCCCGTTGCAGGACAAGGCCATATAGATCATGGCCAGACGACGGGGCCCACGACCGCCGGGATCCCTGAACGGCGCATCATTGACCACCCAGGCGCAGCCGTCGGGCCGCCGGCTGGAGAGCGCGGCCACCTTTGCGGGATCAAGAAATCCGATCGCCCGATCGGGACACAGGCCCGTCTCGGCGAGCCGGGCCTGCGCGTCGGCGCAGGGCGTCGCCGGATCGCCCGCGCGCGGCGGCGCCTGACGGACCGGCGGGGCGCAGGACGCCGCCGACAGGAGCAGGCCCGCCATGACGGCGGCCACGGTCAGGCTACGCACAGCCGCACCTCGCAAGGGCCGCCCCTGCAGACGCGCGCTGTGCGGCAGGCAGGCGGGACGGGCATCGGTAGGAGATCGGCCTCGTGTGGTCAATTGAGCGCACGACAGCAGGCCCTGCCGGCGGGCGGCCCGCCGACATGCCCAACCTGGAAGGACCATCCTCGCGGGCCCTCCCTGGCGCACGGCAGGCCCGGCGCCGCGGGCGCAATTGCCGCCGTCGGCCCGGCTTGCTAGAAGCCCGCAGCGTCAAAGGGCCGCCATGATCATCGCCATCGACGGACCGCTCGCCGCGGGCAAGGGCACCATCGCGCGGGCGCTCGCGACCCGGTTCGGTCTGCGCTATCTGGACACCGGCAGCCTGTATCGCGCGGTCGCGGTTGCGGTGGCGCGGGCGGGCGGCGATCTGGACGATCCCGCCGACGCCGAAGCGGCGGCGGCCGGTCTCGACCTCGACTCCATTGATGAGGCGGCGATCCGTTCGGCGGCGGCGGGCCAGGGGGCTTCGAAGGTGGCGGCGATGCCGGGCGTGCGCGCGGCGCTGCTTGACCTGCAGCGGCGGTTCGCAGCGACCCCGCCCGGCGCGGTTCTGGACGGGCGCGACATCGGCACCGTCGTGTGCCCGCATGCCGACATCAAGCTGTACATCACCGCCGACGAGACAGCGCGCGCCCGGCGCCGGCGCGACGAGCTGGCGGCCAAGGGCGAGGATCTCAGTCTTGACGACATGCTGTCCCAGTTGCGCGAGCGCGACCAGCGCGACGCAGCCCGGGCTGCAGCGCCGATGCGTCCGGCCGACGACGCGCACTTGCTTGACACGACCGGTCTTTCTATAGAAGCGGCCATCGAGGCGGCGTGCGCGATCATCGTGGATGATCGGCGCATGGCTGCGCGTTCCGTCTGACCGCTCGTTCACCCCGGCCCGTCCGGGTCGGGACCCGCCGAGGAAGGCCGCGCCCGCCTCACTGACGTATCCGTCCAACCCACGTCCCGGCGCATCCCGCGCCGCGGCGAGACCGCCGGAGCCAACCGGTCGGCAGGCAACCATTCGGAGACTTTGAACCCATGGCGCAGGCTGCAGCCACAATGACCCCGAGCCGCGACGACTTCGCGGCCCTGCTTGATGAATCCATTTCCTCCTCCGGCCTTCAGGAAGGCCGCGTCATCACCGCGACGGTGGTGGGCGTGGAGAACGACTTTGTCGTCGTCGACGTCGGTCTCAAGACCGAAGGACGCATTCCCGCGCGCGAATTCGCGGCTGATGGGCGCGACCTGAAGCCCGGCGACACGGTTGAGGTCTATCTCGACCGCATCGAGAACGCCCTCGGCGACGCGGTGATCAGCCGCGAGAAAGCCCGCCGCGAAGAGGCCTGGACCCGCCTGGAGCGCAGCTTCGCCGCGCAGGAGCCGGTCAACGGCAAGATCTCCGGTCGCGTCAAGGGCGGCTTCACCGTGGATCTCGGCGGCGCCTCGGCCTTCCTGCCGGGGAGCCAGATCGACATCCGCCCGGTGCGCGACGTGGGCCCGCTCATGGGCCTCGAGCAACCGTTTGCGATCCTGAAGATGGACCGCCCGCGCGGCAACATCGTGGTGTCGCGCCGCGCCGTCCTTGAAGAAAGCCGCGCCGAACAGCGTGCTGAGATCGTCAACCAGCTTCTGGAAGGCGAAATCCGCGATGGCGTGGTGAAGAACATCACAGATTACGGGGCCTTCGTGGACCTCGGCGGCATCGACGGCCTGCTGCACGTCACCGACATGAGCTGGAAGCGCGTATCGCACCCGAGCCAGGTCGTGCAGGTCGGCGAGACCGTGCGGGTGCAGATCGTGAAGATCAATCCGGAGACCCAGCGCATCTCGCTCGGCATGAAGCAGCTGCAGTCCGATCCATGGGACGGGGTGGCCGCCAAGTATCCGGTCGGCGCGAAGATGATGGGCCGCGTGACCAACATCACGGACTACGGCGCCTTCGTGGAACTCGAGGCTGGCGTCGAAGGCCTCGTGCACGTCTCGGAGATGAGCTGGACAAAGAAGAACGTCCATCCCGGCAAGATCGTGTCAACGAGCCAGGAAGTCGAAGTCATCGTGCTCGATGTCGATAGCGACAAACGGCGGATCTCGCTCGGCCTGAAGCAGTGCCTGCGCAATCCGTGGGAGATCTTCCTGGAGGCTCATCCAGTTGGTTCGAAGGTCAAGGGCGAGGTGCGCAACATCACCGAGTTTGGCCTGTTCATCGGCCTCGACAACGAGATCGACGGGATGGTGCACCTGTCCGACATCGATTGGGACGCCTCCGGCGAGGAAGCGATCCAGCGCTACAAGAAGGGCGACACGGTTGAGGCCAAGGTGCTCGACGTCGATGTTGACAAGGAACGCGTCAGCCTCGGCATCAAGCAGCTGACGGGCGATCCGCTGGCGGCCGGCGATTTCCGCAAGGGTCAGGTCGTGACGGTGACGGTGACGGAAGTCACCACCGGTGGGATCGAAGTGTCGTTCGGCCCAGAGGGCAATCTGGTGAAATCCTTCATCCGCAAGTCCGACCTGTCGCGCGATCGTTCGGAACAGCGTCCCGAACGCTTCGCGGTCGGCGATCGACTGGATGCAATGATCACCAATGTCGACAAGGCGGCGCGGCGGATCTCGCTGTCCATCAAGGCGCGCGAGATCACCGAAGAGAAGGACGCAATCGCCCAGTATGGCTCGTCGGACTCCGGCGCGTCGCTTGGCGATATCCTGGGTGCGGCGCTGCGCGGCGACAAGGACAAGCAGTAATCCGTTTCGCAGTGCGGACGGCGACGGCGCGGGCTTCACATCCCGCGCCGTTTTTTTGGGGCTGTGTGATTTGGGGCTGTGTGATTTGGGGCTGTGTGATTTGGGGCTGTGTGACGCGTGCCGGCTGCAATGCGGCCAACGGCCGAGGGGAGTTCGTCGCACGGCCCGGGGACGGGCGGCGGGGCGCTGCGACGGCCGGCAGCGGTCCCGGCCGTCGCGTGGCGTCAGGACAGCCCCGCCACAGCGTCCGCACAGCGTCAGGCCACCCCTGGGGCGCCGTCAGTACGAGCGTGGCAGACCGAGGGCGTTCTGACCCAGAAAAGCGAGGATCAGGTTGGTGGAAATCGGCGCCACCTGATAGAGCCGGGTCTCGCGGTACTTGCGTTCTATGTCGAAGTCCTCGGCGAAACCGAACCCGCCATGGGTTTGGATGCACGCCTCGCCGGCGGCCTGGGCAGCCTCCGACGCCAGCATCTTGGCGATATTGGCTTCTTCGCCGGCGGGCAGACCTGCATCGAAATTCTGCGCTGCCCGCTCCACCATCAGGGCGGCGGCGCGGGTCTGGGCATAGGCGCGCGCGATCGGAAACTGCACGCCCTGGTTTGCCCCGAGCGGGCGACCGAACACGGTGCGCTCCCGCGCATAGGCGCTCGCCTTGTCGATGAACCACAGGGCGTCGCCGATGCATTCGGCGGCGATCAGGGCGCGCTCGGAGTTCATGCCGTCCAGGATGTACCGAAAGCCCCTGCCCTCCTCGCCGATCAGGTTCTCTGCAGGCACGCGCACATTGTCGAAGAAGACCTGTGTGGTCGCATGGTTCATCATGGTGCGGATCGGCTGGATGGTGAGCCCGGCGGACCGCGCTTCGCGCATGTCGAGCATGAAGACGGAAAGCCCCTCGCCCTTGCGCACAACCTCGCTTGCCGGCGTCGTGCGGGCGAGCAGGATCATGAAGTCGGAATGCTCCGCCCGGCTCGTCCAGATCTTCTGGCCATTGACGACGTAATGATCGCCGCGCCGCTCCGCTGTGGTGCGCAGCGCCAGGGTCTCCGAGCCTGAGGTCGGCTCCGTGACGCCAAAGGCCTGCAGCCGGATCTCGCCGGAGGCGATCTGGGGCAGCCAGCGCTGCTTCTGGTCAGGCGAGCCATGCTTGAGGATGGTGCCCATGGTGTACATCTGGGCATGGCAGGCGGCGGCGTTGCAGCCGTTCTTGTGGACCTCCTCCAGGATGGCGCAGGCCGCCAGCAGGCTGAGGCCCGAGCCGCCGTACTCCTCGGGTATGAGCGCGCCGAGAAACCCAGAACGCGTCATCGCGTCCACGAAGGCGCTCGGATAGGCGCGCTCCCGGTCAAGAGCGCGCCAGTAGGCGCCGGGAAAATCCGCGCACAGAGCTGCTACCGCGGCGCGGATGGCGGCAAGGTCAGAATCCTGGGTCATGTCCGTCGGATGGCAGGTCAAACCCGGTCTGACAAGGCCGCCGCTGGTCAATCCGACCCGCCAAACAGGCCGGATTGTTCAGGCGGCTTCGGCGGCGCTGCAAGACCGAGATGACCGTAGGCGCGTGCGGCCGCCATGCGCCCGCGCGGCGTGCGTTGAATGAAGCCCTGCTGCAGGAGATAGGGCTCAATCACATCCTCGATCGCATCACGGGCTTCGGCGAGCGCCGCCGCCAGGGTGTCCACACCAACCGGCCCGCCGCCATAATTGTCGATCAGCACCTTCAGATAGCGCCGGTCAAGGAGGTCGAGACCGGCCTCATCCACGTCAAGTCGACGCAGCGCCCAGTCGGCCATCCTGGCGTCGATTGTCTGGCTGCCGGCGTCGGCGAAGTCGCGCACCCGGCGCAGCAGGCGCACGGCGACACGCGGCGTGCCGCGCGAGCGTTTGGCGATCTCCGCTGCGCCCTCCGGCGTCAGCGGTGCGGCGAGTTTCTCCGCCGCGCGCGTCACGATCGCCGCAAGGTCGGCGTGGGAATAGAAGTCGAGGCGCACCGGAATGCCGAAGCGATCCCGCAAGGGGGTGCCGAGCAGACCTGCCCGGGTCGTGGCGCCCACCAGCGTGAAGGGCGCAAGATCGATGCGGATGGAACGCGCGGAGGGTCCCTCGCCGATGATCAGATCCAGGGCATAGTCCTCCATGGCCGGATAGAGGATTTCCTCGACCTGCGGCGACAGCCGGTGGATCTCGTCGATGAACAGGACGTCTCGCGGCTCCAGATTGGTGAGCAGTGCGGCGAGATCGCCCGCCTTGGCGATGATCGGACCGGACGTGGCCCGGAAGTTGACGCCCATCTCGCGCGCCACGATCTGGGCGAGCGTGGTCTTGCCAAGCCCGGGCGGGCCGAACAGCAGGACATGGTCGAGCGCATCGCCGCGCCCGCGCGCGGCGTCGACGAATACCTTCAGGTTCGCCTTTGGCTCCGGCTGGCCGACGAAATCCTCGAATTTTTCCGGCCTGAGCGCGCGGTCGACGGTTTCGCCGGTCTTGCGGTCTGACGCGACAAGGCGATCAGCGGTCATGGATCACCTCACCGTCCGAGTTCCTTGAGGGCGGCGCGCACGAGTTCGCCTGCTTTCATCTGCGGATTGGCCCGCGCCGCTGCGGCCACGGCGCGCACTGCATCGCTGTCGCCGAAGCCAAGGTTGACGAGCGCGGAGACCGCGTCCGACCGCACTGCATCCACCGCCTCGGTGCTCTGCGCCGCCTCCTGCGGCGCCTCGGCGAGGCTTTCCGCAAGGCTCATGCGTTTCAGCAGAAAACCCTTCGGCCGCGGTTTGTCCTTCAGCTCGGCGACGATGCGCTGCGCGAGCTTCGGGCCAACGCCATGGGCGCGCGCAACCGCCGCCTTGTCCTGCAGGGCGATGGCCTCGGCAAGTTCGCGGGGCGGACAGGCGTCGAGTACGGCGAGCGCGGTGCGCGCGCCGACGCCCGGAATATCCTGCAGCTGCGCAAACCAGGCGCGCTCCTCTTCCGACAGGAAGCCGAACAGCCGGATCGAGTCCTCACGCACCTGGGTTTCGACATAGACGGTGACGCGTTCGCCAGGATCGAGCCGGCCCAGCATGCGCGCGCCGGCCTGCACCACATAGGCGACGCCGGCGACATCGATGAGCGCCGCCTGCTCGCCGATCCCGGCGACAAGGCCTGTCAGCCGCCCGATCATCGCGTCATGATCTCCGCCAGCCGCGACGCCGGCGCGGTGGAGCGATGCGCAGCGCAGATCGCGACCGCAAGCGCGTCGGCCGCGTCGGCGGCGACAGCGCCGGCCGCCGGGAGGAGACGGCGCACCATCGCGCTCACCTGATCCTTCTCTGCACGACCGGTGCCGGTCAGCGCCTTCTTGACCTCGGTGGCCGAGATCTCATCAACGGACAGGCCTGCGATCGCGAGAGCGGCCAACGCCGCTCCGCGCGCCTGGCCAAGCGCCAGGGCGGCGCGCGGATTGGCGTTGACGAAGGTCTCTTCCACGGCCGCAATTGTCGGGTTGTGGGCCTGGGCGACATCGCGCAGCCCCTCAAAGACCAGCTTGAGACGGTCGCACAGCGCCTGCTTCGGGTCTGTCTTGATCACCCCGTGGCTGACATGGCTGAGCCGCGCGCCATGGAGTTCGGCGACGCCCCAGCCACAGCGGTTGAGACCGGGATCAACACCGAGGATGCGAATCGGTTGGGCCATGGATCACCACTACACGGTTTCAAACGTTTACGCTTCGTTCCGACGCGGCGCCCTTGCGCAACGCGCTGCAGCCCGCTCTATGGCCCGCATGGGTCTCGTGGCGATCATTGATTACGGATCAGGCAATCTTTGCTCGGTGGAAAAGGCGCTGTGGGCCGCCGCAGGGCGCGCCGGCCTGGGGCGCGACATCCGCATCACCGACGACCCGGAGCTGGTGGCGAAGGCCGACCATATCGTGCTCCCGGGGGTAGGCGCCTATGGGGATTGCGCCGCAGGGCTGCGCGCCAGGGCGGGCCTCACTGACGCCATGACCCATACCGCACGCCAGCGTGCACGCCCTTTCCTTGGGATCTGCGTCGGGGCCCAGCTCTTGTCGACCCGCGGCCTGGAGCACGGGGCGCATGACGGGCTGGACTGGATCGCCGGTGAGACGAAGCCGCTTGATCTTGGCGGCGGCGCGCTGACGCTGCCGCATATGGGCTGGAACGAGGTCCAGGTGCTGCGCCCGCATCCGGTGTTCGCAGGCTTCGCCGCCACGCCGGCTCACTTCTATTTCGCAAACTCCTACGCCGTGACGCCCCTTGATCCCGCCGATCTCCTTGCAGAGAGCGAGCATGGCGCGCGCTTCGCGGCAGCGATCGCCCGGGACACGGTCGCGGGCGTGCAGTTCCACCCCGAGAAGAGCCAGGCGGCCGGGCTTCGGCTGCTGGCGAATTTCCTGAGCTGGACCCCTTGAGGCGCATGCGCCGCCCGGCGGCGAGGGCGGGTCTCAGGGCCTGACCAGGCCCTGGGCGATCAGGCTGCGGGCGGTGTCGATGATGGCGTCGCCATTCGACCGCGGCGACCAGCCCAGCTGGTCGCGCGCCTTTTGCGCGGAGACGGGTCTCTCCTTGTCGAGTTCGAACAGCCGATCGCGCACGACCGGATCAAACACCGCAGAAAGTCGCACGAGCAGGCTCGGCAGCTCCATGCGCGGCGTGCGCCTGGCGACCTCCGGCAGGTTGTCGCGCAGCACGCGGGCGACGTCGCTCATCCAGTAGAACTGCCCGGCGGCGATGTAGCGCTGCCCGGCGGCCGCGGGGTGACGCATGGCGCGGATATGCAGATCTGCGACGTCGCGCACGTCGACCAGGGGCCAGCCGAAGTGCGGCAGTCCGGGAAGCGACCCATCGATCAGTTTTTTGACGATTTCGATCGACGCGGAATAGTCATCGCTGAGAACCGGCCCGAGCACCGCGCCCAGGCAGATGGTGACAAGCTCCAGGGCGCCGCCTTCACGCTTGCGCCACTCCCAGGCCGCCCGCTCGGCGAGGATCTTGGAGCGCTCATAGGCTGAGGTGTCGCTCCGGTTGGTTTCGTCGGACCAGTCATCCTCCGTGAACGCGGACGCCCGCCCGCCCCGGCCATAGGCGATGGCGGCGGTCGACGATGTCATCACAACACGCCGTACGCCAGCGTCGCGGGCGGCCTTGAGGACCCGAAGCGCCCCTTCACGCGCCGGACGCACCAGCTCGTCATCATCCTTCGGATTGGTCGCCGGCAGGGGCGAGGCGACATGCAGCACGTGGCTGCACCCGGCTGCGGCCTCAGCCCAGCCCCTGTCGTCATTGAGGTCGGCGGCGAGGACGTGCAGGCGCTCCACGCTCGGGACCAGCATGCGCAGGGTTTCGCGCACCCGTTCCTCGCGCGCGAGATTACGCACCGTGGTGCGCACGGTGACGCCCTCCAGCAGCAGCCGCGCGATGCAGAAACTTGCGATATAGCCGGACCCGCCGGTCACAAGCACGGTATCTGTACTGGTCACAGCCGCACCCCTTCATTCGCCCCAAGCGTGCAACTCATACGCCCGCACCCGCGGGTCTGTCCAATCACCCCGCCGGAGGGCGGGGCGCATGACAGGAGAGGGAGCCAGTGATCACGAAAAGCCGGCGACAGCGAAAGGCCGGCGACAGCGAAACGGCGGTTCGGGGATTGGCCCATCAGGTTTTCGACCCGCCCGGAACCCGGCTTCCCCGGAACCCGGCTTCCCCGGAACCCGGCTCCCCCGGAACCCGGCCCCCCGGGAATCATGCACCCCGAGTTTATGCACCCCGAGTTTACGCCCCCCCGGAATTCACCCTGTCGGGGACCGGATGCTGCAGGCGCTGGGCCCTGACCCGAACGGCCCGCTCCCTGGCCAAACCAGTCGCGAAAACGATCAGTAGGCCGCCTGTCCCCGCCACCGTGCGCAACGCAGCAATTGGCCCGGGCGGCGAGCCTCGCGCTACAGGCTCTTCACGATCTCTTCGGTCATCTTCTTGGCGTCCGCAAACAGCATCATGGTGTTATCGCGGAAGAAGAGTTCATTTTCGACGCCGGCGTAACCCGAGCCCATGCCGCGCTTGATGAAGAGCACGGTCTTGGCCTTCTCAACCTCGAGGATCGGCATGCCGTAAATAGCCGACTGCGGATCGGTTTTCGCAGCCGGGTTGGTCACGTCATTGGCGCCGATGACGTAGGCGACATCGGCCTGTGCGAATTCGTTGTTGATGTCCTCGAGCTCGAACACCTCGTCATAGGGCACCTGCGCCTCGGCCAGCAGCACGTTCATGTGGCCGGGCATCCGTCCGGCGACGGGGTGGATGGCGTATTTCACCTCTACGCCCTCGGCCTTGAGCTTGTCGGCCATCTCCTTGAGGGCGTGCTGGGCCTGGGCGACGGCCATGCCATAGCCCGGCACGATGATCACCTTGGACGCGTTCTTCATGATGAAGGCGGCGTCATCAGCCGATCCCTGCTTGACCGGGCGGGTCTCCTTGCGGCCGGCCGTGGCCGCCCCGTCGGCGGTGCCGAAACCGCCCAGGATGACGGAGAAGAACGAGCGGTTCATGCCCTTGCACATGATGTAGCTGAGGATCGCGCCCGACGAGCCGACGAGGGCGCCAGTGATGATCAGGGCGATGTTTTCGAGCGTAAACCCAAGCGCGGCGGCGGCCCAGCCCGAGTAGGAGTTCAGCATCGAGACGACCACCGGCATGTCAGCCCCGCCGATCGGGATGATCAGGGTGATCCCAAGGATGAGGCTGAGGACGACGATGCCCCAGAAGGCGAGCTTGTTTGATCCGCCGGTTTGCAGCAGGACGAAGAGCAGCACGACGATGGCGAGGCCGATGGCGATGTTGAGCAGGTGGCGCGCAGGCAGAATGATCGGTGCGCCGCTCATCACGCCTTGCAGCTTGGCCCAGGCGATAATCGACCCGGTGAAGGTGATCGCGCCGATCGCCACGCCGAGGCCCATCTCGAACAGCGACAGGGCTTTGACGAGCGGTTCCCCGTTGGCCCCGAAGGCGGGACCGCCAAGACTGTCCTTGGCGACGATGTGGAAGGCCTCCGGGCTGTAGAGGGCGGCGGCTGCGATCAACACGGCGGCAAGCCCCACCAGCGAGTGGAAGGCGGCCACGAGCTGGGGCATGTCGGTCATCTTGATGCGGTTGGCGATGACGGCGCCGGCGCCGCCGCCAACCACGATCCCGCCGAGGATCAGACCGATCGTGGTCGGATCGAGTTTAACGAGGGCGAGCGTGGTCAGCACAGCGATCGTCATGCCGATCATGCCGAAGGTATTGCCCTGGCGGCTGGTTTCCGGGCTCGACAGACCGCGCAGCGCCAGGATGAACAACACGCCGGAGGCGAGATAAAGAAGCGAAGCGATGTCAGGGGTCATGCCGTGTCCCTCTGTGGTGACTGTTGGCGGGCTGCGTCATCGCAGCCCCCGTCTGTGGCCGAACCAGCCGGCCGCATAGGTGATGGCGGGGAACGCGAGGAAGACGCCCGCGGCGACCGGCCAGGGCCACAGCCACACGTCCTTCGCGCCAAAGAACGCGATCAGCGATCCCACGACCGGAATGAAAGCAAGCAGCAGTCCCACGAGCGCCGCCGGGGCCGCCGACCAGGCGAGCACCGACTGGATCTGATCGGAGACCGCAAAGAACTGCAGGATGCCGATGGCGACGTAGACGGCGATCGCCGCGCAGCCGAGCGTGCCGACGGCGCCCATGGTGACGGCGGCGCGCCGCGCCCGGGTCTGCGCCGCCTCGATGCTTGCCGCGACATCGCCCTCGCGCGGGCGGGGCTCGCCGTGTTCCGGGCCGAGATGCTCGCTGAGTTCCTCCACCACCCCATGGGCGGCGCGAAACAGGTCATCATCGTCGCTCACCGCATGGCCGCGCGCGATCGGGTCGCCGCCGTAGGCTTCGACCACGAAGTAGAGACGCTGCACGGCGGCCGGAACCATGGTCGCAGCGCCATAGGCCTCCAGGAACCGACGCTGGAAGGCGTGGGCGGACAGGCGTCCGTCCAGATAGGCTGCGATCAGCTGGCGCCAGTCAGCGGGCGACATCGATGCTCCTCAGTGACCGGACGACTTGGCGGCCGGCTTTTCCTTCTTGCGGTACATCGCCAGCATACGCTGGGTGACCAGAAACCCGCCGAAGATGTTGACGGCGGCGAGCGCCGCTGCAACCGCCCCCATGCCCTTGGAAATCCAGGTATCTGCGTTCACGCTGCCGTCCGGCAGGGTGGCGGCGGCGGCGATCAGCGCGCCGACGATGACGACGGAGGAGATCGCGTTGGTGACGGCCATCAACGGCGTGTGAAGCGCAGGCGTCACGCTCCAGACGACATAGTAGCCGACAAAGATCGCCAGCACGAAGATGGCGAGGCGGAAGATCACGGGATCGACGGCTTCCATGTCCAGTCTCCTTCAGGGGGCATTGAATTCACGGCTCGGATCAGGTGCGGCGTGCGGACCACGGCTGCGGATGGGGGCGCGAAACGGGCGCTGGCATGAGGTGTGGCTGAAGGCCAGGCGGACGGCGCTTCGCCCGCCGCCGGCCTCACGCGGTTTGCCCGCTCGCCGGCGCGAAGTTCGGGTGGACCACCGCCCCGCCGCGCGTGAGGATTGCGCCCTTGAGGATCTCGTCATCGTGATTGGGCGCGAAGGCCCCATCCTTTGAGACCAGAAGCGGCGTCAGGTTCAGGAGGTTCTTGGCGTAGAGCGCCGATGCGTCGGCCGCGATACGACCGGGCAGATTGGTGAAGCCGGCGATCCTGACCCCGTAGGCCTCAACCACCTGATCCGGTTTCGAGAGCGGGCAGTTGCCGCCCTGCTCCACGGCGAGATCGATGATCACGCTGCCGGGCTTCATCGTCTTGACCATGTCCTCGCTGACGAGCACCGGCGCGGGACGGCCCGGGATCAACGCGGTGGTGATGACGATGTCCTGCTTGGCGATGTGCTCTGCCACCAGGGCGGCCTGCTTGGCCTGATAGTCCTTCGACATTTCCTTGGCGTAGCCGCCGGAGGTTTCGGCCTGTTTGAATTCCTCGTCCTCAACCGCGATGAACTTGGCGCCAAGGGAGAGCACCTGCTCCTTGGTGGCGGGGCGCACGTCTGTGGCGGTGACGACGCCGCCGAGGCGGCGGGCGGTGGCGATGGCCTGCAGGCCTGCAACGCCGACGCCCATGATGAAGGTCTTGGCGGCGGCCACGGTGCCGGCCGCCGTCATCATCATGGGAAAGCTGCGCCCATAGATGGCGGCGCCTTCGATCACGGCGCGGAAGCCGGCGAGGTTGGCCTGGCTGGACAGCGCGTCCATCGCCTGGGCGCGGGTGATGCGCGGAATGAATTCCATGGCCAGGGCGTCGACGCCGGCCCTGGCGTAGGCCTCGATCGCGGCGCGGTCAACGTAGGGCGCCAGCAGCGCGGCGATCATGGCGCCCTTCGGAGTGGCGGCGAGTTCTTCTGCGGTGGGGCGGCGCACTTTGTAGACCAGGCTTGCGCCCGCGAGGGCGGTCGTGAAGTCCGGCGCAATCACCGCGCCAGCGGCTTCGAACATCGCATCGGTCACGCCCGCGGCGAGCCCTGCGCCGGTTTCGATGGCGACCTCGAGCCCCATGGCCTTGTACTTCTTCACGGTGTCCGGCGAAGCGGCGACGCGCGTTTCACCGTCTCTGCGCTCCTTCAGGATCGCAATCTTCATGGCCACTCTCCCAGCGCCGGACAGCCGGCGTTTGTTGCGACATGGCGCGCTGCGCCTGCAAGGCAAGCCGGCCAGCGCGCGCCATGTCCGGATTCTCCTCCCGGGGACGGGTTTCGCAGCCGTGACGCAGCGTGACCGCGGTTGCGCGCGCCACCCGGCGCATGCGCCGCGCCCGCGCGCGCGGGCCGACGTGCGCGGGCCCGAGGGCG
>JBEIHX010000006.1:0-138638 GCA_040381075.1 Hyphomonadaceae bacterium
AAGGCCCTCGCCCGAGCCGATCTGCTCATCCTGGATGACTTCGGCCTCAAGCCGCTCGATGCAGGCGCCCGCAACGATCTCCTGGAGATCCTGGAAGACCGGTATGGACGCCGATCGACCATCATCACCTCCCAGCTGCCCGTCCAGGCCTGGCATGAGAACATCGGTGATCCAACCTGCGCCGACGCCATCCTGGATCGCCTGATCCACGACGCGCATCGTATCGAGTTCTCCGTTGAAAGCATGCGCCGTGCGCGCGCCAAATCCCAGAAGACGTCCTTGACGAGCAGCCAGGGCGAGTGACACACCCAAAAACGGCCAACATGAGTGGCCCCCCGGGCGGCATCATCCCGTTACAGGGGGCGGCATCATCTCGGAATGCCCGGGCGGATTTATCCCGTTATAGACGGGTGGCTTCGTCGGAATCGGCAAAGCTGTCGAAGTCGAGCATGGAACGTGCGGCGTCGTGCGATCTTCGGCGCTGGTAGAGCCGGCCACGGATTGCGAGATAAAAGCACTGACGGCGCGTGGTCGTATGTCATAGAGAGCAAGGGTTTTTCTCGCCATCGCGGCACAGGCCAAGGCGGCGCTTCTCGGAGAAACCCCAGCGAGATCAATAGACAAAGCGCCGCCCACTCTCGCTATGCATCTCGGCCAGGACGGCGACGGCGTTTCTGCGCCGGGCGATGGCTTCGAGACGCACTGCGGGCACGGCCGGGAAGAGAAGGCGTCCGAGCCAAACCGGCGATTCCTGCCGAAGGTCCTGATGGCGCGGGCACGGTCAGCCTTTTTTGACTGGCGGTCCGGACAGCGAGATAAATGCGGCTCCCCGGTCACCTCCCAAGCCCTTACCCGGACTTGGGTTTTGACGTGCCGCTCGGTCGGCGCGCGTGCCGTGCGGGGCAAATTGTCCAACGGTTCCAGACCACTTTTCGGCGCCATGGCCGTTTCAAGCAGCACTTGCTTGATATGTACCTCCGTTCGACGTACATTCTCGCCAGCGAAGGAGATCGCCATGACCAGCAAGGCCAGCCCTGCCAAGGACCGCTTTACCCGGGACGACCGTCTCGGTTTCCGGCTCGACGAGCAGACCAAAGGGCTGATCGAGCGCGCCGCGCTTCTCGAGCGGCGCAAAATCAGCGACTATTGCCTGACCGCCATCACCGACGCTGCGCGCCGGACAATTGCCGAGCACGAGACGCTGAGCCTGTCGGAGCGCGATCGGGCGGCGTTCTTCGAGGCGCTCATCAACCCACCCGCTCCGAACGAGAGGCTGGCCCGAGCCTTTGTGGAGCATGGTCGCCGCATCGGCTAATGACCCGTGGCGCTCGCACCTGACCTTGTCATCGTCCCGCTGGGCGACGGGAACGACCGCGCCGGTTTCACCTGCGGAGTCGAGAGCCTTGACCGCTACTTCCAGACGCAGGCCGGGCAGGATGTGCGTCGCCGCGCCAATGGCGTGTTCGTGCTGGCGGGCAAGGCCGATCCGGCCCGCGTGCTGGGCTACTACACGCTCTGCGCCACAGCGCTTGCCCAGGGCGATGTGCCGGAGGCAGCACGCAAGGTCATCCCGCGCTATCCGCTGGTCAGCGGCACGCTGATCGGGCGTCTGGCGGTGGCGAAGGACAGGCAGGGACAGCGGTTGGGCGCGATCCTTCTGGCGGACGCGCTGCGCCGCGCGTTGGCCAGCGCCGAGACAGTCGGATCGTCGATGATCGTGGTCGATGCGATGGATGAAGGCGCTGCTGCCTTCTATGTCGCGCACGGATTTCTCCGGCTGCCGGACTCGATGCGGCTCGTCCTCCCGATGCGGACAGTAGAGCGGCTGATGGCGGGGCCATGACCACGGGAAAGTGCAGCGTGCCACGGCGTGGAGATCTTCCGTTCAGTCCCGCACGGCGATGGGCGATCCTGTCGCCCTGCCCCGCGCGTCCAGACCTCGCCCGCCGACCGCATTCCGGCAACTGGAAGCATTGGTCGGCCACCCTTAGCCGTTTCCGGGCCGGCCGCCGAAACACGATTTCTCCACCTGGACCATCACCGATGATTGGCCCGATCCTATCCCGGTCACCGAGGCCGAGGTCGACGTGTTCGAGGCGTGGTTCGGCGATCTGTTCGACGAGTTGTTCGGGCCGTGCCGATGAAGTGAGAAGGAGACGGACATCATAACCTTGCCGTTACGCGCCGCCCTCTACCTGCGCGTCTCGACGGCGCGGTAGGCCGAGCATGGCGTCTCCATCCCGGATCAGAAGCGGCAGGGCGAAGCCTGGTGCGTCTCGCGGGGCTACGAATTGGTCGAGACCTTCATTGAAGCCGGCGCGTCCGCCAGCAACGACCGTCGGCTTGAGTTCCAGCGCATGATCGAGGCAGGGACGTCGAAGTCCTCGCCCTTCGATGCGGTCGTGGTCCATAGCTTCTCGCGCTTCTTCCGCGACCACTTTGAACTGGAGTTCTACGTCAGGAAGCTGGCCAAGAATGGCGTGAAGCTCGTCTCCACCACGCAGGAGATGGGCGACTATCCCATGCATGTCATGATGCGGCAGATCATGGCGCTGTTCGACGAGCACCAGTCTAGGGAGAACGCCAAGTACGTCCTGCGGGCGATGAACAAGAACGCCCGGCAAGGCTTCTGGAACGGGGCGCTGCCGCCGATCCGCTATCGCATCGTTGCGGCCGAGCAGCGCGGGGCGAAGACCAAGAAGAAGCTGGAGATTGATCCCCTGCACGCCGAGACGGTGCGGTTGATCTACCCCCTGTTCCTCGAAGGCGACGGCAGGAAGGGGCCGATGGGCGTCAAGGCCATCACCTGCCACCTCAACGAGCGGCGTCTCTTCACACGCGACGGCGGGTGCTGGGGGCTCGCGCAGATCCACGCCATCCTGACCCGCACGACGTATGTCGGCGAGCACCGCTTCAACACGCGTTCGCACAAGGACCGGGAGCGCAAGCCCGAGAGCGAAGTCGCGATCATGGCCTGTCCGCCGCTGATCGACCGGGAGACCTTCGACGCGGTGCAAGCCCGTCTCAAGTCCCGCGATCTCAGGATGACGCCGGCACGCGTCACCAGCGGCCCGACGCTGCTCACCGGCATCTGCTTCTGCGCCAAATGCGGTGGCGCCATGACGCTTCGCACCGGCAAGGGCAGCGCGGGCGGCGTCTATCGCTACTACGCCTGTTCGACCAAGGCCCGGCAGGGCGAGACGGGCTGCAAGGGCCGCTCGATCCCGATGCAACGGCTCGACGACCTGGTCGCTGGCCACCTCGAGGAGCGCCTGCTGCAGCCTGAGCGGCTGGAAGTGATCCTCGTCAGCGTCCTCGACCGGCGTCAGGAGCGCACCGAGCGCCGCGGCTAGCACCTTGCGGAACTCACCAAGCGCATCACCGAGACTGATCAGCGCCTCAACCGCCTCTTCGACGCCATCGAGTCGGGTGTCGCCGATCTCGATGCGCCCGACCTTCAAGAGCGGATTGCGGGCCTCAAGGCGCTTCGGGAGCAGGCCAATGCCGACGCCGAGCGCGCACAGGCCGCACTCGACAGTGCGGGCAACCAAGCGATCAGCCCCGAAATGGTCATGACCTTCGCCCGTGCGGCCCGCCAGCGCATCCGGATGGGCGGCGGCGGCTATCGCCGCGATCACCTCCGGGCGCTGGCACAGCGCGTCGAGGTCGCCGATACCAAAGTCCGGATCATGGGGTCGAAATCGGAACTACTGGGAACCCTGGTCGCCGCCTCAGGCATGAAATCCGGCCGATGTTCACAGTTCTGTACTGAAGTGGCGCACCCGACAGGATTCGAACCTGTGGCCTCTACCTTCGGAGGGTAGCGCTCTATCCAGCTGAGCTACGGGTGCAGAGTGAGGGTGCGTAGCCCTTCGCCGGCCGGTGGGTCAAGCCGAATGCCACCCATGGCCTGACCGCCCGCAGGCGGCCGCCGCAGCCCTGCACCCTCCCGGGGCGCCGGTGAGGTTCCGGCTTTTCATTCTTCTTCGGTGCGGCGATGTCGCGCCAGGGTCGCCGGACCTGCCCTGGCTGCGCCTGAGGCCCACTGAATACAACCGCTGTCGCCCGGGAGGCCCGGTGACGCGCTGCGCCGTCACTGCGACGCCTGCTGCCGCCTGATCCCGCGCGGCAGGGGGCTGCCGTCGGCACGGCCGGGCCCGCACCTGCGCCTTGCGGGGCAGACCCATGGCCCGGCCCCGTTGCGCCAACCGAGTTCGCTTGCGCCTGCCAGGGGCCTCACTGGCGTGGTCTGCCCGGCGATCCCGGTACTCACCTCCACACCCCAGGCCCACGAGCATCGCCGGCAGGATTGGGCGCACCGGACAGGTTTGCGTCCCGACCCCGACCCCGACCCCTGGCCCCCCGTTCCAGGCCCCCGGAGACCAGGCGGGTCCGGGCCCGGCGGGACGTTCAATCTCCACTGATGCGCCACCCGGGGCGCCAAGCGGCGGGCTGACCATGGCCGGCCCAATCCGCCGCAACTGCGTGCGCCCCACGGCGGCGCCGCGGGCGCGGTCCGCCCGGCAAGCCCCGGGCATGATCCCGATGCAGACATGGGTTAGTGTCGCCCGGCGATTCGCGCGTCCTGCTGGCTTGCGGTCGCGGGCGCCGGCCGGAGGAGGTCGGGGCGCAAATGGGGTGCGGACATGGCAGAGTTCATCCCGGTCGAGGCTTTTGATATCGTGGTCTTTGGCGCCACGGGTGATCTCGCCCAGCGCAAACTCATGCCTGCCCTGTACCACCGGTGGCGCGACGGTCAGATCCCGTCCGGGGCCCGGATCCTCGCGGTGGCGCGCGCCCCAGGCGACACCGCCGCCTACTGCGCCGACCTGCGGAAGGCCTATGATCGCCACCACGGTCACGAACCAGTTGCGCGCGGAACATGGGACGCGTTCACAGCCTGTATCGCCTATTTTGGCATCGACGCCGGCGACGGCGGGGCGGACTGGACCGGGCTGAAGGCTGCGCTGGAGCAGAGCAACCATCCCAGATTGTTTTATCTCGCCCTGCCGCCTGATCTGTTCGGCCCGGTCAGCGCGAATATCGCGGCGCAGGGTCTTTGGACAGAAAAAAGCCGGATCGTTCTTGAAAAACCGATCGGTTCCGATCTCGCAAGCGCGCGCGCGATCAATGACGCGGTGGGGCGGTTTTTTCCCGAGCCTGCGGTCTTTCGCATTGATCACTATCTTGGCAAGGAAACGGTCCAGAATCTCCTGATCCTGCGTTTCGCCAACGCCATGTTCGAGCCCATCTGGCGCGCTGGCGGCGTGGATCACGTCCAGATCACCGTGGCTGAAACTGTGGGCGCTGGACAGAGGGCGCGGTACTATGACAACGCCGGAGCCCTGCGCGACATGGTGCAAAATCACTTGCTCCAGCTGCTGTGCCTGGTCGCCATGGAGCCGCCGCTCGATCTTGATGCGGACTCTCTCCGCGATGAAAAGATCAAGGTCCTGCGGGCGCTGAAACCGATCACCGCGGGCGACGTGCGCAAGGTCACCGTCCGCGGGCAGTACAAGGCTGGCGGCGTGGATGGCGAAGCTGCTCCCGGATACGCCCAGGAGCTCGGTCGCGACAGCAGCGCAGAGACCTTCGTGGCGATCAAGGCGGAGATCGAGAACTGGCGTTGGTCGGGGGTCCCGTTCTATCTGCGCACCGGAAAACGCATGAGTGCACGCCGCTCGGAAATTGTCATTCAGTTCAAGGATGTGCCGCATGTCATGACTAGCGCAGAGGGCGGACGGCTGCAACCCAACCGCCTGATCCTGCGCCTGCAACCCGATGAAGCCGTGAGGCTCATGTTGATGACGAAGGAGCCGGGCCCAGGCGGGCTCAAGCTGCGGTATGTGCCTCTCAATCTGAGCTATGCCGATACATTCAAGGCTCGCTATCCGGATGCATATGAGCGGCTCCTGATTGGGGTCATGCGCGGGAATCTTGGCCTGTTCATGCGGCGCGATGAAGTTGAAGCCGCATGGACGTGGGTTGATGCGATCCTGAATGCGTGGAGGGCGGACGCGACGCCATTACACCGGTACTCGGCCGGTTCCGACGGTCCGGACGCCGCGGCCGTCATGCTTGGGCATGACGGCCGCGCTTGGTATGACGAAAGTCTGTAGCCCAGACATCTTTCCAGTCTGCACGGCAAAGGTCGAAGCTATGACACTCAACCCAACCATCCTGGAGGTCACTGGGCGCATCAGGGCCCGAAGCGCACTCACGCGGCGCGCCTACCTCGCCCAGGTCCATGCAGCCGCCAGTCAGACGCTGCGGCGTGCGCGACTGTCCTGTGGCAACCTTGCGCACGGCTTTGCGGCGTGCCCGGCGGGGGACAAGGCGGCTCTGAAGACGGGCGGCGAGGTGAATGTCGGCATCATCACCGCCTATAACGACATGCTGTCCGCCCACCAGCCGTTCTCCACCTATCCCGATGAGATCAAGGACGCCCTCCGCCGCGTCGGCGCCGTCGGCCAGGTCGCGGGCGGCGTGCCGGCAATGTGCGACGGGGTCACCCAGGGCCAGGCCGGCATGGACCTCTCCCTGTTCTCCCGGGACGTCATCGCCATGTCGACGGCGGTCGCCTTGTCGCATGAGATGTTCGACGCCGCGATCTGTCTTGGGGTCTGCGACAAGATTGTGCCCGGGCTGCTCATCGGAGCGCTGCGGTTCGGCCACCTGCCTGTGATCTTTGCGCCCGCCGGCCCCATGCCGTCTGGTTTGCCGAATGCCGAAAAGGCGCGCGTGCGACAGCTCTACGCCGAGGGCAAAGCAACCCGCGAGGAACTCCTCGAGGCTGAGAGCGCGAGCTATCACAGCCCTGGCACGTGCACCTTCTACGGCACCGCCAACTCCAACCAGATGCTGATGGAAGTCATGGGGCTGCACCTGCCCGGCGCGGCCTTCATCAATCCCGGCACGGAGCTGCGCAGCGCCATGACCCGCGCCGCCGCCCAGCATGCGGCAAGCATCACTGCGCTCGGCGGCGACTGGCGCCCGATCGGAGAAATCGTAGATGAGCGCGCGATCGTCAATGCAATCGTGGGGCTGCATGCGACCGGCGGATCAACCAATCACACGATACATCTCGTGGCGATCGCGCGCGCGGCCGGCATCCTGATCGATTGGGATGACTTCGACGCGCTCGCCCGCGTTACGCCAATGCTGGCGCGCGTCTATCCAAATGGCCAGGCGGACGTGAATGATTTTCATGCCGCTGGCGGTCTTGCCTTCATCATCCGGGATCTTCTTGAGGCTGGGCTGTTGCACCGTGACGTGCGCACAGTGGCGGGCTGTGACCTCACCGCCTATGCGCGCCAGCCTGCCCTGATCGACGGGGTGCTTGACTGGCGCGATCCGCCAGCAGAGAGCCTTGATCACGCAGTCGTCCGCCGGGCGAGCGCGCCGTTTGCGGCGGATGGCGGCATGCGCCTCGTGAGCGGCAATCTCGGGCGGGCGATCGTCAAGATTTCTGCGGTCAAGCCGGAGCATCACGCGATCACGGCGCCCGCGGTGGTGTTTTCCTCGCAGGCGGAGTTCCTGTCGAGGTTCCAGGCGGGCGAACTCGATCGTGACATGGTGGCGGTGCTGCGGTTCCAGGGGCCGCGCGCCAACGGCATGCCGGAGCTGCACAAGCTGACACCCTCGCTTGGCGTTCTCCAGGACCGCGGCTTCAAGGTGGCCCTGCTGACGGACGGGCGCATGTCTGGGGCGTCCGGCAAGGTGCTCGCGGCGATCCATGTGTCGCCGGAGGCGCTGTGCGGAGGTCCCATCAGCCAGCTGCGCGATGGCGATATGGTCCGTATCGACGCCAGCGCTGGCTTCATGGCGGCCGAGGCGCGAACAGTCCTTGAAGCACGCAGCCCGGCCGTGTTTGATCCGGCGTCGGACCAGATCGGGGTGGGGCGGGAACTGTTCGCCGGGTTTCGCGCGCTTGTTGGATCGGCAGAAGAAGGCGCGCTGGCCATACCCGATCTGGCTCAGGCAAGCCTTGCCCATCACGCCGGCCTGATGCACACCCCATGACCCCGTCCGCCAGCAACGGCTCCGCCATTCTTGTGGGCGACATCGGCGGCACGCATGCGCGTTTCGCCATCGCGCGGCGGGTCAACAATCAGCTTGAGCTCGACGCGCGTCAAAGCCTGAAGGTCGCGGATTTTTCCGATGCGACGCAGGCACTTGAAGCGGTGCTCGCCTGCAGCCCTGCCCCCCTGGAGCGCGCCTGCCTGGCGGTGGCGGGTCCGGTCCGCGACGGGGTCGCGCGCCTGACGAACGCCGACTGGTCATTTGATGCGGCGCAGTTGGGACAGCAACTGGGCCTGAGGCGCCTGCGTCTGGTCAATGACTTTGAAGCGCAGGCGCGCGGCGCTGTCATGGTTCCTGACGAGGACCTGCTGGAGATCGCTCCAGGGCTCGCCGCGCCAGCATCACCCATCATCGTGCTCGGGCCCGGCACTGGTCTCGGCCTTGCAGCGTTGATCCCGGGTCAGCAGGGCTGGCGCGTCGTTCCCGGCGAAGGCGGACATGTCGCGTTTGCGCCAGCAGACGACGGCGAGGCGGAGATATTGTCCTCCTTGCGTCGGACGCATGGCTATGTGTCGTTCGAGACGGTGGCCTCAGGCATGGGCCTTGAGAATGTGTGGACCTGTTTGCGGCAATTGGCGGGATTTCCCCAAGAAACTGCTGACGCAGCGACCATAGCCGCTGCCGCCGCCCGGGATCCGCTCGCAGAGCGCGCGCTTGCCGTGTTTTTCTCTGCGCTTGGCACTTTTGCCGGCGACATGGCCCTGGCGTTCGGTGCGCGGGGCGGAGTGCTCCTGAGCGGCGGCATTCTTCCAAAACAGGTGCGCGCCCTGACCGCAAGCCGTTTTCTTGCGCGTTTCCGCAGCCGCGGCCCCATGTCGGGGTTCCTCTCGAATGTTCCCGTGAAGCTGATCCTGCACGGTGAAACCGCGCTGCTTGGCGCCGCGGCGCTGGCTGAGGAGATGGCGCATGCGCAAGATTGAAGCGATCTGGGCTGCGGGACCTGTCATTCCTGTGCTGACCGTCACGCATGCGCCGGATGCCGGGCCGCTTGCGCGCGCCCTTGTCGCCGGCGGTGTCCGGGTCGCGGAACTGACACTGCGCACGCCGGCCGCGCTCGATGCGCTTTCAATCATGCGCGCCGCGGCGCCCGACCTGGTCGTCGGCATGGGCACCATTCTTGAGCCTGGCCAGGCGCACGCCAGCATCGCCGCCGGGGCCCAGTTTCTGGTAAGCCCCGGCCTCACCAACGATCTCATCCTGTGCTTCAGGGATCTCGATACGCCCGTTCTGCCTGGGGTCGCCACGGTCAGCGAAGCCATGACGGCGCGTGGCGCAGGTTTCTCTGCGCTGAAGTTTTTCCCGGCTGAAGCAGCCGGCGGCGTTGAATATCTTTCAGCGCTCGCAGGACCTCTGCCAGACCTTGCATTCTGCCCAACCGGCGGGATCAGCCCGAAGAATGCGGGTGACTATCTGGCCCTTGGCAATGTCGTGTGTGTCGGCAGTTCGTGGATCGCTCCGGCACATCTGATTGCCGATGGTGACTTTGGCGCCATTGAGGAGCGGGCGCGCGCCGCGGCGGCGCTTGGAGCGGCATGACCCCAGCAAGCGCCGATCGGCGGCCCGCACCGTCGCCGCTGGGGAGATGGATTGGCCCCCGCAGGCGGCCCCTTGAAAATCGTGATGTTTCGATGCCCAAGTCTCGCAGGGTAGGCAGACTTGGTCTGCCAGGATGACGTGCAGGTATGGGGATGGCGTTCGACACAACTCATCTGATTCTGGCTGTCCTGACGGGCGTGGCGGGCATCGCCGCCGTCTGGTCCCTGCGCAGGCTCGCCGCCGAGACTGCGCGCCGCATCGCTGTGGAATCGAGAGCGCAGAAAGCTGAGACGGAGCTTGCTGTCCTGGCGGCGCGCTTGGAGGAGCGCCAGCGCGGTGCGGAGGCGGAAAAGCGCGCCCTGTCTGAGACACAGAATGAACTTCAGCGCACGTTCTCCGCTCTCGCCGCCGATGCGCTGCGCCGCAACGAGCAGAGCTTCCTCCTGCTCGCGAGCGAAACCTTCGAGAAGCGCCTTGCTCAGGCCGACGGCGGGCTGAAGGTCCTCGTTGAGCCCATTCAGGAAGCGTTCGGCCAGTTCCGCTCCAAGGTGGAGGAACTTGAAAAGACGCGCATCGAGGACAGGTCCACATTGAGCGAGCAGATCCGCCAGGTGGGTGAAGCGCTCGTCTCCACGCAGGCGACCACCCAGAAACTCGTTCACGCCCTGCGCGCTTCGCCGCAGACGCGCGGGCGCTGGGGCGAGGAGCAGCTGCGCAACATCATGGAGCTGGCCGGTCTATCCAGGTTTGCCGACTTCACAGAACAGACGAGCGTCAAGGGTGAGGATGGTTCCTTAAGGCCGGATGTGGTCGTGCGCCTGCCTGGCGGTCGCTCCATTGTGATCGACAGCAAAGTGGCGCTGGACGCCTATCTTGAAGCCGTGTCCTGCGCGGATGAGACCCAGCGGGAGGCCCTGCTTGTGCGGCACGCCCGCCAGCTGCGGGATCACATGCTGAGTCTGTCGTCCAAGGAATATCAGCGTCATGTCCCGGAGACCGTCGACTTCGTGGTGATGTTCATCAGTGGGGAGAATTTCTTTGCGGCGGCCGCGGAACGCGATCCGAAAATCCTCCAGGACGCACTTGAACGCCGCGTCATGATCGTCACCCCCGTCACGCTGACGGCGCTTCTCAAGGCCGTGGCGCTTGGCTGGCGCCAGGAGGAAAGCGCACGCAACGCCCGCAAGGCTGCCGATCTCGGCCGCGAGCTGCATGAGCGAATCGTCAAACTCGTTGATCATGTCGCCAAACTGGGCGGCAAACTGGACGACGCGGTGCGCCACTACAATGACTTTGTTGGTTCGCTCGAAACCCGTGTGCTGGCCTCGGCGCGGCGATTTGAGGACCTTGAAGTCTCCGAGGCGGGCGCGACAATTCCCGTTCCGGATCAAATCGAAAAGACGACGAGGCTTCCTAAGCCTGTCGATCCGGCGCGCCTTGGTTCGCCCCGGAAGGCCAGCGCCAGGGCACAGATCAAGCCGCCCGATAATGCGTCCGCAGGGACATGATGTCGCTCGAGCTCAGGCCGAGCGCCTCTTTGACATAGCTTTCACGTGAGCCGCAGGCCCTGTTTATGGCGTTTGTGGCCTCTTGGAGAAAGCGTGCGTCAACCCCCATCATTGGGCGCATCGCCGCCGGATCGAGCTCGCGGCCGAGTGCGGCGGACATGTGAGCAACCCGCTCCGGGAGCCGCTTTTCGATGTCCACCGCGTGGTTCGTCAGAAGATAATCCTCCATGATAACGTCATCGGGTGTTCCGAGCAGATGCAGGGTCAATGCGCACAACAGGCCCGTGCGATCCTTGCCGGCGGCGCAGTGTACGACAGCCCTCGTCCGATCCTGCGCGAGCGCGCGAAACCAGCTGCCGAAAAGGTCGATGTGGCGTTGCTCGAAGGGAATGCGTTGATACGTCTCCAGCATGAATGCATCCACACTGTCGCGTGTAAGTTCGCCATGCCGCAGGAAGGCGAGGTGGGGTGCGTCCGCACTGTCATCGCCTGCATCGCTCACGACCACGCGCGTGTCGCTTGATCCGCGCGGCCAGATATTGGGTGACCAGAGGCGCTCGGCCGGGCGGCGCAGATCCAGCACCAGGCCAAGTCCAAGCGCATCGAGTGTGGCGGCGTCAGAGTGGGTTGCCTCAGCGAAATGCGCGGAGCGGAACAACACGCCCTTGCGCACCCTCCCGCCGTCGACTGTCGGATAGTCGCCGAAGTCCCGGAAATTACGGACGCCATCGAAAGGCTTTATGCGGTCGCTCATCGGTGACGACATAGCCTGCCTTGCTCCAGAAGGCGAGGTTTGACCGATCCGCAGCGTCGTCCAATGGTGTCCGGACACGCCGCAAGGCGCCACGCCCGGCCTCGCCGATCGACAGCCGCGCCCTTCTCCCGGGAATGTCGGGCGCGGTCTCCTCCTGCGCTGCAAATCCAGATCCCGCCGTGCCATCCCGGTTGCTGAGGGCCGGCAGCGCGCCCGTGTCTGCGCTGCCGCGCTGCCTTCGCAGGCCGCGCGCCTGACGCCGGTGCTCAGCCGGAAGACCGATGGTGCGTGCGCGACCGCTCGGCGCGGTTCAGGGTGACCGCTGCGGCGAGGTCGCCCGTGACGTTGCCGACCGTGCGGAAGATGTCGGGGATGACCTCAACCGCCAGCAGCAGGGGCAGGACGGCAGTCGGAGCGCCCAGGACCATGCAGATTGGCGCGACCGAGACAAAGAAGGAGCTTTGTCCTGGCAGGCCGACCGACGAGATCGACACCAGAAACGCCACAACGATTGCAGCCGCGTATTGCATGGGGCCGGGATCCGCCCCGCTCAGGTGAACAACGAACACCGCCACGGCGAGGTTGGCGACCGGGCTGGTGAGGCGAAAGACTGCAACCGCGAGCGGCAGCACGAATTCTGCAATCTCCGCGCGGATCTTCAGCGGCCCCAGTGCTGTCTGCAGCATGGCGGGCAAGCTGGCGAGCGAACTCTGGGTCGAGGCTGCGATCACCTGCGCGGGGGCAAGCGCTCTGAGCGTCGCGAGTGGGTGCATGCCTGAGCCGGCAATCGCGATCGCAATCGCCGCCACAATGATCCCGCACGTCACACCGACAACGAGGCCGACGTAGTGCGCGATCGCGCCCACGGCGTCGAAACCCGTATCCAGACCGAGCGCCAGGGCAAGTCCGAAGACGCCGGCAGGCGCGAGCGCCAGCACCCATTTGATGATCACGAGCATGGTGTCGGCAAGTGCCTGAAAAAAACCGGCAAGGGCGGCCCGACGCGGTGACTCAATTCTGGTGACGGCGAAGCCGAACACAACAGCAAACACCACCAACGGCAGAACCGCATCCTCCGCGGCTGCTGCAACCACATTTGTCGGGATCAGGCTTTCCAGCCAGCGGGCGATGTCGAGCTGCGCGGATGGGGCGGGTGCGTCCACCGCCCGGGTGAGCGCGGCCGCGCTCGCTGGATCGAGCGGCGCCAGACGCAAGGCGAATGTCGTTGCGAGGACGGAATAAGTCGCGGCGACCAGCAGCAAGACGGCGAACAGGCCAAGCGCGCGTCGCGCCAGCCGGCCAGCGGCTGCTGTCTCGGCGACGCTGACGATCGCCGATACCAGAAGGGCGAAGATGAGCGGCGCCAGGGTCATGCGCAGCGCATCAAGCCACAGCGTTCCCACAACCGAGACTGCGTGAAACCCGGCGCTGAGCGCAGCATGATCCGACGCGCGGACAAATGCGCCGATCATCACGCCGAGCGCCAGCGCCGCCAAAACCCATAGTCCCTGCTTCATATCCGCCCCCGCTCAACGCACTGTCTGGCCTGGCGGGCGTGGCCGGTGCAAGTCGGTCTGACGCCTGCCGCTGACCGGTCTGGTCACCGGTGCGCCCGTTACAGGCGTGTTTGGTTCGCCGCTTCAGGCGGCGGCCCGCCATCCCTGGTCAGTCTCGCAATCATACCGGCGATGGCTTCGTCCGGCGTGTTTGCACAGAAATAGCCCTCACGCACCCAGGGCGGGGTCAGGCCTGCGTCGATGGTGTGCTCAATGAGCTCGACAAACGGTCGCCAGAAACCATCACCGGCCAGCAGGGCGATCGGTTTTGCATGGAGATCAAGCCGCCGCCACGATAGCATTTCCACTACCTCCTCCAGGGTCCCGATGCCGCCCGGCAGGACGGCAAAGGCGTCGCTCTCCTCGTACATGCGCCACTTGCGTTCATGCATCGTGGCGACGATCTCGGTTTCGATCTCTTCGTAGACGATTTCCCGGTTCGCCAGAAATTTCGGCATGACGCCCAGCACCTGACCACCCGATGCGTGGCACGTCATCGCGGCCGCGCCCATCAGCCCCACGCGCCCGCCGCCATAAACCATCCGCAGACCGCGCCTCGCGAGGGTGGCGCCGAACTGGCGGGCCAACTCCAGATGCGCAGGAGAAGCGGTATTTGACGAACCGCAGTAGACGCAAACGGAGGTCAGCGTGCTCGCGGTCCTGGCGAGCGGTCGGGTGGAAACGGAAGACATGTTCTGACCAGTTGCTCCTGGTGATGGCGTGGTTGTGGCGGACTGACTGAGCGCCTAGGGTAGGCGCAAAATCGACAGATATCCAAAGGTGAGGTGCAGCTTGGCGCGGGGAGAACGACCGGCCAAGGCGTCAGGGGAACCGGGCGAGGCTCGGTTGCTGCCGGCGCTTCGGCGGCTCAATGAGATATTCGCAGGTCTTCCAGGCCAGCGTTGGCGCATCGCGCTCGCGTTGATGATCACAATCGCCGCCAAGGCCGCCACCGTCGCGTCGCCGTTTCTGCTCGCAGATGGCGTGAACCGGCTTGTGCAGGGCCAACAGGCGGGCGCCGGTCCGGCCTTTGCAATCCTGGCGCTGGCGTGGGGGGCCTTGCGCTTTGGGGGGCAGGCGGCGCCCTACGCCCGCGACGCCCTGTTCGGGCCGGTCAGCGCGGAGGCCCAGCGCCTGGTGGCGACCAGGGTGTTCGCCCATGTACATGCGCTGTCAGTCGGGTATCACCAATCCAAACGCACAGGCGCGCTCCAGCGCGTGATCGATCGCGGTGTGGCGTCGATCGACTTTCTGGTGCGGTTTCTGTTTTTCAACATTGCGCCAAGCATCTTTGAACTTGCGCTCGCCGCTGTCGCTTTGACCCTTGCCTACAATGCGCTCTTCGCCGCAATCGCGATCGGGACGATCGTGATCTACGCCGCTGTGACGTTCGGACTCGCCGACTGGCGGCTGAAATTCCGTCGGCAGATGAATGAGAGCGATCAGGAGGCAGCCGCCCGGGCGGTCGACTCGTTGCTCAACTATGAAACCGTCAAGACGTTCGCCGCGGAGGCCCGCGAAACCCAGCGATTTGACCAGGCAATCCGGGCGAGGGGAGCGGCGGCGGTCAAGGCGAGTTCGTCCCTTGCGGCTTTGAATGCGGCTCAGGCGCTTGTCACCGTGCTGGGGCTGCTCGCCATGGTTCTTGCCGCCGGCAACGCCGTTGCTCAAGGTCGCATGGGGCCTGGCGACATCGCGGCGGTGACGCTGGTGATGCTCAATCTGTACGCGCCACTGAACATCCTTGGCTTTGCCTATCTTGAGATCAAGCAGTCCGCCGTCGACATGGAGAAGATGTTTGTCCTGCTCGACGAGCGACCGAGCGTCGCCGACGCTGCGGGTGCAAGGCAGCTCGTCGTGGGCGAGGGGCGGGTCACCTTTTGCGACGTCTCGTTCGCACACGAGGGGCGCGCAATGGGGCTCGAGCATGTCACGTTTGAGGTTCCGGGGGGAAAATCCCTCGCCCTGGTCGGGCCGAGCGGGGCGGGAAAATCAACGGTGCTCAAGCTATTGTTTCGTTTCTACGACCCCAACAGCGGCGCCGTGCTCATTGATGGGCAGGACATTCGGACATTGACGCAGGCCAGCCTGCGCGCGGCTGTCGGCGTGGTTCCTCAGGACGTCGTGCTGTTCAATGACACCATCCGCTACAACATCGCCTATGGCCGGCCTGACGCAACCCTTGCGGAATTGCGCATGGCGGCGGCGAAGGCCCGGTTGCTGGAGTTCATCGAGTCGCTGCCGCATGGCTGGGACACGCGCGTGGGCGAGCGGGGATTGAAATTGTCCGGCGGGGAGAAACAGCGCGTCGGCATCGCGCGGGTGATTTTGACCGATCCCAGGATCCTTGTTCTGGATGAGGCGACAAGCGCCCTGGATTCGGCCACTGAAGCCGAAGTGCAGGAAGCGCTCGACGCCGCAGCCGAAGGCCGCACGACCATCGTGGTGGCGCATCGCCTTTCCACCGTCGCCAAAGCCTCGGAAATCCTTGTTCTGGACGCCGGACGGATCGTTGAGCGCGGCGACCACGACGCACTGGTCGCCGAAGGCGGCCTTTATGCCGATCTCTGGAGCCGCCAGGCTGAGGGCGCGGGGGAATCTTCTGAGCCAATTCGCGCAGGCGCTGTCGCGCATTGAAGCCCGCAGCTGAAGCCGGTACGGGTGGCGCAGAGGTGCCCAATGACGCGCTTGCTTGCTCTGTTCCCAAAGATTGATCCGGACGGGCGTCCGTATGTGCTTGGGGCGTTCGTTGTCGCCGTGATCCTGGGCATGCTCTGGTGGCCCCTCTTCCTCATTGGGCTCACTCCGGTCTTTCTCAGCCTCGTTGCATTCCGCGACCCGGATCGGGTCACCTTCGATGCGGACGGCATTGTCGTCGCGCCGGTTGACGGCCGCGCCGTCGACATAGATCAGGCGGATCCGCCCGCTGAGCTGCGTCTGCCGCCCGGCAGTTATGTGCGCGTTCGCATCCAGTCCAGCCCGTTCTGCGTGTCCACATTGCGTGCGCCTGTCGCCGGTCAGGTATCGGTTCTGGAGGCGCGTCGGGGCAAGTGGGCGCATCTGGCGCTGGAAGCGGACGCGGAGGAAAACGGTCGTCTGCTTCTGACTGTGCGGGGAGACCGCCAGTGCGTCGGCGCTGTGGTGCGCGCAGGCGGGTTTGCGCCGCGGTTTTTTCCCGATGCCGAAGCTGGCCGACGGGTGGCCTTGGGGGCGCGGCTTGGCCAACGCATCTTTGGCGGTTGGTGCGATCTGTTCATGCCTGTTCAGATGGCGCCGCAGATTGTTGAGGGCATGAGCATCATCGCCGGCGAAACCGTGCTTGGCGCCGAGGCTGGCCCGGCGCCGCCGTCCGGCGTCATCCGATGACCAGACACAGTCGCCTGCCGGGGGAATGGGCCGCCCTGGTCCCCTCGCTGGCCAGGATTGCCTGATGACGGCCTCATCCGGGCCCTGGCGCGCTCAGCCCGATCGCACGAGCGCAAACTGGCCCACGTCAATGCGCCCGGTGCGAAAGCCGGCTTCACAATAGGACAGATAGAAAGTCCACAGTCTGCGGAACCGCTCGTCGAAGCCTTGGCCCTTAATGTCGCGCCAGGCGGTCAAGAACCGTTTGGCCCACTCTGACAGTGTTTGCGCATAGGCGTGCCCGAACGTCACGGACTGGTCCCACGCCAAGCCCGCCGCCGCGGTTTCCTGCCGCAGACGTGGAATGCTTGGCAGCATGCCGCCGGGAAAGACATAGCGCTGGATGAAGTCGGCCCGGCGGCGATATCGCTGAAACATGCTGTCGTCGATGGTGATGATCTGCAGGGCCGCCCGCTTTCCCGGGGCAAGGACGTCGTGGATTTTCTGAAAGTAGACCGGCCAATAGCGCTCGCCGACAGCTTCAAACATCTCGATCGACGCAACGCCGTCATACCGGCCGTCGATGTCACGATAGTCCATCAGCCGGAAATCCACCCGTTCGGCGAGACCTGCTTCAAAGATGCGCTTGCGCGCGAATTCATACTGAGCGTCGGAGATCGTAACGCCCGTGACCTTTGCGCCGCGGGTCTTGGCGGCATACTCCGCAAAGCCGCCCCAGCCTGATCCGATTTCCAGCACATGCTGATCGGGTCGAAGCTGCAGCTGGTCGGCGATGCCCTGGTACTTGGCGATCTGTCCTTCCTCCAGCGATTGACCGGGCCCGGTGAACCGGGCTGAGGAATAGGTCATCGTGGCGTCCAGCCAGCGTGCATAGAAGGCGTTGCCGAGGTCGTAGTGGGCAAGAATATTGCGCTTCGACCCGGTCTTGGTGTTGGCGTTCAGCATGTGACGCACGCCATTGACCGCCTTGACCACAGGGTTGCCGCGGGCCACCTCGCCAAGCGCGTCAAAATTCATCGCGAACAATTCCAGCACCGCAGATAGGTCGGGCGTGTCCCATTCCTCGGCCATGTAGCTTTCAGCCAAACCGACGTCGCCGCCTGCCAGCGCGCGCCTGGCGAAACGCCAGTCTCGAACGATGATATGCGCATGGGGGCCGGCGCCGGCGCCGAACCGCAGTGTCCGCCCATCGGGCAAGGTGATGTCGAGTTCGCCGTGCACCAGGCGCAAGGCTGCGAACGCCAACGCCTTGGCTGACAGCGGCGCCCCCCTCAGCCCGCGCACCAACCTCACGGAGGCCCGTTCAATCGCCGGTGGCGCTGGCGCCTCGACCCCGTCATTCTGTCTGACGCGATCATGGCTCGGGGCGTTCATCTGATGCATGCGGTCGTAGCTCCTGGACATGTCTTAGCCTGCCGTGCGTTCTTTATCGCCGCGCAATGTCGTCGCACCAGTCAGAGAGCCGATGGTGGCCGGGGTCAGCGGCAGGGCAGGTTTCTTGTGGTAGCGTGCGCCTTTGAGCCAAAGTTTGAGCGCCTCCCAGTGAATGCCCGCGATCACTTGAAGGCTCAGGAAGGGAATGCGCACAAATGCGTTCAACAGCTCGCGGTCATTCAGTCTGCGCCGTTCGCCCGTCCACGTCGCGACATGATCAGTCTCTCCATCAACTCGTTTTTCAATGACAAGCGCAAGGGACTCCCCTGGTGGTCGCAGCGTGAATGAGTAGCTGCCCGCCACGCCAAAGAACGGCGAAACATGAAATCTCTTTTCGGCCAACTGGCGCATTCGCCCCTCAGGCGCCGCCGCAATGACATAGGAGTGGCTTTGCGAGAATGTATTGTGCACTTCGTAGATGACGCCGCGCAAGTCGTCTGCGGAGCCGTATCCGAACCAGATCGACAGAGGCTTGAAGGCGTAACCAAAGACCCGCGGCAGGCATAGAAGTCGAATTGGGCCGCCTTCAAGTTCAATGCCGGCGGCGCGAAATTGCTCTTCGGCCCATGGGCGAAGCGCTCCATCACGACCGCCATGGTCGCGCGCCCTGAAGGTAGCAATATTCCATTTGTCTACAGAGAAAAAACGGGAAGCGCCGGCGCACTCATCAAGCCTGTCTATGTTGAGGAAAAGTGCGTATACGGGATAGGTGAAGCGAAACTGAAATGGCTTCAGGCGCGCATGGTTCGTGCGCCCCATATACAACCATCCCGGTGCGTCGATGCTCATTCGGCCGCCGCCAGCGTTGGCGCCTGCGCGCGGCCCGCGTCACCTGCGAGCGGGCGCAGATCGCGGAACGCCCAAGGAACGCGCCCTCCCAGTGAGAAGGCCGCGCGCAATCCCGAGGCCAACCCATCTTCATGGAAGCCGTAGCCGGTCCAGGCCCCGGCGTGCCAGATTCCGCCGCGACCCTGAATGCGATGGAGAATGCGCTGTGCGGCCAGCGCGGCGCGATCGAACTGTGGGTGCGCGTAGGAGAACTGCGCAAATGTCAGCGACGGGTCAGGCCTGTGCGGGGGGTTGAGGCTGACAAACAGCGGGCAGGCGGGGTCGATTTTCTGCAGTGCATTCATCCAGTAGGTCACTGAAACGCGCTCGGCCCCAGCCCCTGAAAGGTAGTTCCAGGCGCCCCACGCTTTGCGGCGGCGCGGCATCAGGCTTTCGTCCCGATGCAGATAAGCGGTGTTCCCCCCATAGTGCACGGCGCCAAGGATCTGGCGCTCCTCGGCATCGGCGTCTGCGAGCATCGCCAGGTTCTCATCCGAATGCGCGGCCAGGATGGCCGCGTCAAATCTCTCCGGCGCCCCGTTCTGCGGGCTGATCCACACGCCGTCTGTGCGCCTCTCGACTTTGACGATCCGGGCTGAGAGAACGGTGGAGTGGCTGAACAGGGCCTTGAGCCTGTCCACATAGGCACGGCTCCCCCCGACCACGGTGCGCCATTTCGGGCGCTCGACATGCATCAGGCGGTGATTGTCAAAGAACCGCAGAAACGATGCTGCGGGGTACTCCAGCATCTCCTGTTCGGGCGTGGACCAGATCGCCGCTCCCATCGGCAACAGATAGCGCCGCAGGAAGGCCTCGCCCAGACCACAGTCGGCCACGTAGTCACGCAGCGTGGTGTTGGACAGCGCGCGTTCATTCTTGAGGTCGGCGCGGGCGCGCGCATTGAACTTCAGGACGTCCGCCAGCATGCCAAGGAAATCCGGTCGAGCCAGGTTGCGCTTCCAGGCAAACAGGCCCGCCAATCCATTGGAGGACCATTCGAGGTCGTCGCCGGCAGAGAATGCAAAGCTCATGTCTGAGGGCTGGGTGGCGACATCCAGATGTCTGAAGAGCCCTGTCAGGTTCGGGTAGTTGAGGTCGTTATAGACGATGAAGCCCGTGTCGACCGCGATCTCGCGACCCTGATAGTCAATCACTGCAGTATTCGCGTGACCGCCGAGGCGGGGTTCCTGCTCGAAGATCCGGAGGTCATGCACGCCATTCAAGGCAAAGGCGGCGCCGAGGCCGGAGATTCCGCCGCCGACAATTGCTACCTTCATTCTGCAGTCTCCCTCGCGCCGGACACGGCGGCGTCCGCTTTCAAGACCTTGAACGCAGCGAGCGCGCGTGCGCGCGCGGCCGCGTGGTCGACGATGGGCAGAGGATAATCCCTGCCCAGCCGGATGCCAGCCGCGGAAGCGGCAAGCGCCGGCGCCTCCCAGGGGCGATGGATCCAGGCGTTCGGCAGTCGGGCAAGTTCCGGGATGTAGCGACGAACATAGACGCCCTCAGGGTCGAATTTTTCCCCCTGCAGGATTGGGTTGAAGATCCGGAAGTATGGCGCAGCATCGGCGCCGGATCCTGCGACCCACTGCCAGCTCGCCGCATTGCTGGCTGGGTCCGCGTCCACGAGCGTGTCCCAGAACCAGCGCTCACCGTGGCGCCAGTCGATGAGGAGGTGCTTGATGAGAAATGACGCGGTGATCATGCGGACGCGATTGTGCATCCAGCCTGTCCGCCAAAGTTCCCGCATGCCGGCGTCAACGATGGGATAGCCCGTCAGCCCCCGGGTCCACAGCGACAAGGACGCCGCATCCTCACGCCAGGATATCCGGTCAAAATCAGCCCGCCAGTTCCGCGTCGCCAGTTCGGGTGCGTGCGCGAGCAGATGGTATGAAAACTCCCGCCACCCAAGCTCCGCCTGAAACTTTTCCACATCATGCCCCAGGCGCGGGTTGGTCTCGCCCGCAGCCGCCGCTGCAAAGTAGACCTGGCGCGGGCTGATTTCCCCGAAGGCCAGGTGGGGAGAAAGTGCTGATGTCGAGGGAGCGCCGGGCGTGTTGCGACCCTCCGCATAGCCCGTAAGCCGGCCGTCAAGAAACTGCTGCAGCCGTGCGCGGGCTCCTTCTTCGCCAGGCCGCCACGTCTCGCGCAGGCCGCCCGCCCAATCCGGCGCGGAGGGCGTCAGCGCCCAGCTGTGCAGACTGTCAGAGTCAACTGACATGGCAGGCTGGCGGCGCGGACCTGACTTGAGCGGAGGGGAAAATCCTCTTTGCACTGCTGCGCGCCAGAAGCGGCTGAAGACTTTGAACGACCCGCCTGCGGCAGTGGTGATCTCCCAAGGTTCGACCATCAGTCCGGCGTTGTGGCTTTCGCAGCTGCGGCCCGCCGCAGCAAGCATTCGCGCCACGGCCTCGTCGCGATGAACTTCCCCCCTGCCATACAGCCGGTTCCACACGACGGCCCGCGCTCCGAGCGCCTCGGCTGTCGATGCGATCACGTCGACCGCCGGTCCCCGGCGCAGGATCAGCGGAACGCCATAACGCGCCAGATCCTCACTGAGCGCCATCAGGCTGTGATGCAGCCACCAGCGCGCCGCCCCGCCGAGCCCTCGCAGATCAGGACTTTGCTCATCGAGCACGTAGAGCCCCACCAGCGGTGCATTCTGCGCAACCGCTGCCGCGAGCGCAGGGTTGTCAGACAGCCGCAGGTCATGACGAAACCAGAGAATGACCGGCGCCGAAGACGCCGGGGAAGGAGCGGATCTGCGCGCAGAATTGCTGGACACCAAACAGCTCCTCGCCAGGCCCCGCCACGGGGGAACGCCTGTCTTCTACGCTGGGCTGCGGGTCTTGGATCCGCGCCTTTGCGCCGCGGTCTTGTGTTCGGGTGATCTATCGTTTTGCCGCCAGCCGGCCTATATCGGGCGAGGCTCCCGCCAATGATGGAACGGTTCTTTGTCTTCCTCTCCACTCGACGTGCATTCTGTGGTCACCGTGCAGGTCCCTGGCGCGAAGCCGGTGACGGTTTCCAACCATGCTGCGTTGACCTTTATCGCTGGGCCCTGTCAGCTTGAAAGCCGTGACCACGCCCATCAGATGGCCGGCGCCTTGAAAGAGATCGCCGACAGGCTGGGCGTCGGCCTGATTTACAAAACCAGTTTCGACAAGGCGAATCGAACCAGCGCAACTGCCAAACGGGGGCTTGGCCTTGCCGGGTCCATGGCGATTTTCGACGAGATACGCACCAGGATCGGCCTGCCGCTTTTGACCGATGTGCATTTGCCCGAGCAGTGCAACGAGGTTGCGGCGGTCGCAGATGTTCTCCAGATCCCGGCCTTTCTATGCCGTCAGACCGACCTGCTTCTGGCCGCGGCCGCGACAGGTCGCGCGGTCAACGTCAAGAAAGGTCAGTTTCTGGCGCCCTGGGACATGCGCAATGTGGCTCAGAAGCTTGTTGCAGGCGGCTGTCGTGACGTGCTCCTGACCGAGCGGGGCGCCAGCTTCGGCTACAATACTTTGGTGTCTGACATGCGCGCCCTGCCGATATTGGCGCAGACCGGCTGTCCGGTTGTGTTCGACGCCACCCATTCCGTGCAGCAACCGGGCGGCAAGGGAGAGAGTTCCGGCGGGGAGCGCCAGTTTGTGCCCGTTCTGGCTCGCGCCGCCGTCGCTGTTGGTGTGGCCGCCGTGTTCATGGAGGTGCACGAGGACCCGGACAATGCGCCATCCGATGGGCCAAACATGATCCCTCTGGACAAGGCGGAAGCGCTGATGGCGCGCCTGCTTGAATTTGATCGCCTCGCCAAAAGCGCCGGGTCGGCCGCCTAGTCGCACGCAGGAACACCGGGATGAATGATACTGGGCTGGACGCGCTTTTTCAGCGGATCTCCAAGCTGAAAGCTGTCTGTATCGGCGATGTGGTTCTCGACCGCTTTGTCACCGGTGATGCGCAACGCGTGTCGCGTGAGGCGCCGGTGATCACCCTGTCGCAGGGGGCTGTGACGACTGCGCCGGGGGCGGTTGGCAATGTGGCGCGCAACGCGGCTGCGTTGGGCGCAATCGTGTCGCTGGTCACGGTGGTTGGCGATGACCCGGAGGGCCAGGGCATCGTCAGTGCGCTCGGCGCCACGGAACTCGCAGATCTCGATGTGATCGCCGCGCGTGGACGCGTCACGCCGACAAAGACACGCTTTGTCGCGCGCGGCCAGCAGTTGCTCTGCGTTGACCGCGACCCCGAAGGCCCCCTTGGGGCGGAAGATTTGCGGCGACTGACCGAGGCGGTCGTCGACAGCATTGCGGAAGCGGATGTGGTGCTCATGGTTGACCAGGATCGCGGCGCTTTGCCGCGAACGGTCTGCGAGGCGGCGATCAATGCCGCGCGCCTGGGCAGGGCCCCCTTGATCGTCGACCCGCGTGGACGTGATTTCACGCGCTATGACGGCGCCTCAATCATTAAGCCCAATGCCGCCGAACTGGCGATCGCGGCCGGACTTCCGACCGAAACCGACCTTGAAGTGGAGGCGGCCCTATCCGCCGCTCTGGCGCGACTGACCGCCACTGACTGCATCGTTGTGACGCGCGGCCCGGACGGCATGTCGATTCTGTCGCGCGGAGCCGACGTGCGCCACACGCCCCAGTCAGTGCGCGGCGTCAAGGACGCCGCCGGGGCTGGCGATACCGCCCTTGCAGCGCTGGGCCTTGCCATCGCGGCCGGGGCCCATCCCATCGAAGCCATGGTGCTCGCCGATATCGCCGCAACGGTCGCGATCTCCAAGGCCGGCGTCGCCGCTCCGACCGGGGCTGAGGTCATGGGCGCGGCGCGCAGCGGCGCGGTTCCCATGTTCATGGGGTGCGGGTGAATGAGTGATCCAGCCGCCGCAGCCATGGCGCTGGAAGCGCAGTATGGCGAGGACGCCGCCACGATCGCCACGCTTCGCGCCGCTGAATGCGCTGCCCTTGGCGATTTTGAGGCGCTGGCGCATTGGGAAGCCGTTCTGGCGCTCCTGGAGACGCCGCCAGCTGGTCTGCATTGACCTGACGCAGAACGCGTCTCAGGGCTTCACTGCCGGGAAAGTGACGCTAACGTGGTGCCCGGCATCGAGAACGAAATGGGGGTGATCAATATGGTCGGCATCACCGGCTACGGCGCGTACGCGCCGCGCTTGCGCCTGCAACGCCAGGCAATCGCAAAGGCCCACGCCTGGCTGCAGCCGGGCCTGATGGGCAAGGCCAAGGGCGAGCGCACGATGGCCAACTGGGACGAAGATGCGATCACCATGGCAGTCGAGGCGGCGCGTGATTGCCTCGGGCCTGACGATGACCGCAGCCATGTCTGCGGGCTCTATCTGGCCACCACGACCGCGCCGTTTTCTGACCGGCTCAACGCCGGCATAGTTGCAAGCGCATTGACCCTTGAGGCGTCCGTCAAGGCGATTGACATCACCGGCAGCCAGAAGGCGGGCGTCTCGGCCCTTGCCCAGGCGTTTGCAGCCGCGGCAGGTGCTTCCAACGGCGCGATCCTCGTCGCCGCGGCTGACAGGCGTCGCGCCCGCGCCGCTTCGAGCCAGGAACTCGATTTTGGCGATGCCGGGGCGGCGTTCCTCGTGGGCGCCGGCGACGTGATCGCCGAGTGGCTCGGCGGCGCGACGACGACGGCCGATTTCGTGGATCATTTCCGTGGCGCGACGCAAGACTTCGATTACACTTGGGAAGAACGCTGGATCCGCGATGAGGGTTTCGCAAAACTTGTTCCGCCGACGGTGGAACGCGCGCTGAAGGCGGCGAGTGTGGCGCCCGGCGATGTCGACGTCTTCATTCTTCCCAGCCTGTTCAAGGGCGTTCCCGAAATGGTCGCCAAGAAAGTTGGCGTCAGAGCGGACGCCGTGCGCGACAACCTCGCCGCCTCAGTCGGCGAGGCTGGTTGCGCCCATGCCTTGTTCATGCTCGCCCACGCCCTTGAAAGCGCCAGGCCAGGGCAGGTCATTGTCGTCGCCCAGTTCGGCCAGGGCTGTGATGTCGTTGTGCTGCGCGTCACTGACAGGATCGCGGATTTCCGGCCGCAAAAGGGGGTGAGCGGCTGGCTACAGCTCGGCAAGGCCGAGACGAACTACATGAAATATGCCGTGTTCAACAACCTGATCGATTGGGACAAGGGAATGCGCGCAGAAAAGGACAACAAGACTGCGCTGACGACCCTCTACCGCAACAATGACATGATCCTGGGTCTGGTCGGCGGGCGCTGCACAAAGACCGGCACAGTTCAGTTTCCGCGCTCACGCATCAGCGTCAATCCGAACGATCCCGCCGTCGATACCCAGGAGCCATACAAGTTCGCTGAACGCGACGCGTCGGTGCTGACCTGGTCGGCGGACTATCTGACCTATGCGATGAGCCCGCCAAACCATTACGGCATGATGGTTTTTGAAGGGGGCGGTCGGATTTTCATGGACATCACCGACGTCGAACCTGGCGACGTGGACTCCGGCCAGGCCGTGCGCATGGTCTTCCGCGTGAAAGAGTGGGATGAGAGGCGCGGTTTCACCCGCTACTTCTGGAAGGCCGCTCCAGTTCGCTGAAGCGCCTCCAGACGGCCAATCCAGGGAGCTGCGCTTTCAATCTGTGCAGCGAGCGCGATCAGGAGCTCCTCCCGCGCCCATCCGCTGGTGAACATGACGCCGATCGGCGTGGCGTGCGAACTCATGGCGAGGGGCAGGCTGATGGCTGGAAGGCCGGTCTGGTTCTGGAGCGCTGTGTGCGGACCGAATTGCGCGACAGCCTTGCCATACGCCTTGAAGTCACCCGGCGACAGGCTCAGCACTCCGACGTCCACGGGCGGTTCGGCAAGGGTTGGAGAGATGATCGCGTCGAAGCGGGACAATAGCTCTCCCATCGCTCGCGCAGCGCGCTGAAACGCCCGATTCGCTGAGGCGAGCGCCGCGGCGGAGCGTCGTTCTCCCTGGTCGTAGAAGTAGCGCGTGATGGGTTCGACATCATCTGCGGCGATCGCGCGGCCGAGCACAGCGAGATGTTCGTCTGTTTCTGTGCGGATGTGGGCCGCCAGCGTGGTGATCATTGCCTCGCCGAGCTCCTGTCCGTCGACGGGCAGGCGTTCAAGGTCCTCAACGGTGTGGCCGAGCTCGGCGCACAGTCGGGTTGCAGCCCGCACAGCCGCCTCCACCTCGGGATGCACCGGCGCATTGTTGGGCGGGGGCATGCACACGGCGAGCCTCAGGCGGCCAGGAGGACGGCTTGCAGCGGCGGCGAACGATGAAGCTGGCGGGGGCGCGCCGTAGCGCGCCCCGTGCGCAGATCCTTGCAGGAGATCGAGAATGGCGGCGGTGTCGCGCACGGATCTCGTGACGGCGCCGAGCGTGGAAAGGCCGAGCCAGCCCTCGGTATAGGATCCGCCGAGAACGGCGCGCCCGCGCGAGGGCTTCAAGCCGACGAGACCGCAGCAGGACGCCGGGATCCGGATGGATCCGCCCCCGTCTGAGGCCTGGGCGCAAGGGGCCACCCCTGCTGCGACCGCAGCCGCCGCGCCGCCGGACGAGCCACCCGAGGTCTTTGTCGCGTTCCAGGGGTTTCGGGTGGCGCCGAACAGCACGCTTTCGGTGGCGGTCGTCAGTCCGAACTCAGGGGTTGTGGTCACCCCCATCAGAACGAAACCAGCCCTGCGGAAGCGGTGCGCAGCTTCGCCGTCCGCCGGCGACACACGCCCGGCGTAGGCGCGCGATCCATTGGTCAATGGAAAGCCGGCGACCGGCACGTTCAGGTCCTTGGTCAGGAAGGGTACGCCCGTGAAGGGGCCTGCGGCGAGCCCATGGGCGATTTGGGCGCGCGCACTGTCATAGGCCTTGTGGGCCAGAAAATTGTAGTGCGGATTTGTCGCCTCGGCGAGGTCGATGGCGCTTTGCAGGAGTTCGCTGGCGCTGACCTCTCCACGGGCGACAAGACCTGCCAAGCCAAGCCCGTCGTGCGCGAGATAGTCCTGTCTGCTGATCCCCGCCAACCTGGGTCTCCCTGATCACCCCCCACACTGGACCGGCGGGCGCCGGCCGACAAGCCGGCTTGCTGGGATCATCCGCGCATGGTGATCAGGCAGCTTCCCTGGCGCGCTTCTTGCGCTCATTCGGGTCGAGCCAGCGCTTGCGGATGCGGATCGATTTCGGCGTGACTTCGACGAGTTCGTCCTCATTGATCCACGATATCGCCTGCTCAAGCGAGTAGCGACGCGGCGGGGTCAGGCGCATCGCCTCATCCTTGCCGGCGGCGCGCACATTGGACAGTTTCTTTTCCTTCAGCGGATTGACGTCCAGATCCTCAGGACGGGAGTTCTCGCCTATGATCATACCTTCGTAGACGGCTTCTCCGGGATTGACGAAGAGCGCGCCGCGCTCTTCGAGGTACCAAAGCGCGTAAAGAACCGCCGCGCCCTGATCGTTCGAGATCAGGGCGCCATTGCGTCGACCGGGGACTTCGCCACGCCATGCGCCCCATTCATGGAAGAGACGGTTAATCACCCCTTCGCCGCGCGTGTCCGTCATGAACTCGCCGTGATACCCCACCAGTCCGCGGGACGGCGCGTGGAAGACGAGGCGGGTCTTGCCGCCGCCGGACGGGCGCATATCCCGCATCTCAGCCTTGCGGATCGCCATTTTCTCAATAACCGGCCCCGTGAATTCATCGTCCACATCGATGACGACTTCCTCGATCGGCTCAAGGATCTGACCGGTGCCTTCGTCACGACGGGTCAAGACGCGCGGCCGCGATATTGAAAGCTCAAAGCCTTCGCGGCGCATCGTTTCGATGAGAACTCCGAGCTGCAGTTCTCCTCGGCCAGCGACTTCGAAGGCGTCTTTGTCCGCGCTCTCCGTCACGCGGATCGCAACGTCGCCCTCCGCCTGCCGCAGCAAACGGTCCCGGATGACGCGGGACTGAACCTTGTCGCCCTCGCGGCCCGCCAACGGACTGTCATTGACTGAAATCATGACGGCGATCGTCGGCGGATCAATCGGGTTGGCGCGCACTGGCGTATCCACCGCAATATCGCAAATGGTATCAGCAACTGTCACGTCGCCAAAACCCGCAACCGCCACGATGTCGCCTGCCTGGGCGCGATCCACCGGGACCCGCTTCAAGCCGCGATAGGCGAAAAGCTTCGTCAGCCGGGCGCGCTCCAGTTCGCGCCCGTCGCGGCCAAGCGCCTTCACTGTCTGGCCGACCTCAATGCACCCGCTCTCAATCCGCCCCGTGAGCGTGCGTCCGACAAACGCGTCGCTGTCCAGCATTGTCACGAGCATGGAAAAGGGGTCATCCCGGCGCGCCGCCGGCGGTGGCGGGGGGACATGCTCCAGGATCAGGTCAAAGAGCGGTTTCAAGCCGTCTCGCGGATCTGTCAGCTTTGCGACGGCCCAGCCTTCCTTGCCGGAGGCGTAGAGAAACGGGAAATCCAACTGCTCATCGCTGGCGCCGAGTGCGGCGAACAAATCAAACACGTCGTTGACGGCCCTGTCAGGGTCTGCGTTCGGCCTGTCGGCCTTGTTGAGGACCACGATCGGCTTCAGCCCGAGACTGAGAGCCTTGGACAGCACGAACTTGGTCTGAGGCATTGGGCCTTCGCAGGCGTCAACAAGAAGGATTGCCCCGTCAACCATCGACAGGATGCGCTCGACTTCTCCGCCGAAATCTGCGTGTCCCGGTGTGTCGATGATATTGATCCGGTGCTCGTCATCCGATTTCCCCCAGGTGACTGAGGTGCACTTTGCGAGGATTGTGATGCCGCGTTCGCGTTCCAGTGGATTGGAGTCCATCGCGCGTTCCGTGCGCGCCTCATTTTCCCGATACGCGCCGCCCTGCGCGAGCATCTGATCCACCAGGGTCGTCTTGCCATGGTCAACATGCGCGATGATCGCGACGTTCCGCAAATCGAGACCGTTCATAAAATCCCCTGGTGACCGCGACAGCCCGCGTAGGTGAGTGCCTTTCCCGTCGATCGCCGAAGGTCCCGGCATCGGCCGAAGTCTCCAGTCTCGCTTGGGTGCGGGCAACAAAAGCGGCCGGGCTCCTGAGAAGAGCCCGGCCGGCGGCTGTTTAAATAGCATTGTGCAGTGCAGCAAACAAGGGGAGCGCGTTTTTCCCGATGCACTGCAGGCGCGTGGGACCGCCCGCCTGCCGTCACCACTGCGTTGTCACTTTGCCTGCGCGGGGCAAGGCCCCAGCCCAAGGCGAGCCGCTGCGGATGGCCCCCGGGCGAAATCTGTGATCGCCCGGCGGGGCCCGCATGCCTTTCAGGCGCCGCCGATGAGGGCTGGGCGTGTCGTGCGCGCGGTTATGGTGGGCGCCAAGAGGCGGGGGCCACGGAAAGCCGCTCGAACGGCCCGGGTGGCCCAAAGCCTTGGGGGGGAGAGTCTTGGGTGGCGGCGCCTTGGGTGGCAGAGTCTTGGGTGGCAGAGTCTTGGGTGGGCGCTGGGCCATTGGCCGCGCCGCCTCCGCCATGGAGGGACGCACCCGTCCCTTCACGCCATCTGTTACAGCAGGGCGTACCCGCGGGCATTGATATAGGCCCGCAGATCATTGATCCGCGTCACCGGATCCGGGTGTGTTGACAAGAGCTCCGGCGGGCGTTGACGGTCATCTCCGGCCATGCGCTCCCAGAAGTCGACCGCTTGGCGCACGTCGTAGCCGGAGCGGTGCATGTAATCGACGCCAAGTCGGTCTGCCTCGAGTTCGTGCCTTCGCGAGAACGGCAAGAGATAACCAAACTGAATGCCAAGGCCGAGGACTGCCCCGAGTTCCCGCTTGTAGCCGACATCAGTCTGGTCGATGATCACCTGGCCAACCGCCATGCCCACACTGGCCAGGGCGGATTGACTGTAGCGTTCGGCCGCGTGGCGACCGGTGACATGACCGATTTCATGCCCAAGCACAGTGGCGACATGATCGTCGCTTTCGGTCATATCCATCAGCCCCTTGTAGAAGCCTACCTTGCCGCCGGGCAGCACGAATGCGTTCTTCTCTGGGGTGTTGAAAACGACGAACTCCCAGGGCTCATCCTGACGGTTGGCTGCAGTGGCGATCTTTTCGCCGACCCGTTGCAGCCGCTTGTTGGCGGCCGGGTCGCGCGAAATTGGCGTCTGCCGCCGCATGTCATCCCAAGCGCTCAGCGACATTTGACTGAGCTGTGCGTCGCTGATCAGCATGACCTGCGAGCGGCCGGTCTCCGGGTTCGTTTCGCACCCCGCTGCGAAGGCGACCACGGAACCCGCGGCCAGGCCCCGCACCAAGTCGCGCCTGTTCAACACGACCGACCTGCCGGCCTGGCCATCATGGACTGAAACGCCGTGTAACTGACACATCGGTGCACACCCCTGTCTGGCCGGCGGTGATCAACATCAGGCCTGCTGGCCACAGTACCCGGATCGGAGCGCAAACTCCACCAAGGTGAACATGAATGAACGTTGAACCGAAGCACCCCACCGCGCGGGATGACGCCAGGTTCGCAAAAAGCCGCACGGCAGCTCCAGGTGCAGACCAGCGGTACGCGTGGCTCCAGCGGCGCAGACCATCAGCCTGCCCGTGACGCGCCTGACAGGCCAGGCGTGACGTCAGCAACGCGTGCTTTCAGCAGGGCTCGCAGCCAGCCGGGCGAATGGAGAGGCGCTTGGGGTGTGCAGCGATTGAGCCGCTATGCGGCCAGTGGAAGGGCCTTTCTGGGCGCGGGCGCTGTCCACGGCCGCTCATTGCCGATCGTCGCCACGGCGCTCTCGTTGTAACTGACGAGACGCAGTTTCGATGAACGATCCGGCGCAATATCGGCTGCGACGACCGGCAGGAAGTGCGCGCCGTCCTCCAGCGTCGCTCCGCGCGGCGGAAAGACCGGAGAAATCAGCAGAGACAGCAGCTCGCCGCCAATCAAGGGCGCACGCAGCTGCGTCTCGGTGATGGCAGGAGCTGCAGCCTCACTCGGCAGTCCGCTCGAAGTTTTCCCCAGCTCACGCGGCCCCGGGGACTCCAAATAGCGAACCTGAGCCGCGTCTGCGTCGCGCCCGTCCAATGACGATGACGCGCCGGGCTGACCGGCCTGCGCACGCGCCTGCACCAAAAGCAGCGCGACTCCGGCGATGATGCTGGCCCTGATCATGGTCGACTCCCTGTCTGGGGAAATATTGCTGATTGAGGGTCCCGCAACAAAGTTAAACGGTTGTAAACTTCCATTGCCAGCCTGTTCACCAAGTCGCCTCAAGCGCGTGTGTCGCTCAACGCCGACCGGCGATCTTCCAGCGTCAGCCACTCCTCCTCGAGCACCGCCAACTCGGCGCGGGTGCGCGCCAGCGCGGCGCTGGCGTCGGTGAACCGTTCGGGCGTGCGCGCGTAGAGGTCGGGGTCAGCCAGCACGCCCTCCAGCGCAGCGATCCTTGATTCCATTTCCGGCAGCAGCCGCTCGAGTTCGCCCAGCCGCCGCTCGTCCCTGTAGGATAACTTGCGGGCCTGGCGGATCGCGGGCCCGGGCGCCGGCTTGCGGGCGGGGGTTTTGATCGACACGGGGTTGATGTCGGCTGCGGCGGCGCGTTCACGCAGATAATCTGCGTAGCCGCCGGGCGTTTCGCGCCATCGCCCGTCGCCGGCGGGCCAGACGATGGATGTGGCGACGGCGTCGAGGAACGCGCGGTCATGGCTGACCAGCACGATTGTGCCGTCAAACCCGGCGAGCATGTCCTCGAGCAGATCGAGGGTCTCCATGTCGAGATCGTTGGTCGGTTCGTCGAGGACGAGGACGTTTGCGGGCTTGGCGAGCGCGATGGCGAGGGTGAGGCGATTGCGCTCGCCTCCGGAAAGGCTCGCAACAGGCTGGCGCAGTTGCGAGGGCGCGAACAGAAAGTCCGCCGCATACGCGGCGACGTGGCGTGCTTCACCCCGGACAAGGATCTGATCGCCGCCGCCCGGGGCAAAGGTCTCCCACAGGGTTTTGTCTGCGCCAAGGCTGCTGCGACGTTGATCAAAATAAGCGATTTCCAGACCTGTGCCCTGGCGAACCCCGCCTGTATCCGGCTGCGTGCGTCCGATCAGCAGATCCATCAGAGTCGACTTGCCCGCGCCATTGGGCCCGACGATGCCGAGCCGGTCGCCGCGCAGCACGCGCAGTGTCAGATCGCGGACGACCGGCGCCTGCTGGCCCCACGCCTTGGTGACGCCCTGCGCATCAAACACCAGTCGGCCGGAGGCGCCGGCTGTGTCCACAGCCAGCTCGGCAGCGCCGCGGCGCTGGCCAAGCAGGCGGCTGCGGTCCGCACGCAGGGCCTGCAGTTTGCGCACGCGTCCCTCATTGCGGCGTCGACGCGCCGTCACTCCTCGAGCGTACCATCTCGCTTCTGCTGCGAGGTGGGTTTCGAGCGTGGCGAGTGCGCGGGCCTCAGCCTGCTCCACCTGCTCGGCCCACGCGTCGAACCCGGCAAATCCGCCATCGTGGCGCAGCACTTCGCCCTGGCGCAGCCAGAGGGTGGTTGTCGAGACGGCCTCAAGAAACCGGCGGTCGTGGCTGATCAGCAGAACAGCCCCGCGAAAGCTCGCCAGCTTCTCCTCAAGTGCTTCGATGGCCGGGATGTCCAGGTGGTTCGTGGGTTCATCCAACAGCAGGATGTCCGGTTCGCCGGCAAAAGCCCCGGCCAGGGAAATGCGTCGCGCTTCTCCGCCGGACAGACCGCTGCAGCTGCGCTCGGGATCCAGACCAAACCCAAACAGGGTCGCGTCGAGGACATGGTCGTCGACCTGCCAGGTCTGCAACGCCCTGGCGGCGTCGCGAACCGAGGCGTGGCTGGCGAAGTCCTGCTCCTGCAGCGCCAAGGCGATACGCGCCCGGGGGGCGACATAGCGCGATCCAGCATCTGGCTCGAGTGCGCCGGCGATAACCTGCAGCAGGGTCGACTTGCCGGCGCCATTCGCGCCGACGAGGGCTGCCCGCTCTCCGCGCGACAGGGTGAAGTCAACCCCCGCGAACAGTGGTTTGCCGCCGAACCCAAGACGGACGCCGCGAATATGCACAAGCGGGGGCGTCGCGCTCATCGGCAGGTCATTGCATCTGCGGCTGCTCGGCGTCCACCGTGGGCGGGGGGTCAACGACCATCGCGAAGGCATTCGCAAGATCGTTGTAAAAGGCGGCCATGCCGTCCCCGTCGGCCGGCGTCAGGTCCACCGGCGGCGCCACCTCATTGGACAACAAGAGCGGCCGCGGTTTCAGACCCTCATGGGCGACAACCATGGCCTGTCGCCAGATGCGGGCCGGGATGCCGCCGCCGGTGACCTTGCTCATCGGCTTCTCGTCATCATTGCCCACCCAGACGCCGCCAAGCAGATCGCCGGTAAAACCGACGAACCATGCGTCGCGGAACGATTGACTCGTGCCGGTCTTGCCTGCGGTTTCGCGCCCGGGCAGCTGCGCCCCGCGCCCGGTTCCGTTCGTGACAACGAGTTTCATCATGGAGTTCATGTTGCGCGCGACGGCCTCATCCATCACCCGCCGCTGCTCATAGGCAGGGCGGCGGTAAAGCGACTTCCCGCGCGAGGTGTCGATCTCGGTAATGAAGTAGGGGTCGAGCCGCATGCCGCCGGTGGCGAACGCGCCATAGGCGCGGGTCATCTCATAGAGCGTCGTTACGTCCGACCCCAGCGAGATCGCCGGGTAGGGGTGAAGCTTTGAGGTGATGCCGGCCCGCTGCGCGAAGGCCACAACATTGCGCAACCCGGTTTCATAGGCGACCTGCGCACTGATGGTGTTGATTGAGCGGGCGTAGGCCGACTCAAGCGTCATGGAACCTCGAAATTCCTCATCATAGTTTTTGGGCGACCATCCCTCGATTGTGATTGGCGCATCGACCTTCACCGTCCACGGCTTCATGCCCTTTTCGAATGCGGCGCCGTAGACAAATGTCTTGAATGCAGAGCCTGGCTGGCGCATCGCCTGTGTGGCGCGGTTAAAAAAACTATCCGCATAGGACCGGCCGCCGACAACGGCGCGGACGCCGCCCTTGAGGTCCATCACAACCAGCGCGCCTTCGCGGGCGCCGGCCTGCGCCCCGTCTCTGGCCAGCGTCTCGCGCAGGGCCAGCGCGCCTGCGCGCTGCACCTTCGCGTCAACGGTGAGGCGCACCACCAGATCCGGGGCCTTGTCGCCCACCAGCTCCTTCGCCCGCTCCGCAGCCATGTCCATCACATAGCCGAACTCGGCGGACGGCTCCTGCTGGACGATGACGATCTTTTCCCGCGCCGCCGCGTCGGCGGCTGCGCGGGTGATGAACTTCGCCTCTACCATCCGGTTGAGCACCAGGCGTTGCCGCTGCAGGGCGTCCTGGAGGTTGGCGGTAGGTGCGAATCGCGACGGAGCCTTTGGCAGGGAGGCGAGCATCGCGGCCTCGGCCAGCGTCACTTTGGTGGCTGGCTTTCCGAAGTACCGCTTGGCCGCAGCGTCCACGCCATACGCGTTGCCGCCCAGAAACACCCGGTTCAGATACAGCGTGAGGATCTCATCCTTGGTCAGGCGATGTTCGATCTCGCCGGCCAGACGGATTTCCTGCGCCTTCCGGCGGATTGTGCGGTCCGGCGTGAGGAACAGGTTCTTGACCAGCTGCTGGGTGATCGTGGAGCCGCCCTGCACGGTCCGACCCTGCATGGCGTTCACGATTGCGGCCCGCAGGATTGCAAACTGATCGACGCCCTCGTGGCGGTAAAAGCCTTCGTCCTCAATGGCGAGGAAGGCTTGCCAGAGATGATCCGGCATCTCCTGAACTGGAACCACCCGCCCATAACGTGGGCCGCGGACCCCGATCGTGACGCCGTTGCGATCGACAAACTCAATCGCCGGTTCTCTGTTGATGGTCCACAAGGCCTCGGCGTCGGGGATCTTTGGCATGCCGCCGAAGAGATAAAGCCAGCCGCCCACAATTGGCCCCAGCACCGCAGCCAGGCCGCCAAAGACGCCGGCCGCCAGCATGATCTGGGTCCGGCGCTCAAGACTGCGCACGCTGTCGATCAGATCGGCGCGAAAAGGATACATCTGCCTCCGGCGCTGCGCGCCGCCCCGAAAATGGCCTTCATACGCGGAAAGCCTCCGCGCGCCAGCCCCCGCGCGCATCGACTCATCTTAGGCGATCCGACCGGCCCGCGCAGCCCTCGCTGCGCATAAAGCCGCATGCGGCAGTCGCCCGCAGCCGTCGCCTGTGTCGCCGCTGTGGCGCGCCATCTGTTCCCCCGATGTCGCCTGGGAGGGCAACGGCATGGCGATTTGGCCATGACAGCCTTCATTCTGGGCCTCTGAAAGGCGGGGTGGTTTGGCAATGGGATCTGCGTTCGGGTGTCTGCCCGATGTTGTGCGGCATGCAGGCAGCCGGGCCCTTCGGGCGCTGGGGCAGGCCTCGGCGGCGCTGCCTTGCAGCGCATGGTTGGGCTTTCCCGCCGCCCGTCATCGGCCTGCGACCGAACAGCACAACAGCGTGCGCTGCCGGCGCGGCGCCGCGGCCCAGCCTCCTGGGGATGCGCGCATGCGCCCCGCCATGCTGACCGGCTCGCTTTTTTGTGATGGCGCACCGGTTGACCGGACGGGCGCTGGGCTTGATCCTGCGCTTTCCGGCCGCTTGGCCGGCCGATGTATTGGGAGGCCAGATCATGCTCGTCCGCCCGCTTCTCGCAGCTGTTTCCATGATCGCGTGCTGCACCGTCGGCCTTGCCCAGCCGTCCGCGCCGGGCCCCGCCCAGGTCCGCGTGGTCGGGTTCAGCGACTCCTTTTCCAGATCTCTCGACGACGACTACGGCCTGCGTGAGGGCGAGATCCTCAAGGCTGATCTGGCGCACCGGGTTGAATTGGCGCTGCAGCGCGCCGGCGCTCCCGCCGGCGTGGTCGTCGAGCTGACGATAGCGGACGCGAAGCCGAACCGGCCGACGCTTGGCCAGATGATCGATCAGCCGGGGCTTTCCTACCAGAGCTTCGGCATCGGCGGGGCGACCGTGGAAGGGCGCGTCCTGAGTGCGGACGGGCGTGTTCTGGCTACCCTGAAGGACCGCTGGTACGAGACCGACATCGAGCAGGCTTACGGCAGAAGCACTTGGGGCGATGCGCAGTTTGCGTTTGACCGGTTCGCCCGAAAGCTCGCGCGGGCGGCGGTGTCGAGCTAAGGGCGAAGCTGGCTCGCCTCTACGGTGAGCGTGCAGCTCTCGCCAAGCGACGGGCGGGACACTGTCACGCGCGCCAGGGTCGGGAACTCATCGATCAGCTTGTCCATGAACCAGCGCGAGAGGTGCTCCAGCGTTGCTGTTTCAAGGCCCGGGATCTCGTTCAGCAGGCGATGATCCAGCTGCCTGGCCAAAGCCCCGAGCGCTCCCGACAGCTGGGCAAAGTCGGCGATCCAGGCGCGATCCGGGTCAAGCGGTCCGCGGACGGCGACCTCGACCTGAAACGAGTGACCGTGGATCTGGGGATAGCCCGCCGTTTCCTGGCGGGCCGGGTCTGCGTGGCGCGGCAGGTGGTGAGCCGCTTCAAAACCGGCTCGTTTGACGATCTCATAGCTGACGCGGGGGGCTGACACGGGACGAGGCCTACCGGATTCCGATGATCTTGTGGGTTTGAAGCGACAGTCGCCAAATCGGGTGCGCGAGACAATACGCCGCCGCTGCTGCCAGGTTTGCTGCGACCTGAGGTCCGTCCATTGGCTGCAGGCTGAAGCGCCCAAAGGCCAGCCTGGTGAACTGTGACGGGTCGACGCCGTTCTGGGGGAACACCAGCTTCAACTCATCCCCTGCGGTCTGTATCAGGGGCGCGTCTGCTTTGGGGCTCACGCAGATCCAGTCAATCCCAGGTGGCGCGGCGATCGTTCCGTTTGTCTCGACGGCGATTGTAAATCCGCATGATTTCAGTTCCTTGATGGCGGGCGCATCCAGCTGCAGCAGGGGTTCTCCGCCCGTGCAGACGACGTATGGGGCAGCGTCGCCGTTTTTGGGCCAGGCGGCGACCACCGCTGCAGCAAGATGCGCCGCGGTTGCAAACCGGCCGCCGCCCTCGCCATCAACGCCAACGAACTCAGTATCGCAGAAACGGCAGACGGCCTGCGCCCTGTCGGCCTCCCGCCCCGACCAGAGGTTGCATCCGCTGAAGCGCAGGAACACCGCCGCTCGCCCGGCATGGGCGCCCTCACCCTGCAGGGTGTAGAAGATTTCCTTGACTGCGTAGCTCACCACGATGTCCTGCGGCGCTGTCACACCGATCCGCACCGGCGCGCGCGCACGTTTGAGTCTGGTGTGTAGGTCAAACTACGGCCAAGGTCACTGCGCGCTCACAGGTGCTGGCGCCCCGCCAGGGCTGTCGTGCAGGCCCAAGATCCACGGACTGCGCGCGCCACCACCGCCAGGAGCGACACACGAAGGACGTGGCGCTGGCAGGCAGGCCCAGGCAGGCAGGCCCAGGCAGGCCCAGGCAGGTGGTTGGCCCAGGCGGGTTGGCGAAGGGCAGGGAGAGGGGATGGGTCTGTGTATGCTTTACACCACCTGGCCGGACAGCGCGTCGGCCCTGGCCGCAGCCGAGATCCTGGTCAGTGAGAAGCTGGCGGCTTGCTGCAACCTGCTTGGCGAAAGCCTGTCTGTTTATCGGTGGGAGGGGGAGGTTCGGCGCGAGAGCGAGTGCGTGATGCTGGTGAAAACCGTCGCCGCGCGTGCCGACGCCGCCCGCACGCGGCTTGCAGAACTGCACCCGTACGACACGCCTGCCATAATCGCGCTCGGCGTGGATGACGCGCTGTCCCATGCCGGCTACGGCGAATGGGCGGCGGGTCAGACAACCCCAGGGGACGCCTGAACGTCGCAGCGCTGTCCTCTGTGGCTGCGGCGCATCACCTTTCCATGTATTGCCGCCAGAGGCCTTGACACTGTTGACAGATCCGAGCCGGAGGCGGTGACATGTCGGCATCCCGCAAAGCGGGGCGCTGCAGGTCGGCGCTTAGATGGACGGAAAATCAGAGGCTTCGGACAGTTCACGTTCGGCTCGCACGTAGATTTGGCCCGCTCAAGAAGGCCTGCGGCTTATGGGAGGAAAGTATGGCAATGCATTCACGCACTTCGCGCAGCTTGGTTTTGACCGCCTCGGCGCTGGCAATGATCGCCTCGGCTCCGGCGCTCGCCCAGCAGGCGCAGCAGAACCAGCAGGACGAGACAACGTTTCAGACGATCATCGTGACGTCTGAAAAGCGCGAGGCGTCGATCCAGGACGTTCCGATCGCAGTTTCGGCCTTCGACCAGGACCTCCTCGACAAGGCGCAGATCGACGGCGGCCAGGAGTTGCTCCTCGCCATTCCGAACGTTGTGTTCTCGAAGGGCAACTTCACCGGCTACAACTTCGCCATCCGCGGTATTGGATCGGCATCCGTGGCCACCTCGGGCGACGCGGGCGTCGCCATCCACCAGAACAGCGCCCCGCTGATCGCCAACCGGCTGCTGAACTCCGAGTTCTACGATGTGGAGCGCGTGGAAGTGCTTCGCGGCCCGCAGGGCACGCTCTACGGCCGCAATGCGACCGGCGGCGTCATCAACCTGATCACTGCGAAGCCAACCGACGAGTTTTCGGCTGCGGTCGAACTGAGCGGCGGGGATTACGGCAATCTGAACGGCCGGGGCCATATCAACATCCCGCTGTCAGACAGCATCCAGCTGCGGGTCGCCGGCACAGTGAGCCAGAAAGACGGCTTCACGACCAACCTGACCACCGGAAACAGTGTCGATGGGCGCGACCAGTGGGCAGTGCGGGCGTCTTTGAACATCGACCTCGCGGACAACACGCGCCTGACGGCTGTCTATGAGCACTTCGACGAAGAATCGACCCGCATGCGCTCGGGCAAGCAACTCTGCGTGAAGGATGTGCCGCCGACGACGATCGGGGGTGTCCCGATCCCGGCCAGCGTGCGCCCGCTGTTCTCGCAGGGCTGCCGCAACGCCCCCGTCTATAATTCGCGCGATACGCTGTACTCCGGCGCGACGCTCGGCGGTGGTCTCGGGTTCCTGTTCGGCGTTCTGGACGGCGATGTCTACGCCAACGTGCAGGTCCCCAAGAGCCTGCGCGAGATCAACTCGGCCTTCGATCCGTCCTACCGTTCGGCGGCGGACGTCGTGACGGTTGAGTTCTCCCACGAGTGGGCGAGCGGCGTGACGTTCACGTCTCTGACCAGCAGCAACCTCGATGAGATGTTCTCCAACGAGGATTACAACAAGATTCCGAACGGCACCCCGTTCCGCGCAATTGTGGGCGGCACAGCTGTTCCGATCACCGTGAATGATCCTCAGCTCGGATCGTCCTCGAATTTCCGGACATTTGATATCTCGCGCACCAGCAGCAAGTCGTTCACGCAGGAATTCCGCCTGCAGTCCGATTTTGATGGCCTGTTCAACTTCAATGTCGGCGGCCTCTACATCAGCGCTGAAACTCCAGCGACGGACTACTATGTGCTGTCCAACACGTTGACCTTCGCTGCCGGCTCGGGCGCCCTGGGCACGGTACCTGTCGACACATCAAACCCGACCGGCCCGGATATCGCCTCGCGGATCAATGATTCCGGCCGCAACTACTTCCTCAACCGCACACCCTACAATCTTGAGTCGGTCGCCCTGTTCGGCGAAGCGTACTTCACGCCCAGCGATACGCTGAAGTTCACGCTCGGTCTGCGCCAAAACCAGGACAACAAGTATCAGCGCAACCTGTCGTCTACCCTGCTCGCCAACACCACGACCCTGCCGCTCGCCGCCACCGCGCCGATCAACGCGGTGTTCGAGTCGGCGCGCCCGTATGACGTCGACTTCAAGGAGACGACTGGACGTGCGCTTGTCGACTGGAAGCCGGACCTTGCGTTCACCGATGACACTCTCGTCTACGCTTCGTTCTCGCGTGGCTACAAGCCAGGCGGGTTCAACCCTCCCAACGCAATCGGCGTCGCCGGGACGGCTCTGACCTTTGATCCGGAGTTCGTCGACGCGATTGAGGTCGGCGCCAAGAACACCTTCGCCGATGGCCGGATGCAGCTCAACCTGACGCTGTTCAACTATGACTACACCGGCTACCAGATTTCCAAGATCGTCAATCGGACGTCTGTGAACTCCAACATCGACGCCAAGGTTATGGGCGCGGAACTTGAGACCATCTGGTCTCCGGTCAGCCGGCTCGTGTTCAACGCCAATGTCGGCTACCTGAACAGCGAGATTCAGAAGTCGCCCAACAGCCTTCAGCTGGATGTGCTCAACAGAACCCAGGGCAACGCCGCCCTCACGGTGTTGAAGAACGCGGACAACTTCTCCAACTGCGTCGTCAACACCGCAGGCCTCGCCCAGTTGATTGGCGCAGGGTTCGCCGCCGCCGTCCCGGCCGTGTGTCGTGGCCCGGATGGGTTGCGCGCGGCGCTGCAGCCCGGGCTCATCAGTGCCCTGGGCGCTGCGGCAGGCACGGCCACGATGAACGGCCTGAACGCGGCGATCTATCGTCCGATCAATGCGGCCGCGCCTCTGACCAACGCCAACACGAACTTTGACGGCGTCTTCGTCGAAACCGCTGGCAACAAACTGCCGGCGTCGCCGGAGTTCACGGTGTCGATCGGCGGTGAGTACACCTTCCTGATGGGCGGCACCTGGTCACTGACGCCGCGGGTTGACTACTACTGGCAGGCGGAAAGCTATGCCCGTCTGTTCAACTCCGCGCGCGACGTTCTTCCATCATGGTCCAACGTCAATCTGTCCGCGACCCTCGATAACGCCAACAGCGGGATCTACGCTTCGCTGTGGGTCAAGAACGCCACCGATGAGGAGGTTGTGACCAACACATACCTCACCGACGACTCATCGGGTCTGTTCACCAACGCGTTCCTGACCGATCCGCGCACCTACGGCCTGACCGTCGGCAAGCGCTGGTAATCATCCCTCTGAGCAGTGGTCTGGAGAGAGGGAGCGGGAGACCGCTCCCTCTTTTCGTTACTGCTGAGCGCACACGCCCCATTGCGCCGCCTGGGCGTTGTTCTCAATGGACGGTGTCATTCCAGGCGACGCCAGTCCGGGCGGTGCGCACCGCATTGGATGGACGTCCTGTATTGCGGCGTCGACGCTGCAGGCCAATCCTGGATCAGGGTTGCGCCCGGATGAGCTAAAGGCCGCCGGCCCTTGTCGCCCAGGTCCAGGCGACTGCGGCATGCAGAAGCCCCATCGTTGCGGAGAGCGGCAGACGCAGGCGAATCCACCACCCTGGCGCCACCCCGGACGCAACAAGACGCGCATCGACCCCCAGTGCGGCGAAGAACGCCAGCGACACCGCGCTGAGCGCTCGCCAATCCCCGATGATCAGGCAGACTGCGGCGACGACGGCAGGGACTATCGCCAGGACATATAGGCTGATGCGTCCGCCAGACGCGCCCGGGGCGCTTGCAAGGCCCCACCACGCGCCGCCGATGAAGGAGAGGATCACTGCGCCGTAGCACAGCATGAAGCGCCACGCGTGTGGCCAGAGCGGGGTGTCCGCGAAAAGGGCGACAGCGGTGAAAACAATGGCTGGCGCCAGACCCGCCAGACCAAGCGCCCAGGCCGACATCGGCGCTTTGATCGTCTGCTCGCTCATGTCTTTGTCCCCGACCGTGCAATGGGTTTTGGTTGTGGGCGGATGAAGGTCCACCGATCCTGCGTGGATTGCGCTTCATCCAGACGATAACCGCCCCATGAAAACGCCCGGACCGCCTCAACATCCTCGATGCGTGTCTGCACGATCCACCGGGCCATTTCGCCACGCGCCCGCTTGATGAACAGGAAGACTGATCGCGCGACGCCGTCCTTCACATCGCGGAAGCTTGGTGTGATGACGCGTGCATTCAGGCTCGCGAAATCAACGGCGCGCGCATATTCGTCAGAGGCGAGATTGATGACGATCCGCGGCCCGCCAAGCCGGTCGAGGTCCCTGGCGATCACAGGGGCGATCACGCTTCGCCAGTAGGCATAAAGGTCGCTGGCCCTGCCCGGTGCGAAACTTGTTCCCATTTCGAGGCGGTAGGGCTGGATCGCGTCGAGCGGACGAAGCACGCCGTAGAGGCCGGACAGGATCCTCAGCCGGTCTTGCGACCACTCGAGATCTTCGTGCGACCACGCATTCGCCGCGAGCCCCTGATACACCTCGCCATTGAACGCAAGGATTGCCTGTTTGCCGGTCTCGGGGGAGGGCGCAGGAGCGAAGGCGCGGAAGCGGTCGACGTTGAGCGCTGCGAGCTTCTCGGAGATATCCATGAGCCGCATCAGATCAGACTGCGACAGGCGCGACGCGGCTTTCGCGATGCGCGCGGCATGGGTCGCGAGTTCCGGGGCGCTGCGGGCAAGGTCCGGCGGGCTGGGGCCGAAATCCAGGTTTTTTGCAGGCGAAAGCAGAATCAGCATGCGCGATATGTTGCGCAAAAGGGGCGCGCGGCAAGGTCCTGGCTGCGCGGCTGAAGCCGGGCGGGGGGCGGGCGTATCGCGGCGCGCCGGGGGGCTGCGGCAGTCAGCGAGACTGCGCCCGGGCAGACTGACATGAACCTTGCGCGGGGCTTGGAGCGCCGAGGCAAGGTGCAGCATGCTGCGCACCACAGCCACAGTGAAGCGCTCTGCGCCGTCGCCTGCCGATGCCAGGAACTTCACAGCAGCAAGGACGCCAACAGACGCTAGGATGCCTACAGAAGGACGCTAGGATACCGACAGAAGATCGTGGCAGATCGCTTCCAGGCCACGTGCGTCCAGCGCGTCAAAGGCGGCTGGTTGCGTCGAGTCCACATCGAGCACGCCCACCAGTCGGCCTGCGGAATTGAAAACCGGGATCACGATTTCCGACTTTGATCTGCTGTCACAGGCGATGTGTCCCGGGAAGGCATGGACATCGGGAACGACGAGCGTTGTTCGCGACGACGCACTCGCGCCGCAGACCCCCTTCGCAAAAGGAATGCGAAGGCAGCCCATCGTCCCCTGATAGGGACCGATCACCAACTCGCGCGGCCTGGCGTCATCGACCAGGTAGAAACCGGTCCAAAAGAAGCGCGGAGCAAAGGCGTTGGCCAGCAGCGACGCGGCCGTCGCCATGCGCGCTATCCGATTTGGTTCTCCGGCGATCACCGCGCGCAGGTCGGCGCGAACGGCCCCATACCGCGCCGCCTTGTCGAGCGGCAAATTCGACAAATCATGCTCAGACATTGGCGCGGAATAAGGGAGCCTGCGGTGATGCGCAACGCCATACGTTCGACCAAATTACCCCGATCCTGCCCCTTCAACAGGAAACGGGAGCCAAAAATGCGGTTTATTCTCACGGCAGTCTGTGCGGCGACGGCGTGTGCAATAGCGATGGTTGCGCCCGCCCCAGCTGCAGCGCAGGCCGTTGGGACGATCAAACCCTACGACCCCGCCATTGTTCGCGTGGGCGGGCGCGCGGAGCTCTATCTTCCGCCAGATCAGGCCCGCGTCAGCATCAGCTTTTACGCCCCTGGACGTGCGGCTGCCGACGCAACGCGCGCCGTGGCCGACCGCGCCAGGGCGTTCGACCTGGCGATCCGACAGATTGATCCGGCCAAGGTTGTGATCGAACGAACTGACATTCGGGTGACGCCGGTTTTGAAGGAGGGCGGCGATCGCCGGCCCGACCAGATACGCGGCTTTGAGGGCAACGCCGATGTCACGGTGCTGGTCAAGGATCTGGCGCTTCTCACGCGCACCGTTGAAGCTGCGATGAATGCCAATCCAGACCGGTTCCAGGACGTCGCCTTCTCGATCTCTGACACCCGGGCCGCCCGCCGATTGGCGCGCGAGGCCGCCGTTGCCGACGCCGTCGACAAGGCGCGCACCTATGTCGAAGGTGCTGGCCACCGCCTTGGCCGACTGCTGCTTGTCGAGGAGGGCGGTTCGAACATCATCGCCCAGACGGGCAGCCGGGCTGTCTATCGCAGCGCATCCGGCATGGTCGACGCCGATGAGGCGATTGCAGCGCCCACCATTGCGCCCGAAGCCCAGCTCTATACGTCCGAGGTAACGCTGATCTATGAAGTCGGGCCTGCACTCAGCGCTCGCTGACAGCGCGGAGCAGGGGGGCGTCATCCATGAATTCGGCGACGGCCGGCCACCCGCAGCGGCTTGACTGGCTCGTGTTGCTCGCGCTTGTCGCGATTTGGGGCTCCTCGTTCGTCCTTCTGAAGGTCGCCACCAAGCACATTGATCCTGCGTGGATGGCTTCGCTGCGAACGGCGTTTGCAGCGGTCTTCATCCGCGTGGCCATCGCGGTTCGCAGCGAGCGTCCGCTGGCTGTCTCTGTCGACTGGCGTCGTCCCTGGATCTGGTACGCCCTGATCGGCGTGGTCGGGACGGCCGCACCGTTCTTTCTGTTCGCCTGGGCGTCCCAGCGCCTGGACAGCGGCATGGTGGCCATTCTCAATGGCGCGTCGCCGCTGTTCACGACCCTTTTGGCAGCGCTGTGGTGCCGCGACCCGCTCACGCACCGTCGCGCAGGCGGGGTCGCGATTGGGTTTCTCGGTCTCGTTGCGCTCGCTGGCCCCGCCTCGCTCGGGGCTTTTGGCCAAGCCGGACTGTGGGCCGTCGCAGCTGCGTGTCTCGGGGCCTTCGGATATGCGCTTGCCAATATCTGGACCAAACTCGCGCCCGCAGCCGATCCATTCGCCGGGGCGTATGTCTACTGCCTGACCGGATCGGCTGCAGCGAGCCTGTTTGCCCTGGTCCATGCGCCCTTCCCGATGAGCGCTCCGCCTGTCGCCTGGGGCGCGTTGGTCACACTGGCGCTTGGCCCAACGGCGATGGCGGGCGTCCTCTATGTCTGGCTGGTGCAGCGGGCGGGTCCGGTGTTCACCTCGATGGGAACCTATCTCACCCCGGTCTGGGCGATGTTTCTCGGCTTCACGTTTCTTGGCGAGACCCCGGGGCTTTTCGAAACCGCCGCGCTGGCGCTGATCCTCGCCGGGGTCTGGCTCGCCAACTCCCGCAGGACGCCCCCCGGGGCGGGTTGACGCTACGGCACGGATGACGGGCCCGCGCTGCTCGTGGCATGGCGCACAGATGACCGACCTCACAGACGATGAGACAGCCCTCGTCGATGCGTTCTTCCAGCGCTTCGCAGCCCCCAGGCGGCGCGCGCACCCGCGCATCGCGGCGCGGCTGGTGGATGCCGAACATCAGATGATCTCCACGCCTGGCGGCGCGGTCTGCACATGGCGCCTGCCCGGGCCGGCCCCCGTCCTGCTGGTTCATGGTTGGGAAGACGACAACTCGCTTTGGCAGAACCTGATCGAAGCGATCGACTTCGTTGGACGCGGCGTCGTCGCGTTCGATCTGCCCGGTCACGGCTACTCTGAAGGCGCGAGCCTCACCATGGATCTCGGCGCAGCCGCGGTGCGCGCCGTTGCACAGGCCATGGGCCCGTTCGAAGCAGTGGTCACCCACTCCTTTGGCGGACCGGCGTGTGCGCTGGCGCTTGCGGAGGGGCTGGCCATGGCGCGCGCCGTCCTGATCGCGCCTCCCATGGCGCTGGAGTTGTCGATCGCCCGGAATGTCGCGCGGGTCGGCGCTGGTCCGAACGTTGCGGCGGCGATCGCCGCACGTATCGCGGCGCAGTCGCCAGGCGGACTGGCGCACTATGACATGCGCCGCAGCGCTCCTGCGATGACGGCCCGCGCTCTGTTTGTGCATTCGCTCGACGACCCTGAAACCGACGCCCAGAACAGCCGCACGCTCGCTGATCTCTGGCCTGATGCACAGCTGTTGCTGACCGATGGCATGGGCCATCGCGCGATTGCGATGGACGCCAGCATTATCGCCCGCATCGTTGAGTTTCTTGAGGCCGCATGAGCGTCACCAAGAAAGTGGTTCAGACTGCGTCACGAAGCGCAGCCTCGAGGCAGTCGAGGCCCTCCTCGAGCAAATGGTCACTGATTGTCAGCGGCATCAGGAGACGGATGGTGTTGGCGTAAACGCCGCAGGAAAGGAGTATGAGGCCATGGTCCAGCGCCTTGGCGGTCAACCGCTTTGTCGCTTCAGGATCTGGCTCGACCCCGCCGCGGTCTTTCACGACTTCAAAGCCGATCATCGCGCCCGGTCCGCGGATCGCTGCGATCGGCGCGAGGTCGTTGCGCCGTGACATGGCCTCAAGACGCGTTTTCATGCGTGCGCCTATCAAATCCGCGCGCTCGCACAGCCCCTCCTCCTCAATCACGTCGAGAACGGCAAGCGCGGCCGCGCAGGCGACTGGGCTTCCGGCGTAGGTTCCTCCCAGCCCGCCAGGATCCGCCGCGTCCATGATCGCCGCCTTGCCGATCACGCCCGCGAGTGGGAATCCCCCCGCGAGCGACTTGGCGACTGCAACCAGATCAGGCTCCACGCCGGAATGCTCGATGGCGAACATCTTCCCTGTGCGTGCGAAACCTGACTGCACCTCATCATCGATCAGAAGCATCCCATGCGTGTCACACAGACGGCGCAGCGCCTGCAACAGCTCTGCCGGCGCCTCGTAGAAGCCGCCCTCGCCCTGTACGGGCTCCAGCATGATGGCGGCCGTGCGCTCGGGCTCGACATCGGCTTTGAACAGGAATTCGAGCGCCCTGAGGCTGTCGGCCACGCTCACGCCATGGTGGGCGATCGGAAATGGGACATGGAAAACCTCGCCGGGCATCGGACCAAACTGGCGCTTGTAGGGGGCCACCTTGCCGGTGAGGGCCATGCCCATCATGGTGCGGCCGTGAAACCCGCCGGTGAAGGAGATCACCGCAGACCGCCCGGTCGCCGCACGGGCGATCTTCACGGCGTTTTCTGCGGCCTCCGCGCCGGTGGTGAAGAAAATGGTCTTCGCCGGCCCCGCAAACGGCGCGAGCGCATTCAGACGTTCCGCAAGGCGGATATAGGGCTCGTAGGCGAGCACCTGAAAGGCGGTGTGGGTATAGAGATCGAGCTGCGCCTTTGCCGCGGCGATCACCTTGGGGTGACGATGGCCGGTGTTCAGGACGGCGATGCCGCCAGCGAAATCGATATACCGGCGGCCCTCTTCATCCCAGATTTCGCTGTTTTCGGCGCGCGCCGCAAACACCGGCGCGGCGGTGGCGACCCCGCGCGGCACGGCTGCGATGCGGCGGGCGAGAAGGTCGGCGTTTGCTGGCATGATCGGCCCCTGAAAAGACGACGCTATGTTACCCGGGCAAGTCGGGCGCGGTCCATGGGGCGGCGCTTTACGTCTGCCGGCCGGCCCCGCTAGCTTGGCCTCCAGGAGGCCTCACATGTCACGCATCATCCCCATCGCGCCGCCGCAGGGTGAACCAGAAACGGACGCTCCCGCGTCGGACCGGGTTGTTGAAGGCGCCCCGGCGTTTTGCAGTGTCAACGGCTACGAAAGGGGAGGCGTCTATGCAGGCGTCTGGTCATCCTCGCCGGGCGCCTGGCGCGTCGCGTATGACGAGTGGGAGTTCTGCTGTGTCAGCGAAGGCGTGTGCGAGCTGACGGCGGACGGCGGCCAGACGCGGCGTTTCACCGCCGGCGACGCCTTCGTCATCGAGCCGGGTTTTCGCGGGATCTTTCGGGTGGTTGAGGCGATGTCGAAAAAGTATGTGATCTTGTCTGTGCAAGCCGCCGCCAAGGCGCTGGGATGACCCGGCGTCCGCTCCTCGGCGTCACCGCGTGCAACCGGATGCTCGGCGCGGAGACCGCCTCCTCCGTGATGCGTCGCTATGTTGATGCGGCGGCGCGCTTTGCTGATGCGGTGATCTTGCTCGTGCCCTCCATCCCGGAGCACCAGACGGCCGCAGAGGCCGCCGCAGCGCTCGATGGACTGCTGCTCACCGGAACGCCATCCAACATCGCTCCGGACCGCTACGGCGCTGCCGACCCTGGCGACGGCCCGTTTGATGTGGAGCGCGACGCCATGGCGCTCGGTCTCATCGAGGCGGTCGCCAGTCGCGGCAAGCCGGTGTTCGGCATCTGCCGGGGCTTTCAGGAAATCAACGTGGCGATGGGGGGAACCTTGCGACGTGATGTCGGCCGCGGCGAGCCCGGCCTGGCCCACCACGCTCCAGAGGGCGTCGACCTCGCCGCCATGTTCGCACACCGCCATCTTGTTACACTGACGCCTGGCGGCGTTCTTGCGTCTGAAACAGGCGCGCTGGCGCTTGAAGTCAATTCGGTCCACTATCAAGGCGTAAAGGACCTGGGCGCTGGGCTTTGCATCGAGGCGACCGCGCCGGATGGGCTCATTGAGGCCTTCTCCGCAGTCGTGCAGGGGGCGGATGTTCTGGCGGTGCAGTGGCATCCGGAATGGAAGCCGGAGGCTGACGCTGCGTCTCAGGCCTTCTTCAGGTTGCTCGGGCGCGCGCTGCGCGGCGACAGCCCTATCGCAAGACCATAAGGACAATCGATGAGCCGCCTGAAAAACTATGACATCCCTGAATTGCGTCGCCTCGACCTCGCCCACCATCTTCCTGCTCAGGCCGACTACCAGCTGATTGAAGACCTTGGCGGGTCGCGCATCATTGTGCGGGCAGATGGCTGCAGCTTCTGGGACGGCGATGGAAAGGAATATCTGGATGGCATGGCCGGTCTGTGGTGCGTCAATGTCGGGTATGGTCGGCGCGACATCGCTGAAGCGGCTTACAATCAAATGCTGCAGTTGCCGTTTTACAACACGTTTTTCCGGACGGCGACGCCCCCGCCGATCCAGCTCGCGGCGAAGATTTCGGAAAAACTGAACGCCCGCCAACCGCACGTTTTCTTCAATTCGTCCGGTTCTGAAGCGATGGACACCGTCATTCGTCTGGTTCGTCATTTCTGGAGCGTCAAAAAGAAGCCCTGGCGCAAGATAATCCTCTCCCGGAAAAACGCCTATCATGGATCGACCATCGGGTCGGCGAGCGTCGGCGGAATGGCAGCCATGCACGCCCAGGGCGGCCTGCCGATTCCCGACATTCATCATGTCCGTCAGCCGTACTGGTATGGCGAGGGCGGCGCGATGGACCCGCTTGAGTTCGGGCGAATGTGCGCTGAAGCTCTGGAAGAGAAGATCCTTGAACTCGGCCCTGACAACATTGCCGCCTTTGTTGGCGAGCCTGTTCAAGGCGCCGGCGGGGTCATCATCCCGCCTGCCTCATACTGGCCAGCAGTGGAGGCGATCTGCCGTCGCTATGGGATTTTGCTGGCGGCCGATGAAGTGATCTGCGGTTTCGGCAGGATTGGCGCCTGGTTCGGCCACCAGCGCCTTGGCTTCAATCCCGACATCGTCACCATGGCGAAAGGTTTGTCGTCCGGCTATCTGCCGATTTCGGCCACCGCCGTGAGCGAGGAGATCTTCCGCACCCTCAAGGCCGGCGGGGAGTTCGTCCATGGCTTCACGTACTCAGGTCATCCCACCTGCGCGGCGGCGGCGCTTGCGAACATCGCGATCCTTGAGCAGGAAGACCTGATCGGGCGGACGCGGGACGTCACCGGCCCATATCTTCAGGAGGCCCTGCGGGGGTTGAACGATCACCCTCTGGTCGGCGAGACGCGCAGTCTCGGTCTGATTGGCGCGGTGGAGATCGTTCGCGACAAGACGACGCGCGCGCGCTTCTCAGGCCGGGAAGGCGTCGCCGGGCCCCTGGTCCGCGACCTGTGCATCGAGCGCGGCGTGATGGTGCGCGCCATCCGCGACACCATCGTCATGTCGCCGCCCTTGATTATCACAAAGCCCGAGTTGGATCGCCTGATAAGCGTTATCCGCGCTGCACTCGACGCAGCGACGCCGCTCCTGCAGGACTGACCGATGGACCCGCTCCAAAACAGCCAGGACGCCCTTCGGGCCTTCCTTGTGCGCCAACCCGCCACACGTCATGTCGATGCATTCGTTTTCGATTTCAACGGCAACACGTTCGGCAAGCGTTACCCCATCGGTGACGCTGCGAGCCTGTTCGCCAGGGGAATGCGCTTTTCGCCTGCCGGCATTGTCTACGATGCGCGCGGCAAGAGCCTTGGGGTCGGCGGAATTTCCTCGATTGACGGCGACCCGGATGCGACTGGCTACGCGATCGCCGAACTTCTCGGCCCCGTGCCGTGGTCGCCAACACCTGCCGCTCAGGTTCTGGTGGATCCGATCTCAGCCGACGGCCGCTCGCTTGACTATGACCCGCGCGCGGCGCTGAAACGGATCGTTGCGAAGTTCGCCGACCTCGGTCTGACGCCCGTCGTTGCATTCGAATACGAGTTCTACATCATCGAGCCGCGTACTGAGGATGGTGTGATGGAGCCTGCCCGATGTCCCCGAACAGGCGGGCGCAGACTGTCGGGTGGCTGTCTTTGGACGGATAAACTTGATGACTTTGGTGAGGTTTTGCGGCGTGTTGAGGACGCCTGTGCGGCCCAGTCGATCCCATGTGGCGCCACAAGTTCTGAGTACTCGAGCACGCAGTTTGAAATCAATCTTCACCATACGCCAGACGCCGTGCGCGCCGCCGATCTGGCCCTGCTGCAGCGACGCGCTGTGCGCGGCGCCGCCCGCAGTCTCGGTCTTGACGCGACATTTATGGCCAAGCCGTTTCCTGAGGAGGCGGGCTCTGGGCTTCACGTGCATGTCAGCCTTGCCGATCAAAGCGGCGAAAATCTCTTTGACGACCGCAGGCCGGAGGGTGAGCACAGGCTGCGTGCGTCGATCGGCGGGATGAGGGCGAGCTTTCCTGAACTGGCTCTTGCCTTCGCCCCCAGCCTGAACTCGTTCCGGAGGTATGTCCCGGGCGTGTTTGCGCCGGTTGACGGCGCCTGGGGGATCGACAACCGCACCGTCGCCTTCCGCACCCCGCGCGAGGGCGGTGCGGCGCGCCGGGTAGAGCACCGCATAGCTGGGGCGGACGCCAATCCCTACATGGTCTTGACGGCTGTCCTGGGGGGGATGCTCAAGGGCCTGAAGGAGGATCTTGATCCTGGGTCTCCAGCCATTGATGGGCGCGAGCGGGCGCGCGACCCGCGGTTCCCGCGCCGCCTCTGGGACGCCATCGACGGGTTTCGCCAGTCCGATCTCGCCGGCGATCTCTTCGGCCCACTGCGTGACATCTATGCCGACCATCGTGAGGCTGAAGCAGAACGGCTGGTGGCTGACGCGATTGAACCTGAGTGGCGCTGGGGCGTCTGACCGCTCCTGGCGTCCTGTACGTCAGGGGTGGTTGCAGGGCGCGTGATCTCAGCTTTCCACCGCTGCCGCCCCGCTGCCGACAGCCATACGCGCAACGCCATGTCTCGCTGTCGCCGTCGTGCGTCGGTTTACCGGCGCCAGTGCGCCAGGACGCGCGCCCAGTCGCCCTGGTGCGCTGGGAGGTCAGCCACGCTATCAGGCGCCAGCGCTGCGATGCGATCGGGCTGGCACAACGGGTCCTGCTGCCAGCGCAGAAGATGCGCGCGCGTCCGGTGGACGGCGGCCTTGGTGTGATAGGCGAATTGGCTCAGATACGCCCTGTCCGCATTCACGCCGGCCTTGAGCAGATCAACGGCGCGCCGATGCAGAACCTGAGGATCGAGGGCGTCAGCTGACGGACAGAGCGCCGCTTGCGGGCTCGGATCAAACCAGGGAAACGCCAGCGCTTGCAGTCGCACAAATCGCCAGGCGCGCAGTACATGCCCGCCATCGGGACTTACGCCGACCTGGGGGGGATAGTGTGCGGCGAAATGACGGCGCTCAGCCGCCGTATAGTGCGGTGCGCCAATGATCGCGGCGCCGCCGGCGGTGGGCGACGCGGCCTGCAGGGCGAGCGCAATCTGGCCGCCGAGGTGCAGGCCTGCCACGGCTGCGGTCTCGAACCCCATGTCCCGGATCGCGGGCTGCAGGGCCTCAGCGACACCATCCACGCCGTCGTCGCTGCGGGTTGGCCAGTCGGTTTCGTGGCTCCAGCCATGGCCGGGCAGATCAACCGCAAGGACGGGACGGTGTTGCGCGATCTCGCCGAGGTGGTCAGTCCACAATCTGCTGGAGCCGCCGGCGTCATGCAGCAGGATCAGGGGTCTGCCGGCGCCTGTGAGGCTGCCGCGCCACGCGAGCGCCTGGACGCGTGTCAGGGGTCCTGCAGGCGCCTCGGGCGGCGCCGCGATTTTGGCGAACCCACGGCTCAGACCATCCCGATCGGCTCCCGATCTTGGCGGCGCCGGAGCGGGCTGCGCGGGGTGTGCAGCAAGAAAGGCGGCGATCGCTGCATCAGCATCGCGGCGGTCGGAACAGAACTGGATCTGAAGTGACGGGTCTTGCTGCTGCAGGCGATCAAGATGGCCAGCGAGCGGGTCGCTGCTGATCGCAAAGACCAGTCGCGGCCCGGAAAAACCTTGCGCAAGCGCCTCACCATCGGCTCGAAATGCGGCCGCATAAAGGGGCCGATAAGCCTCGCCAGCGTCCAGGAGATCAATCAGGTTGGCGTGAATGCGTTCGGGCGTCCCGCGCCCTCCGGGCAGGCGGTGCTGCAGACCCTGCGCATACCAGGGGAAGTACATGGTTTGCTGTTCGAGGCGCATCCAGGCCCACCACAAGTGTCCGCCATCCCACTGCGGCGGATGGGGCGGCAGGTAGTTCGCCAGGAGGTCTGTGCGCTCGTCCCGCGTCCACACGGGCAGCCCCTCCAGCGCGAGCGCACTGAAGCGGGCTGGAGCCAGTCCGGCCGCCGCCGCAGCAATCACTGCGCCGGTATGAAATCCGTAGGCGGCGGCCCGCGCAAGTCCGAGCGCGTCCATCAGCGCCAGAAGCGCGCGTGCGTAGTCGAGCGGATCTTCGCTCGGCGAGCCCAGCGCATCCGACAGGCCATTGCCAGGGTTGTCCGGGACGATCACGCAGAATCGCCCGGAAAGGCCCTCCGCCAGGTTTATCAGTGCGCTGGATGATTGTGGGGATCCATGAAGCAGGAGCAGCGTCGGTCCATCGCCGCCCCTGCGGTAATGCACGCAGCGCCCATCTATGCAGACCCAATGGCGCTTCAAGCCGCTCACGACCTGCCCCGCTCGATGATGATCCCGGCGAAGACTGACGATCTGTCACTGTGTGCGGGGGCTGGTGTGCGCAGATTCATTGCGCCGGCTTGCGGGGGCAGGACTTCCCTTTCACGCCTCTCCCCAGCGAGGCGCCTGACAGAGTGCGTGCTCCGCGTCCGGAGCAGATCGCTGTCGCCGCTGACGGCGCCGCCATCGGTCAGTCTTCTGGGCGCAGGCGCATCCCGACAGTCGATGCGCGGCGCGCCGGTCCTGCGATTGTCGATCCAGGGTTCGGCCCGCCGGTCCTGGCGCAAGGGAGGCCTTCCAGGCTGGTCCTTCCAGCTGCTCCGGCACATCCTGTAAGCGCTGCCCGGAACGGCGCCGCCCGAGATGCGCGTTTGTGCCGGGGGCCACCGCACCCGCGCCCGGCTGACGCGGGCGATGAACGCCGCAAGGTGTTGTCTGCCCGGCGCCGACGCACAGCTCTCAGGCCGGCTCTGCCCCGTGCGCAGGGCGGGCGTATGCAATGGGCTGGTGCAGGAGACGACCGTCATGGGCCCTTGTGGGCTCTGCGGTGTGGCGCCACGCCCGGTCACGCTGCGTCTGCTCGCGAGACAGCAACATCACGCGCGCCCCGCTTCATGCCTCTACCACCTCCACAAGCGTGCCGTCTGGGGCGCACAGCACTCCCGAGCGGCGTCCGGCGTAGACGACACCATCCAGGCGAGCTGGCGGCGAGATCCACTCACCCCTGATCGCGTCAAACTCGGGATGCAAGAGGGTGCACATCGCCACGCCTGGCGGCAGCGCGCCTGCATGGCGCGGACGCGGCGTGGCTTCCGGCGGATACTGATCCGTCTCAAGAAAGACGTCGCGTTCATGGACCAGGGTGGAGATTGTGAATTTCTGCTCCAGTGGCGTTGCGAAGCTCTTCGCCAGCATGGTGTAGACGATGTCCATCTCGCGCCCTGCCTGAAGCTGCAGAACATCGCTGAACCAGGCGTTGCTGGCGCGCATGTCCGAGCACGCCAGCACCAGGATGAACAGACAGTCGATCAGGCCCTGGGCACGCGGCAGATCATAGGCCGGCAAGTCGCTGCGGATCTGTGTCAGATAGACGATCTCCTGATCCGGGCCCTGAACCTGCATCGGGATGATCGCCGGCAGACCGTCAAGTTCACGGGGAGGGCCGATGATTTCAAACGGGCTCTTTTGCATCCGGTCGTTTACGGCGAAGACGTCACTGACGCAGATCTCGATCGCCGCCCACCCAAAGGTGCGCAGAGGGCGATACTCCTGTGGCGCAATCCCTTCCACGAAGCGCAGATAGATCTCGCGCCCGCTTGCGGGGCCCATGGTGATCATGCGCGCGCCAGCACTCGCCGGCGCCCCCCAGGCAGTCGCCAACGCGTCTGACACGCGGCGCTCTTCAACTGTCCGGTAGTCCAGGAATTCGCGGTATCGCGCCGCGGTTGCATCGACGTCTTCCACCGTTACCGTCGCAGCCCGTAAGAGTCGCATCTCTTCCAGCCTTTCCGTTGGCCTTTCCGTTGGCCTTTCCATCGGCCCTGGTCAGGGTCTTGATTCGGGCCTTGCTTCCCGCCTGGTCTGGGGCCGGTTTGGCCGGCGCCGGAAAGCGTATAGACTGAGCGCGCTCAGGCAAGGAGGCGGCCGATGGCGGCATACATGATCATAGCGGCCCGCATCTCAAACAGAGACGCCTTCTTGAAGGGCTATGGCGCTGTGGCAGGTGAACTCGTGGAGCGCCATGGCGGGCGCTATCTGTTGCGTGCGCCTGGAGCGCTGGCGCTTGAGGGGGACTGGGGCGACGGCTGTTCGATCGTGATTTCCGAATGGCCCGACATGGCGACGCTGCGCCGTTTCTGGGACAGCGACGACTACAATGCGGCCCGCAAGCTGCGCGAAGGCATCGCCGACGTGCGCGTGTGGGCGATCGAAGCTCCTCCGTTCGCCTAGCGCCCGCGGCATTGCTGCGCTGCGGTCTCGTCGGCGCTGATCGCCTCGCCAGCCGCGATCGGCGCGCCGGACGCGATCACATCGACGCCTCGGCTGATGAGATGGCCGTACTCCGACCGGTCGCCATCTGCGCCATACACATCGTCAAGGCGCGTGCCCGGGTCGCCAAGGGTTCCGAAGTTCACTTCGACCCCTCGTGCGGACAGAGCGGCCCAGAGTTCCGGGTCAGGCCGTCCCGCGCCGGTCCAGGCGATCACGCGCGCCAGATCCACGCCGCGTGCGGCCAGTTGGTCCAGGTCCTCGATACGCGACACGCCCACACTCAGCATCAGGTCTGGCGCCAGGGCGTGCAGGGTCAGCGCCTGCTCTCGTGTATAGGCGATCAGCACGACGCTTCGCTCCGCCCCGGCAGCCCTTACCGCGCCGATGAGCGCGCCCGCGAAATCGCGATAGTCCTGCTCAGGGTCAGGTCCGCCGAGCGGCGGCTTGGGGTCAAGAAACAACACCGCCCGACCGCGCGCCCAGGCAAGCGCAGTCGCGAGCGCTGTAGGCCTTTCATCCGTCGCACGTCCCTGCGCGTCTTTCAGGCGCAGTCTGGAGATCTCCGCCCAGGATTGCTCGGCCACGGGGCCTGCGCCGGTTGTGGTGCGGTCAAGCGTGCGGTCATGGTGCAGGAACAGCACGCCATCGCGGCTGACGCTCACATCGGTCTCCAGCACCGCAGGCATCCGGTTGGTGGTCGCCCTGAACGCGGCGAGACTGTTTTCTGGCCGGCCGTCGCCCGGGCCGCCCCGGTGGGCGGACACGACGCCGCCGGCAAGGCGCAGGCAGTCCCACCACGCCGCCGCGTCATGGGAGGGCGCGCCGAGCGGGACGCTGCGCGTGTCCCGCGGCTTGGCGGCGCCGCCAGGCACGGCGAAGGTCGCGGGAGGGGCGATGTTTCCGGAGGCGGCTGCACACCCAGCCGCCAGAGCCAGGAGGGCGGCCAGAGATGTCCGAAGCATGGGCGATCCTTTCAACAATCTCATAATCCGGCGCCGCCGACGCAGAACACTCATTGCGGGGAACAGGAAGCAGGATATGTTCTGCGCCAAACCGTCGCACCCTAAGGAGACGCCATATGTTCGGGTTGATGCAGGACTGGCCGCTGACCGTCGACAAGATTCTTGATCACGCCCGCATCAACCATGCGCATCGCGAAATCGTGACCCGCTCGGTCGAAGGTCCGATCACGCGCTCCACCTACGCAAAGGTGTTCGACCGGGCGAAACAGGTGTCAGCTGCGCTGATCCTGCGGGGGGTGCGGCTCGGCGACCGCGTCGCCACGCTCGCCTGGAACACCGAGCGCCACATCGAGACGTGGTACGGCGCCATGGGCATCGGGGCTGTGCTGCATACGCTTAATCCGCGACTGTTTCCCGAGCAGCTCGTCTACATAGCGAACCATGCGGAGGATAAGGTTCTGTTCTTCGATGCGACGTTCCTGCCGCTCGTCGAGGCGATCTCGGACAAACTGACGCATACCGAGTTGTTTGTTCTCTACGGCGCAAAGGGGGCCGCTGTCTCAACCAGGATCAAGAACCTGATCGCCTATGAGGATCTGATTGACGGTCTTCCGATCGACGCGCCATGGGGCGGGTTCGATGAACGCACTGCCGCGGGATTGTGTTATACCTCCGGGACCACCGGCAATCCGAAGGGCGTGCTTTATTCCCATCGCTCCAATGTCCTCCACACCCTGCTCACGATGCAAAAGGATGCGATGGGGGTGAGCGCCACCGACACGATACTGCCTGTCGTGCCGATGTTCCATGCCAATGCATGGGGCGTTGCAATGAGTGCGCCCGCCTCTGGCGCCAAGCTTGTGATGCCTGGGCCGAAGCTCGATGGCGCATCGATTTTCGAATTGCTGGAGACCGAAAGGGTGACCTTTACGGCGGCCGTCCCGACAGTTTGGTTGATGCTTCTGCAATATCTCGAACAGACTGGCCAGCGTCCCACAACCCTGAAAAAGGTCGTCATTGGCGGCGCTGCGGTGCCAGAAAAGACGCTGAGAGCCTTTGAAGACGTCTATGGCGTGGAAGTTGTCCATGCGTGGGGCATGACGGAGCTATCGCCGCTGGGCTCCCTGGGCGCCATGGTCCCGGAGACGCTCGCGATGGACCGCGAAGCCCAGGTCAAGATGAAGCTCAAGCAGGGTCGTGCGCCGTTCGGCGTGGAAATGAAAATCGTCGATGATCACGGCAAGGAGCAACCGCGTGATGGAAAGGCCTATGGTCGCCTTGTGGTGCGCGGTCCGGCGATAGCCAAAGGCTACTTCAAGGGGGAGGGCGGCAATCCTCTCGATGCAGACGGATTTTTTGACACCGGCGACGTTGCGACCCTTGATGGGCTTGGATACATGCAGATCACCGATCGCGCCAAGGATGTTATCAAGTCGGGTGGCGAGTGGATCTCGACCATGGATATTGAGAACATTGCGCTTGGAGCGCCTGGCGTCGCCAATGCTGCGGTCATTGGTCGTCCACATCCCAAATGGGATGAGCGTCCGCTGCTGATCATCGAGCCGGCGCCAGGCGCGTCACCAACGAAAGAGCAGATTCTATCCTACCTCGACGGCAAGATTGCCAAATGGTGGACGCCCGATGACGTGGTGAACGTGGAAAAGATCCCGCTCGGCGCCACCGGCAAGATCAACAAGCTGGCGTTGCGCGACATGTTCAAGGAGTACGTCCTGCCGACCGCGTAATCTGAGGCGCACCAGCTCCTCGCCCATGCGAAAGATCGCTGCGACGCCTGATGCGCAGTGGATGCATTCACGCGGTCCGGCGCTGGCGTGCGGTGGCGCGCCACGCTGGGCCCCCGCACCATGTGGGCGGTTTTGTTGGTCAGGGACGGCCGGCGGTGCGCCCTCGGCGTGGGGCGCGCCAGCGTCCTTGCGGCCCCGGCGCGTGGGGGAGCAGTCGGCGCAGTCAGGCCGGTAACGCCCGTTCGATGTTTCTTTCTGTCTGGCGGCTGTGGCTGTCGGGGGGCTCGCTGTGATGGGGCCTGGCTGGCAGGGGCCGGGCTGGCAGGGGCCTGGCTGGCAGGGGCCTGGCGGTAAAGGACCTGACTGCAGGGGCCTGGCAAGGTCAGGGAGCCGGACGGCATGCCGGGCGCAGGAGCGCATTGATTGTGCGGGCGTTGGGACAAGGTCGCAGCCAGCCCGTGGCAGGAGCGGGAGTCGGGAGGACCATTGCAGAACAGCCTCCGGCGGGGGCGAGGCCCGTTTGGCCCCGGATCCTGCCTGTCGCTGAGCGGCGCGGTTTGCGTCACTGCAGGCCTCAAACGCCGCCGGCCCGCCAGGACCAGCCAGGACCAGCCAGGACCAGTTTGCGCGGATTTCAGGACGTTCTGCGCCGGCCCCACTGTCGCGACGCCTTTTCATTGGGCCCGTCCGGGCCTATCTCCGCGCGAACTGCAGCCCTTGCCATGTCGCAAAACCAATGATTACGCGTGTCAAAACCCCGCCGAAGGTCGGCATCGTCAGCCTGGGTTGTCCAAAGGCCCTGGTAGACAGCGAGCGCATCGTGACCAGGCTTCGGGCCGAGGGATATGCGATTGCGCCCGACTACGCGGGAGCGGACCTTGTGTTGGTCAATACCTGCGGGTTTCTGGACTCGGCCCGGGATGAGAGCCTCGCGGCGATCGGAGAGGCGATCAACGAAAACGGCAGGGTGATCGTCACCGGCTGCCTTGGCGCAGAACCGGACATGATCCGCGCCCGTCACCCCAAGGTTCTGGCGATCACCGGCCCGCAGCAATACGAAAACGTCATGGCCGCAGTGCATGCTGCTGCGCCCCCTGTCCACGATCCGTATGTGGACTTGATGCCCCCGCAAGGCGTCAAGCTCACGCCGCGCCATTATGCCTATCTGAAGATTTCAGAGGGCTGCAACAACCGCTGCAGTTTCTGCATCATCCCGAAATTACGCGGCGATCTTGTCTCGCGCCCCGCACGCAATGTGCTGACTGAGGCTGAACAGCTGGTGGCTGCGGGCGTCAAGGAGCTGCTTGTCATCAGCCAGGACACATCTGCATACGGACTGGATATCGGATACGCGCAAAGCCAATGGCGTGGTCGGCCCGTCAAGGCCAGGTTTTTCGACCTTGCTGAGGCGCTCGGTGATCTCGGTGTTTGGGTGCGGCTGCACTATGTCTATCCCTACCCACACGTTGACGACGTTGTGCGACTGATGGCCGACGGAAAGATTACGCCCTATCTCGACATACCATTCCAGCATGCGAGCCCGAGGGTGCTCAAAGCCATGCGCAGGCCGGGCAATCAGGAAAAACTCCTGCAGCGGATTAAGTCCTGGCGGGAAATGTGCCCAGATCTTGCAATCCGCTCGACGTTCATTGTGGGGTTCCCCGGCGAAACCGAAGAAGATTTTCGGCATCTCCTCGACTGGCTGGGGGAAGCCCAGATCGATCGTGCAGGTTGCTTCAGGTATGAAAATGTAGAAGGCGCCCCTTCACGCGAGCTCGACGGGCATGTGCCCGAGGAGGTCAAGCAGGAGCGTTTCGAACGGTTCATGCAGGTCCAGGCCAGCATCTCGCACGCTCGTGGGCGGCGCATGATTGGGCGTAAGATCGACGTTCTGGTTGATGCCGTGACTGAAAGCGGCGCAGTCGGGCGGTCGCATGCGGATGCGCCTGAGATCGATGGTGTGGTCCACTTGGAATCGGCGCGCGGTCTTGCTCCGGGCGACATCGTCAAAGCCAGGGTGCACGCAGCCGATCAGTACGATCTCTGGGCCAAGCCTGAGACCCGGCGGGCAGGCGCGAAAGCAAAATCGTGACTACGCCCGCCCTGCTTACGCAGCCCGGGGCGGCCTGGACGCGCTTCTGGGCGTGCGGGACCCGGATGGCCTACTTTGATCACAGCCCTATGCGAGACGCCATCGAACATGTCTGGACCGAAGTGGCCGACGCACTTGCTCCCGGCGCCCGGGTCCTGGATCTTGGGTGCGGCGCCGGGGCGGCGCTGATGGCGGTTGGCGTGGCGCTGTCGCGTTCAGGCGGATTTGCAAGCTTCAGCGGGGTTGACCTTGCTCGCCTGCCAGCGCCTGCGCCTGAGTTGGCGCAGGCCGACCTGCGCGGAGAAACCGACATCTGCGATCTGCCCTACGCGGATTGCAGCTTTGATCTGGCGCTCTCACAGTTCGGTGCGGACAAGGCTTTGCCGGAGGCGCTGTCCGAGATCCGGCGGGTTGTTCGTCCCGGCGGGCGCATGACGTTGCTGCTTCATTTGCGTGATGGATCCGTCTGGCGCGATGCCGCCGAGCGCCTGGCGCGGCTTGACGCCATGTTTCGCCCGTGCGCCATTGTGGATGCCTCCGCAAGTCTCGCGTCGGCGCGGGTTGGCAATGATGCTGCAGTGGAGCAGGGCGCCCTGTGGGATGCCGCTTCGCAGGCATTCGCAGCGGCAGATGCAGCCACGCGCGGCGCACCTCGCGACGATGCTGCGCGCCAGATGCTGCGCGATCTGTCGGTCGTTTGGCGCGCACGCGAAACGATCGGAGATGTCGCGGCGAAAGAAGCCCAAGAGGAATTATTCGCAGAAACAGCCGCCTATGCCCGCCGGCTTGCCGATTTTGTGGGCGCCGCCCGCGATGGGCCGGCGGTCGACGATCTGGCCCAGGGCGTGCAGCGGCTCTTCGGGGGCGCGTGCGCCGTCGCTGAGGTGCACGCTGGCGGGACACCGTTCGCCTGGCGATTGGACGCGGTCCGTTCTGCCTGAAAACCCGCCTGCCTGACGCAAATCCCAGATGCGCCGGCTCCCCTGAGCTGCTGGCTGCTGCTAGCCGCCGGTCGCTGCGCGTGCGGTCTTCATTTCCGCCGCCCGCTGTTCGACGAGCCCAACAATGTGGTCGATCATGTCGCCATTGGCGACGTTATGGTCCGCTCGCCCGGACACGTACATCTTGCCGACGCCCGCGCCGCCGCCTGTAAAACCCAGATCGGTCATGAGCGCTTCTCCAGGGCCGTTCACCACGCACCCGATAATGGAGAGCGATATCGGCTCCTGGATGTGCGCCAGGCGCTCGTCGAGCGCCTCCACCGTCTTGATGACATCAAAACCCTGCCGTGCGCATGAGGGGCACGCGATGATGGTGACGCCACGTCGGCGCAGGCCAAGGCTTTTCAGGATATCGTAGCCGACCTTGATCTCTTCCACCGGATCAGCGGACAACGAAACCCGGATGGTGTCTCCGATGCCGGCCCACAACAGTGATCCGATCCCAATCGATGATTTGACTGTTCCAAGGCGCTGAGCGCCAGCTTCCGTCACCCCCAGATGTAGTGGGCAGTCGATCGCCTCGGCCAGACCCTGATAAGCCGCGACCGTCAAGAACACGTCAGACGCCTTCACGCTGATCTTGAATTCGTGAAAGTCCAGATCCTGCAGGAGCCGGGCGTGCAGAAGCGCGCTCTCCACCATGGCTTCGGGGCATGGCTCGCCAAACTTTTCCAGCAGATGGCGTTCGAGCGACCCCGCGTTGACGCCGATGCGGATAGCACAGCCATGATCGCGGGCGGCCTGAACCACTTCGCGCACGCGATCATGACTGCCGATGTTTCCTGGATTGATGCGCAAGCATGCCGCACCTGCAGCGGCGGCTTCCAGCGCCCGTTTGTAGTGGAAGTGGATGTCGGCCACGAGCGGCGCCTTCGCCGCCTTGGCGATCGTCCTGAACGCTGCCGTTGATTCCTCATCGGGGCAGGAAACACGGATGATATCCGCGCCGGCCTCCTCCAGCCGACGGATCTGGTCAATGGTGGCGGCTGCATCCTGCGTCGGGGTGTTCGTCATCGACTGGACCGAGATCGGGGCGTCTCCCCCGACTTCAACCGATCCAACCCGAATCTTTCGGCATGCCCGACGCTGGATGGCGCGCCAGGGACGAACATGATCAATCGCGTGCATGCGCGCCTCATTTTTCGGACTGCGCCAAGACTAGAAAACGCGGGTAGAAATTGAAACCGCTGTGCTGTCGCAGCTCTGTGCCGACGACGCAAGGCCCTGGAGGCGCCGCTCTGGCGTCGCCCTGTTCAGGCCGATCGGGACCTTAATTGGTGGCGGTGGATGGTGAGGATGCGGCGCCGGCGACGGCCTGCTCGGCTGCTGCCCGGGCTGCGCGCGCCTGCGCCACCGCTTCATCGATCCGCCAGCCTTGCAGCTCAACGCCCGGCTGCGCCAGCAGGCCGAGCGGATGGCCGTCGATATAGACTTCGAAGGCATCTCCCTGGCCGGCGTCTACATAAAGCGTCCAGCCTTCGCCGGCATGGGGATAGTAGACTTCGCCCTTGCGCAGCTTGCGATCCAGATAAATGGATCCGTCGGCCCCGCGAGCCTCAAGACGCGCGTCACGCAGCGCCCGCACGGCGACTTCCGATTCAATTCGTGCAGCGGGCGCTGCCACTCCTGGTCGGTTGAGGTCAGTCCACTCCGTATCGGCAGTCCGCTGGACGGCCGCCGGGTGCATGATGGCGCGCACGCCAAACCACAGGGCGGCGCCGAGCAGAATGACGATAAGGGCCGCGTGAGGGGCCATACGTGTGCCGAGCGGCTTCACCGGCTGTTTTGCAGAAACCGCCTGCGGCGCTTCAAAGAGCACTGTGGATTCCTGCCGGAAGCGCTCGAGAACACTCGTTTCATCAAGTTTCAAGACCCGGGCATAGGTTCGAAGAAAGCCTGGCACATACCCCGCGCCCGGAATCGCTTTGAAGTTCATCACCTCGAGAGCCTGCAGGTAGTCGACACGAATTCCCGTCGCCTTGAAGACGTCCTCCAGGGACAGGCCCATCGCCAACCGGCGTCGCCGCAACGCCTCTCCAGCCGTCGAAGCGAGGTTGTCCGTGTCGTGCGCCAGGTTTGCCGGCTGTGTTGCTGTCCGGGTTGCTGTCTGGGTTGCGGTACCGGTGCTTGACTCGCCCCTGCCCTGGTCGCCTGCCTGGAGGTCCGGCGCCTGCACGCCTGGCGTGGATGTGTGCGTCGGTCCGCCAGCCGGCACGGTGGCGGCGCTGCGTTGCGCCGGCTCCTCAGCCTCGGCCGCAGCCAGCTCCGCCGTTTCCGCGACCGCCCCATCGCTGCGATCGCCCTCGTCGAATGTCTCAGCCATTCGCGCCATCACGCCCAATCCACACCAAACGCCGGAGGCAATGTCTGTCCGGTCGCAAGAACCATGCCGGCGGAGCGTGCGTACAGTGCCGGGAATCACGGCCGCCGGAAGCCGATTTCATAACATCACGGCTGATTCTTGGCAGGCTTTTAAGAGGTGGTCGCGCAGCGATGCAGCGTCGGAGCGAAGCAGGTTGTCAAGTTCGCCCGCCATTCGTGCAGCATCCAATGAAAGAGCCATGCGTTTGACCGGTCCGATGCCGCTGGCAGGCATCGACAGCCGATCGAAGCCCAGGGCGATCAGCGCAGCTGCTTCCAGCGGGCGGCCAGCCGCCTCGCCGCAGACGGATACGGAAATTCCGGCTGCACGGGCGTCCTCCAGAATGCGGCTGAGAAACATGAGGGCCGCAGGACACAGCACGTCATAGCGGTCAGCGACGCGCGGATTACCCCTGTCGGCTGCGAAAAAATATTGCATCAGGTCATTGGTGCCGATCGACATGAAATGGACGCGGCCCTTGAGGGCGGGGATCTGAAACGCCAGGGATGGCGCCTCCAGCATGACCCCGCAGGACACGCGCGCGGGCTCCGGCTTGCCGCGCTGGCGCGCCCAGGCGAGTTCGCGATCCAGCAGCGCGCGACAGCCCTCCAATTCCTCAATCGTCGCGACGAGAGGAAACATGACCCGCAGCGTGCGGCCGGCTGCGGCTGCGATCAGCGCGCGCAGCTGAAACCGCATGAGGGCCGGCCGGTCGAGTCCGACCCGAACCGCCCGCCACCCCAGGGCCGGATTGTCCTCCTGTTCCGAGGACAGATAGGGGACTATCTTGTCTGAGCCGATGTCGAGCGTGCGAAACACGACCGGAAGGTCGCCGGCCTGGTCGAGAACACTCCTGTAGAGTGCGATCTGCGCGTCCAGACGCGGCATCTGGGCCGAAATCATGAACTGGAACTCGGTGCGAAACAGGCCCACCCCCTCCGCGCCGGTTTCCTGCAGCATCGGCATATCGATCGCCAGACCGGCGTTCAGAAACAAATGGACATTGCGTCCATCCCTGGTGACGCACGGGATGTCTCGCAGGCGCGCGAGTTCGGCGCGTCGCTCGCCGGCCATCGAAATCCGCGCGGCATAGGCTTCAATCACGTCGATGGAGGGGCGCAGATGGGCAACCCCGGTTTCGGCGTCCACAATCACCCGGTCGCCGTTCTCGACCTTGGAAAGCAGGCCGTCGATCCGCCCGATCATCGGAATTCCCATCGCGCGAGCCACAATGGTGGCGTGCGATGTCGGGCCGCCTTCTTCGAGGAGGATCGCCCGTGGCTTGGCGCCGCCAAGCTCGAGCACTTCAGAGGGACCAAGGTTGCGTCCCACCAGCACGGCGTCTTCGGGCAGGGGGCCTGTCTCCAGCGCGCCGTCGCCATGGGCAAGGAAGCGCAGAAGCCGGTTGTCGAGATCTTCCAGGTCGTGAAAGTGCTCGCGCAGGTAGGGATCCTTCGCTGCAGCGAGCCGGGCGCGGTACTCCGATCGCGTGCGCTCAACCGCGGCCTCCGCCGACAGACCCTGGCGCACCCCTTCTTTCAGATGGCTGGTCCAGGACCGGTCCTGGGCAAGCATCTGGAAGGCTTCCAGCACTTCGCGGGTCGCGCCGTCCGGCGCCGCTTCTCCGGCCAGGATCCGCTCCAGCCACAGACGCAATGCGCCGAGCGCCTCATCGAGCCGGCGTTCCTCAGCCGCCGGGTCATCGGCCAGCAGACGTCCAGGCGCGACCCTGACTTCGTTGACGACGACCACGCCGACGGCGAGGCCCTCTGACAGCACCCTCCCTGCGAGCCGATCGGGGCGCGACAGCCGTACTTCGATCTCCGGAAGCGCATTCCGCTCGCTGAAGTCTGCTCCGGCGGCAACCTCGGCCAAAACCATGGCTATGGTCTGCAGGGCCTCTATCTCATCTTCGCCATAAATCCGGCGCGCGCGGTTCTGAATGACCAGCACGCCGACCGGGCGCCCAGCGCGCAGGATCGGCACGCCGAGAAACGCGTTGAACGGGTCTTCGCCGGTTTCCGGGCGGTAGGAGAAGTTCGGGTGGTTCTGGGCGTCGGACAGGTTCAGTGGTTCAGCCGTCTCTGCGACCAGCCCCACCAGGCCTTCGCCGGGACGCAGACGGGTCTGATGGACGGCCTCCGGCTTCAATCCCTCGGTTGCAAACAGTTCAAGATCGCCTGCGCTTCGCAGGAGATAGATCGAGCAGACGTCGGCCACCATGGACGACGCGATGAGAGTGACCACGCGATCAAGCTTTTCCTGCCCGCCTTGGCCGCGCGCCATGAGGTCGCGCAGCTGGCGCAACAGCAGTCTCGGGGCAGCGCTTCCGAGGGGACTCATCGCCGCGCGGTCTCCTACCCCAGCGGCGTCAGGCCGCGTCCAAGCCATAGGCCGTGTGCAGTGCGCGCACGGCCAGTTCTGTATACTGTGCGTCAATCAGCACGGAGATCTTGATCTCCGACGTCGAAATCGCCTCGATGTTGATGCGCTTGTCTGCGAGCGCGGCGAACATCGTGCGCGCGACGCCAACCTGGCTGCGCATGCCTATGCCGATCACCGAGACCTTGGCGACATCCCGCCGCACCTGGGCGCTGTCAAAGGCCACGTCCGGTTTCAGGCTTTCCAGCGCCTCAACGGCCCGCGTCGCCTCGCGATCAGGGCAGGTGAACAGAATGTTCTGCCTGTCCGCAGTGCGCGCCTGCGATTGCACGATCATGTCAACATTGACATTAGCCTCGGCGAGCCGCCCGAAAATCTTCGCTGCGACGCCGGGTTCGTCCGGCACGCCCAGCAGCGAAACCTTTGCCTCATCGCGCGAATAGGCCACGCCCGCCACGATCTGTTTCTCCACAATTTCAACCTCATCGCAGACGATGGTTCCTGAATTCGGCTCGCCCGGCTCAATGAAACTCGACAACACCCGAACCCGCACGCCCTGCGCCATGGCGATCTCAACGGAGCGGGTTTGCAGCACCTTGGAGCCGAGAGACGCCATTTCCAGCATCTCTTCGTAGGAGATCCTATCAAGCCGACGGGCTTTCTGCGTGATGCGCGGATCAGTCGTGTAGACGCCGTCCACGTCGGTGTAGATGTCGCAGCGCTCAGCGCGCAGCGCCGCGGCGACCGCGACGGCGCTTGTGTCGGACCCGCCCCGACCAAGGGTCGAGATCCGCCCATTGCCGTCGACGCCCTGGAACCCCGGAATGATCGCGACAACCCCACTGTCGACCAATGCGCCGAGCGCCGCCCCGTCGATGTCGGTTATGCGCGCCTTTGCGTGCGCCGCGTCCGTCCGGATCGGGATCTGCCATCCCTGCCATGATCGCGCCGGGACGCCTTGCGCGCGCAAGGCAAGCGCCAGAAGGCCGGTCGTAACCTGTTCGCCGGCTGCGACCACGACGTCATATTCGTCATCAAAGCCGAGATCCGCGCTGGCCTCGCTCCTGTCGGCCAGTCCCCCGCCGGCCGCCCGCGCCAGATCCACCAGCTTGTTTGTTTCACCCGCCATGGCGGAGACCACAACGGCCAGCCCGCGGCCAGCCTGGCGCTGGGACGCCACGATGCGCGCGACCCGCTGGATGCGTTCAACATCGCCAACCGACGTACCGCCAAATTTCATCACCAACCGCGACATTGCTTCGTGTCGATCCGTTAGGCTACCGATCCAGATATCTGACGGGCGCGTCTCGGCCAAAGACGCGTCTGCCGCTTCGGTTCCTAGCCGCCCGCACTGAAGGGCGCAAATCCAGGACGCGTCTGCAGTGTCGAAACCCCATGTCCAAACCGCCCAACATGGCGCCAGTGCGTCGCAATCGGTCAGCATCGACCCTGCGGAGGTCGAGAAGTTTTCGCGCATGGCCGATGAGTGGTGGGATCCACGCGGCAAGTTCGCGCCCTTGCATCGGTTCAATCCAACCAGACTGGCGTTCATTCGCAGGCAGGCCGAGCGCAGGTTTGACATCGAAGCGCCGGCGCGTCGCCCGCTGGAGGGCCTCAGCCTGCTTGATATCGGCTGCGGGGGAGGTCTGCTGTGTGAACCGATGGCGCGGCTCGGTGCGCGGGTGACGGGGGTCGACGCGAGCGAACGCAACGTAAAAACGGCCGCGGCTCACGCCCATACGCAGGGCTTGACCATCGACTACCGTGTCGGCACGGCGGAAGGCTTGCTTGCCGCCGGCGAGGGGCCTTTCGACATCGTGCTCAACATGGAGGTTGTCGAGCATGTAGCTGATCCTGCGAGGTTTCTCGGCGACACCGCAAGGCTCGTCGCCCCTGGCGGCATGATGATTGTCGCCACCTTGAACAGGACGCCAAAGGCCTTTGCGCTGGCCATCATCGGAGCTGAACATCTGCTGCGCTGGTTGCCCGTCGGCACCCATGATTGGGTCAAGTTTCTCCGTCCGGATGAGGTTTCCGGGCCCCTCCGGACGGCAGGCCTCGACGTGACTGATCCCGTCGGCGTCGCCTTCAACCCGCTGACCGGTCAGTGGAGGCTCAGCAAGGATACGGACGTCAATTACATGGTTGTTGGCGAGCGCGCGCCGCTCCCGTCGGATAAAGGCGGCTGATTGAATTCGCCTGACCTCCCGGCCGCCGGACGATTCCGCCCGCGTCTGGGCGCGGCCAGTGATTGCGCACCGGGGCGATTGCGCACCGCGGCGCGCACCGCAGGCTCATGCCCGCGCAGGGTCCATGCCCGCACAGGGTCAATGCCCGCACAGGGTCAATGCCCGCACAGGGTCGAGGCCCGCAGGAATGCCCAAGAGCCCCACGGCAGGGCGTCGGCGCCTCCTGGCTCCCCGGGTCGCGGCTGCCCTGGGTCGCGGTCCCTGAATCTCGGCCCCTGAACCTCGGCCCCTGAATCTCGGCCCCTGAATCTCGGCCCCTGAATCTCGGCCCCAAGAATGGCGGTGTGGTTGATCCCGCCGCCACATGGCGCCGACTGCAATGTTTTGGTGTTACGCAGAAAAGTCCATCTGGAGTGCAAAGCCCCCACCGGCGGCTGCGGGTGGCGATGTCGGGGTTGGAGCGGGTAGCGGGAATCGAACCCGCATCCTCAGCTTGGAAGGCTGCTGCACTACCATTGTGCTATACCCGCCCGCGCCGACACTCACCAGTGGAGGCCCGCCCTGACCGAAATCACGGCGGGAGCTGCCACCCATTCCCCGCAGGCGTCTATGGTGGTGGGGGTAGGATTCGAACCTACGTACTCCTGAGGAGGGCAGATTTACAGTCTGCTGCCTTTAGCCGCTCGGCCACCCCACCGCACGAACCTCGCCTGGTCTCGACGCGAACCGCCTTCCAAGGCTAGAAGCAACGGCCCGTCGCCGGCCAGACGCCCGCGAGGTTTGAGGACGCGCTTATAGTGACAAGGCCACCCCTACGCAACAGCGCCCGACTGAGCGACAGCAGATGGGCCGCCGGGTCAGCCGGGACCCGGCGGGTCGACGCGCCTCAACGCCTCGGTCGGGCAGACCCGCTGGACGACAACCGTCCTCATTGGCTTTGGGGACTGCATGCTGCAAGAGCGGCCCTCGCCAATCCCCATCGCAGGGTCTTGCGTGTGTTCGCCAGCCGCAATGTCAGCCTCGACCTGGATCCTGCCGTGCGGTCGCGCGCCGACTTCGAAATGCTCGATCCCGACGCGATTTCCGGTCAGCTTCCGCAAGGCGCCGTTCATCAGGGGCTGGCGGTCTTTGTTGAGCCGCTGCAGGCAAGCGACCTGTCGCAGAGCTGTGGGCCCGCTGCGGGGATCGTCGCAGTGCTTGACCAGGTTACCGACCCCCAAAACGTCGGAGCCGTGTTTCGCTCCGCCGCGGCCTTCGGGGCGCGCGCGGTGGTCATGCAGGACCGCAAGTCACCTCCGCTGAGCGGTCCGTTGGCGAAGGCTGCGGTCGGCGCCATAGACATTGTGCCGCATGTCCGGGTTGTGAACGTCGCCCGCGCGCTCGAAGCGCTTGCAGGCTGGGGTTACCTGACTGTGGCCCTGGCCGGCGATGCGGACGCCGAGCTTGCGGATGTTCTTGATGGCCGCCCCGTTGCGTTTGCATTTGGATCGGAGGGAAAGGGGCTGCGGCCCGCTGTGGCGAACGCCTGCAGCGTCCGCGCACGCATCGCCATCAACCCGCAGATGGACAGTCTGAACATCTCCAACGCTGCGGCGATCGCGTTCTATGAGGCTGCGCGGGCGTCCCGCCAACCTGCAAGGGTTTGAGCGGTATGGTGTTGCATATTGTCAAGCTTGCTGTCGGCGCCGACAGCGTCGCCGACCTCGCACAGTGGCAGCAGCATCAGATGCGCGAGGCGCGACGTTTGAAGCGCCGCGTCGCCCCAGTTTGCGGTACACGGATGTGGCCGAAGCGGGCGGAAGAAGTCCTGGACGGCGGGTCCATATATTGGGTGATCAAGGGGCTGATCCTGGTCCGCCAGAGGATTGTGGCGATTGAAGACGTTGTCGACGAGCATGGGGCCCGGTGCGGCCTGTATCTTGACCCCAGCATCGCGCCGACGGTCCCGCAGCCGCGCCGTGCCTTCCAGGGATGGCGCTATCTCGATCCGAAGGATGCGCCCGCCGACGCCGTCGCTGGCGCCGCCATCGGGTCTGAGCTGCCGGACGACCTGAAGCGCCAACTCGTCACGCTCGGGGCCTGGTAGGTCCGGCGGGGTCCTGCTGCATATGGCCGGGATTGCGCGCTGCCGCATGGGCGCCGTGGACGCGCGCCGCGATGTCTCGATCCTGCACACGATTTGCGCACGCCCGCCGGCCGGATGAATCCCCTCTTGTCGGACGCTGCGCAACGTTCTTCACTGAAGCGGGGACGGACCGGGAGCCAAACGTGTCTTCAGGCGGCAAGAGACAGGTGGTTGGAGCCGTGCGTCGCGCATTTGCGCCCTGGAACGACCCAGCCGCCACGCCCCTGATCCGTTATGAAAGCGTGACCAAGGCGTTCGGAGACTTCACCGCAGTCAACGACGTCTCGCTCGATATCTATGAACGGGAGTTTTTTACGCTTCTCGGTCCCTCCGGCTGCGGCAAAACAACGCTGATGCGCATGCTCGCCGGCTTTGATCCCCCGACCAAGGGCCGGGTGACGCTGGCCGGCAAGGACATAGCCGGACAGCCGCCGCACAGGCTGCCGGTCAACATGATGTTTCAATCCTATGCGCTGTTTCCCCACATGAACGTGCGCAGGAACGTTGGCTTCGGCCTGGAGATGGAGGGCGTCAAAGGAGGTGAGCTCGACCGGCGGGTCGATGAGATGCTCGCCCTTGTGAAGCTCGAGAAATTCGCTCACCGCAAGCCGGATCAATTGTCCGGCGGTCAGCGTCAGCGCGTGGCTCTCGCACGCGCGCTCGCCAAGAAGCCCAAGGTGCTTCTGCTCGATGAGCCGCTCGGGGCGCTCGACAAGAAGCTGCGTGAGGAGACCCAGTATGAGCTGATGGATCTGCAGGTGAAGCTTGGCATGACATTTGTCATTGTCACGCATGATCAGGATGAAGCGATGGCGATGTCGGATCGCATCGCGATCATGGACACAGGTCGCATCGTTCAGGTCGCCGCGCCTGGCGAACTCTATGAGCAGCCGAGCTGTCGCTATGTCGCGAGCTTCCTGGGAGACGTGAACCTGCTGGAATGCGCCGTGGTGCAAGCTGCAGACGGCCAAATCGAGCTTGCTGCGACGACCCCAGGCGTTCGTCTGCGCGTGCAAGATGACAGGTCCTTCGCCCGCGACCAGACAGTATGGCTCGCGGTGCGCCCCGAGAAAGTCACCATTGCGCACGCCGATTCCGTTGCGCCTGGCGCTGCCATCTCCAACCAGATCGCCGGGAAAATCTGGGACGTCGGCTATCTGGGCGACTGGACCACCTATCTCGTCGAAGTCGCCCCCGATACCCTGATGCGTGTCGCCTGCGCCAATCTTTCACGCTTTGTGGAGCGTCCGATCTCATGGGAGGATCCTGTGGTCTTGAGCTTTGCGCCGGCCGCTGGCGTCCTGCTGACCCGGTGACGCCCATGCCAACGCCGAGACGCCGACCGGTTGATTGGGGCCGCTTCGCGCTGATCGCTGCGCCCTATTTCTGGCTTGTGTTTTTCTTTTTCATTCCGTTCCTCATGGTCGTAAAGCTGTCTCTGTCGGACATGGCCCTCGCCATGCCGCCCTACGCGCCGCAAATCGACTGGAGCAGGGGATGGTCAGGGCTCGGCGCTTTTCTGGCCGGGCTTGACGGAGAAAACTTTGGGAGGCTGACGAAAGACGAACTTTATCTGGCCGCCTACGCGAACAGCCTGAAAGTGGCTGTGGTCTCCACCTTGCTGTTGCTGTTGGTCGGTTATCCAATCGCATACGGAATGGCGCGTGCGCCAAAAGATTTGCGCTCTACGCTGGTCATGTTCGTCATCCTGCCGTTCTGGACCAGCTTTCTGATCCGCGTCTACGCCTGGATCGGCATCCTGCGGCCAGAGGGTTTCCTCAATGGCTTTCTCATATCGCTCGGCCTCGTATCGCCTGATGATCCTTTGCGAATACTCAGCACGCAAACGGCTGTGTATATCGGGATCGTCTATTCCTATCTTCCGTTCATGGTCCTGCCTCTCTACGCCTCGCTCGAGAAGATGGACGATACCCTGCTTGAGGCAGCCAATGATCTTGGCGCGCCATCCTGGAAGGCTTTCTGGCTGGTGACGCTGCCGATCTCCCTGCCGGGCGTCATCGCAGGTTCGCTGTTGTGTTTCATACCCATCATGGGCGAATTCGTCATCCCGGATCTGCTCGGCGGCGCCGATACGCTGATGATCGGACGGGTCATCTGGGTGGAGTTCTTCAGCAATCGGGATTGGCCCACCGCATCTGCTGTCGCAGTCATCCTGCTCATCACCTTGATCATGCCGATCGTGCTCTACCAGCAGGCCCAGGCGAGAGAGCTGGAGGCTGGGCGATGAACCGCGGGCCGACCTGGTTCAACACCACGTCTGTGGTGCTTGGATTTGCGTTTCTCTACATCCCGATCATTCTTCTGGTCATCTATTCGTTCAATGATAACAGGTTGGTTACCGTCTGGAGCGGGTTCTCCTTCAAATGGTATGCGCGCCTTCTGGAAAATGAACAATTGTTGAGGGCTGCCTGGGTCACGCTGCAGGTCGGCCTGCTGTCGGCCACAGTCGCGACGGTGCTTGGGACCGTGGCCGCGCTGGTGCTGGTGCGGGCTGGGCCTTTCGCGACGCGCTCTCTCTTCTCAGGCATGGTCTACGCGCCGATGGTCATGCCGGAAGTGATTACAGGCCTCAGTCTGCTCCTGCTCTTTGTCGCCATCGGGCTGGACCGCGGATTTTGGACCCTGACCCTGGCGCACATCACCTTTACGATGTGCTTCGTTGCGGTCACCGTGCAGTCGCGTCTCATCGCGTTTGACCGCTCGCTCGAAGAAGCCGCCCGGGATCTTGGCTGCCCGCCGGTCAAGACGTTCTTTCTGATCACCCTGCCGATCATCGCCCCGGCGGTCGCCGCGGGGTGGATGCTCGCATTGACGCTGTCGCTCGACGATCTCGTCATTTCGTCATTCGCAACAGGACCTGGGGCGACAACGCTGCCGATGCGCATCTACAGCCAGGTGCGCCTTGGCGTGACGCCTGAGATCAACGCGATCTGCACCATCCTCATCGCATTCGTGACCGTCGGCGTGCTTGCCGCCTCGGTGGTCAACAAGCGCAGCGAACTGGAACGCAGGCGCGCCGCCAGGCTTGCGGCAGAAACCTGACAGGCCTGTCCTGGCGACGCACCGCACCCGTGAGGTCGGCGCTTCTGCCACCGCGGTCGGCCTATCGCCGGATTGCCCCGGCGCTCGCGACGTGCGGTTTCCAGTTCCGGTCATCGATACATCCCCGGACACCTATTCTTCATTCCCCATTGTCTGGCCCTTCAGGGCGCTGCGTGAACTCCCAGCGCGCGCGTCACCGCAGCCAGGACCTGGCAAGCCGCCATGCGCCCTTCAGGGAGGGGCGCCCACGGGGCAAAATGAGTCCGCCTGTCTTTGGTCGATTTCCAGCCGCCGGCGCCGCATGCTCGCCGCGGCTGGGCTGAGCGGCGGGGCGCTTGCCAGGCGGCCGATTCGGCCGAGGGTCGCCCTTTGAACCCGGTGGCGGCCGGGTCGGCCATAGGGCCTGAGGCGCCGCCGGCCCCGCCCTGGCCAGTGCTGCGGCCCCTGGGCGAAGCGCGGCGCCATTGTTGCGAGTTCAGGCGAAACCCGTCCGCACTGCGCTGTCGGGTGACCAAATCGGGCCATCTTGCTTGACAGAACGGAGCAAAACGCGCGTGTCTCTCTCGGGCAGAGCCCAAACAGTGGGTACGCGACACGCATGACCGGCCAATTATGCGAAGTATGCGGTGAGGGCCACCTTGTTGTCATTGGCTCGCGCCAGGAGTGGGCGTTGGCGGCGGCGCGCGACCCTGTGCGCGGCCGGCTCGTAAGGCTCGTGCGCGAAGATTCAGCCTATGACTTTGAAACCGTTCTGCGCTGCCCTGACTGCGGGTTCGCCAGGGTCAGCCGCATGCCTACGGACGGGGCGCTTCTGCGGTATTACGAGCGGGATCCAACTCACAATCCCACGCGCGACAAGCACGAGCGACGCATGGCGCGCGCGGCGGCGCGCCTGCGGCGGTTGCAGGGCAAGGCAGCCAAGTCAGGCAGATTCCTGGATGTGCGATGCGGCGCCGGCCCGGCCGTCGAGGCTGCGCGCCTTGCCGGGTACGAAGCATGGGGGATTGATGGCGACCCCTATGTGGTCGCCCGCGCCCGTCACGCCCATCCCGACTGTCGCTTTGAGACCGCCTATGTGGAGGACTTCGCCCACACAGGGGAAGTCTTCGACATCGTCTACTGTGCGGACGCCCTGGGGCATGCGCCAAACCCAGTGTCGTTTATTCAGGCTGTGGGTGAGTTGCTGCGGCCGGGGGGCACAGTCTTCATTGCACTCGCTGACGCGGGCCATAAGTCCACGCCGGACAACCTGCTGGATTGGCGTGAGGTGCGCCCTCCCGAGCAACTCGCATGGTACACGCGCGACGCATTGCGCGCCCTTCTTGCCCGGCATGGGTTCGATCGCATCCGGTTCTCCATCACGTTCAACGCGGGTCTGCGCGTCACGGCCCGGCGCGCGCCGAAATCCTCCAGGTTGGCCCGCAGGCCTGCCCGGTCGGACAACCGTCAACACAAGAGCGCCTTGAAAGTGGCGTCGCTCTGAGCAAGAGACTCCAGCGAAACGGCGCGCCCGCCGCAGAATGCACGCGCGCAGCCGGCGCCGGCGCAGGTGGGGGCAGTCATGGGCGGCTTTGATCTCGGCAGACAAGCAGGTCGCACACGGGGCCGCCTTCGCTGGCCGATCATTATCCTGTTTGTCGTGGGAGCAGCCATCTACTGGCTCTCAAACCAGCAGCCGGTCCCATTCACCGGCCGAAATCAGTTTGTCACCGTTCCGGTTGAGGAGGAAATCCAGCTCGGCCTGTCCAGCTATCAGCAGGTTCTCACCGAAAGTCAGGTCGTGCGCGGCACGCCGGAGGCTGGCCTCGTCGAGAACATCGGAGAGCGCCTGGCGCGCGCCGCAATGGAACTTGAGGACGAGTATGCAGCGCAGGGGATGACGTTCACGCCGCTGGCGCGCCGGTTTGATTGGCGGTTCAATCTCATTTCCTCCGACCAGGTCAATGCGTTCTGCCTGCCAGGCGGCTATGTGGCCATCTACACAGGCATATTGCCGGTCGCTCGCAATGCCGATGGTCTCGCAGCGATTATGGGGCACGAGATTGCGCATGCGCTCGCGCGCCATGGCGCTGAGCGGATGAGCCAGCAACAGATCGCGCAGTTCGGTCAATTGGCGGTGGGTCTCGCCGCGGGGGATCTTGATCCCGGGGCCGCCCGGCAGGTTCTGACGATTTATGGCATGGCTGCGCAGGGTGGCGTCCTGCTGCCGTTCAGCCGCAAGCATGAGGAAGAGGCCGACAAGATCGGCCTCGAACTGCTGACGCGCGCCTGCTTTGATCCGCGTGAGGCCCCCTTGCTCTGGGAGCGGATGGCGGCGCTCGGCGGGGGCGAAAGCCAGCGTCCGCCTGAATTGCTGTCGACCCATCCTGATCCTGCTCGGCGGGCTGAAAACTTCAGGGCCTGGATGCCTGAAGCCGTGCTGCGCTATGAGCGTTCATGCGGGCCCTTGCCGACGCGCGCTGACCCCTGAGGTTTCCCGTCGCGGAGCGCCCGAGTCTGCTTCTTCAGCTGACCCTGAAGGCCGTAAACAGGTGACCCAGCGGAAAATCGTGCTACGTCCAGCCGCGCACGCACGATCGATGTGATCGGCGCCCGCGGGGTGCATGCAATGGGCGATGTCTTGGCTTTGGCGGCGCAAAACCTGATGGCGCCGGCGATTCTGTTCTTCGTTCTTGGCGCGCTCGCCGGGTTCGCCCGCTCCGACCTCACGATCCCGGAGCCGATCGTCAAGACGCTGTCGCTGTATCTGCTCCTGGCGCTCGCCTTCAAAGGCGGCGTCGCCGCCCGGGCGACCGGGTTTACCGTTGAACTCGCCGCCGCAGCGATCGGCGGGATCCTGCTGTCATTTTTCATGCCATGGATCGCGTTCTGGATCCTGCGGGCTCTGAAACTTGATAAGTTGACGGCGGCGGCGACCGCTGCCCATTACGGCTCGATCTCCATCGTCACCTTCGCCGCCGCGAGCGATTTCGCGACCCGGGCAGAGATCCCTGCGGCAGGTTTCATGGTGGCTGTCGCGGCGTTGATGGAGACCCCCGCGATCATCTCGGCGCTGTTGCTTGCCGGCGGCAAGGATGCGGGCGCTGAAGCGACCTCGCAGGAAGGGGCGCAGACGGTCCGCGGCTGGTCGCCTGAACTCATTCGTGAAGTCGTGCTCAACGGGTCCGTTGTCGTGCTGGTCGGCTCCTTCGTCATCGGTCTCCTCACCGGGGACGCCGGCATGCGCAAGCTGGATGTCTTCGTGAATGCCTTCTTCCAGGGCGCTCTGTGCCTGTTTCTGCTGGACATGGGGCTGGTCGCCGCCCGCCGGCTTGCCCACTCCCGGCGCCTGACCGCAGCCCTGTTCGGCTTTGGGGTGGGCATGCCTCTGATCGGGGCGGCTCTCGGCCTTGGGGCGGCGCGCGCCATCGGGCTCGACGTCGGATCAGCCGGCGTGCTGGCCACCCTGGCCGCATCAGCATCCTACATCGCCGCCCCAAGCGCGATGCGCATTGCGTTGCCGGAGGCTGACCCGGGGGTCTATCTGACCCTGTCGTTGGGTGTCACCTTCCCCTTCAACCTGACAATCGGCATTCCTGTTTACTTTGGCGTCGCCAAGGCGCTGTGGGGGGGCTGACATGGAAACCTTTCGCCGCAAGAGGCTGGAAATCGTCGTTGAGGCTCCGATGCTGGAAGCCCTCGAACGGATGCTCGGCGAGATCGGGGTCACTGGCTACACCGTTCTCGCCGGTCGTGAGGGCAGGGGCAGCAGCGGGCGCTGGATTGAGGAGGGCTTCACGAGCGCCTTCGAAAAACGAATAGTCATTGCCGTCATGACCGCAGACACAGCCGAAAAGGTTTTCACCCGGCTGAAGACGTTCTTTCAGCGCTACTCAGGTGTCGTCTTCTCCAGCGACGTCGATGTGATGCGCGCAGAGAAATTCTAGCGCTGAAAATTGCGGGCAGGTCCTCCTGCCGCTCGCATTATCGCGCCATGACCTTTAGCTTCTGCATGTTCGGCGGCGGCATGGAGATTCGCGTGCTTCGCGCTTTGGCTTTGGCGGCGGTGTTGAGCGTGGGCTGGCTCGGCCTCGCCGGTGTTCCGGCGTCATTGGCTGAGGCCGGAATCGCCGGCGCCGCGGTCCTCGCGGCGGGGGCGCTTGGCGCCCGCTTTACCGTCAGCGGTCCGGCCCGCACCCCTGCCTTCAGGAAACTGCAGGCTCTGTTTTGGGCGGCGCGCGCCGGGCTGACCGCCCTTGTGCGCATGCCGCGCCTTTGCGCCAGGTCGCTCGCACGGGCGCGGCCTGGTGAATTCGTGCGTGTCCTGGTGGACGCGCCAACCGACCTTGGCCGGGCGGTGTCGGCCGGTGGGCTGGCGCTGTCGGGCGCAGGCGTCCTGGTCGATGTTGATGGCGCCGGGGTTCTGCTGCACGTGACCGGGCCGGGCAGGGTCGCCCGGGCGGATGTTCAGAGGGCGCGCAAGGCCGGGTCGTCGATCGCGGGGCGGAAATCATGATCGCGGGCGCCGCGGCATTGGCGTTTCTGGCGCTGCTCGCGGCGACGTTTCTCTTGCTCGCAATCGTCAGGGCAGGGGTCATTCGTCTACAGATCACCATCGCCATGCTCACGGTGACCGCGCTTGCATTGGCCGCGATCGGGGCGGCCTACACAGGGTGGAGCCGCATGGACGCCGCCCTTGCTCTGGCCCTGGCCGCGCCAGGCGTCATCTTCACGCTGGTCGGACGGACCATGCGCAAGTCTGGCGTCGCCGGCATCGTCGCTGACGGAGAGTCTGGTGACTGATGGTTTGAGCGTGCTGGATGTTCTGCAGACCGTCATCGCGGGGTCGGCGTTGGCGGCTGGGCTGGTGGCGGCCATCGCCGGACTGCTGCGTCTGGGGCGTGGCGGCGTCTACCTTCGCGCGCACGGCCTGACTCTTCTCACCGGGGCAGGCGGGCTCCTCGCCATGATCGCAATCGCGATCGAGAGCGGCGCGGGCCTCGTCGCCGCGAAGGCCCTGCTGGTCGGCGTCCTGGCATGCATGTGCGGACTTGCTGGCGGGTATGTCGTCCTGCGTGCTGCGCAGGATCTTGGCGTCGAGCCTGAGGCAGGTCCCACCGCGGAGTCGGATCGGTGAAGTTCACACTCTTGCTCTTCATCGCAGGGTCCGGGGCGCTCCTGATGCTTGCCGCCGGGGCCGGCATGGCGGCGGCGCGCCGGCCGGCCTCTGCGGTCGCATGGTTTGCGGCGTTCCTGTGCGCGGCGGCCATAGCTTGCGCCGGGGTCGGCGCTGATGATGCGGCTGTTCTGATTGGCGTCGCGCTCAGCATGTGTGTCTTCGCGGCTGCGAGCCTGGACGATGGCGATGGGGAAGAACCAGCATCTCCACCAGCGCGCTGGCGCCTCGCAATCAGCCTGGCCATGGTTGCTCTTGTCTGCGCCAGCGTCGCGCTGCTGGTTCCGATCACCCTTCTGGCCGGTGATGCAGCGCAAGGGCGGGATCGTGACGCCGCGGCGTTGACGCTGCAGGGCGTCGTCACCCAGACAGGGCTTTCAGACCCGTCAGCGGCCGCCCGCGCAATTGTGCGCAGCCTCGATCTTGTTTTGCTTGCCGGCCTGTTTGTTGTGCTGGCCTCCATAGCCCTGCGCGCACGCCGAACAGCGGCGCCAATCGAGGATCGCCAATGAGCACGCCACGCGACGCACCGGTGCGTGTGATCGTAAAACTCTTCCTCCCACTGACCGTCCTGTTCGGCCTTTATCTGGCTGTCGAAGGCCCCCTTGGCGCAGCGGGCGGGGTTGCAGGCGGTCTCGCGATTGCTGGCGGAGCTGCATGCCATCATGCAGTATTCGGGGGGGTCGAGGCGCGGCGCGCGGCGCCGCCGTGGCTCTGGCGCCTGATGATTGGTTTCGGCGTAATCGCCCTCGCCGTTGCGTGTCTTGCGCCGATTGTCGCGGGCGCGCCCATGCTGACCTGGGCGGGCGTTGATGAAGAGGCCGCCATGGCCTCCGCCTTGACGTCCGCGCGGCTCCTCGAGCTTGCCATGCTCGCCATCACAGCCGGCGCAGGCTCGCTCGTCGTGCACGCGCTCGCAACGGACTTGCGCATATGATCGCCGATTTCGCGCCCGCCGAGCTCTTTTTGGGCGTGGGCCTGGTTGCAGCTGCGCTGTCTATCCTGTTCGGGCTCGCCATGGCCTTCGGCGCGCGGATGCGCATGAAGCGCCTGGTCGCACTCGTCATGGCGCAGATCGGCGTTTGTGTGCTCGCGGCCATGTCAGGCCGCGCCAGTAGTTTCGGACCTGGCGCCGATCCCGCGTTGGCGCCCACGCCAGGGCTGATGACCATGACCGGGCTCGCGGTCGCTGTAGCAACCCTGCTTGTGGGAGCGGTGCTGATCTCTCAGGCCTCGCGGGAATCCGGCGGGGATAGCGCCCCATGACGCCCCTGCAGGCGCTCTGGGTCCAAGCTGGTCCTGCCATCGCCGCCGGACTGATCGTCAGCGCAGGCCTGTGCGCAGCTGTCGGGCATCGCAAAACCGCGAGCTGGCTGGCGATCATCTCGCTCCTGGCGGCGGGTTTTCTGTTCGCCTGTTCGCTGGCGAGCACTGGCGCGGCGCTCCCCCTTCGCATTCCGGTCGCGGGGTGGGGCGCCCCGCTCGGCGTCGAAGCTTGGATTGATCCCTTTTCAGCGTTCATCTGCAGTTTGATCCTGTGGATATGTGCGCCCTGTCTGGTGATCTGCCTTGCGCGCACGCACGCCGGTTCGGCGAACGCCAGCCCTCCTGGCATCATCGGGGCGTTGACAATCTGCTCGGGGGCGATGTTTGCAGCGCTCCTGGGCGACATGATCAGCCTTTGGCTGGCCCTAACACTCGCAAGCTTCGGCGCTGTCGCGCTCGCTGCAGATCGACCTCAGTCCAGCGCCGGCGCATTCCGCGTGTTGATGGTCTCGGGCGCCGGCGGCGTGCTCCATGCCGTAGGCGTGGTTCTGGTCATCGCGACCGCCGGAACCCCAGCCCTGCTCGGCTCGGCCGGGCAGATCGGCCGGTCTGGCGACGACGCACTGCTTGCGGTCGGGATGACCTGTGTCTTTGTCGGCGTGATCGCACAGTCGGGGCTATTTCCCTTTCACGCGGTCGTTGCACAGGCGGTTCGCGGCGCACCGCGCGGGAGCGGTCAGGCGCTTGTCATGGTCCTTGGCGTGGCGGCGATCGCGGTCCTGGCCCGATGGACCCAGGCGCTGGGCGCCGATGAGCCCAGCCGTCTGGCTGCGGTTGGCTTGAGTGTTCTCGCTGCATGGGGCGGGGTCGGCGCATTGGCAAGCGCAGCCGCGGCGGTGCGGGCTGGCGAGGTGAGGGCGGTCATACGATATGCCTTTGCGAGCGCGGCGATGACCGCGGTGATGATGCTCGCAACGGGCGGACGCGTGGCAGATGCGGCGCTTCTCTGGCTTGCAGGAGCTGTGACTGGCGCCGCGGCGGCCGCTGTCGCGCTTGACGCGGGCGGTTATGATGACACGGTTCCGCTTGATCGGCTGGAAGGTTTCGCGGCGCGGGCTCCGATCATGGCTGCAGCGTTCGGCATCGGGGTCGCCGGCCTTGCGGCCCTGCCGCTGACACCGACATTTCTGGCGGCGTTTGAAGGCATGAGCGCACTGTTCGCAGCGCTGCAGCCGATCAAAGGCGCTGTCATCGCCGCAGTGATTGTCCTGCTGGCCACCGCCGCCCTGCGGATGGCCGAGCGCATTGTGAGCCGCACCGAGACCGGCCGTACGGTGGCCATGCGACGGGGCGCCATGCACTTGGCGGCGGCCATCTTTGCGCTCGTCCTGCTTGCTGGGGCATGGACGGCGCGTCCGCTCAACGAACTCGCGCTGCTTGCAGCCGGAAGCGTCCAGGAACCCTCGCGATGACACCGCAGGCGGTGATGCTGTTTGTGATGCTGGCGCCTGTCCTGGGCGGGGTGCTCTGCGAGGCCGTGGATCGCTGGCGAGACGTGCGTGCGGCGGCTTCCATGATCATTGGTTTGGCCCTCCTTGCGGCGTCGCTGCTGTGCGCCGGCGAAGCGCTTGCCGGGATCCAGCCCGGTCTCAGGGCTGAACTTGGCGGCGGTCTGACGGCTGCCTGGCGGCTGGATCATCTGGCCGGATTTTCATCCGCCACGCTGGCGGCAGTGACGCTGCTCGTTCGATTGTTCGCGCTGGGTCAACCAAGGCGGCCGGGCATCATCGCGGACGCGAGCGCCAGCGGCCTCGCCCTCAGTGCTGCTTTCTGCGTGGTGTTCAGCGCGAATGCCTTCACCCTGGCGCTGAGCATGACGGCGATGATGCTCGGGCTCGCGCGGTTGGGGGCGGTGACGACGGCGCAGGCCGTCCGCGATGCCCGGTCCAACGTCTGGCGCGTGACGGCTGCCGGTTATGCGCTGTTGACGCCGGCGCTCGCGCTTGCGCATGGCCTCGCCGGAGGAGCGCCGTTCGCATCCGGAGGGCATCTCCCGGCACACACAGGCCCTGTCGCCGTCTCGGCCATCCTGATCATGAGCGTGTTTGGGGTGGCGGTGCTGTGCGTTGCGCCCCTTTCGGCCTGGCCAGCCTCCGTGATGCGCCGCGCGACGCCGGAGGCGGCTGCCTTTGGGGTCGCCGGGATTGCTTCAATCGCCGGGCCGGTGGCGCTGTTGCGTGTGGTTGCAGAGATCGTTGGCCCTGGTTTCACGCTGACCGCTCCAGCGACGCCGGTGTTGCTTGGATTGGCGGGCGCATCCGCCGCCATCTCAGCCGGGTTCGCTGTGGCTGCGCGCGACCTTGCCGGTCGGGTCGGTCATCTCGCAGCGGCGCATATGGCCTTGGCGGCCTTTGCGGCGCTGATGGCGACCCCGGCCGGCCTGGATGCCGGCGTATTGCTCGTTCTGGTTCAGCCGTGGGCGCTCGCCTTGCTTATCATGGCGGCGGCGGAGCTTGGGCCGAGCGGCAGCGTGCTGCGCGCGACCCTGGAAGGGGCGGCGCGTCGCCATGTGCTGGCTGCGACCGGAGTCGTGGTCGCTGCACTGAGCTTGGTCGGTTTTCCCCCGTTCGCCGGACTATGGGCCAAGCTGCTGCTGACCCAGGGGGCCGTTGCAACGCCCCAGCCCTGGATCGCCGCCGCTCCTGTGGCTGCCTCGGCGCTTGCCGCATTCGCGGTCGCCGGGATTGTCGCGGCGAGCCTGCGCACGCCGGCCGACCCGGCCCATGTCCGTCCGTCCCCGCCCAATCTTGCTGTGGCCATCGCAATCGCCACGCCGATGCCGATCCTCGTGCTATGGTTCCTTTTTGCTGAGGGCGCGATCAGAGCCATCGCACTCGGCCGTATCGAGGCGGGTTGATGAACTGGAGAAAGCCCGATCTGTCCCGCCTGGCGCTTATCGGCGCCGTGGTCATCCTGATTTGCGCCAGCGCCGGCCTTGCCCTTGATGGCGTGCGCCGCGCCGTTGGGCGGCCCGGCCTGGCGGAAGCCCCCGCAGCTTTCTCCCTGATCGGATTTCTCGCTCCGGCGCTTGCCTGCATTATTGCGCTTGGTTGGGCCCGGGTTGATCGCGGTCGCGGCGCAGGCCGGGAGGAGCCATGACCGCAGCGTTCAATCCTGGCTTTGCGCTGCTGGTGGCGGCCCTCACCATCGCCGCCCTGCCAATCGGTCGTGGACGTGTAGCGACGCTCGCGCTGGGCCTGGCTGCAGCTGGGGTGTGTCTGCTGTCGCCGTCCTTCGGCGTCTATGGCCAGTTGCGTCTGATGGGCCTGTCGATCGCGCTCTATCGGTTGGATGCGCTCAGCGCCTGGTTCGGGCTTGTCGGCCTTATCGCCGCGGCGGCGCTCATTGTCGCGGTGGCGCGCGCCGGCGCGCGATTGGAAGCCGCCGCGCTCACCGCCTATTGCGGCGGTGTCCTGACGGCTATCTTCAGCGGCGATCTGGCGATGTTCTTTCTTGGCTGGCAGCTTGCGGCGCTGGCGGTTTGCGCCCTTGTCTGGGCCGGTCGCACCGAGACGGCCCGCCAAACCGCTCTTGTGGTCTTCACACAGCAGTCGCTCGCTGGCGCCCTGCTCCTGACGGCCGCCGCAGCCGCTGCGGCCCTTCAGGGCGCAGCAGCCTTCGAGCGGTTTGAACCTGGCGCCTTCGCTGGGCTGCTCACTCTCGCCGCCGTGCTGCTCACGGCTGGAGCCCCGCCCGTGCACCTGTCCGTTCGCGACGGCATCGCCCGCGCCGGCCCAGGTGGCTTCGTCGCCCTCGCCGCAATCACGCCGCTTCTAGTGGGCTACAGCGCGGCGCGTGGTTTTGCTGGCGAAACCGGCCTCATCACGCTGGGTGCTGTGATGGCGCTTGCGCCTGTCCTGCCGGCTATGATCGACCGGGCGCCGCGGCGGATGCTCGCCTATCTTATGTTCAGCCAGATTGGCATGATCCTGATGGCGGCCGGGTTCGGTGGGGCGGAAGGTCTCATAGCGGCCGGCGTCTTCGCAGCGGTTGCATGCATGTCGAACCTCACGCTGGCGCTCGCGATACTCATCTATGAGGCGCGCGCCCAGGCGTTCGGACGGGATGCGCCCTTCGCCCTTGGCGCCATCGGTATCGCCGTGGCAGGCATCGCATGCGTCCCTGGCTTCGGTGGCCATGTTGGTTTCGTGGCCGCGATGGATGCTGCGTCGCGCGAGGGCGCTCTCTGGCAAGGGGTGCTGGTCTGCGTCACCGTGGCGGGTGCGTTGCTGCCGATTGCTGTCCGCCTTGGGGCCCGGCTCATCGATCTGTCGCCCGCAGCCGTCGGACGTGGAGATCCCAATCCACAAATGCTGGCGGCCCTGGCCACGGGCGCCGTGTTTGTCATGTTCTGTGGCGTCGCCCCCGCATGGACTGCCGGCATGCTGCAACCCGGCCTTGAACTGCACGCATACGGATTTGATCGGCTCATCATGAGCGCTCAGGTCGTTGGCGGGGCGGCTGCAGCGCTCGCAATCCTGTCACGATGGGGGCTTTACCCCCTTAATAGCGCATCGCCGACGCCGGATATTGATCGCCTGTTTCCAAATTGGGACATCGCGCGCGCAATCGTCCCTTTCGGGGTCATCGACAAGGCTGTCCATGATGCTGTTGCCCCACTGACCCGTGCGGCATCGGGCGACCACCCGCCCCAGGACCAAGGCGTGTCCGGCGACAATGCATCCTTGAACCTGATCGCCCTCGGTTTGATGACGGCGTTTGGGTTGGCGTGGGCGCTTGTCATCGCGCTCTGATCAGACAGGGGACATTCGGATGGTGCGCGCCAGGAATGTGGGCGCGTTGCAACAGAACATCTGGGCCCGGGTCAGGGACGGGGAGGCGTCAGCCGGCATTCCTGACGGATGCGTGCAGCCATGGCCGCGAGGCCGTTGGAGCGCTGCGCGGTGAGCGCGTCCGTCAGACCGAGGCGGGAAAACGCCGTCTCTGGCGGCAAAGCCGCGATCTCATCGGGGGTGCGCGATGAATAGAGACGAACCAGAATTGCGATCAGTCCACGCACGATGTGCGCATCGGAGTCGCCCGCAAATGACAGACGCCCGTCGCGATCGCGCTGCGAGAACAGCCACGCATTGCTGGCGCAGCCGCGCACGCGGGTCGCCTCAGTCCGCTGTGCGTCTGGCAGTGGCGCAAGCGCCTTGCCGAGGTCAAGAATATATCGATATCGGTCCTCCCAGGAGTCAAACAGGCTGAGATCAGCCTCAAGCTCCGCCACCTCGTCGGCGATCGTGCTCACGCATGGTCTCCGAAGTCGTAACGCCACACCATGAACAGGGCGCACGCGCCGCCTGGGGGCAGCAAACCGGGGTCCCTACTGCACCACGCCGCGCATGCAGGCGCCAACATCCTTCAGGGCGTGCGTGCCAAGGCAGAACGCATGTTCATAGCGGAATCGAGCAGCCGATACGCACTGGTACATATGCAGGCGGGCCCACTCAAGGCAGTCTTGCGTTGGCTTATCCGACAGCATGGTTGAGACGTCTGCTGGAGCGCCGGGCGCTGCATCAAGAGCCTGGATCGCCGCCAGGGTGACGACCCGGTCGACGGTCGCCTTGCGGTCGTCGCGGTAGCGCAGGCCAGTCGGCGCCGCGCTGCCGGACGCCTGGGCGGGGGATGGACCGAGACGCAGGGCTTCGGCAAGCGACTGGGCGAGCCTGGAGCCTTCGCTGGCCGATGCACTGGATGCTTCCGGCGAGAAAGCAGCCAGAACCACATTCGAGATGGGCCTGCCCGCAGCAGTAACCTGCTTCAGTTGGGCGACCCGCGCAGCCGCATTACCGGCTCGCAGATCCGCCCAACCTGTCTTTTGGAGATCATAGGAGCGCTTCTCGAACGCCGCCCCAACGGAATAGACGCGCGCACTCTCCCGGGACGCCGCAGCAAGCATTCCCTGAACCGCATCGCCAGCGCCCCTGAGCCGGGTCGCATAGGCGTTGTCATTGCGAAACCCGCGCATCAGCATGTCACGACCAAAGGCGGCTTCCGCCTCCCTGACGGTGGCGACAAATGGCGCTGACTGTGACGCCGCGATTGCCGAGAACGCGATCCAGCCCTGCGCCAGGGCTTGTGGGCTGTGGCCAGTCATTCGATCCAGCGCCGCGTCCAGATCACCCGGCTTGGCGATCACCGCCGTATCCAGCGCGGTGATGTCTTCCTGAAAGGTGCCATAGCTTGATGCGGCCTTTGCAATCGGATTGCCGGTTGCGACCGTGGCAGCCGAGGACTGGACCGCGTCCGCCTGCGGCGGAGCGGTCTGGGGCGTCGTCGCCTGGGCCGGAGTGCTTCGGGCCGGAGTGCTTCGGGCCGGAGTGCTTCGGGCGGGCGTGCTTTTGGCCGGCGTGGTTCGGGCCGGCGTGGTTTGGGCCGGCGTGGTTTGGGCCGGCGTGGTTTGGGAGGGTGCGGTTTTGCCCGGCGCAGCTTGCGCAGGGGCGCTTTGGGCCGATGCTGTCAGGGACAGACCGAAGACCATGACGCTCACTGCTGAAACCCAAATTCCCGCCAGTCCCTTCATCCTGCCGTCTCCTGCGGGCGCCCATGCGCCACAACCGACCTTCGACGCCAATCGGCGCCATCACGCCCGCCCCAACGCATGCTCCCTGCGTTGACAGGCCTAGCAGACGAAGTGCCCCGAGTCGCCGGCGCAGGGCAGTCGTGGCGTGCATCGGCGCGGTCAATGGCGCGCGTCAGGCGAGCCGGCCTGATTGCGCGCCTGCTACGCGTAAACAATTGATCGGTCTGATGACTGGGCCGTTAATGCGCGGTCGCGCGGTGATGCGTGCGCCCACGCATGAGGAAAGTTTAATGCTTTGGCCTGACGTACGATCCGCCCGGAGCGGAGACGCCGAGCTGCGACGGTCCCGTTTTGTGTTCCTGCAGAACGCCTGGGCGCTGATCGTAGCCGTGTGCGCCGCGGCGGCGCTGCTGGTGCGCAGCGAAGAGCCGACAGGTCTGGCGTTTGCAGCGCTGATCGCAGCGAGCCCCGCGTTTCTTGGCATGGCGCTCAATCAGAAGATCGACGGGCCGCTCGCCCAATGCGCAATTGTCGTCTCGTGGACCATCGTCGCCGCCTGGGGAGCCGCCCTCTCCGGAGGCGCTCACTCGCCGCTTGCGGCGTTATTTCTGGTGGCGCCGCTTCTTGTCGCCTTGGTCTTCGACGACGAAGGTTTCGCTCTCGTCTCGGTCGTGTTCTCCGCGTTCGGCTATGCGGCTGCAAGCGCGTTCGCCGCCCTGGGAGCGGCCTCCGTTGGCGCGGGTCTCGTTGAACCGGCGCCGCAATTCGGCGCGCTGGCGACAATCCTGATGGCGGCGGCGTTTGCAATCGCGCACGGTGGCGCCGCACCCCTTCGCCGACGCGCGTCAGAGGATGGCGGCGGGCAGTCCGACGCTGTGCCCGCAGAATCCCACGTTCATCTTCGCCTGGACCGAGAGGGGATGATCGCTTCGGTTGTCGGGGGCGCGCCGGGCGCCCTGTTCGGCCGCGACGATCGGGAACTTGTCGGTCGCCCGCTTGCGAGCCTGGTTGAAGATGCGGACGCTGCGGAGATATCCAGCGGCATTCAGCATGCACGCGACGGCGGCAAACCGTCCAGCGCGCGTGCACAGATCGCGTGGTCCGGCGGAGAGCGCCAACCTGGCCTGTTCGGTTTTGATCCGGATCGGACCGGCGGAGTGACGGCGCATGTCCGCGCCATTGGTCCGCGCCAGCCAGCCGCCACAGGCGCGCGGCAAATGCAGACCGCGACGCCACACGCGACTACGCTGGCGTCACAGGACCAGGCCTCGTCGGATACGGCGGCCCGGGCAGGCCTTATCGGCGAGATGGGGCATGAACTTGGAACGCCGCTGAATGCGATCATGGGTTTTGCAGACGTCATGAATGAGGGCGTATTCGGTCCGCTCCCTGAGCAATACCGGGAGTATGTCCGCCATATTCTCGCCTCGGGCCGGCATATGCAGGAGGTGATCACCGGCGCTGTGGACCTCGCGCGCATGGAGGCCGGCAGGTACGAGCCGCATCTGTCGGAATTCGATCTAGCCCAGCCGCTGCGCGAGGCGATCGACATCGCGGCCGGCCTTCGCCTCTCTGAGGCGGCTCCGGTAACGCTGGACGTCGAGCCCACGCCGCTGTTGGTGCGCGCCGATCAGCGCGCGATGCGTCAGATCGCTCTCAATCTGATTTCCAACGCCCTTAAATTCACCCCGTCATCGGGAACGGTGAGCGTCAGCGCGCGCGCCACTGGGGCGCAGGATGATCCGATCGTAGAGCTGGTTGTGCGCGACACGGGGGCCGGCATAACAGAGCAGGATCTTGAGCGCCTGGGCGTGGCGTTCGCGCAGGGCGCACAGGAAGCCGGCCGCGGGCGCGGCGTTGGTCTGGGGCTATCCATCGTGCGGGCGTTGGCCGCCGGCCATGGCGGACACATGACAATCGACTCCAGGGTCGGTGAGGGAGCAACGGTCACGGTCCGTCTGCCCATCCGGAAAACGGTTTAGGATCCGTCCTGGCGGCGTCCCGCGCGGCGGAATGGATTGTCCCGATGCCCCTTGAGAGGCGATCTATCGGCTGCACGTCGGCCGGCGGGCAAATCCTCAGCTGCTCGAATCGGTGCATAAGGTTGCGTCGAAAGGAGCCGCGCCATGTTCATCTGGAAGGTTTGGAGAGGCGAGAGCGGCCAAAAATATATATTTAAAATCAATTGGTTCAACAGAGGCCTGCCAAAAGATCACGGCGGTATCTACGTAATGGTCCGGCGGCGTTTTCTGGTCTTCTTCAAGCCTCTCTATATCGGCAAGGCGGCCGATTTGCGCTCCCGCCTGATGGGCCACGAACGGTGGCGCGAAGCCTGGATCCACGGCGCCACTGAGCGCCACATCATGAAGGTGGGCTACGAGAACGTCCGCCAGGAGATCGAGGAAGACCTAATTCGGCGCTACAAGCCCAAGCTGAATGACATGATGGTGCCCGGCGAGAACGACGACGGGCCGGTGCATGACGTCAAACGGCGCGGCATATTTGGCGTGGTGTCCGGCTTCAGTTTGGCGCGCAAGAACAAGCTCGCCTGAGGCCATCGCCAGTGTGAGGTTCTTGCCCGTGTGTGGGGGGCCGGTGTGGGGGGCCGGTGTGGGGGGCCGGTGTGGGGCTGGCGTCAGTCCGGTCCTTCTGGACGGTCGGCTCGGCTGTGGGTCCTGCCCCCTGCATGTCCTGCCTGCTGCATGTCCCGTCAGCTGCGGCTCATGGCAAGGGCCTGCATGGTGCAACAGCTGGGCGTATCGCCTTTCTTCCGCCTTTCAGCGCCGCTAGCGGTAGGCCATGTCGCTCCAAACACCCCAAGCTGGCCCCGTTCGCCGCCGCAGCGTGCCAGAGATCACGGCCCGCAAAGGCGGCCCGCCGATCATTTGTCTTACCGCCTACAGCGCGCCGATGGCGAGCCTGCTCGATCCGCATTGCGATCTGCTGCTTGTCGGCGACTCGGTTGGCATGGTTGTGCACGGGCTGTCGTCCACAGTCGGGGTGACGCTGGATATGATGATCCTGCACGGCAGGGCCGTGATGAGAGGCGCGAAGTCCGCCCTGGTTGTCGTTGATCTGCCCTTCGGCAGTTACGAAGAAAGCCCTCAGGCCGCCTATCGATCCGCCGTCGAGGTCATGAAGGAAACCGGCTGTCAGGGGGTCAAGGTTGAGAGCGGCGTTGGGATCGCCGACACCATCGCTTTCCTTGTTGAACGCGGCATCCCCGTGATGGGCCATGTCGGTCTCCGGCCGCAGGCGATCAATGTCGCAGGCGGTTTCCGCACCACAGGCCGCAATGAAGACGAGCGTGTTCGTGTTCTGGCAGAGGCGCGGGCGGCGGATGAGGCTGGCGCCTTCGCCATCGTGGTTGAAGGCGTGACGGAGCCGTTGGCGCGTGAGGTGACCGCGCTCGTGCGTGCGCCGACGATCGGCATCGGCGCCTCGGCGGTCTGCGACGGTCAGATCTTGGTTACGGACGACATGCTTGGCCTGTTCGATTGGACCCCGAGATTTGTTCGCCGATACGCCAACCTGCGTGAGGAAATCACGTCAGCGGCTCACGCTTACGCCCGGGACGTGCAGGCGCGTTCGTTCCCGGGCGCTGATGAGACCTATTCGCCCAAGCCCGCCAATGCATGACGCCATCACGGTGGACGCCCAGCCCGGTCAGGTCAGGCTTCCACCCCGAGGGCTGTTTCCCCTCATTGTGCGGCGTGAGCGGCGCGGCTAGTCTCCGCGGCGCTCTGTGCGAAGCCCCTATGGCGCTGAGGCCCGACCGTGACAGATATTTTTCAGGAAGTCGAAGAGAGCCTGCGCGAGGAACGCGCCAAGTCCTTGTGGAGCCGGTCGTGGCCGTGGCTGTTGGGCGTGTTCGTCATCGCCGTGGCGGCGGTCGGCGGCTGGGAGGCCTGGAAGTGGCGCCAGGCAGACGTCGCGTCGAAGGCGTCAGAACAATATCTCGTCGCGCTGGATCACGCCTCGAAGGGCGAAACGGATGCGGCGCTTGCCAAACTCGACAAGCTGATTGAGTCGGGGCCGGACGGCTATAAGGCGCTTGCGTTCAACGTGCGGTCTGCTCTTTTGCTTGACAAGAACGACCTTGAGGGCGCCCGCAAGTCGCTGGAGCAAGCTGCGCTCACCGGGCCAGATGAGGAACTGCGGGCTCTCGCGAAATTGCGCGCAGCCTATCTGAGCGCCGACTCGGCGCCGCTCGATCAGCTGAAGCTTCAGCTTGCCGGGGTTAGCGATCGTGAGGACACGATTGGCTTTGCGGCGCGCGAGCTTATCGCAGCCAAGGCTTTTGCCGTTGGACAGACTGAGGAGGCGCGCAGGATTTATGATGTCCTGGCCCTCGCTCCCGAGGCCCCGGAAAGCATCCGACAGCGCGCGGAAATCGCTCGTGCGCTTCTCAAGGCCGGACCGGGCGCAGGCCAGCCGACGCCTGCTGGCGCGCCGCCAACTGCTCCAGCCCCGCCCTCCCAGACCCCTGCTCCCCCAACACCCGTCCCGGGAGGACGTTGATGCTGAAACCCCGCGAACTCGCAGTCGCCGCAACGATCGCGCTGCTAACCGGTTGCGCAGCCGCAGAGCGTGTCGGCGACGCCCTGTGGCCCTTTGAGGGCGACCCGGCCAAGGCGGAGGCAGCCAGTACAGAAAAGGAAGGCCGGGTTTCGATTCTGGCCTTTGAACAGCAATTGGACGCTGATCCGTCCCTCGCCGAGAAAGCAGTCGTCCTGCCGGAAATGACGGCGAACGCTGAGTGGGCTTTGCCGGGCGGGGTAGCCAGCAATGCGCCTGGACACCTTGCCGGAGAGGCCAAGCTGAACACGGCCTGGCGGCGCGACATTGGCGAAACCGCGACTGACAACGGCCGCTCGGCGGCGCCGCCGATCATTGCTGCAGGGCGCGTGTATGTGATGAACGCTCGTCATGAGGTGCGCGCATTAAATGCGCGCACCGGCGCACCCGTGTGGTCGCAGAGCCTCGCGCCGGACCGCGGGCGGGATCAGCGCGCGATTGGTGGCGGCTTGGCCTTCGCCGACGGGCGGGTATTCGCCTCCACCGGCTATGGCTTCACTGTCGCGCTTGACGCGTCGACTGGACGTGAGCTGTGGCGCCGGTCTGTCGAAGCGCCCTTCGCCGGCGCTCCGACCGTTGCGTCAGGGCGGGTCTTTGTAACAGCCAACGACTCAGAGATCTTTGCGCTTGAGGCAGACACTGGCGACGTCCTGTGGACCTATCAGGCGATCGCAGAGAGCGCGCGCATTCTGACTGCGCCGAGCCCGGCTGTGCAGGCCGATACAGTGATCGCGCCATTCGCCTCCGGCGAGCTGGTGGCGCTTGCTGCCGCCAATGGTCGACGGCTTTGGTCGGACGCGCTGACGCGCGCCGGTCGACTGACCGCCCTCGCACAAATCAATGACATTGCCGGTCGTCCTGTGTCGGCGCGCGGCGTGGTCTATGCCGTCAGCCATTCGGGCGTGATCGCCGCAATCGACGAGCGCACCGGGCAGCGGATCTGGGCGCGCCCGATGGAGAGCATACAGACGCCGCTGGTTGCGGGGGATTTCCTGTTCGCCGTCACGATCGACAGCGAGCTCGTGTGTCTCGACGGCGCGACGGGCGGTGTGAAGTGGGTTAAGCGGCTTCGCCAGTATCGTGATGAAGATGACCGCAAGGGCAGGGTGGCCTGGACTGGGCCGCTGTTGGTTGGCGGGAAACTGGTTCTGTTTTCCTCTTTGGGCGAGGCTTTGACGGCGGATCCGACGACCGGCGAAGTGTTCGCACGCGCGGAACTGTCCGGGCCGGTCTTCACGCCTCCGGTGGCTGCGGGTGGTCTGATCTATGTCGTAACCGACAAGGGTCACCTTTACGCATTGAATTGAGGCTGCAATGACGATCCGTACGGCGATCGTCGGCCGGCCAAATGTTGGCAAATCGACCCTGTTCAACCGTCTTGCCGGACGGCGAGCCGCGATTGTGGACGACACCCCCGGCGTCACGCGCGATCGTCAGGAGATCCTCGGCCGACTGGGAGATATGGATCTCGCACTCGTCGACACCGCTGGGTTTGAGGATGTGCGCGATGAGTCGCTTGAGGCGCGTATGCGCGCCCAGACGGAAATGGCCATCGCCGACGCCGAGGTGGTGCTGTTTGTGGTGGATGCGCGTGCCGGGATTACGCCCCTGGACGAGCTGTTCGCCGATCTCCTGCGCAGGGCCGACAAACCGGTCATTGTCGTCGCCAACAAAGCGGAAGGACGCGCCGGCAAGGACGGGGTCCTGGAGGCCTTCGCCCTTGGTCTTGGCGAGCCTGTGGCCGTGTCCGCTGAACATGGCGAGGGCATGTCGGACCTCTACGCCGCCATCCAGGGCGCTGTGCCGGATGTCGGCGGCATGCCGGATGACGCGGCTCCCCGATCCGAGGCGCTGACACAGCAGGATGAGGCGTTGGAGCCGCCCCACGACGGGGCGCGCCCGTTGCAGCTGGCGATAGTCGGACGCCCGAATGCCGGGAAGTCGACGCTGATCAATTCGCTCCTCGGTGAGGAGCGCCTCCTGACCGGACCTGAGGCTGGGATTACCCGGGATTCAATAGGCGTCAATTGGAACTGGGCCGACACGCCGGTCCGTCTGATTGACACTGCAGGCATGCGCCGCAAATCGAAGGTGGTGGAAAAGCTGGAAAAGCTTTCCGTGTCCGACACGATCAGCGCCATCCGGTTTGCCGAAGTGGTCGCTCTGGTGATGGACGCGCGGGAGGCTTTCGAGAAGCAGGACCTGCAGATTGCGGATCTTGTCGCACGCGAAGGCCGTGCAATCGTCTACGTGCTCGCCAAGTGGGACCTTGTCGATAACCCACAGGCGCGCTTTGCCGCATTGCGGGAAACGGCTGATCGTTTGCTGCCGCAAACCCGCGGCGCGCCGCTGATCGCATTGTCTGCCCACACCGGCCTCGGTTTAAACCGGGTCATGCCGGCCGTGATGCAGGTCTATCAGGATTGGAACGCCCGGGTGAAGACCGGCGATCTCAATCGCTGGCTGCATGAGGCGATGACCCGCAATCCTCCCCCGGTGGTCGACGGGCGCCGGATCAAGCCGCGCTACATCACCCAGATCAAGGCGCGACCGCCGACATTCGTGTTGATGTGTTCGCGAGCTGATGATCTGCCGGACACCTATCGGCGTTTCCTGCTGAACGGCATCCGAAAAGCTTTCGCATTGCCGGCAGTGCCGATGCGCCTGTTTGTCCGCCAATCGCGCAATCCATATGCAACGGGCGAAGACTGAGCCGCGCCCCGGGCGATCCGGCGCTTGGCGTTGCAACTGATTGCGCTTCGCCTTGCAGCTGCATCCGGATCGGCGCCGCCATCCTCGCGGATGGGACTGACGGCTGGCCTGAAGCCGGGCAATGGACCAAAACGCCGCCCTTGGCGGTCACGCCGATCTTTCGGTCCGGCTGGCGTCTGTCCAGTCAAGGGGGCGGGCGCATGCCTTGACTGCGCCAAAGTTGTTCAGTGGACGGCGCGCAAACCGGGCGCGACAAATCAGGCAAAGGGGCCGAGCCCCGCCTCTTCGCGCCACACGATGCGTTCACCGTGACGCTGGCTGTTGGCGCGCAGCAGATCCACGATGAACGGAGCAATCGCGGTTGGCGACGCAAGCTTTGCCTTGTCCTCTCCAGGCATATAGGCCGCACGCAACGCTGTCTGCATCGGTCCCGGGTCGATCAGGTTGACCCGCATCCTGGTATGCTCAACCTCGTCGGCATAGGCGCGCACCATTGCGTCAAGCCCGGCTTTCGAAGCTGCGTAAATTCCGACAAAGGCGCGCGGCTGAATGGCCGCCCCAGCTGAGACAAACACGGCCCGACCCGCAGGGGCTGCGCGCAGGAGTGGGTCGAGCGCTCTGATCAAACGCCAATTGGCGAGCAGATTGACCCGAATGACATCATCGACCATGCGTGGCTGGGCGGCCTGGAGCGGCGTCGCCGAGCCGAACATGCCTGCGTTGGCGAACAAAGCATCAATGCGGCCAAACCGCTCAGCGAGCGGGGCAGCAAGGCCGTCGATCATATCGACGGCTTTCAGGTCGAGCGGAATGATTGTCACCTGAGAGCCTCGCGCCTGGGCGCGATCGTCAAGCTGCTCCATGGCTTTCTGGCTGCGCGCAATCGCAACCACATGATAGCCGGCCAAATCCAGTGCATCCGCTACGGCGAAGCCCAGGCCGCGCGAAGCGCCGGTGACGACAGCCACGGGTCGGTTATCACTCGTCACGCGCAACTCTCACTCTGTGCAACGCCTTAAGCATCCACCAGGAAAGACAATTGGCGCTCCTTCTCAGCCATCGACCGATCACGATCGAGCAGGCGTGTGGGGTAGTCGCCGGTGAAATAGTGGTCCGTGAACTGTGGCGCGCGAGCATCGCGACCGGTTTCACCCATCGCGCGATAAAGTCCGTCGACCGAGAGAAATCCCAGCGTGTCCACGCCGAGCGCTTCAGTCATCTGCCCAAGCGTCAGATTCGCGGCGATGAGATCGGAGCGCTCCGGCGTATCGATGCCATAATAGTCCGGCCAGAGGATCGGAGGGCTTGCAGAACGCAGGTGCACCTCAGCGGCGCCGGCCTCCCGCACCATCTGCACGATCTTCCTGGATGTTGTGCCGCGGACAATTGAATCGTCGACCAGAATGACACGCTTGCCGTCGATCTGGCGTCGATTTGCTGACAGTTTCATCCGCACCCCAATCTGGCGGCTCTGCTGGCTCGGCTGGATGAAGGTGCGCCCGACATAATGGTTTCGAATGATGCCGAGCTGAAAGGGCAGTTGGGCCTGCTCCGCATAACCGAGTGCGGCTGGAACCCCTGAATCCGGCACGGGCACCACGACGTCAGCTTCAACATGGGTTTCCATCGCCAGGTGTGCGCCCATGCGCTGGCGGACGTCATAAACCGAGCGCCCGTTCATGATCGAGTCTGGCCGAGCGAAGTAAACATATTCAAAGACGCATGGCCGCGCCCGCTGCGGAGCAAACGGCTTGATCGAACGCACAGCGTTCTGATCAATTACCACGATCTCACCGTTCTCAATGTCACGAACGAAACGCGCGCCAATAATGTCCAGCGCGCACGTTTCCGAGGCGAGGATCGCAGCCCCGTCAAGATCGCCCAGAACCAGCGGACGAATGCCGAGTGGATCGCGCGCGCCAATCAGCTTCTTGTTCGTCAGCGCGGTTATCGCGTAGCCCCCTTCGATCAGTGACAGGGCCTCGATGAAGCGATCCAGGAATCTGGCTTTGCGCGATCGCGCCACGAGTTGGAGGATGACTTCCGAATCTGATGTGCTCTGGAAGATCGCGCCGTCCTGAACAAGGTCCTCGCGCAATCCGCGGGCGTTCGTCAGGTTTCCATTGTGCGCGATGGCGAGGCCACCGGCTGCGAGATCGGCGAACAATGGCTGTGTATTGCGAAGGATTGCGCCCCCCTGCGTGGAGTAGCGCACATGGCCAATCGCCGTGTGTCCCTTCGTGCGGCGCGGCATGTCCTCGCCGGTGAAACTGTCGCCGACGAGACCGAGATGGCGTTCATGATGGAAGAGTTCACCATCGAAGGTGCAGATGCCGCACCCTTCCTGTCCGCGGTGCTGAAGGGCGTGAAGCCCCAAAGCGGTCAGTACGCCTGCCTCCGCGTGGCCGAAAACCCCGAACAGGCCGCATTCTTCCCGTGGCCGACCGCGATAGCGGTCAACGTCAATGCTGATTTCATCCTCTGCGGGGCGCCAAAGTCGGGCGGCAGGCCCGGCCTCGGGTTGGGGAGCTGTATCGCTCATGGGCCTTGCCCTCCCTGCGGCGGCGGTGGGCTAGCGCTCGCCCACTGGCGCTTCGGAGGCGCCGCTCACCACGTCCTGCACCGCGCTCTGGGCAGTCGGCGCCAGACCCTGCAGCCACGCCGCGGCGGCGGCGATGTAGGGATAGGAGGCCGATTCCGTGAGCCATCGCGGTTGGCGTTCAACCTTGAAGATCGCATTGACGAAGATCACGAAGAGCGCCAGCACGGCAAGGCCGCGGATCACGCCAAAGGCCACGCCGAGGATTCGGTCGATAAAGCCGATTTCGTCGGAGGATCTGAGAAACGCACCGATCCTGCCCGCCACCACAGCGATGAGCACATAGACGATCACAAAGACGCTGGACAATGAAACGAGATCGGCGACCACGCCTGCGGGCAGGAAATTCTGCACAATCGGCCGGACATGGTCGAAGGCGATGATGGCGGCCACAATCGCGCCGATGAAGGCGAGAATTGAGATCGCCTCCCTCATGAAACCGCGGGCGAAGGACATCGCAGCGGAAATCACCACGATGGCGATCACCGCGAGGTCGAAAAATCCGATCGGCAGATCGTTCATCTGGGCGCCCTCCGCTTTACCTGACAATGCGCTCAACCAGCTCCGTGAGCCGGCGCATCGGCACGACCTCAACCAGCGTCGCCTCTGCACGGGCAGTCTGCTCACGCTGACCGTCCGGCGCAAAGGCCCTCCTGAACCCGAGTTTGGCCGCCTCGCGCAACCTCGCCTCGGCCCGCGCTGCAGGTCTGACGTCGCCGCTCAGCGCAACCTCGCCGAACACAACAACGTCCTCCGGCAGGGGGGCGTCGTTAAGTGCGGAGATCAGCGCCGCAGCGACCGCCAGATCGGCAGCCGGTTCGACGACCTTCAGGCCGCCCGCGACGTTCAGATAAACGTCGCGGCTGGAGAAGCCAAGGCCGCAGCGTGTTTCCAGAACAGCCAGGATTGTCGCCAGACGGGCGGGGTCCCACCCAACGACTGCCCGACGGGGCGAGCCATGCGCTGCCGGCGCGGCCAGAGCCTGGATTTCCATGAGGACCGGCCGCGTGCCTTCCAGACCCGCAAACACCGCCGCCCCGGAAGCGCGTGCGCCCCGGCTGTCGAGAAAAAGTGCGGAGGGGTTCGCAACCTCGATGAGGCCTCCTTCGCTCATCTCAAAGACGCCAATCTCATCGGTGGGCCCGAAGCGGTTCTTGACCCCGCGCAGGATGCGGAACTGGTGGCCGCGTTCGCCCTCGAAGTACAGAACTGCGTCGACCATGTGCTCAACGACGCGCGGTCCGGCGATCTGGCCGTCCTTTGTAACGTGACCCACCAGCAGGACGACGGCCCCGGTCTTCTTCGCATAGCGCACCAGATCATGGGCTACGGCGCGGACCTGGGTGACCGTGCCCGGCGCTGCGGGTAGGGCGTCGGACCACAGGGTTTGAATGGAGTCGATGACCATCAGCGCCGGTTTCTCGTGCTTCAGCCCATCCAGGATGGCGCGCAGGTCTGTCTCCGCAGCGAGGCGCACCGGGCAATCGCTGAGGCCGAGACGGCGGGCGCGTGCCTGGATCTGCGCCGTCGCCTCTTCCCCGGAAAGATAGACTGTCGGCACGCCTTGGGCGGCGATCCTGGCGCTCGCCTGCAGCAGCAATGTGGACTTGCCGATCCCAGGATCACCGCCGACAAGCACCGCCGAGCCCAGGGCAAGGCCGCCTCCGCAGACACGGTCGAATTCTGAGATTCCCGAGACCAGACGCATCTCGGGCGCCTGGAACGCATCCAGCGTTTCAAACGCCAATCCGCTGCCGCGCCGAGGTTTGGCGGCTGCGCCAAGCGATCCGCCCGGCGTTGCGGCAGCCTCTTCCATCAGCGTGTTCCAGGCGCCGCAAGCGTCGCATTTGCCGGCCCATTTCGCCGAGACCGCCCCGCAGGACTGACATACGTAATGCACTTCAGCGCGCGCCATGTCTGATGCGTAAGCGGATTCGCGATCCACGGCTGCGGTTGCGCGCAGGGGCGGGCACGTTCGGGCAGGCGCAATCCGCTCGGCGCCCGGCGGCAGTCGCTGTGGCCTCAACTCTGGCGCCTGGCCCAGGACCGAACGGGGGGAATATCTCCGGCGGGGCGACTGTGAAGATGACGGGCGTGGCTGCCGCCGCAGGCGTCGCCGCCTGCAGGCCACTGGCTCTGGCAAAACCGGAGACCAACCCTGCGGAGCAGGCCTCGCGACAAGCACGCGGATCTTCCAGCGGCGGCGAGCGGGCCGACTGTGCGCGATCAGGGTCCTCGCCTTGGAGCTCGCCTCACGGCGTCCTGCGCAACCAGTTCGACAATGCCCTCGCAGGGTTCAGACAGCTGTCGCGCGAAACCAGCTAGATCGCGGCGGCGATGGGGCCTGTGGCGCGGCCGTGCACGAACTGGTCAACCCGCGGGTCGCCGCTGTCGAACATTGCTGAAGCCGGTCCGCGCCAGATGATCCGGCCCTGATGCAGCATTGCGATCTCATCGGCGATCTTGCGTGCAGAGACAAGATCATGGGTGATCGAAATGGCCGCCGCTCCCAGCGCCTTGGTCTGCTCAACGATCAGTTCATTGATTGCGTCAGCTGTGATTGGATCGAGTCCTGTGGTCGGCTCATCAAAAAACAGGATTTCAGGGCTGCCCATAATCGCGCGCGCAAGACCGACGCGCTTTTGCATGCCGCCTGAAAGCTCTGCCGGCCGGAGGTCCGCCGCCTCCGGTCGGAGCCGCACGCGCGCCATGGCGTCTATGGCGCGGCCCCTTGCCTCCCTGCGGTTTATGCGATCCCGGTAAATGAGGCGGAAGGCAACATTTTCCCAGACGGTAAGGGAGTCAAACAGCGCGCCTCCCTGAAACAGCAGACCGCAGCGGCGCATCATTGCGTCGCGCTGCGCGCCGCGCGCATTGGTCACCTCCGCGCCGTCAATCAGCACTCTGCCCCGATCCGGGGCGATGAGGCCGAGCGCGCATTTGATCGTCACCGACTTTCCCTGACCGGAGCCGCCGATGATGACCAGTGACTGCCCGGGCGCGACGGCGAGTGACACGTCCGCCAGCACGACCCGTCCGCCAAACGCCTTCGAGAGGTTCTCCAGCGCAATCTTGGGCGAGCGCTCCTGCGTCACGTCAGCGCTCCACGAACAGCGTCGTGAGCACATAATTGGACGCCAGAACAAGCACTGCGGCGCTCACAACGGCATTGGTCGCCGCCCGACCGACGCCGCCTGCGCCCCCTTTCGAGCTGAAGCCGAAGTAACAGCCCATCACGGCAATGATGAAGCCGAACACAGCAGCCTTGATCAGCCCGGAGACAACATCGTCTGTGGTCACAAAATCCAGTGTGTTCTTCAGATAAATCGCCCCGTTAAACCCGAGGCTCGCAGTGGAGACAAGGTAGCCGCCCATCACGCCGATAATGTCGGCGACGAGAACCAGCAGTGGCAGAGACACGGTCGCCGCTGCGATGCGAGGCGCAAGAAGAAAACGGAAAGGATCGGCCGACAGGGTCTGCAGGGCGTCGATCTGCTCCGTGACCCGCATTGTGCCTATCTCCGCCGCGATCGACGCTGACACGCGCCCGGCTAGCATGAGCGCCGCCAGAACCGGGCCCAGCTCGCGGGTGATGCCCAGCACCACAATGTTCGGGACGAATTGTTCCGCGTTAAAGCGCGCTCCGCCGGTATAGATGTTGAGCGCCAGAGCCGCCCCCGTGAAGACCGCCGTAAGCCCAACGACCGGGAGCGAGTAATAGCCAATGCGGGCGAACTGGCGCCCCCATTGGTCAAGAAACAGCGGGGCTGAAAAACAGGCCGCCGCCGCTCTGCCGGCGAAGAGGCTCACCTTGCCGATTTCCCCCAGGGCGGCGATGACCGTCCGCCCGATGGCTGCGAGAAAATCGAGACCGTAGGTCACCCCGCCGCTCCCCGGCCCGCTTTCAGCCGTCCTCCCAGGCGGGTCAGCACTTCATAGCTGTTGGTCCCGGCTGCAGTCGCCACTGCGTCGACAGTCGCCTGTGCGCCCAGCATCTCAACCTCTGCGCCAGGGTGTGCGGCATGTGCGGCCACTGTGACGTCCAGCGTGATCAGATCCATGGAAATGCGCCCGATGATCGGGCAGCGCGCGCCCGCCAGCACCCCATAGCCACGTCCTGCGCCAGCGCGCAAGAAACCATCGGCATAGCCGAGCGCAATGGTCGCCAGACGGATGGCGCGTGGGGCGGTATAGGTGGCGTTGTATCCCACAGTGTCGCCGGCGTTGAGGTCGCGCACCTGAACAATCGGCGCACTGACCGTAGCCACTGCGGCCACGTCGATTGGCGCATCTGGCACAGGCTGTCCCCCGTATAGCGCTATGCCCGGGCGTACCAGATCAAAATGGTAGTCGCGACCGAGCAGCACGCCCGCGCTGTTGGCGAGGCTCCTGGGCGCGTCAGGATGCATGTGCGCGAGTGCGCGAAAGAGCGCCAGCTGGCGCCTGTTCATCGCGTCGTCCGCGTCCTCGGCAGATGCCAGATGGCTCATCAGCAGCGCGCAGGGACCTGGCCAGGCTGAGGCCTCGGCGGCTGTCAGACCCAATCGGTTCATCCCCGTGTCAACATGCAGCGCGCACGGCAGTCCCGTTGGCGTCCACCACGCCAGATCGGCCGCGGTCACCAGCACCGGCGTCAACCCGGCTTCGGAGAACAGCGCGGCGTCGCCATCCGACCGACCATGGAGCACATAGATCGCGGGTCCTGGTCCGAGAGCGCGCCGAAGCAGGGCGCCTTCGCTTGCATAGGCGGTGAAGAAGGTGCGGCATCCCGAAGCCGCCAGCGCTGGTCCCAGGGCGGGTGCGCCCAACCCGTACGCGTCCGCCTTGATGACGGCGGCGCAATCCGCCCCAGGCGCGCGCCGCGCCATCAGGCGCCAGTTGGATGCGGCCGCGGCGGGATTGATCTGAAGGCGCGGTCGTGCAGCGGGCCCGGTTTCAGCCGTTGACTTGTCCATAACCGGCGTCATAGCGCCCCGACGTGTCGAGGTCAGAGAATTTTGTGATCTCGGCGTTGAAGCCCAGCTCAACTTTGCCAATCGGACCATGGCGCTGCTTGCCAATAATGACTTCGGCGCGGCGGCGCAGAACGTCCATGTCCTGTTGCCACTTCAGATGTTCCGCGGTTCCTTCGCGCGGCTCCTGTCTTTCGAGGTAATAGGCTTCCCGATAGACGAACAGCACCATGTCGGCGTCCTGTTCGATCGACCCGGATTCCCGCAGGTCCGCGAGCTGTGGCCGTTTGTCTTCGCGGTTTTCCACGCCACGTGACAGCTGCGACAGGGCGATGATTGGCACTGACAGTTCCTTGGCGAGCGCCTTCAGCCCTTTCGTCACCTCAGACACCTCCTGTACGCGGCTGTCAGAGCGACGGTTTGAGGAGGGCATGACGAGCTGCAGGTAGTCGACGATGATCAGATCCAATCCGACAGAGCGCTGCAGCCGCCGCGAGCGCGCCGCAATCTGGCCGATGGAGATGCCGCCGGTATCGTCAATGTATAAAGGGCTGGCGTTCAGCTCAGCCACGGCGTCCTTGAGGTCTTCGAACTCGCCTTTGTTGAGATCGCCCTTGCGGATCTTTTCCGACGCGATGCGGGAGTGCTCGGCCAGGATACGCGTGGCGAGCTGCTCGGCGGCCATTTCAAGCGAGAAAAACGCAACAACACCGCCCTCGGTGGTCTTCTCCGTACCGTCCGGCTGGCGCGATTTGCGATACTTGCGCGCGACATTGAACGCGATGTTGGTGCCGAGCGCCGTCTTGCCCATGGATGGCCGACCCGCAAGGATCACCAGATCCGACTTGTGCAGGCCCCCCAGCATGCGATCGAGTTCCCGAAACCCGGTCGAGATGCCTGCGAGACCGCTTTCGCGCTCGATGGCCGCCGCTGCGAGCGCGATTGAGGTCTTCAGCGCCTCCCGAAAGCTTTGAAACCCCTTGCGGACCTGGCCGGCCTCCGCAAGAGAGTGCAGCATCCGTTCGGCTTCCTCGATCTGGCTTCGGGCGTCCTTCTCCGGGTCGGGTTCCTGCGCTGAGATTGCAATCTCGCTGCCGACCCGTATCAGCGCACGCCGCAGCGCAAGTTCATACACCAGGCGGGCGTAGGCTGGCGCAGAGGCCGGCAGCGCTGCATTGGTGACCAGTGCTGCGAGGTAGGCCGGTCCGCCGATCTCGGAAAGCCCTCCATCCCGGGCGAATGCGTCTTTCAGGGTGACCGGATCCGCCAGTCCCCCGCGCTCCACGATTGCCGTCGCAGCTTCCCAGATCCGTCCATGCACAGGATCGTAGAAGTGCTCGCCGCGCAACGGCGTATCGATCCTGTTGGCGACCTCATTGTCGAAGAGGAGGGCGCCAAGCAGCGCCTGTTCTGCCTCGATATTGTGGGGCGCGGCGTCTGAAGAAGCAGCCGCGGAGATTGGATATTGCCCATCAGCACTCATGCCGGCACCCTATCAGGCGGCGGGTCAGCGCGAACCGGGCGGGCGGGACTTGTCCCTCTGCTTTCGCCAGCGATCCACAGCTAAACCCAGATCAATTCGGGCCGGTCAGGATCCCCATCAGAAGGTTTATGAATCGTAAACAACGCGAACAAATGGTGATCGCAACGTGGATGATCTGACTTCGCCGCCTGCGCCGTCCTGCACACGGCAAAGCTGCGGGAGGGGCGTCGCCGCAGGGCTGGCGGACGCGGCGCCAGCCCTTTGCGCCCGCAGTAGGTCATGGTCGCGATTATGGGGAATGCGCGGCGCCTGACGGCGAACCGCCCCGTCGCGGAACAGCCTGGTCACACGCGCAGCCCCCGCGCGACGCGCAGAAACGTCGGCAAATGTCCTCGGGGCAAATGTCCTCAGGGAAAATGTCCTCAGGGCGAATGTCCTTGGGGGCGAATGTCCTGGGGCGCAGATGTCCTGGGGCGCTGCCTGTGGCCGCAGCCCGGCCAGGGCTTCCTCAGCCGAGCAGCGCCTCTATGTCGCGCCGCAGGTTCTCCGGCGCCGCCTGCGGCGGGTAGCGACGCACAACCCGGCCCGTTCTGTCGATCAGGAACTTGGTGAAGTTCCATTTGATCGTTCTGGTTCCCAGAAGACCTGGCGCTGACGCCGACAGCCACGCGTAGAGGGGATGCGCGCCCTTACCGTTCACATCAATTTTCGCAAACATTGGAAATGTCACGTCATACGTGAGTTTGCAGAACGCAGCGATCTCCGCCGCCGCGCCTGGCTCTTGGGCCGCGAACTGGTTGCAGGGAAATCCCAGCACCGCAAACCCCCGTGGCGCCAGAGTTTTGTAGAGCGCTTCAAGGCCCTCGTACTGAGGCGTGAAACCGCATTGGCTGGCCGTGTTCACAATCAGGACGACTTTGCCGAGGTAGTCCTTGAGCGACACTGTCTTGCCGGCGATGTCGACGGCGCTGAAATCATCAAGTCTGGTCACTTCGCCTGCCGCCCATCAATCGCCGCCGGCTGAAGCTGGCCGCCCCGGCATGGCAGTGCAGGGTTTGACTGGGCGACGCGGCCCACGTCAACCCGGATCAGGCGCAGCTGCTCAGGCGCCATCAGTGGGTCAGTCGCCATCCGTCATTCTCCATCAGCCAGATCCGAGCCCGCCCGTCGCTGTGGCCTTGCCGCGATGATCCGTCGCTCCCGGCACGTCGTGCCGGCTCTGCGGAGTTGCTTGGTCCGCTACGATCCAGCGCTATGTATGGTGTCTGATGCGAGATCCCGTCCCGACTGGAGACAATGCAATGGTCAGGTCTGTTCGCCTTTCGCAGTCCGGTTTCGACCTGACGCCGCCGACGCCAGTCCAGCTGGAGCGTTTGACGCAGAAGCTCTCGCCTGAAGAGCGCGATGTGTTGCTGAACCATGGCACGGAGCGCCCTTTCTGCGGCGGTCTTCTCGACAACAAAAAGGCCGGCGCTTACCTCTGTCTGGTCTGTGGGCTGCCGTTGTTTTCGTCTGAAGCCAAGTTTGACTCCGGCACCGGCTGGCCAAGTTTCTACACGGAAGTCGACCGCGATCACGTGCGGCGGATATCCGACCGCTCCTACGGCATGGTGCGAACTGAAATCCGGTGTGCGCAGTGCGACAGCCACCTCGGCCACGTTTTTCCCGATGGGCCGCCGCCGACAGGCGAGCGGCACTGTCTGAACTCGGCCGCCCTGTTTTTCGTTGAACGGGGGAGTCCGGCGCCCGACTGGGTCATGCCGTAGACGGCTCGAGGCGCCCGGTCGGTTTGATCAACCGGTGTTCGGGCGGGCCCATCCCGTCTGTCCGCGCCGCGGGCGGGATCTGCGCGCCCGGTCCGGCGTGTGTGGAGCGTTGTGCGGGGGCAAGCCATCCGGAGCGGGCCGCGCGCTTCGAACGGCGCCGGCGACAGAGGTCGAAATCGCCCCGGCGACGGCTCCGGCCATCATGCGGCTGTCGCGGGGCGGGATGTGCGGACATCGCTCGCTCTAGCCGGTCACGCTCCCCTGAGCCCCGCGCCCCCCTGAGCCCCGCGGCCCCCTGAGCCCCGCGGCGCGGGTCTTCCAGACGGACATGCTGCGCGCGCACAGCCCGACAGGAGGGGTATTGGCGCCTGCAACCCGGTCAGAAATCAAAGATGTCGTCGAGAAGGCTCTTGCGCTTCTTCCGCTTGTAGTAGTCGTCATCGTAGCGCGGATCGTGGCGGCGCGCATCGTCGTCATACCTGCGTGTCGGAAACGGGGGCTGCTGATAGCCCGGGCCTTGGACCGGAAACTGCGGCGGCGGCGCGGCCGCGGCCGGTTGGGCGGCTGGAGCGGCGGATTCACCACGCGACCGCTCCAGAATCTTGTCCAGCTCCCCGCGATCCAGCCAGACACCGCGGCACTTCGGGCAGTAGTCTATCTCGACGCCGGCGCGTTCGGTCATCACAAGATCGGTTTCACCGTCCACCGGACATTTCATGACAGGCAGTCCCCTGATTGCGCCGGTGCGCGATGCCCCGGCTCGCCCCAAGGTGGGATGCGGTCGCCATCGCGGCAAGAGCCAGCGATCGGCTTTGCCGGCGTAAGCCCGCAGCACCAGGCGATCGCCCTGCCCTGGCGCGAACCTCGCTTCAGCGCTATGTCGCCTGCTCGCTCGTTTGAGGTTGCGCCATGTCCGATGCCCCACCCGATCGCTTAAGCGTCGATCCGCAAAGCCCATTCTTCGATGCTGACGTCCTGGAGCGCGGCGTCGGCGTCCGCTTCAAGGGGGTGGAAAAGAGCAATGTCGATGAGTACTGCGTCAGCGAAGGCTGGGTCAGGGTCGCCGTCGGCAACGCCAAGACGCGCAACGGCCAGTCGATGACGCTGAAGTTAAACGGCCCCGTTGAGCCCTATTTTCGCAGTTGATCCCCGCCGTTGGCGCTCGCTGGAGGATGGTGCGGCAGGCGCTGCCCTCCCGCGGTGACGCCATTGCTTCGGCGCTGCTTACACCCGCATGCGAGCCAGCGACATGCAATATGATCCTGGTTGCCTGGACGCGGCGGCGTCAGGACGCCAGATCCCAGAGCGGCGTCCCCGGCGGGCGGATCTGGAGCGCGATGTGACGCCTGCCGGCCGCTTGCACGGCGGGCTCTGAGGCTGTCAGATGCAGCGTGGAGGTCCGTCATGCTCAATTCATCGAAACGATTGTCTGGTTGGGATTTTCCAGGGGCTTCGTCGTCTCGGCCTGCAATCCTCTCGCTGGCCTTGCTCAGCGCGATCGGGCTTTCCGGCTGCCAGAAGCATGGCGCTGCTCCTGAGCACGCTGCGCAGGGTGACAGCGGCCCAGGCGCGAAGCTGGATGCTGAGGCCTGTGTTGCGCGCGCCACCACCGTTTGGACTGGCGCGCGAGGCGCCTTCACTATCGCCGCAACGACTGACGGCCCTGACTGCCGGCAGGCCGTCGCCACACTCGTCATCCGTGACCCGAATGGACGCCCGCTCACCTACGCAGCCTATGAGGCGGCGGCAGTGCTTCCCCTCGCGGACAAGGCCGCCCCGGCGCAGATGGAGGCTGCACTCCTCGAATGGATTTCGGCAGGTGGTCGCACCGAGACAACGGCGAACCTGCCGGAGTGGAAGGCGGATGCAGCCTCTCCCGCTGCGGGCGACGGAGAATTCCCGTTCCTGCCTGAGGGCGACATGGACCGCGCGACCTATGACGGATGGAGGGCGAAAGCCGCTCCGATGTTCTGCTACGTTCAAGGAATGGAAAGCGAACGCTGCTGGGCTTCTGCGGATGATGACCTCATCCTCCTCGGCGTGCGTACGTTTCCCGGTTAGCCGCCCCACAATCCTGCGGCAAGAGCGGCCATGAGCGCCTGCCGGCGCGCAATCTCGCTGAGGTCAAACACCGCCCCGGGTTCGTCATATCCATAGGCCTTCCCGAAAGCGCGCAGGTTTTCATTCTGCGCCCAGCTGGCTGGATCCAGGCTTGCCGCCAGGGCGCCGTCACCCGCGAGGAGTTCGCGTCTGCTGGACAGAGGCTCATGCTGGAGCGCGTCACGCAGCCGCGCTGGGATAAGGGCCATGCCTCCCAACATGCTGCGCGCAGCACGATGGTCGGCGCGGTTGAGAAATGCGCCGCCTGCAGCCTCGAAAGCCGCGGGCGCAACCGGCTCCAGCGCAAGACCTGCGTAGCGGCCCTGGTCGACCTCGCCGAACGCTTCACGGTCGGCAAATGCGGAGAGCCGCGCAAGCAGGGGGCGCGCGATGCTCTCCGCCATCGCCTCCAGGCTTGGAGCTCCAGGCGAAAAGCCCGCAGGTGCGGCTATCGCCAGAGCCTCGCCGAGAATTTGGCGGGCCCCATCGGGATCGGCTGTCCTGAGCTCACGCGCCACGCGCTCAAGCAGACGCTGGGATGCCGGACCCGCACTGGTGCGCCCGCGCCAAGCGAGACGCGCCGCGAGCACGTCAACGAACCGCAGGGCGGCTGCGGTCTTGTCGATCTGGGCCGCATATCCGGCGTCGGGATCGTAGGCCGCAATCAGAATGTCGTATGCCCAGCCAAGCTCCATTGCGCCCACCAGGCTCATTTCCGGCAAAGCTGGGTCGAATTCCGACTCCGCCGCCTTCAGGCGCGCGTATACCTCCGCATAAAATGGAAAATCGCGTCCCAGGAAACGTGCGAAATCCGCTGGGCGAACGAGTCCAAGACGCGCCGCATTCGCCCGCACCCACTGGAACGCCCGTGTGTCGATATCGCTGCGGTCCGATGTCTTTTTCCCTTGCGGGCTGAGGTCGGCGTAGCGCGCCTTTAGCCACGCCTTCAAACCGTCGTGATCGCGCCCTGGTCCGGCGCGCTGCAATTGACGCTGGGCCTCGGTCCAGCCCTCTGCGGCGGCGATCCGGGTGTCCTGATCGTCAATCTGGCTGAGCGCCCAGCTCTTGAAGAGGTCGGCTGGCCCCAACTGGACGCCGCGTCCATTCATTGTTTCGAAGATCCGATAGGCGTCGTCATCGCTCGCAGTCCGGATATCGGCGACGAAAACCCGATCAATCAGCCAGCGTGCGAAACCTGCCAGATCGCCCTCAATGAGATCATCTGGGAACAGCGCGTCGATATCGGCATAGCGCCCTGCGAGGGCGCGCTGGGCGTCCGTCATGTCCGGCGATTCGAAACGTTCCTCTTCGCGCAGCGCCACAAACACGCTCCGGTAGTCAGGCGTGTCGAACGCAAATACGCCGTTCTCGGGTTCAACAAGCCGGGCGATGTCGCCGCCTGGCGCCTCGCCCTGGAGGCGGCGGGCCAGCCACAGGAGCAACAAAACCAGTGTGGTGGTGCGTTGCTGGCCGTCCACCAGATACACCACGTTGTCGCCTGCCGCGTGGGTGACGACCGGGCCGAGGAAATAGGACTGGAGCCCCGTTTCGCGATGTGCGTCGTAGGCGCGCGTCAGATCTGCGAGCAATTGCCCGATTTCGGCCCGGCCCCAGACATATCCGCGCTGGTAGATGTCGGTGGCGAAGCGCGCGCCTTCAAAGAAGCGCCTCAGGCTCAGCGCGCGCGCCGAAATGCTGATCTCGACATCGGTCAAGGGGCTTCTCCTGCATAGAGCCGGGGGGCATACGCCGGATTCGCCCGCAGCGGGAGTGGCTATTCGCTCAGGCTTTCGTGTGATCTTCAAACCAGCGGTTGAGCCATCCAGCCGCGATTGCCCCGGCGATCGGGGCGACCCAGAACAGCCAGAGCTGACTGATGGCCCAGCCGCCGGCGAACAGCGCTGGTCCTGTGGAGCGGGCCGGATTGACGCTTGTGTTGGTGACTGGGATGGTCACGAGGTGAATGAGTGTCAGGCACAGCCCGATGGCCACTGGCGCGAACCCCGCCGGCGCGCCTCGCGAGGTCGCCGCCAGGATCACGAACACAAAGAAAAAGGTCATGGCGGTTTCGGCCAGCAGGCTGGCGGTCAAGGAGTAGCCGCCCGGCGAATGCGTCCCGTAGCCGTTCGCAGCAAAACCGTCAGCCAAGGTGAATCCAGGCGCGCCGCTGGCGATCAGGTATAACAGGCCAGCGCCCAAGATTGCGCCGAGAACCTGCGCGCCCACGTATCCGGCGACATCCTGCGATTCAAAGCGGCCTGCCACGCACAGACCGATTGTGACGGCCGGATTGAGATGGCACCCAGAAATCGGGCCTATTGCATAGGCCATGGTCAAGACGGTGAGCCCGAAGGCGAGGGACACGCCCACGAGGCCGATGCCGACCTCGGGAAAAGCTGCAGCAAGGACTGCCGAACCACAGCCGCCAAGCACAAGCCACGCGGTTCCAAGGCACTCTGCCGCAAGTTTCTTGTTTATCACCATCGCCACGCTCCCTATCGCTGCTCGCTCATGCGCTCGCGACCTCCGCGTGCAAGACTTGGTGTGCCCGCGCTCGTGCTGCTGCGCCGAAGAATGCGGCGCCGAAGCCCGTGATCAAGCCCACCATAATCGCGCAGGCCGGCCTCCGTCGATGGCGCGCTCTTCTGACGCGAACTGCGCCGACGGGGGCGGCATTCGGCGAAAGCCGCCGCGAAACCGTGTCTTGGTCGTGTTTCCGTCACGCTTCCGTTCCACCGTCAGGCGACTCGTTCCTCACTTACGCGCCTGCGGGAAGAGTCGACTTGGGACTATCTGGCGAGACCCTAGTGATGCTAAGAGCATCTGACGGGTTTGGGGATGCCCGCGTCGGTTTCTTTCCGAAGGGGGCGGCCGGAAACGGGCTGCGCTCTGCGTCTTTACGGCGCAGGGGGCGGTCTATAAGAGTCGCGGGCTTGCGCACGGCGAATGCGTTGGCCTGCGTCGTGAGATGGGAAGTTCTGTTGCGAGCGTGCACTGAGGCAGGGTGCGGCTCGGAAAGGGAAGGGGAGGTTTTATGGCTCTGCAAACGACTCCGGAAGGCGCCGGCGCCGCCGGCGCTTCGGCTGCTCCGATTGACGCGGCTGCGCCGCAGCCGGCGCTCGACAGCGCTGCGCTCGAAGCGCAAAAGGCGGCCGCTGCTGCGGACGCCGCCAAGGACGCCGGACACGGACAGGAATTGACCGTCTGGTACATGTTCTCGATCGCGCATCCGATCGTGCAAGGCGTCATGGTCATCCTGGTGCTGATGTCGATCGCTGCGCTCGCATTGCTCTTCGAGAAGGTCTATGTCTTCAGGAAGAACAATCGGCTTGTGAAGGGTTTCCGCGACCAGTTCCGCAAGGCCAAGTCGCCTGAGGAAGCCGCTGAACTGCTCGCCAAGCAGCCCAAAGGACCGCTCAAGACCCTCTTTGACGCCGGCATGGGCGAGGTCGCCAAGACCAAGGAGATGGGGCTCTACCTGCTGCGTGACGCACGCGATCATACGCTGGAACGTGTTCGCTCGGCGATGACGATCAAGCAGAACGAAGTGACCGAAGAACTGTCTGCGATGATGACGTTCCTGGCGTCAGTCGGCTCCAACGCACCGTTCATTGGTCTGTTCGGCACCGTCTTCGGGATCATGAACTCGTTCATCGGGATCGTGAAAACTCAGACCACCTCGCTGGTGTCGGTCGCCCCGGGCATCGCCGAGGCGCTTCTCGCCACCGCGATTGGTCTGGCCGCGGCCATCCCTGCGGTCATGATCTACAATTACTCGGCGCGTCAGATCTCCCGCATCAGCGGTGCGATGGAAGACTTCACCTCCGAGTTTCTGTCTCTCGTGTCTCGCGACATGGACAAGAAAGGCGCCTAACCAATGGGTGCTAAGCTCTCGAGCGGAGGCGGCGGCGGACGTCGCGGCCTCGAAATCAGCTCCGAGCCGAATGTTATCCCGTTCATCGACGTGATGCTGGTGCTGCTCATCATCTTTATGGTGGCGGCGCCCATCGCGACGGTGGATGTCGAAGTCGAAATGCCGGATTCCCGGAACATTCCGGGCAAACGCCCACCCAAGCCTACCTATGTGACGCTGCAGCAACTCGACAATGGCCAGGTTCAAGCCTTCGTGATGAACGATCAGGTGGCCATGGAAGAGCTTGGGCAGCGCACCATGGAGGCGGTGAAGGTGAATGATCCTACTGCGGATAATCCGTACGAAGAGACTATCTACATCCGCGCGGACGGGGTTACGGAGTACCGGAACGTCATGCTTGTGATGAACCGGCTCCAGGACTCGGGCTTCACCAAGATGGGCCTCATGGCCCTCGACAAGCGACGCTAGGGCAGGGAGGAAGCTCATGGGCGCCAAACTTGCCTCGGGAGGCGGAAAGAAGCGGGGACGCTACAGCGCCAACCCGGACCCGAACGTCATCCCGTTCATCGACGTGATGCTCGTTTTGTTGATCATCTTCATGGTGACATCGCCGCCGCCAACCACGGAGGTTCGTGTTCAGCTGCCGCCGCCAAATGCGCTGCAGCAGGTGACGGAGAACAAGCCAACCTTTGTCTATCTCCAGAAGACGGGCGATGGCGGGCTTGCCGCGTATGTCGATGAAAAGGAGGTTGCCTTTGAGGATCTGGGTGCGGCCGTGCTTGAGCGCGTTCCGTTCAACAACCCAAATCCGAAGGACGGCAACATCTTCAAGGCGAAGATCTTCGTGCGCGCCGATCAGGGTCTCCAGTATCGGTACGTGATGGAAGGCTTCGACAAGATCCAGTTGGCGGGCTTTACCGACGTCGGCCTTGTGGCCGAAGACGCGCAAGTCAAGTGAGGGCCTGAACCATGGTCCGTTTCCGTATGATCGCGTTCGCGGCGGCCCTGGCGATCTGGGGTTTCCTGGGATGGGCGTTCATGTCCATTAAGGCGGGTAATGCGCCTGAATGGATTGAAGATTCCATCCTGGTGGAACTCCTGCCGCCGCCGCCGCCTCCGCCACCGCCTCCACCGCCTCCTCCGCCGAAGGAGCGGTCACCGCCGCCGCCGATCGTGCAGCGTCAGACGCCACCGGTCGCCGTTGAAACGCCGCCTGTCTATGTCGAGACACCGGTCGCCGCCGTTGCGCCGCCAGCGCCAGCGGTTGCTCCGCCTCCGGCCCCGCCTCCCCCGCCCGCTCCGCGGGGACCGACGCGTGGTCCGAAGGAAGTGCGTCCGTTCGACGTCGGCCGGGCCTATCCTCCCTCAGCGTTGCGACGCAACATTGAAGGCGAAGTTCGCGTCCGGGTGACGATCGGCACCGACGGTGCGGTTGCGAACATCGAGATCCTGTCGGCTGAGCCGCCAGGGTACTTCGAGGAAGCCGTGCAGCGGGAAATCCGGCGCATGCGCTGGGAGCCCGCCCTGAATGATGGCGATCCGGTCGAGGGGGCTAAAAACCTGACGATCAAATTCCGTCTTCAGTAGGTCAGCGACAATCCTGCGAGAGGGCCGCCGGGCGTTCCGGCGGCCTTTTTCGTTTGTGGGACCGGATTTGTAGGATTTGAGAGGCTTGTCGTGCCGGGAAGGCCAGCAGAACTGGCGGCAGGGCTTGCAAGGTATGGCTATTGTTGGGCGTGCAGACTGAAAGGGTGCGCCTCATTCGCTTTGACTGGCATGGGGATCTCACCCCAAATGGCCGCCAGGGCTGATGATCGAACGGTCTTAAGGATGCTGCACTGTCTTCTGATTGGCCTTGGAGGGGGGCTTGGGGCCATATGCCGACACCTTGCCGGACTTGCCGCAGTGCGCGCCTTTGGCCCAGACTTCCCATGGGGAACGTTCTCGGTCAACGCGGTCGGCGGGCTCGCCATGGGGATTCTGGTGGGCGCCCTGGCGCGGTTCGACCCTGCCCATGCACAGGAGTTACGACTGTTTCTCGGGGTGGGCTTTCTGGGGGGATTCACGACATTCTCCGCGTTTTCGCTTGAGACAGCGCGCTTGATCCAGACCGACGATCTCGCACGTGCGGCATTTTATGCCGTCGCCTCGGTCGTTGTGAGTATCTGCGCTGTGTTTGTAGGGCTTGCCGTGATGCGGTCGTCCACCTGACGTGCGCGGACCGCGACAGCCGGGCGGCGGCTTGCTAAGACCAAGCTCAGGCCTCCCTTCTTCCGCCGGACCCAATGCGCGCTGTCTTGAACATTCCTGTCGCCACGAAGGACGGCGAAAGCCGCCTCGATCGCTGGCTGAAGCGTCGCTTTCCAGCGCTGAAGCAAAGTCAGATCGAAAAGTTATGCCGCACCGGCCAAATCCGCATCGATGGCGGGCGGGCCAAAGCAAGCGACCGCGTCGCGCCCGGACACATAATCCGTGTACCGCCCTTTGAGGCGCACGATGATCAGCCAAGGCCTGGAGTGGCGAAACTGTCCGCACAGGACCGCGCCTTGATCGAGCGGATCACACTCTATGAGGACGACGACATTCTCGTTCTCAACAAACCTTTCGGCGTCGCCACACAGGGAGGCTCGCGGACCCAGCGTCATATTGACGGTCTGCTGCTTGGCCTGGCGGGGCCTGATGGGGAGCGTCCCCGGCTGGTTCATCGACTTGATCGCGACACAACTGGCGTTCTTGTCACGGCCAAAACCCCTGCGGCGGCCGCCGCGCTGGCCGGCTCCTTTCGGACCCGCAAGACGCTGAAGATCTACTGGGCCGTTACGGCAGGGGTTCCCAAACCTCTGGTCGGAGAAATCCGTGGCTGGCTCAAAAAAGACCAAGGACCAAACGCGGCCGATCGTGAGCAGGTCCGCACTGCCCGCCATGGCGAAAAAGACGCACTGTTTGCAATCACCGACTATGCGGTCATCGCCAATGCCGCTCAGCGGGCAGCCTGGGTCGCCCTGAAGCCTGTCACGGGGCGCACCCATCAGCTGCGATTTCACATGGCTGAGAGCGGGGCCGCCATCGTCGGCGATCCCAAGTACAAAGGTGCTGCGCCGACGCCGCCCGGCCTTGAGCAGTGCCTTCACCTGCATGCCCGGGCCATCGAGTTTCCCCACCCCTCGACCGGCAAGTCGGTGCGGATCGTCGCTGAGATGCCGGAGCACATGGTGCATGCCTTCGATCATCTTGGGTTCGACGAGAACGACGCGCGTGATCCGTTTGAGGGCTTCAGGCGCTGAGCCTGCGCTGGATCAGCGCAGCCGCTTAAAGCGATAGGCGGGTCCGCCCGGCGCCTTGAACGCAAATGCGCCGCTTTCCAGCTGCCCTGCCTCGGCATAGGTGAGCCACCCTGGCTCGATCGTGATTGAGGCCGAGACCCGCATGCGGCGACCTGACTGTGCGGTGATCAGGCAGGTTTGCGGATCTATCTCGCCATGCCACACAGCCGATCCAATCTGATGGAATGCAAGACTGCAGCCTGAAGGGTAACCGATCAGGTCTGCCGGTGTGAGCCCGAGGAATGCATCGCGCAAAAGGGCCCTTCCCGCGAACCGCTGGGGCTCGCGCAAGGTGTAAAAGTCCATTCTCCAGGCTGCATCCGCCTGACGGGCGAACGTCCAGACACGCTGACGGCTGATCGGGCCATCCGGCCCCTGGCTGCGCCATTCCAGATAATAGACGCGCCCTTCAATCGCTGGCGCCTCGATCTTCGCGAACAGTGCGTCCTGCAGGTCAATCCAATCGTAGGGATGACCAGCGGCGGGTGGTCGTTTGAGCGCCGCCGGAGCGTCCGCGTACTGGTCTGCGTTGGAGTAGCGCCCATCCAGCCACTCGAACGGCGCTCGAGCGGGATCAGGCCGTGAGGCGCAGCCGGCTGCGATGGCAAGGACAGCAAGGCTCGCCGGGATTGGCCGCACGCTCACTGGACCGCCGCCAGGACTTCACTCGCTGCGCGCTCGCCGGTCTCCAGAGCCCCCTCCATCCCGGTGGCGATGTCGCTCGTATGTTCGCCTGCCCAATGCAGCCGGGCGCACGGAGCGGCGATCTTGCCGGCCCATGATGCGATCTGGCCTGGCGCATAGTGCATATAGGCGCCGCCGGTTTCGGCAGTATCGCTGGTCCAGCGGATCACCCGTGCGAGGCGAACCTTGCCCTTCGACGCCGGCCGCAGCGCTCTGAAGCGAGACTGCGCCCAGGCTTCGATCGCCTCATCGCTTTTGCCCGCGACCACCCCTGCGCCGTCGCCATCAAGCCATAGCCGCACAAGCCCCGTCGGCGATCCCTGATCGTCCCGTACCGCAAAGACGCGTTCGATGTCGCTGTCAGTCCACATGTCTGGCGCCAGGCCGTCCGCCTCCCAATAGGGTGTCTCAGTATACAGATAGACATGGGCGATCTGGGTGTAGGCCATCATCCGTATGGCTGAAGCCTGCGGTGCGGTGAGCGGTGCATCCACTCGGATGCGCCGCAGTGCCGGGTAGGGTATGGTAGAGATTGCGTGCGGCGCCCGCCAGGTACGTCCGGAACGGCTTGTCACGCTGACCCCCTTGGCGTCGGCGACAATCGCCGACACTGGTTCGTTCAGGATCACCGCGGGCCCCAGACTTTGCGCCATGGCCTGCGTCAAGCTTTCAGACCCGCCTGCAATGTCTTCAGCGGGGCCGAGTGCACGATCCTGGGAGTACAGCGTGAGCGAACGAAATGCGTTCACCATGGAGTATGTCGCAAGTCTGTTGGCGTTAAGGCTGCGGTCGGCAAACGCCAGTGCGCGCTCGTCGAATCCCTGCGCCCGCAGGAACACTTCAGCAGACTGATCGACTGCAAGCCCCGCAGGCCCGCTCCAGTCTGTCACATCCTGAAACGGATTCGCGCGCGTCGCGGCCGCCATGAACAGGCGCGAGGGCGCAATTGCACGCAGCCCCCCCGTGAGAGGGTTCACCGACGCGGTTGGCCAATCCGCCGCCCGCATCAGCACGCCCTCAACGCTGAGAACATCGCCGAAGGTTGAAGCCGGGGGCGCACGGAGTTGGATGCCAAGCGCTTTGGCCTCGGCGCGCAGCCGCGAATAGGTCTGGCCGACCTGTGTGCCGCCAGCCTCGGGTCTGCCCGGGAGATCTGTCAACGTCATCAGCCGCCCGCCCGCGCGCGCCTGGGCTTCAAGAACGATCACCAAGAGCCCCGCCGCGCTCAGATCGCGCGCTGCCCGCAGGCCCGCAAGCCCGGCTCCAAGGATCAGAACATCGGCGTCCTTTGAGCCGCGCGCGCACCCAGCGCCGGCTCCGCCGATGGCGAATGCGCCCCCTGCGAGCAGCCCGAGGCTGGTGCGGCGGTTCAGCGTCATGGCGTGGCTCCCTGGGTCAGATCGCGCCGTCCCGGCGCAACGCCGCTCGCGAACCTGCATCCAGGCCAAGCACGCGCTCAAGCACGTCATCAGTGTCCTGTCCCAGCGCTGGCGGTGCGCAGGCGATCTGCGGCGGCGTTGCTGAAAACTTGATCGGGCAGGCGCTTGCGCGAACCGTTCCGATATCGGGGCGCGACATTTCAGCGATCATGGCGCGATGAAGCACCTGCGGATCCTTGAAGACGTCATCGATGGAACTGATCGGTCCGCATGGAACGCCAGCAGCTGCAAGGACGTCTATCCAGTCGGCGGTGCTGCGCTCCGCCATCGCTGCGGCAATGGCGCTGACCAGAGCCGCGCGGTTCGCCACCCGGTCTGCGCTCCCTGCGAAGCGGGCGTCCTCGATCAGGGGCGCCAGGTCCGCAACCCTGCAAAAGTTCGCAAACTGTCCGTCATTGCCAACGGCCAGAACGATGTGACCGTCGGCAGTTCGAAACACCTGATAGGGCGCAATGTTGGGATGGGCATTGCCGAGCCGGCCCGGCGTCAATCCAGCGAAATGGTTGGTCGCTTGGTTCGCCAGCATCGCGACCTGAGAATCGAGCAGCGCCATGTCTATGTGCTGACCCTGCCCGGTCGCTTCGGCGTGACGCAGCGCCGCCAGGACACCGGCGGTTGCATAAAGCCCTGTGAACAGATCGGCGACGGCCACCCCGACCTTCATGGGTTCCGCGCCAGGCGCGCCGTCGGGCTGGCCGGTGATGCTCATCAGACCGCCCATGGCCTGAATCATGTAGTCGTAGCCCGGCCGCGCTGAATAGGGGCCGGTCTGACCAAACCCTGTAATCGAACAATAGACGATGGCGGGATTAATTGCTGCGATGGCTGGATAGTCCAGATGGTATTTCGCCAGTCCACCGGCCTTGAAGTTCTCAACCAGGATGTGGCTTGAAGCGGCCAGACGACGCACCAGGTCCTGGCCGTCCGGACGGGTGAAATCGATTGTGACGGAGCGTTTGTTGCGGTTTGCGGCCATGAAGTATGCCGCATCGGAGCGTTCTCCTGCAGCAGTCGTGTAGAAGGGCGGGCCCCAGGTGCGTGTGTCGTCGCCTTCGCCCGGTCGTTCAATCTTGATCACCTCAGCGCCGAGATCGCCCAGCAGCTGCGTGCACCATGGCCCGGCGAGGACCCTCGATAAATCAAGCACCCGCACGCCGGTCAGGGCAGACCTGCGGCCCTGCGGCGTGGCTTGCCCCTCGAACTCCATTGCGCCCACCCTTGATCCGCCCCTGGCCAGACTTCCGCCCCGCGCCTGGACATGGTCTATGTTTATACGATGTGCGGCGTGCCGGAAGCGTCTGGTCGTCGCAGCGACGGAGGCGCGAAATGGCTCGCATGAGCCGGAGAATGCTTGCTGCCGGGCTCGCAGCGCTGGCGATCCCGGGCTGCCGCGGGCAGCATGAACAGGAGAACGCGCACGGCGTCCTCTACGGGCGGGCCGTCTCCGTAACGCCGCCGCAGTCGCCCTGGGATGACCAATGGTCCTACTTTCGCGAGCGCCTTGCAGCTGAACCAACAATCCGGCTGGAGTACTTCAACCGAGGCGAAACGGGCGGCGAGGAGCAGCAGATGTTTGATCTGCGCCGCGGGCGGGCCATGCTGGCAGGGCTGTCCCTGCAGGGGTTGTCATCAATCGTCCCTGAGCTGACCATAGCGATGGCGCCATTCGTCTTTCAAAGCGAAGCTGAAGTCGACTATGTCTATGACAGGCATCTCTTCGAGGTCTTCCGTCCGTTGTTTCGGGCCAAGGGTCTGCACCTGATGCAGTGGGTGGAGGTAGGATGGACAAATCTCTATTCAAACGGCCCGGTGCGCACGCCACATGATGCAGCCGGGCGCAAATTGCGCGGGTCGCCCAACCGCGCGGCGCAAGTGTTCCTGAGGGCGATCGGGGCGGATTCGGTGCCCCTTGCCTCAACAGAGATCGTTCCAGCGCTGCAGACCGGGCTTGTCTCCGGCGGATTGGGCGGGACGGTGTTTCATTTCTTTTCGACCCGTGACTACGCCAGCGACTTTACGCTCACCAGGCACAGCTATGATACGGGCGCAATCGTCGCGAATGCGTCCTGGCTGGGCCATGCCACGCCACGTCAACGCCAGACGCTTGAGAGCGCCTGGATGTCCTCCGTCCAGGCTCGGGCCAGTGTTCGCAACCTGACGCGATTTGCAATCGCGCAGATGAAACAGCGCGGAATTCGTATCCACGAACTGACGCCTGCAGAGCGTGCGCTGTGGGTTGAGGCCTGCGGCGGGGTTGTCGAACTTCTTGTTCGCGAGATCGGCGGGAGCGCCCAGGAGGTGTTTGACGCCATCAAGGCGGGTCGGACTGAATACGCTATGCGGGGGCGGGCATGATGGCGGCAGTGCTTCGCGCCCTGTCGCGACTTGAGCAGATCGTTTGCGTGGCCGCCTTTGTGATTATGGCTGGCGCTCTCGTCGCGGATGTTGGCAAGAGGCTGCTTGGCAGGTTCGCTGCCTGGCTCGACGCCCTGCCGTGGGTGTCCGGTTTGAGCGATGCGGCCGCCGCCGCTGGTCTGGGTTCCGGTCTTATGGGGGCGCCGCAAGTGGCGGTCGTTGGCCTGATTACGCTTGCGATGTTCGGCTTCGGGGTAGCGGCTCAGCACGGGGCGCATCTGCGTCCGCGTCTTCTGGACGGGATTTTTCCGATTTCCTGGAGCCGTTGGGTGAACCGTGCGGCGGACGGACTGACAGCAGGCGTGCTTGGCGGTTTGGCGTGGCTTTCTGGCGCGATGGCGGGTGAAAGCGCTGCGCTTGGGGATGTCTCGAGTGTCTTGCGCTGGCCGATCTGGCCGATCCAGGCCGCCATCGCCGTCGCCTTTGGCCTGAACGCCCTGCGCTATCTCATATTCAGCATTCGTCCGGATCTGCGTCCGAATGACGACGGGCTTTCTGAACTGCCCGATCTGCAGGAGGCATCGCGATGATCGCCGCCCTTCTGCTGGTTTTCCTGCTCCTGGCCTTGCTTGCGGTGCGTCAGCCGATCGTTGTCGTTCTCGCCGCTGCGGCGGTGTTCTGTTATGTTGTTTGGCAGGATGGGGATCCGCTCTACGTCGCATATGACATCTGGCGGGCGGTCAATCAGGAGGTGCTGCTCGCCATTCCCCTGTTCATGCTGGCCGGCGCCATCATGTCCAAGGGATCGATCGCGCAGAGGCTTATTGATCTGATACAGTCACTGACCCGGCCGATACCGGGCGGGCTGGCGGTGGCGACGGTGCTTGCCTGCGCCGGGTTTGCAGCAATCTCAGGAAGCTCCGCCGTCACCCTGTTGGCGGTCGGGTCGATCATGTATCCCGCGCTGTTGAGGGCTGGATATTCCAAAGCGTTTTCAATTGGCCTCATCTGTGCGGGCGGCACGCTTGGCATTATTATTCCCCCGTCGATCCCCTTGATCCTCTATGGCGTTATGACAAACACGTCGATTGCCGACCTGTTTCTGGCCGGCGTCGGCCCGGGGTTGTTGCTGACCTGTGTGTTTGCGCTGTACGCAATGGTGGTCAACTGGCGAATGCGCGGCGAGGTCTGGCGGCCTGCTGAGATAGCCGGCGCCCTTCGTCGTTCCGCTGCAGCTCTGTCCACCCCGGCGGTCATCCTGGGGGGAATCTACTCCGGCGTCTTCACCGCGACGGAAGCTGCAGCCGTTGCGGTCGCTACCGCGTTGTTTGTCGAGGTCATCATTCACCGCGATCTGACGTGGCCCGATCTCTGGGCTGTCACGGTTGACACGTCGAAACTGCTGGGATCGCTGTTTCCAGTGCTTGCGCTGGCGACGTCGATAAACATCTTCCTGACCTGGGAACAGGTCCCGCAACACCTGGTAGCCCTGCTCGAACCAATCCTTCAGGATCGCGAGACATTCCTTCTGGCTTCCAATGCGCTGCTGCTGCTGGTTGGATGCTTTGTCGACGTCGGCTCGGCCATCCTGATCCTGTCGCCGCTCCTGGAACCCCTGGCAGTCGCCCGCGGCGTCGATCCCGTCCACTTCGGCATCGTCATGACGGTCAATCTGGAAATCGGCTATCTGACCCCGCCGATGGGACTGAACCTCATCATCGCAGCCGCGGCGTTTCGCGAGCCGTTTGCAGATGTCTGCAAGGCAGTGATCCCATTCATTATCCTCATGCTGGCGGGACTTGTGGCCGTCACTTTCTATCCGCCGCTGTCACTGCTGCTGATTTCCTAGGAGAGGGCCATGTCGGTCATGAGTGCTGTTGAAGACCCCGCCAAACTCCGACGCGTGGTGATCGCGTCAAGCGCCGGCACAGTGTTTGAGTGGTATGACTTCTTCATTTTCGGCGCGCTTGCGGGAATCGTGTCCAAACACTTCTACGCAAATCTTCCGGACTCGCAGGCATTCATCTTTACACTGCTGACATTCGCCGTTGGTTTCATCGTTCGTCCACTTGGGGCGCTGGTGTTTGGCAAGATCGGCGACAGCAAAGGACGCAAGGGTGCTTTCGTCGTCACCATCACTGTGATGGGACTCGCCACCTTCGCCATTGGATTGCTCCCCGACTACAATCAAATCGGGATCCTCGCTCCGATACTGCTGGTGACCTGCCGCGTGCTTCAAGGCTTTGCCCTTGGGGGAGAATACGGTGGGGCGGCGATTTATGTCGCCGAGCATGCGCCAGCCGGAAAGCGCGGCTGGAACACAGCCTGGATCCAGACATCGGCAGCCCTTGGCCTGTTCGCCGCGCTTGGCGTCATCCTGCTTGCGCGCACGCTTCTGGGGGAGGCTGCTTTCCGCGATTGGGGGTGGCGCATCCCTTTTCTTGTGTCGCTGGGACTGCTCGCCATCTCCTTGTGGATAAGGCTGAAACTTGAGGAGAGCCCGGCGTTTCAAAAAATCAAGGACGAGGGTCGAACCAGCGACAGGGTCATGGCGGAGAGTTTCATGCACTGGCCCAATCTGCGCATTGTTGTGCTGAGCCTGTTCGGCTTGATGATGGCCCAGGGCGTCGTTTGGTACACGGGAAATTTCTACACGCAGTTTTTCCTCGAGCGCCTCCTCAAGGTCCCAAGCGTTGACGTGAACCTTCTGATGATCGCCGTAACCGCGGTCTCGGCGGTGCTTTATGTGTTCTTTGGGTGGCTGTCGGACCACCTCGGGCGCAAGCCGGTCATGGTTTTCGGCATGGCTGTCATGCTTGTCGCCTATTTCCCAGGCTTCCATTTTCTCACAGAGGCGACCAATCCAGCGCTTGCTGAGGCGCAGGGACGCGCGCCCGTTGTCGTGACCGCAGACCCGGCCGACTGCACGTTCCAACTCGATCTGACAGGGGGGGCGCATCAGTTTTCAAGCGCCTGCGACATTGCAAAGGGCGCACTGTCGAGTGCAGGCGTAAACTATCGCAATGCGCCGTCGCCGCCGGGATCCGGCGCGCAGGTGCGCGTGGGTGATACGGTCTTGGACGTGCCGTCCGCTGTTGGACAAACGCCGGGCGGCGTGAAAGAGGTGCGCTCGCAATTTGAAGCGTCGCTCAAGACAGCGCTTACGCAGGCTGGCTATCCGGTGCAGGCGGACCCTGCCAGGATCAATTGGGCGCTCGCGTTTGGGGTTCTCCTCGTCTTCATCGTGGCGGCCACGGCGCTCTACGGTCCGCTCGCGGCCTGTCTCGTGGAACTGTTTCCAACCCGCATCCGTTACACTGCAATGTCGTTGCCTTATCACGTCGGCACTGGTTGGTTCGGGGGGCTGCAACCGGCGATTTCCTTCGCCATTGTGACCGCTGTCGGGGATATCTATGCCGGATTGTGGTTTCCGGTCGCGGTGACCGGGGTCGCCCTGGTGATCGCGCTGGTGTTCCTGCCTGAGACCCGACATCGCGACATTCATGCCTGAAGACACCTGTGCTGTGACTGTCGGGGACTGCCCTTGGGCCATCAGCGGGGCTGTGCTGCGCCGGGCGCCCGGCGCAGGAGCGTGAGGCATGTGTATTTCGCGCGCCTGCAGGATCGCCGTCCCCACGACTTCTTCCTGCACACCGGTGGCGCGCACAAAGTGGCGTCACGAAGGCTGCTTTACCGGGACCGTCGCGCCCGCCCGTCGTCCCGCGACAGGGGGCTCTGGGCGTCGACGCAGCCGCAGACGTTGCGGTCGGCCTTCATCGCCTGCCCGCCGAGTGATATGGCTCAGGCAAAGGTGGGGCGTGCGCCGCGTCTTGATGCAATCCAATCCGCAGACGGCGCAGAATGGCCTCGCCCGACCAATTGGTTTCAACGCCTGCAGGATCACGCGTACGCAAGGAGTGGCGACTATGGCAAACGGCAATGACGGCGTCTCCAGGCGCACCCTGCTTGGGGCAAGCCTGTTGGGGGCAGCGGCCGCTGGCGCTGCCCCGGGCGCGGCTGGCCTCGCCGCCGGCAAGGGGGAGGGCCTTCAGCTGGCGGTGGACGGGACCTATCCGTGCGTCGCGCTGACCAAGCCTGCCGTCAGGCTTGCAGCGGTTCAGTCGCGGGTGCGTGCCGTCGACATCGGCAATCTCGAACGTACGAAGAGGGAAAACCTCGACCACCTTCTGGAACTCATTGATGCAGCCCAAGGATGGGGAGGGCCGAAGGACATTCTGTTTTTCCACGAGTTTCCGATTACGGGCTACTCGGACCGCTGGGACCGAAAGCAGGCGCTGCGGGCGGCGATCGAGATTCCTGGACCTGAAACGGAGGCCGTCGCGAAGAAGGCCAGGGAATACGGCTGCTATATCGTCTTCGGCTCCTATGCCCGTGACAACGACTGGCCTGACCACCTCCTGTCGATAACATCTGTGATCGATCCAAAGGGAGTTCTGGTTGGCCGGGATTGGAAAGCGCGCAACATCAAGGGCCTGTTTCAGGGGTTCGAGCTGTTCACCACGACAATCTACGATGTTCTTGATCGTTACATTGAAATGTACGGATCGGATGCGGTCATTCCGGTGATCCAAACTCCCCTCGGCAATATCGCCACAAGTTCGGTGCAGAGGGAGCCGGAGCTATTCCGCTGTATGGCTATGAAGGGCGCAGAGATCATCCTGCGCACGGCAACGGGGGGCTTCACGGCTGAAGATATCAAGATGACGTCCGTCTACAACAATGTCTACACGGCGGTATGCAACAATGCCGTTTCCCCAAACAATCCAGGCTTTGTCGAAGACGCCGGCTCATCGGGCGGCACAACGATCTTCGGGCCGCAGGGTGAGGTTCTGGCTGCGGCCAACTCCGAGCATGAGACGATCGTAACCACGACAGTTCCGATCGAGGACTTCCGGAACCGCCGGCGCTTGCCGCAGGTTCACATGGATCTGTACCGTCCGGTACTGGACGCTTACCGCAACCGCTATCCGCCCAACCTGTTTCTGTCTTATCTGCCCACAGACGGTCGGGATTCTGCGCGCTACCTGAAGGACAAGGCCGTCTGGGTCAAATAACCGGCCCAAGGCTGGCTCGCAGGCTCCCTTCACGGCGCATCCAACACAGCAAGAAGGCCGCAAGCACAACGAACGGGCGGGCGAAACGCCCGCCCGCGCGATCGCCGTTACTGAATGGTGACTGGTTCCGCGCGCGCCTGTACGCCGGGTTCTCGCACCGCCCGATAGGCCGCCGCAGCGCGTTCCAGACGTTCGTCGCCGAGGATCACCGACAGCGCCGCTGCGGCTCTCGCCGCCTGTGCGGACGCACCGAAAATATGCTGGATCTGCTCGAATGGCGTTTCTGGAGCGGGATAGCGGACCAAACGAACTTTGGCTTTGGCGTCGATCTTTGCAAGCTCGCGCGCCTTGGCGATTGCGACGTCAAGGCCACCCAGTCCATCCACCAAACCCAGGCTCTTTGCTTGAGCGCCGGTCCACACGCGCCCTTTGGCGATTTCGTGAGCCCTTTCGATCGGCAGCTTGCGACCGGCTGCAACCTTGGCGACGAAATCGTCGTAGACTGCCTTCATCTGGCTCAGAAACGCCTCCTTCTGCGCATTTGTGAAGCGCTGGGTCCCGGAGTAGGCGGTGGTGAATGGGCCGCCTGCCTCAAGGGTGCCGACCGTGACCCCGATCTCATTCAAGGAACGGTCGATCACGATCTTGCCCGCCACCACGCCAATCGAGCCCGTGATCGTGGTCGGGTGCGCGATGATCGCGTCGGCGGAGGCCGAGATATAATATCCGCCGGACGCTGCAAGCTGCGACATCGAGACGACCACCGGCTTGCCGGCTGCCTGCGCCGCCTTCACGGCGTTCAGGATCTGGTCGCTCGCAAGGGCGCTGCCCCCTCCGCTGTCGATCCGCATGACGATCGCCTTGACGTCCTCGTTTTCGGCGGCGTCTCGCAGCGCCGCTGCAAGCTCATCGCCGTTGATATCACTCTCACTGCCGAACGGGTCGCTTGACGGCGGCCCGCTGACAATCGCGCCTTGCGCGGTGACGAGTGCAATAACGTCGCCGCCAGTTACGGGCGGGGGAGCATAGTCCCCCATATCGACCAACTCCGCATCCTTGCCTGCCCGCTCGAGCGCCGAGCGTTCTGCGTCTTCCGGGTAGCCGATCTTGTCAATCAGCTTGGCCGACACCGCCTCCTGCGGGGTGTAAGGGCCAGCGTTCAGCAATGATTTCAGCGCCGCCGGGGTCATCTTCCTGTCGCCGGCCACACCTGCAATCACAGATTCATAGATGGAATCGAGCAGGGCCTGTTCGCTCTCGCGATGGGCGGCGGTGAAATCCGTCTGGGTGAAAGTGTTGGCGGCTGTCTTGTACTCGTAGAACCCGGTGAACTCAGGCGTCGCTTTGACCTTTTCCATCAGGCCGCCGAGGAAGACGCTTTCCATGGCCATGCCGGATGGCGAGAAGCTTGACGTTCCCTGCAGCCAGATTTCGCCCGCATTCGACACTGCAAAGTAGTTTGTCAGCGATGGCATGTCGAACGATTGAGCATGTACGATCACGAACTTGCCGCTGGCTTCAAAGCGTTCCACGGCAGACCGGAGGTCCTCCGCATGGGCCGGCGCGAACCCTGCCTCGCTTGCCCGGATGAACAGACCTTTCACTCGTTTGTCCGCTGCCGCGGCATCGATTTTTTCCACCGCGTCGATCACCGAAAGCCCGCCGCCGAAGGATGGAAAGGATGAGGTCGGCTGGTCCGGCAGGTCCTGACGCAGATCGAGGCCCAGCACCATTTTCGCAGGCGCCTTTTCCTCTGCCGACCCTGCGGCGACTGCGACGAGAGCCAGCGGCAGACCAACAACCACGACAACAATGCCAACAATGACAGCAGCCAATGTGATCAGGAACTGTTTCACCTAAGCCTCCGGCGCTTCGCCCATGCCCGCCTGCGGTAACGGGAATATATCGAAAAATGATAAGTCGCCATGAAATTTTGTCCAGAATCCCGAGTTCATCCCAAGTTCTGCACAGCGGCATAGCCCATTGCTGGTTTGTCGCTGGGCTGGTCCATGGCGTCCCTTTGCCGGGATGCGGCGCGGCGCTGCCGGCGTCGCCCCGCCGCCGTGCAGGCTGATGACGGCTTCTGGCGCAAGCTTCTGGGAACACCGCACGCCCTGGCTCACCGGGCAGGGCGCAGGTCTCCCCGCACACTGGCGCAGAGATCTGGCCGCCGCGCCCGCCTGGTACGCGGGTGACCCAAGCGCATGCAGGGATGGTGGGATCGAACCCTGGAAACCCTGGTCGGAGTGGCAGGATTCGAACCTACGACCCCCACGTCCCGAACGTGGTGCTCTACCAGGCTGAGCTACACTCCGAACCGAGCGGCGGCTTATAGCGGCACCGGGCGCCGCATGCAACGCACGGCGCGCCGGCAATTGCACACCAGCCTCACTCAGACTTTTCCCTTTCGAGGTATGTTGCGTTCCCGAAGCGCTTTGGCTATGAGGCCGCCTCTGGTATTGGGGTGTCGCCAAGCGGTAAGGCAGCGGTTTTTGGTACCGCCATTCCTAGGTTCGAATCCTAGCACCCCAGCCAGACGCCGACACCAGAACAACCATGTACCGGTGGGTGCGGCAGATCCGACCGTCTTTCTTCGGACGCACCCCTTCCAGTGTCTTCGCGCTTCTTAACAATCTGACACGCTGCCGGTGGCGCACGAGTGTCGGACGGGGGTGAGCAAGGCTGCTCCAATGACTTGATTTGTAAAGAATGTTAGGGGTTCGGGAGCCGGAGGCTCGGCAAATTTCGGCGCCCAGGTGGCGCACTGCGGCCTGGACATCAGGATTGGACGGGGCCCGCAAGGTTTTGGTATGCGCCAAGGCGCGCTGGCGCCATGCCCCACTGTCAGGCCGTGCAGAGCCATACCCAGATGGCTCGCCTGCGCCTCAAAAGTTAAGCCGCCGCGTGGGATGCCGCCGCCATCCGCGCCAGGCAGGTGTCGTCGACAGCGCCATGCCGCGCCTGGTCCTGCGGTGGAAGCGCCCAAGGGGACGAATGCGTCCGACCTGCGCCAACAGCAGGCAGGCCGGTGGGTTGAATATACGACGTGCGTTGAACATGGGAATCGCCAGAAACATTGCATCAACATAACATCGTCGCCATTTCGCTCCCATTCCGCAGCGTGATCCGACCACTCTGCGCGTTCTCCAGCGCCGCGTCTCGGGCGAGGCTGAATGTCTCCGCTTTCTGGAACGGGCGCGCTGGGCCTGAAGGCCAGGTCTGCCCCGGGTGTGGCGTGACGGACCGGGGCGGCCGTATTCGCACGCGCCCCGGCTGGTTTGCCTGTTTGGAATGCGCTCGTCACTAGTCGGTCACGTCCGGAACGCCGATGCACCGGACCCGGATTCCGCGGTCTGTGTGGCTGACGGCAATGTTCCTTTTCGCGACAAGCAGCAGGGCAATCAGCGCCCGCACGCGCTCGCAGTGGCTCGGTATCCAGTATCGGACCGTCTGGCGCATGCGCCACCGCATCCGCGCCATGATGGCCGAGGATCACGCCCTCCTGCGGGGTGTCGTTGAACTCGATGAAACTTTTGTCGGTGGCGGCATCCGTGAGCCCAACCGCGAGCGCCCGGAAGCAGCGCCCGCGCCGATGCCGTTGTTCGACGATCCGCCGGACGAGCCGCCTGCCGATCTTCCAGCCGGACGACAACAGCCGCGCCGAAAGGGTCGGGGTGGCGGCACGCCGATGGTCTTCACTGCCGTCGAACGCGGCGGGATTGCGCGTATGGTTCGCGCTGCATCCCGTGGCGTCGTGGATCTTCATCCCTTGGTTCGAGCTTGGGTCGATCCGGAGGCGATCATTGCCACGAATGAACTGCCCGCCTATCGCCGCATTGACCAGGCGCAGGCCGGACACATCCACGTCAACCACACGAATGGCGCGTAGGCCGCGACAGACGCGCTCACCGGTCTGCGGGCTGCAACACCGCCGAGAGTGTCCGCGCCATCTTCAAGCGCGCGATCATGGGCGTCTGGCGCCATGTGTGGCCCAGGCGGCTGAACCGCTATCTGGCCGAAGTCACGCATCGCTCGAACAATCGCGACCGGTCTCATCTCGACCGCCTCTCGGCGATGTTCGCCAGCGGGGGACGAGCGTTGCCCCTGCATGCGCTGATGGGCGCCGCATGAGCGACCGCATCCTCCCGCGCCGACACGCTCCGGCAATGCCTGAACGCCGGCAAGGAGGCGACACTGCTGGCCTTCGTGCGGGACTTTCGGCGCGTTGCGGTTGGATTGGGGCGCGAGCAGTGGCGGTTGTTCTTCGAGCAAGGCCGGACCGGCGCAACATCTCGACAAGGCGCTGGACGGCATCTGCGGAGCGGCGCCGGTGCAGATGGCCCGGCGCCAGGTGGTGGAGCAGATCGACGGTTGGGTTTCCAGTGGGGCCAACAAGTTCCGACAGGCCGTCGAGCGTAGCAGCCTGGCCCCGGAAACCCGTCGCATGCTGCATATCGTCACCCGCATGCGGGCCTGGTTCCGGCGCGACGACATCGCGCTGCGCGACACGGGCGAGATCATCTCGGTCGAGGTTCGTCGCTTGGCCCGCACGATCATGCGGACTGTCATGGCGCGGCACAGCCGCCCCGACCTGTCAGCCATCTCTCTCCGGCTGGACACGCGCATCGCCATTGCTCCAGGCAAGGCCGACAAAGCCACCCACGCCGACCTGTGGGCCACGCTGCGGCTGCCGAACGGGGGCACGATCCAGGTCCCGCTCCTCAGCCATCACCGGTTCGGGAGCCGGTCTGGAACGCTGTGCCCTGTCGTCCAACTTGTGACGAACGATGCGGGATCGCTCGGGGGCAGGCTGGTCACAGATTGACCGCCGACTTCGCCGCAAGCTGTGCGGGCTATGTCGCCCGCTGCGCCGTGGTCGGCATCGACTTCGGTCTCGCCACGCTCACCGCGACTGACAAGGCCGACCTGTTTGGCCGAGGCTGGCTGCAAGACCTCAAGGGTCTCGACAAGCGGCTTGATGGCATTGCCCGTCATCGCATGCGGTCAGGCGGAAAGCCGCGCGACAGCCATCACGACCGCGATCTCGTCACCCGGCTGCGCGGCAGGCTCAAGACCCGCGTCAACGCCGTTCTGAACCGCATTGTCGAGATCCATGCTCCAGCCGAGTTGGTCGTGGAGCGGCTGGATTTCGGCCATCCGGACCTGTCCCGTCGCCTGAACCGTCTGTTACGGAACTGAAGCCGATCGGCATTCAACGCCAAGCTTGCCGACCTGGAGCAGCGCTGCGGGATCACGGCGACTGAAATCAACCCTGCCTGCACCAGCCGGGAATGCAGCCATTGCGGCTATGTGGACGGGCGCAACCGCCCCTCCCAGTCGCGGTTCTCCTGCCTCTGGTGCGGCAGGACAGTTCACGCCGATGTCAACGGCGCCCAGGTCATCACCGACAGACGTTCTTCCGGATCAGGCCTGGACCGCGCTGGCAAGGGCGACATCCATCGCTCGCTCGTCAAACGGCACACGGAGCGATGGCCGGACAGCACCACACGCCATCATGGCCGCAATGGCGCGGCCGACGACCCGAGGCTTTCCTGGCGTTACTTCGCGGATTGGGCCGCCACGGCGAGGAAGCTGGAGCATTCAGGCTTGTGCCCTTTGGGTTGATGCAATGACGCCGCGCGTTTTGCTGCGCCCACCGCGGGTCGGGTCGTGCCCCGCGGCGGCGCCTGGATGCTTCAGACTTGCTTCTGCGTCAGCCGCTCGCTGTCAGGCCGGACGCCGCGCAAAGATACCGAAACCGGCGATAACGAGGTAGCAGGCAGCGGGAAGGACCAACGCCACGCCGAGACTGCCGGAGGCGTCGGCGATCATTCCGGTCAGAAGAGGAATGACTGCCCCACCAAAAATTGCGACGTTGATGATGCCCGAACCATCGGCGGCTCGCGGTCCAAGTTTCTCGCACGCCAAAGCGAAGATGGTCGGGAACATGATCGCGTTCATCAGTCCAATGGCAAGGAGACTGTAGCCTGACACCTCGCCGGCGCTCTGTGTGGACACCGCGATCAAGGCGATCGCGCCCATGGCGGCGAAGGCGAGCACCACGCCTGGACTGATGATCCTCAGGATCAGCGAACCGATGAAGCGGCCGATCATGGCGCCCCCCCAATAGACCCCGATCAGTTTGCCCGCGTCCTGCTCGGCCAGTCCCATGACGTGGGACTGCATGAGATAGTTCACGATCAGGGATCCGATCGCGACTTCGGCGCCGACGTAAAGAAAGATGCACAGAGCGCCAAGACCAAACCGCGGGCGGGCGAGAAGATCGAGACCCGCGAGAGCGCCGCTTGCCTCATGACTTTCGCCCTTCAATCGGTTGCGGAACATCCAGACCACAAGGGCGACGACCAACAGAGCGGCGGCCAGACCAGAGTAGCCGGTCACGATCGCCTGGCTTTCCGCGGTGCGATAGGCCTGCAACTCGGCCCCGGAAAGCTCATCTGCGGTGACGTTCGCGATGCTGCCAAGAATCAGAATGGCCCCGAAAAAGGGAAATATGGTTGTGCCGAGCGAGTTGAACGCCTGCGCGAACGTGAGACGCGAGTGCGCCGTGCGAGCCGGGCCGAGCAGGGAGATGAGGGGGTTGGACACCACCTGAACGATCACGACGCCGGAGGCGAGAATGAACAGCGCGAGGAGAAACAGGGCATACGTCGCAGTGGCCGCCGCCGGGATGAACATCAGACAGCCCAGCATCATCGCCGTCAGACCCGCAACGGCCCCGCGCATGTACCCGATGCGTTTGACAAGACGCGCTCCGGGAATGCCGATCACCAGATAAGCTGTGAAAAAACAGAACTGCACCAGCATGGCCTCGGTGTAGTTCAGGGTGAAAAGTTCCTTTAGTTTGGGAATGATCACGTCGTTGAGGGAGGTGATGCCGCCGAATATGAAAAACAGCACCATCACGAAGAGCCTGAGTTCCGGTGCGTCAATATGCGACGGGGACGACCCGCTCTCAGGGCTGGTCGCGGCGGGAGTTGGGGCAAGCGCCATCTTCGTCTCCAGGGTGGGGGTCTTGCATGAGACCGGCGCAGCCCTCGGCGGGATGCCCCGGGTCGAGAACAGTGCGTGATCCATCGAAGCCGAAAGCGGCGTTGGCTTCAAGCCTGACCCTGCGGGCGCCCGCCACAGCGGTGGCGATGGCATGCATGTTGGGGGGGCTGGGGACGCTCCGGGGCGCTCAGGCGCGGCCCCGCAGGTGTGGGGGCAGGAGTGCTGCAGACGCAGTGCAGCGGCGCCGGGTCGACAGGAATATCGGTCCTGCCGGACCCTTTCGGCCGCCGCCGGCGCGCGGACAAACCGTGCGCCCTGCGTCGCCCGGGGGAATGGCCCGGGCCGGTTGCGCCGCCGCCGGTGCAGGTGTGCAGACCCCGCATCCCTGCCAGGCAAACACCTGTCCGGGGCTCCAATCCGGCAAGGCGCCACCCGCTGCTCCCCAGCTGCTGTTGAGCCGTCTGTGCTGAGGGCCGTCCTGCATGAATCGTAGCCCCTGGACTTCCGCCGATGGGCGGCTGGTGGAGGGCGCGTCTGGTCTCGGTGGGTGTGGCGATTTCCCTGAGGCCGGGGCTGCCAGATCCCGCCAGATCATGGCGCCGCTTCAATTGGCAGAATCACTGCGTCAGTGTACGCTCCTCCGTCATTTTATGCGCTGTCCGTATATGGACAGGGTGGGCGACAGGCGGCGTTCCGACGGTCATTCCCGGATCGAAACAGCATGCGCCGCGAACGCGCTGGCGACACGCGCCCGTGCTCGTGTGTTCTTGAAGCGTGTCACACCGGCGCGCGAAAATGAAGGCGCGCGCCTGTCCCGGCGTGCAATATGTCGTACTGGTCGGCGTCACCATAGGATCACCTGGTATGCGGTTCAGCTTTCTCCACGCTGCGGATCTCCACCTGGACAGCCCCCTCAAGGGGCTCCAGAGCAAATCCGCTGAAATCGCTGCGTCGGTCGCCAATGCATCGCGCACGGCGTTTGAACGGTTGATCGATCTGGCCATTGCGGAACAATGTGCGTTCGTTCTGCTCGCAGGCGACATTTTCGACGGAGAATGGCCTGATTTTCGCAGCGGGCAGTACTTTGTGTCGCGCATGCGCCGTCTCGACGAAGCCCGGATTCCGGTCTTCGTCGTTCTCGGCAATCACGATGCGGAGAATCGGTTCACGCGTCGCCTTGAGTTCTCGCCAAACGTCACCGTGATTGGTTCCACGGCGCCAGAAACCCACCTGCTTGACGACTTGAACGTAGCGATCCACGGCGTCAGCTTCGCTGCGCGCGATGTCCTGGACAACTTGGCGAAGGACTATCCTGCCCCGATAGCCGGCATGTTCAACATCGGTTTGCTGCACACTGCGCTGACTGGCCGCAGCGGGCATGCTACCTACGCCCCTTGTTCGCCCGAACAACTCCAGCTGCACGGCTATGATTATTGGGCGCTCGGACACGTGCATCGCCATGAGATCGTCTGTGCAGACCCGTATGTGGTGTTTCCCGGGAATCTGCAGGGCCGGCATATCCGCGAGACGGGTCCCAAAGGGGCAGTGCTCGTGAGGGTGGACGGCGGCCGGATCGTGACCGTCAGCCATCAGCCGCTTGATGCTGTTCGTTGGGAGGTCGTCTGTGTTGATCTCACCGGATCTGGCGATGCGGAGACGGCCATGGCCGACGTGCGCCGCGCCCTGCGGGAGGCTTACGACAGGGCCGACGGTCGCGCGCTCGCCCTGCGCCTCCAGCTTAAGGGGCGCGCCGCGACGCATGCGGCCCTGCTGATCGATGCGCAGACGCTGCGCGATGACCTCGTGACCTATGCGGCTTCCATTGGCGACGAGCTATGGATCGAGCGCGTCGATATCGCCACTGCTCCGGAAGACGCCAACGCCGTTGATGCGTCAATCGCGGGCGAGGTCATGCAGGCGCTTGTGACGGCCGAGGCGATGGATAAGCTTGCAGCCGAGCTCGCAGCGAGCATCGCGCAGCTGCGTGAGAGACTTCCCCGCGCGCTCGCCCAGTCTGAGGAAACAGCTGCGATCGAGGCGCAGGCCATTGCGCGCGCGCGCGCGCTCGCGCAGTCAATTCTGGCCTCGTCGATGGGGGACGGCGATGCGGTTTAGGGAGTTGCGGCTCGAGAAGTACGGTCGATTTGAGAGCTGCGCCCTGTCGTTCGAGCCAGACCGCGGGCTCGCGGTGATCTATGGTCCAAACGAGGCGGGCAAGAGCACGCTTCTCAGCGCATTCAGTGACTTTCTCTTCGGGATTCCTGCACAATCATCGCAGGGCTATCGCTTTGGGTATTCGTCGATGCGCCTGTTCGCGACGATAGAAGGCGCCGACGGCTCGTCCGTGGCTCTGCAACGGCGCAAGGGCAGCCAGAAGACCGTGCTGGATGCTGCCGGCAACCCAGTTGACGAGGGACTGGCGCGCCTGCTGGGCGGCGTGACAAGGGAGCGCTTTCAATCCCTGTTCGGCTTGGACCACGAGATTCTGCGAAGCGGCGGCGAGGCGCTGCTGGCTGCGGATGGCGATATAGGCCGGATGATTGTCGAAGCGGGAGGGGGCGTGCGCGCGCTCGTCGGTCAGGTGGACGCCCTGGCGACGCAGGCCGAAGCCCTTTTCGGGCTGCGCAGAGCTTCTGGAAAGCCGTTTTATGTCGCGTTGGACAGATACACGCAGGCGGACCGCATCCTGAAGGAAACCCAGGTGAGCGAGCGGGAGTTTGCCGCGGCGCGCAGGCAGGCGGCGGACGCAAAGAAGCGCGTGAGTGCGCTTCGCAGCACGCGGGAGGAAACCCGTCGACGCCTGTCGCAAATGGAGCGCAGCGTGCGGATCGCCCCCCTGCTTGGTCGCCTGCAACAGATTGAACTGGGCCTCACTGACGTTGCGGATCTTTTTGACGCCCCGCCGGGGCATGCTGATGAAATCGCCGCCGCTCTTGATGCGCTGCGGCGCATCGGTGATGCGAGACTGGCCGCTGATGCGCTTGTGCGTGACCTCTCCCTGGAAATCGAAGCGCTCGAGCCGGATGCCCGGCTTCTGGACGCAGAGGCCGAGATCAGGCAACTTGAGAGCGTGGCCGGCAAGGTGCGTGCGGCCGCCGATGCGCCGCTGAAGGGCCAGGAGGAGCTTCTGCAGGCGCTGGAGAGGATTCGGCCTTTGATGGCAGCTCTTGCAGTTCACGATGTCGAGGCCTTGAGGTCTCGACGTCCGTCAGATCTTGTGCTGCTTCGCGCACAGACAATGGTGAACGAGGAGAACGATCGGCGAGCCGAGAAGAAGGCGCTCAAGCAGCGCTTGGCGCGCCGTGCGCCGCGCATCGCGCAACTTGAAGAAGCGGTGATCCAGCTTGCGGCTGCAGGAGCAGACGCGCAGCTGCAACTCGACCTGGGGTTCCTGCACGCGCTGGAGAGCCGCACGCAGCTAAGTGAGAGCACAATGGCTCGTTTGGATGGTGAGGGCCAGAGGCTGGAACGCGAGCGCGTGACGCTCGGATTGGAGCCTTTTGAAGACGAGCGCCATGTTCTGTGGCCAGATCTCGCGGCGTTCGCCGCAGCATCTGCACAATTGTCGGCGTTCCGCCATCGCGAAGACCAGCTGCGCGAGCGACGAGCGCAGGCACAGGCGCGGCTTGAGGAGGCGCGAGCCGCCATGAAGCGCCTTGCTGGGGCGGGGGAAGCGCCGACGCCGAAGGTGCTCGGGCGGGCGCGCACCGAGCGTGCGGGCGCGTGGGCGCGCATCCGACGCGACTATACCAACGCCGCGCCGCAGGCGTGGGAGGAGAGCCCGCTCGCTGTGCGCCTGGAGCGGGTCGAGGCGCTCGAGCATGCGGTTCTGGCAGCTGATCAGCTCGCCGACCGTGCGCGCGATGAGGCTGGCCGCGACGCGGAGCTGCAGCAGGCGCAGCAAGCCGAGCAGCTTTCAAAGCGCGACCTCGCTCTGCAGGAGGAAGCCGCGCGTGCGTTGGCCGCCGAACAGCAGGACTGGGCGGACGCATGGCGCGAGGCTTGGCCGCAGGCCGCCGCCAGAACCGGCGACCTGGAGGTTCTCAGGGTGCTCGCGCAGAAGCGGGGCGCGTGGCTCGATGCGCACGCTGCGCATGCGCAAGCTGTGCAGGGCGCGCGGCAGGACGCCGTGGCGGGGCGCCGCGACCTTGACAAGCTGGAGGCGATTGAGGCGCGCCTCGTTCTCGCCGCCGGCCCTGCGCTGGCCATCCGTGTTCAGGCAGTGAAAGACGCCGTAAAGGAGCGTGAGGCGCGGCATGCATCTTGGCAAAGCCTGCGCAAGGAGCTCGCCACGCTCTCCGGCGAGAACCACGCCGAGATGCAGGAGGCTGCGGCCCTCGAGTGCGCCGAGGCGGCATGGGTCGGTGACTGGTCGAGCCTCGCTCCGCAGCTTGGCCTGCCGCCAGGTGTTGAGTTGGAGGTCGCGGCCGCTGTCATCAGTCACTGGCGGGCGGCTGATGGATACCTCAGCACCATCCAGCTCACGCAGCGTCGCCTTGAAGGCATGGCCAGCGACCGCGCCACCCTCATGAGCGGGCTTGCCGCTCTGCTGAGCAGGCTCCAGCTCGTGCTTCCCGAGGATGGCCTGGCGGCTATGGACATGCTGCAGCAGCGGCTCGTGGCTGCACTCTCGCTGCGTGACAAACGCGCCGCCCTTGCCCCGAGGCTGGGCCAGGCCACGGCCGATCTTGAACGACTGACGGCCAGTGCTCGGGCTGGGCAATCCCGTTTAGCGTCATTGTGCAGCGAGACAGGCTGTCCGGTCGGCGATGCCGCTGAGATAGTGGCCCGACTGCGGATACGTGATGAACTGCAGGCTCAGGCCCGCGCGGCGCGCACAGCAATCCTGGAGAATGGCGACGGGCTCAGTCCCGAGGCGCTGCTGGCTGAGATCGCGGGTCGGCCCATAGATGCTTTGCGTGCGCAGACTGCGGATATGCGCGAACTGCTCCAGCACCATGAGAGGGATTTCGAGGCTGCTGTTCAGGAGTCCGAGCGTGCTGAGGCGGCGCTCGCGGATAAATTGGGCTCCGCCGCAATGAGTGCTGACCTGGCGGAGCGGGAGAGTGCGGCGAGCAGTCTTCTTCAGACGATGGAGCGTTTCCTGGATCTCAAACTGGCTCATGTGCTTCTGCGCCACGCAATCGAGCAGGTGCGCGCCGGTCAGCAGGATCCGCTGCTTGCTGCGGCCGGCCAGTTGTTCTCGACGGCGACGCGGGGCGCCTATGTGGGTATCAGGACCGACGTCAATGAGCGGGGCGCGCCGTCGGTGATGGGCCTGCGGGCGAACGGCGACCACGTAGCCATTGCCGGTATGAGCGATGGGACCCGTGATCAGCTCTTCTTGTCGTTCAGGCTTGCAAGCCTCGCTCACTACTGTGCGCACGCTGAGCCGCTGCCATTCATTGTCGATGACATTCTGGTGCACTTTGACGACGCCCGCGCGGCGGCCTCAATGTCGATGCTGGCGCTTTTTGCAAAGACCACGCAGGTAATCCTGTTGACGCACCATCAAAGCGTCTGCGCGCAGGCGCAGGCGTTGGCGGCTGCGGGGTCGGCGCAGGTCATCACACTCGAAGCCGCGTAACCAAGGGGCGCACTCAACGACGGCTCGAAAAATTATGCGACTGGGGCCTCTTTGGGGGCGATGCGACCGGGCCCAGACGGTCGCTGCCATCGGCTACAACACGGGGGTCCGGCGCAGAGGGGGCCTCACGCAGCGACTGCAGTCATGCCGGCTGCGCGCCAACGCCCGTCGGCCCGGCAAGACGCATGCGAGGCGCCGGCGCATCCGCGACAGGCGCATGCCGCGTCACGCAGGGGCTTTTGTCTTGCGTCCCCGGGGCGTGCGCCCGCAGGCGGCCCCAACAGCTGCAATGAAACTGCGCACATGGGCCGCCTCGATCGCATCGGCGCGGGCGACTGCGCAGATGGAAAACAGGGCTGGGCTCGGCAGCGGGGCGCTCGCCAGCGCTCGGTCTGCGATGAGGTTGGTGACCGCGGAGGCTGGGGCCAGCGTCAATAGATCGGTGTCTTCCACCATGTCTGCGCAGGCGCTGAGACTGGAAATCCGATACTTCGGAAAGCCATTGCGCCGGAGCATCGCAAGCTGGGACGGCGGCAACGTATTCTGAAAAAGACTGTCAAATCCCGCCACCACCCAATCGAAACGCAGCAGTGTCGAGAGCGAAAACTCCGAGCCTGTTGCGGGGTGGCCGCGCCGGAAGAGCACAGCGTAGGGCTCTGACACGATTTCCTTGATGGCGAGAGTCTTTCGATGGGGAAGCTGGCGGGCGACGTTGCGGTGAACCAGCAGCAGATCCGCCCGGCGATGCGTCAACTGCTCTGTGGCCAGCGCCGCCGTCATGGACTGCAGGTCGACATGCACCTCTGGATGTCTGGCGCGAAACGCGCGCAAAGCGCGATGCCCTAAGGCATCAAGTATGAACGGCCCGCAGATGATGTTTAGCCGGAGCGTTTCCGCAACCACCGCCGCCCGTACATCGTCCGCATGGGCAAGCAGGTCCGGGGCAAGCAACAGGAACCGTTGTCCCGCTTCGGTTGGCGTCAGGGTGCGGGTCGTGCGGTCTATCAGGCGAAGGTTGAGGTCATTTTCGAGGGTTCGGATGCTCTTCGTCATCGCCGAATGCGACAGTCCCAGCTCCTCAGCTGCTCGTGAGAAACTGCGCAAGCGGCAGACCGCCTCAAATCTGCGCACCAGGGCAAGATCGGATATCATGTTCCGAAAAGTGCACAATCGACCACTATGATTCAATTGTTTTCCTCAATTGCGAATGGCAGCCTGCTAACCGCGAGGACAGGCTCATGAGCGTTCAACAGATAATGGATCTCCCCATCACGCTGATTTCGGTGGGGCTTTTCTTCGGGATGATGGGGGCCGAACTCATCGCTATCTTCATGCTGCGCGCGAAGGGAAAGTATGTTGCAAAGGACAGCGCACTAGGGATCTTTCTGGGCCTGATGAGCGAACCCGCGAATGCGCTGACGGCATTCATCACATTTGGATTCCTGTCTCTGGCGAAACCGTTTCAGCTCACCGAATTGCCGGTCACCTGGGGGATGTTTCTGATTTGTTTTGTTCTCGATGATCTGCGATTTTACATTCATCATCGCATCGCCCATCGCTGTCGGTGGGTTTGGGCCATGCACGTCGTGCATCACTCAAGCCAGCAATACAATCTGTCCGTCGCCTTACGCCAATCCTGGACCAAACACTTTACCGGGACGATGCTGTTGAAGATACCGCTGGTTCTGATCGGCTTCGATCCAGCGCTCGTGACTTTCTGCGGCGTTCTTAACGCGACCTATCAGTTCTTTCTCCACACGGAAACCATCAACAAGCTGCCGCGCTGGTTCGAGGCTGTATTCAACACGCCGTCACACCACCGCGTCCACCATGGGACCAATCCGCGCTATCTCGACGCCAATTATGCGGGCACACTGATTATCTGGGATAGATTGTTCGGCACGTTTGTTGCTGAGGACGCCGCTGATCCGCCGGTCTATGGGTTGGTACAGAACATCCAAAGCTACAATCCAGTGGTCATTCTGTTCCGCGAGTATGCGAGCATCGCGCGCGACGTGTGCCAGCGCAGGCTGACCCTTGGGCAGAGGTTGGGGTATATGCTCGCGCCGCCCGGCTGGAGCCACGACAACTCACGGCTGACGAGCGGTGCGCTCATGCGGGAGGCCGGAGTCGTGCGCCGGCGAGGGCCCCGTCATGCGCGATCCGCCCAGGCGAATTGACAGCTCCAATGCCAGCGCACTTCGCTTTGTCAGAACTGGCGATTTGTCTTGTGGCTTGCTGGGGATCAGTTCGCCTGTGGCGCTGCGGATGGATGCTCGCCGCCCTTGGCGTCGCCCTGTTCGGGCTGGCGGCAATGGTCGGCATCGGTCGAATACTGTTGGACGGCGACGCGGTCTTCGCATCAGCCCATCGCAGTGTCGCCCAGGCAGGGGGGACATTCGGCGTCGTCTTGATCGTTTCGGCGATTGCAGGACTGCGTGGGTGGAGGGCGCCGAACGTCGCTGTTGTGGTCGGAGCCGCTGCAGCGGCCAGCGTCGCCGCCTATCAGGCCAGCTTCGGCGGCGTTGTGTTCCTGGCGGTGCTCGCTGTCGGGGTCATAGCCCTTGCTGGGCTTCCGGGCGGAAACAACCGGATCATGACGTGCCTGGGTTTTGCGCTTATGGCGCCGAACATTCTTGTTGTGCGCCAAACAGAGCTCCTTGAGCCATCCATGCGGTGGCACGCATACCATCTCATTGTCGCGCTCTGGCTTGGTGTGGCCGTTGTGGCGCTTCTTTCAGCCCGCCCCCCTCTGATAGCGCCGACAGGAAGACGCCCCCAGTCCGGCGCGGTCAATCGGGGCCTCTGAGACATCGCGCATAATCCCCCCGGCAGGGATCTGTCGCCGGGGCCTTGCGTTGGCGCTCGCACGCGGCGCCGCCTGTCGTGGCAGCGGCGGTTCATCCGCTTTTCTCAGCCGCATATCCTGGCCGCCTGGCGGAGCAAGACGCACGTGACGCCTGCGAACACGCCCTGCGCGTCAGTCTAGGGAATCTCTGAACAAGTCTGAGGATTCCCACTTGCTGCGAAGCAGTCCATGGTGATGTGGGTTTACCGGGATGCGGACCGATGCGGCAAACGACTTTCGCGACTATGGGGTTTGATCGTTACGCCAAGACGACGC
>JBEIHX010000007.1:0-132213 GCA_040381075.1 Hyphomonadaceae bacterium
GCGCGCCCATCGGCGAGGCAGAACGCCGCAAGCGCGTAGCGCAGATGCGGGACGATGAACCCGCAGCGGCGCTCAACCCGGGCGAGGAGTGCGCGCACCTCCTCCAGGTCGCCGGGACCGGCGCGCTCTGCCAGCGCGCAGGCCAGCCGTCCCGCAAGGTTGGCCGTCGCATACATGCCGGCCTCGGAGTCGGGCCGCTCCAGACCGGCGTCGGCGACTTCACGCGCCGCAGCGATCGCCCGGTCCGGATCCTCCCGCCAGGGAATGTCCGTCGTCTCGCTGAAGGCATAGGTGATGTGGACCGTATCGACCTGGCCGACGTCGCGCGCAGCCGTGATCAGCGCGTCGGATCTGGCGCGCAGGACAGCGAGATCGACGTCTTCGGCATGCGACAGCGCGAGCGTCTCGCGCGCCAGGATCATGAGCCCGGCGCGTGTGCGCGCCGGCCACGCCAGGGCCGCCAGATCGGCCGTGATCGCCTCAAGGCCCTGGCCGCGGGCGGTGACGACCCGATAGGTCGCCTCGGCGCTGAGCAGCGTGGTCAGCGCCAGGCGATCTGCCCCGGCAGTCACCACCCTGCGGGCCTCGGTGACGAGCATGTCGTCCCCCTGGAACGAGTAGACCGCGGCCAGCAGGCGGGCGGCATGCAGCCGCTCGCGCTCAGGCGCCGGCGCGCCGGCGCCTTGGGCAAGCGCGGCCTCCACCCAGCGCTGCTGTCTCGCACCGGCCAAGAGGATGAAACCATTCGCGGCAAGGGTGACGCCAAGACCCGTGTCGCCGTCCGGTCCGAAGGCCCAGTCCAGCGCGGTTTGCAGATTGTCGCGCTCGATGCCGAAGCGGGCGGCGAAATCGGTCGGCCGCATATCGCCCCAGTAGGCGGCGAGCGCGGGGGCCAGAAACGCCGCAAAATGCGCCGCATGCCGACGGTGCAGGGCCGGCGCCTCACCGGCCTCGGCAAGCCTGGTCTGGGCGTAGGCGCGCATTGTCTCGAGGAGCCGGAAGCGGGCGCGCGCCCCCGTCCGGTCGACCGCCACCAGCGACTTGGCGACGAGACCGGCGAGGATGTTTTCCGCAGCGATGGCGTCAGTGTGCGCGTCAGACGCGACGGCGCAGGCGGCTTCCAGCGAAAACCCGCCAGCGAACACCGCGAGCCGGCGAAACACAGCCGCCTCCTCCGGCGCGAGCAGGCTGTGGCTCCAGTCAAGCATGGCGATGAGCGTACGCTGGCGCGCCATTGCCGTGCGCCGCCCCCCGGTAAGCGTGCGAAAGCGGTCGTCAAGGCGCGCCAGCAGCGTGTCGCAGCCAAGCGCGGGAGCCCTCGCGCCCGCCATTTCGATGGCAAGCGCAATGCCGTCAAGCCGGGCGCAGATGTCACGTATGGCGGCGGCGTTGGCGGGCGTGCGCGTGAAGGCGGGATCGGCGCCCTGGGCCCGGCGCACGAAGAGTTCCTGCGCATCCTCCTCGCTGAGCGAGCGCAGCCGGACCACCCGCTCTCCCTCCAGACCCAGAACCTCCTGGGAGGTGACCAGAAAGCGCACCTGCGGGGCGTGCTGGAGAATCTGCTCCACCATGGCGGCCGCCGCTTCGATCAGGTGTTCGCAATTGTCGAGCACGATCAGCGCCCGCCAGTTGCGCAGGCGCTCCAGAAGCTCTGTCGGCGGATCTACGGTGACCGGTAGGCCCATGGCCCGCGCCATGGCCCCGGCCAGGGCGGCGGGATCGCTGAGCGGCGCGAGTTCGACCAGCCACACGCCATCCTCGCAGCCTTCGGTGAGCGCGCGCGCCGCCTCGATGGCAAGGCGCGTCTTGCCGATGCCGCCAGGTCCGGTCAGGGTGACAAGCGCTGAAGTCTCCAGGAGCCGGGCGATCTGCGCCAGTTCGCCGGCGCGTCCGATCAACGTCTCCAGCCGCCGCGGCAGGTTGCCCCGCACGGCGGGCGCCGTGGCGGGCGCGCCGACGGCAAGCCCCACAAAACCGCGCACATCCCGGACGAACCCCTGGAACGCAGGATCTGTCCGCTCGCCGCGCCAGAGCGTCAGGTCGGCGGTGTGCGTGAGCTCAAACATGATCGGGCGCTCGCAGGGCTCGATCATGGCGGGGACAAGGGTTTTGTTGCGGTCGGCCAGCGTCGCTTCGGCCCGCACCCAGCGTGATGTCACAGACGTCTTCGACCACAGCACCACGACGGCCCTGGCGGCGCGCAGCGCCGCCTCGGTGACCTCGTCATAGGCTTCTCCGGCGCGCAGACCCCTGTCCCACCAGACCGTGAGGCCCTCGGCGGCGAAGGCGTCGGCGAACAGCTGCGCCCGCGCCTGGTCCTCGCGCGCGTAGGACAGAAAGACATCGCACGGCCCGGTCACGGCGCGCCCCTGGTGATCGTTGAGCGCCAGTTATGTCGGCGCGACGCCGGCGCGCAAGCCCCGCCGGGACGTGGGGCGCGCCAGAGGGGGGAAGATCCTGGCGACGGCCCGCTTCGCCGGCGGGTGCGGTTGCACCGGACGCTCAGGCAGGCACGGTGATCTGTTTGGCTGCAAACACAGCCTGCCAGTTCTCGATCTCGCTCACCACGATCTCGTCGACCGCGCTCGCCAGCTCGGCTGCAGTGCGATAGGCGAGGGGCGCGTCGGGGGCGGCGAGGATGAGGCCGAGACGCGCCTCCACCGCTTCAAGCTTGCCCGCGGTCACCTCCGAAATCGCAGCGAAGCGCTCAAAGTCGCCAAAGAAGCGAATCCCGGCAAGCCCCCCGCCAAACGTCGGCAGCGCGACGCCCAGAAAGGTGAAGATCTTGGCGGCGGACTTCGCCGCGTCCTTGTCCACCACGCCAAACGCCACGCAGGCAGTGATGGCGAGGTACACGACAGCACAGGCAAGCGCGAGCTGGAACGCGTGCTCGGACAATGTGTCGAGGTTGTGATGGACCGCGGTGAGGCGGCGGGCCTTGTTATGATGGTAGGCGCGCTGGCCAGCGACGTGCGGGGCGATCAGATCGCGCAGCGCTGCACGCAGATAGTCCTGGGAGACACACGCGCCGGGCAGGCCCGCCTCGCGGATCGCGTGACGCGCGTAATGTTCCGGCCACGATGTGTCTGCGCCGCGCGGCCAGCGCCCGGGCGCACGCCCGACGCCGAGCGCGAGGCCGAGCGGAGCGTGACGGAGATATTCCGCAACCCGACGGGTCTCAAACCAGCGTCCGTGCCAGCGACGCCTCTGTCCAAGCGCGGTGATCCCCAGGATGGCGCACAGGAGCACGACCTCGAAGGCGGCGAAGGGCCATTTCCAGGCGGTGTCGACAAGCGGCAGATAGGCGACGCCGCTGATCACCGCGAGGGCGGACAGCGCGAAATTCACCACCATGCCGCTGCGATAGGCGTCCGACAGATGGGCGGAAATGCCGTCCGCCCAGGCGAAGCGCGACAGCACCCCGGACACGATGCGCTCGGACCACAGCCCCTGCGTCGAGGGCAGTGCGCGCAGCGCCGAGACAAGACGCGCCGCCGAGCCGGCGGCGATCGCCCCGGGCGGCTCATAGGTCTGGGTGAGCGCGCGAAACGGGTTGCCCCTGTCGCCCCCGAACACTGCTTCGACGCGGCGATAGGAATGCCAGAGCCGATTGCTGGACCTGCGCCAGTAGCGCGCGTCCAACGCAGCGACGCCCTGCGCCCCGCGCTTCCCGGGAACGGCCGGACGCGGCGACACGGCGTCGGCCACAAGGCGTGCCAGCGCGCCCTCGCGGTCAGGCTGACCGGCGCTGGGGCGGCGCATGACCAGGGCCTCGGGCGCGCCAAGGATGCGCCAGTCGTCAGGCGCGGCCGGATCGATCCAGATGACAGGCGCGCCAAGTTCGAGGGCGGCGGCGACGGTATGTCCGGTCCCGCCGACGAAACTGGTGCGCGCCCCGTCCCAGACCGCGATCAGGAGATCGGACTGCTCGACGACGATGCGCGATGCGAGCGCCACCCGGGCCGAACTGTCGGCGCGGAACATGTCGGCCTTCGCCATGTCGCCCGGCGCGTCGTGCATGGCGAGGAAGACCGCAGCGATGTCGGCGTCGGCGTCGGCCAGTTCGAAGACCTGGGCTTTGGCGTCGAGCTCGTGGATGGCCGCCGCACGCGCCGCAACAGACGGATCGGCGGGCGGGCCCCCGGCGACAAGGGCGCGCGCATCCGCCGCGCTCCCGGGATGGGCGTTGATCGCGCAATTGAGCGCCCGACCGAACGGGAGCGGCGCCACAAGGTCCCAGCCGCGCGCCAGCGCTTCGCGGGCCGCGATCTGGTCGGTCCCGTCGGCCAGCATGGAATGCATCCGGACGGGCGCGAGCGGTGCGCCGAACGGCCCCGGGACAGTGGCGAGCGCCGCAGCGATAAGATCCAGCACGCGGGTCATGGCGGCGTCGATCCGCGTCGCGCTCGGCCCAAAGGCGGGATGATCGGCACGATGCCCGGCCACGCCCAGGCACAGGCGCACGCCAGGCGCGGAAGGGGCTGCGATGGCCGAACGGGTCATGTCTGCGCACTCATGGTTGGAGCGACAGCCGGGCTTTGCCGGTGCTTTGTTTTGCCGGAGCTTCAAACGCAGCGCGGCCGTCGCAAACCGTTTTCACGCGACCGCGACATCCCGCCGCGCCGGTCACGCGCCGGCGGGATGCGCGGGCAGGCGCGCGTCATGCAGCCACATCCAGGCGCTCCAGCCCGCGAAAAAACGGCAGCATGCGCCACTGCGCCGGCGCCTCGGGATCCGCCAGGCGCAGGTTGGGAAAGCGGTCAAACAGGCGCAGCAGGGCGACCTGGGCCTCGAGACGGGCCAGCGGGGCCCCGATGCAGATATGGGACCCGCCGCCGAAGGCGACGTGGGGGGCATGCGGGCGGGTGATGTCGAATCGATGCGGGTCGACGAACACGTCCGGGTCGCGATTGGCGGCGCGCAGCGAACAGGTGATCGATTGGGCGGCGCCGACCGGGCAGCCGCCGATCGCCAGATCGCGCGACGCAACGCGCCCGGTCAGGTCGACCGGCGGGTCGAAGCGCAGCGCCTCCTCCACCGCGAGGGCGATGAGGCCAGGATCTGCGCGCAGCTTGTCGCGTTCGCCGGGGTTCACCAGAAACAGGCGCACCGCATTGCCGATCAGGTCAGTGGTCGTCAGGTTGCCGCCGACCAGCAGGGCGGCCAGGTTGAGGGCGAGCTCCTGGTCGTCGATCGGCGCGCCCTCAGCCTGCAGGGCGGTCATGTCGGAGATAAGATCATCCTTCGGTGCGGCCCGGCGCTCGGCCATGGTCGCCAGCAGATAGTCGCTGAGCGCCGCGCGGGCGGCCTCCATACGGGCGGTGGCCTGCGGCGTGCGGGACGGGTTGAACACCTCGACGATCGCCTGTGACCAGTCGCGAAACTCCGCCAGCCGACCATGATCCACCCCCAGGATCATGGCGATCACATCGATCGGGATGGGTTCGCAGAAGCGCGCCATCAGGTCGAACGACGGTTCGCCCTCAAGGGCGTCGAGCGCGGCGTCGACGATGCGTTCGACCTCGGGCCGGCAGCGCGCGACGCGGGCGTACAGCGCTTTGGCCAGAGGCTCGCGCAGGCGCCTGTGGTCCGGATCATCGAGCAGGAGGATCGATGTGGCGTGGCTGCGCGCGACGCCCGGATCTGCGCCGGCGATCAGCAGGCGCGCGATGAAGGACGCCGCTTCAGCGCGCACCGGATCACGCCACAGGGTACGGTCGTTCAGGACAGCGCGCACGTCGGCGTGGCGCGACAGCACGACTGTGCCCGCGGCAGCATCGCGGTGCACCGGCGCGCTGGCGCGCAGGGCGTCGAGCAGGCCGTGCGGATCCTCGCGAAACACCGGATTGAGCGGGGTCAGATCAAACAGCGGCGGAACAGGCGCGGGATCAGCCATGCTGCAGCCTCCAGAGCAAGAGAGGTACGCACCTTCGCACGCAAACCGGAATGCGCACGCAAACAAGATTGCGCACGCAAACCAGAGTGGCGGTTTCTCCTATCACATGCGCCACGCCCCGTCCCCGCGGGGATCGTCGCAGTCCTGGGCCCGCCGGCGCGCCATGCGCCTGACCGGAACGAACCGTCTCAGCGCTGGCCGCCGCGCCGTGCGCGCATCTCCTGCAGGCGCGCCATGCCGTCGCGCAATTCCGCCCGGGTGAGCTTGCCGTCCCTGTCAGCGTCCATGAACGCGAAGCCCTGTTCGCGCCGCCCGGCGCCCAGCCATTCGCCCAACGACACCACGCCGTCACCATCGGCATCAACCTCAGCCCCGGCGCGGCCTTCAGGCCGGATCGAACGGCCCGCCATGCCGCCCGGCGCTGGCGCCGCGGGCGCGGCTGCGGGCGGGGCCAGGGGCGCAGCCGCGGAGGGGGACGCGCTGACAACAGCCCCGGGAACGCGCCGCTTGTCCTTGAAGAACGCCCAGACGCGCTCGGCGCCCCTGAAGGACTGGATCGGGGTATTCTCTTCCCGGTTCGAGACCGTGCCGGGCCAGCCGTGTCCGCCGACGGCGTCAACCAGCGCGACGGTGACGGCGCCGCCCGGCTGGGCTGCATAGGTGCGTGTCGTCACCGAGCCCTGCGTTTCGACCACAGGCGTGCGGTCCGACCGGTTGGCGGCAATCCAGAAATTGACGGTCTCCTCCAGCGATTTGTAGGGCGCCGCCTGCGCCCCGGCCACCATCGGATTGCGGCTCATTCCGCCGGTGATCGGCACTTCGCCGTCTTTGGCGCCGTTGATCATCAGGATCGGCAGAGGCAGTGCGGGTTTGTCCTCGAAGGTGAACATTGCGCCTACGATCGGCGCGATCGCGGCAAGTTTTTCGGCCCGCTTTGCAGCGTACACGAATGTCATCATGGCGCCGTTGGATCCGCCGGTCATGTAGATGCGCGTCGGGTCGGCGCGATGCTGCGCCACCAGAAGGTCGATCAGCGTGTCGAGATAGGCGATGTCATCGGCGCTGCCGACCTGCCCGCGCATCAGATACCCCGTGTTCCATCCGTATTGCTCCGGCTGCCATTGTGTCCCTTGCGCAAAGACGACTGAGAACCCCTCAGCGACCGCAAGATCGTCAAACCCGGTGCGCGCCCGCTGCCGGTCCGCGCTTCCGCGCCCGCCATGCAGCACGAGCACGACCGGGCGCACCTCACCGGCCGGCGCCTCATTGACGAGCACAGCGCGCCGCTCGGCCGCGCCGACCCTGAACGTCAGCTCCCGGGCCGGCACGGATTGCGCAAGGGCTGTCGCATGTGCAAACGCGGCGGCGAGGAAGGCGGCGATCACAAGACGCATGGCAGGTTCTCCACTCCACGGGCGGGACCAACAGGCACACCCGAATTTGAACGCACGGCCATGCCTGGTCCGTCGCGCCAGCGGGCGACCTGCGCGGTTATTTCGGAGGCGCGAGGTTGAGGACTGCGATGCAGCCCCGTCTCGAGGCGCCTTGTTGTCACTCTGCGTTGCCATTCTGCGTTTTCAGTATGCCTGGTCCTCCGGATGGCCGGCGACACAGACGGTTGACGGCGTGGCCACACACGTCCAGGACTTGGGTCCGTCACATCGCAGCCCCGCGTCCCAGCAGAAACTCCCAAATCACAGACTGTCCATCGATGTCGCGGCTTGAAACGCCCGAGAGCGCCGCCAAGCCCGGATCGGCGTAGGTGCGTGCGCCCTCGCCGGGCAACCTGTGACCGCCGCCCTCGACACTGTACATTTCAACCGGTGCAGCACAGTCCCGCGCCCGGGTGACGGATACGCGCGTCCCGTCCGAGGGGTCGGCATCCGGCAGGTCCTGCCGGGTGACCTGATCGCTGCAGCGGTTCTGGGTCCGCCAGAAGCGAAAGGTCTGCTCTGCGCTCATGACCACGCCACGATCGTCGCGCGACATCGGTGCGACCTGCCCGCCGGCATACGGCATCAACCGGTCTGCGCCGCCCCCCACAAACAGAATGGGAATGGCCCGGCGCGGCGCGCATCGCGGGGCAAGCGCGGCCGGCATCCAGGCGACGAAGGCGGCTGCGCCCGCGATCCTGTCGGACAGCTCACAGACGAGCCGTTGGGTCATCATGCCGCCGTTGGAGCCGCCCGTGACAAAGATGCGCCGGGGGTCGGCTGCGCCTTCCTCGATCAGCAGATCGATCATGGCGCGGAAGAAAGCGACATCGTCTGCCCCGCTGCGCGCCAGAAGATAGGGGGTGTCGCGCCCGTCATTCCAGCCCTCGCCGGCGCCGCTCGGATGCACCGTTATGACGCCGTCGCGCAGGCCGAGGTCCTGAAAGCCATACCGGAAGGTGACCCGCCCGTCAGAGACATTCCCGCCATGCAGGACAAAGACGACCGGCGCTGGAGCCTGTGCGGTGACGGGACGCACGTACCAGAAGCGGCGGGTCAACCCGTCGACCTCGATGGTGCGCAGGACGGCGCCCTCGGGAACCGGCATGCGGGCGGCGGCGGCGCGCGCACCTGCCTGCGGATCGCCCGGGAGGGCCGGCCTATGCGGTGCGGTCATCGACGCTGGGGCCGGTTCGGACGGTGGTGATGCGGCACAGGCCGCAACACCCAGGCAGACGGCGCACGCCGCAAGGATGTCACGCAAATCCATCACATAATTCCTGCGCCTGGTGCGCACCTCAGCAAAGACCCGCAGTGCGGCACGCCGACCCGCGGGCGCCGCCCCGGGTGCAGGTCCCGAAGAACGCGCCCCGCCTAGAACTTCAGCCCCAGCGTGGCGCGCCACGTCCGCGGCTCGTTCTGCTGGGCGTTGAAAGCGAGGTTGCCAGGCGAGATGTTGAAGTAGCGCTCGTTGGTGACATTCTTGCCGCTGAGGACGAAGCGCCAGCGGCCGTTGTCCAGCCCCAGGGATGCATCGTACAGTGAGACGTCATCCATGAGGTTGTTGTTGGCGGGATCTTCAAAGCCGCCGAACTCGCCACGCTGGCTCGCCATCGCAATCAGATCGACATCCGCGACCAGCGGCCGGCGATACATCAGGCTGGCTGCCGTCGTCCATTGGCGCAGCCGCTGGATTTTCTTGCCGTCGATCGACACCAGCCCGAGTGTGCCGGATGGATTGGCCTGGGTGTTGGCGTAGACCGATCCTCCGTCATACTCACCGTCGGCCCAGGAGAAGCTGATGCGTGGCGACAGCGAGCCGCCCGCAAACGAGAACCGCCCTACGAGTTCCGCGTCGACGCCATACTGATACGAATCCCCGGCCGCCGCCAGAACCCCGACATTGCGGACGGTATTGGTGGCCGCTGTGCCCACGAAGACGGAGTAATTGACCAGGGTGTCCTGCTTGCGGTTCAAAAATGCCGATAGATCGTAGCGCCATGCGCGGGCCAGGCGACCGCGCGTGCCCACCTCATAGGCGACCACGAATTCCTCGCCATAGCTGAGCGGCACCGCGATGGAGCTGACGCCGTCCCCGATCTCGCCGATGTCGTTGTTGAAGCCGCCGGCACGAAAGCCGGTGCCAATCCGGCCAAAGATCACCGCGTTCGGCGAATAGCGCCAATTGAAGGAGACGCTCGGCGTCCACTTGCTGAACGTCTCAGAGTCGGTGATGACCCGCGTCAGCTGCTCATTGGCAGGCGTCGCCGGATTGTCGAGCCGGAACACGTTGGCGAGCCGGAAGTTCTTCTCGTCCTCGCTGACGCGCACATCAGCGCTGATCTGCAGCGTTTGGCTGGCGCGCCAGGTGAGCGCCGCATACCCCGCATAGGACGTGTCATCGACGCCGGAGTCCTCCACCCGATAGGCGTTGCGCGCCTGGGTCTGGATCTGCGCCAGCGTGCAGGTCGGCGCGACGAGGCAGGCTGAGGGAGCGCTCGTCGGCACATCGGCCGCGCCGTCAAAGGCGTCATTGCGCAGGCCATCGGCGAAGCGCGTTGTGTTGAACACGGAGTCGACCTTGTTGTACTCCGCGCCAATCACCCAGCTGACCGCACCTCCATCAGGCGACACCAGACGCAGATCCTGGGTGACGCGCTCGAACTCCTCGCTGCCGTTGGCGACGCTTGGCACGAGGCGGGCCACCTTGTTCGCGCCGAAGGCGTCCACGTCAGAGAGGGTGCGTGCAAACCGCGTCCGCTCGCCGGTCGTCGACTGCAGCGTTGCAAACCCGAGGTCCCAGCTCCACTCAAGGATTTTTGTGTCGGTCGATCGATCGAAGTAGCTGGGCGTATCGACTGGCTTGCTGAACCGGGCGACAGAAAAGCCGGAGGGCGCGCCGACCGGATTGATGGGGGGATCATTGAGGGCAAGCACCTGGCCGAAGGCGATCACGTTGGGGCCGAATTCGTCGGAACGCTCGACCAGGACGTTGACATCAAACGTGGTGGTGGGGCGCCACGCAGCCTGAATGCGGTAGCCGTTGGAGTCCTCTTCGTCGAGGACAGCCCCGGTGAGCGAAGAGGTGTAGAACCCGTCGGATTGCTTCGTGGCGAAGCCGCCGGCGCGAACCAACACCTGCTCGGTGATTGGAACGTTCACGATCACTTCGCCGGCGCTGCTGGCGTTTGTCCCATAGCTGAATTTGGTCTCGCCCTCGACCCGGTTGGTCGGACGCTGGGAGACGATGTTGACCGCACCGCCGAGGGCGTTGCGTCCGTAGAACGATCCCTGTGGACCGCGCAGCACCGTGACCCCGCCGACATCAAAAAAGTCGATCGGCACGAAATTGCGACCGCCGGCGTTGCCGCCGGGAACAAACATGCCGTTTCGATAGAGGCCGACGCCGGTCTCAGCGTTGTTCTGGCGCGCGGCGCCCTCTCCGCGAATGAGGAATTCGTCATTGAACCCGGAGCCGTTGTCGATGACGTAAAGCCCTGGCGCGATGCGCGTGAGGTCCTTGCCGCTCTCAACGCTCATGGCGTCCAGATACGCCGGATCAAAGAAGGAAACGGCTGCGGGCACGTCCTCCAGGCGCTCCTCGCGTTTGCGGGCCGTGACGATGATCTGCTGGGCGTCGCTGCTCACGGCCGCGGCCTGCGCGCCGGCCTGCGGAGCGGATGACGACGTCGGCTGAGCCTGCGCAAGCGCCAAAGGCGACGCGAGAGACGACGCGCAAACGCTCGCCAGGAGCCCGAAACGAAAGGCCGACATCAACTCCTCCCCTGATTGCCGTTTTAATTGGTTCGATACGGTATCAATTAGATTGAAGAGTCAAGTCATTTGGCTACACTGCACGCGCAAGGGAGAGCTCTATGGCCAACGCGCCACAGTCGGGTTCGGCGCGCGTGACGCATCTGCGTCGCGGCAGACCGCCGCGCGAGGAAGCAGCAGCGCGTCGACTGGAGCGGTCGGAGGAACTCGCCCGCGCAGCCGCGCTCGTGCTGGCGCGCCAGGGCGTGCGGGCCACCACCATGGACAGCCTGGCAGAGGCGCTTGGCGTTCCCAAGGCGGTGCTCTACCGATATTTTCCGTCGAAGGACGAGTTGCTGCACGCCATCATGCGGCGCATCTCCGGCCTGTGGAGGGACCTGCAGGCCCAGCCCTGGCGAGGTCTCAGCCGCAACCTGCAGGACGTGATCACGCTCGCCCGCGCAAACCCGAACGAGTTTCAGATCCTGGCAAGACACTGCGCTGTCGATCCTGATCTGCGGGTCTATTATGACGACCTGCACCAAAGCATCGTGACGCGCACGGCCGGACTGCTCGCGCGGTCGAGTCCGTCGCTCGCGGCTGACGACATGATGCGCGGCCTATGCTCCCAGGCCGTGGCGGGATTTCTGATCGACGCCGTGCTGTGGTGGGTCGAGCACGGCGAAAGCGGTCGTGACGATGCATTCGTCAAATGGGCCCGCCAATCGCTCGACAGCCTGTACCGACGCTGGATGCCCGACGCAGGCTGGCGCGATTGATGCGCGCCGGCGCAGGCCGCATCCGGCGGCCATGCGCCCAGTCGCATTGCCGCACACCTGAGGCGCGCCGGGCCAGCCGCAGCCCCTCCCGAGGCTGGACGTCGCTGCGGCGGCGTCAACGAAGGTCGGCCCTCTCACGGCCCGACGCCGCCGGTGCGGTTCATCACGGTTGCACAGGCGTCCCAGGAGCGACGATGCGCGCCGAGGCAAGGTCCCCCAGCCTCAGGCGTCGCCGGCATAGAGATCGCTCGAAGCCTTCAGATAGGCCTGGTTGAGCAGCATGGTTGCGCGCAGACGACCTGTCCCTGGATCATAGAGGCGCGACTCGATCCAGACGCATTCGGTTTTGGGCGTCTCGCTCAGCGCGGTGATCTCCCGCACCAGATCATAGTCGGCCTCCGGCGACAGCGGCCCGTCCACAATGGCGATTTCCTGATCGGCGAAAAGGCCGATGACGGGCTGGCGCACCGGAAACGGATCGCGGTCAGCGATGCTCTGGCACAGCACGCTCACCATCTCCAACGGCATCACCGGCCCGCCCCAGGGCGAACAGGCGGCGGGCTCATACCAGGGGCTCGGCTCGGTGATGACAGCAAGTTTTTCGGCAAGGCTGAAGGGATAGAGATCGCCCACGCGCTGGTCGAAGCTTAGACGCAGGCGCTGCGGATTCGTCCGCATGCCGACGACACACCCCTGCAGGATCCTGGCCTCGGCCAGGGCGCGGGCGCCGGCGCGCTTGTCGCGCACCCCGGTCTGTCCGGCGTTGCAGGAAAGTCCTGCCTGCCCCGTCAGAACAACGCCGCCGTCCTCCTTGACCATGACCAGATCGGCGCGCCCGGGGCCCGCGGCGGTGACGCGGGCCTGGACGCGCTCACCCTCATAGGCGGCCTGGCGATAATTCGCAGCGATAAAGCCGGCGGCGAGCCAGTCCGGACCAAACAGCGCTTCCAGCAGCGGCGCGAACTGGCTGAAATGCGTCGGCCCCTCGATTGTGCCGCCACGAAACCCCAGACGTTGGGCGGTGGCGTCATCATGGATTGAGGCGTGCTCGCCGTAGGACTGCGCCTTCAGCAGATTGACGGGCGCCCGCCACGGTCCGCACAGCGTCTCGCGGCCGGCCGCGTCCTGCGTCCGGATCAGATCGCTCGCAAATCCACGGGGTGATCCATGCATCGTCCCAGACCTCATTGCAGACATGGTATTGGGCTCCTGCTCCTGCGTCACAGGCGGACCACCGGCGGCAAACGAAACCGTGCGTTGATCAGGTCGCGCGCGGGGCGATACGCGCGCAGGATGAGAGCAAAGCGGCGCTCCGGCGCGGGCAGCCAGTTGGAGCGCCTGTCTGCTCCTGGATCCTGCGATCCGATCCAGATCGTCAAAGACCCATCCGCTGCGCGCATCAAACCAGGCGTTCGATCGCCGATGGCGTAGCGGTTGAGGGCGTTGTCGGTGAAGAAAAGACGACCGTCGTCCAGGACTTCATACAGGCTGAGCGACCAGAAGGCGCCGGCGGGCGGATCGCGGCCGGGCGGAAAATGCAGCGCATAGGCCTCGCCCGGCGCGAAAGTCGTGCTGGCGTCGACGTCGACCGCGCGGAAATACGCCGCCTCACGCACCGGCAGCGCCGCAAGCCCCAGATGGCGACCGACGCGCGATAGAGATAGTCCGTCCCGAAATCTCCAAGCGCCGGTTCCGGATAGATCCATCCCTCGACCGGTCGGGCGCCCGCGAGACGCGCGTCAATGTCGCGCCGGGCCAGCCCCACGCCCTCCTCCAGCATTGCGCCAAGCCGGCCTGCGTCGGCTTCAATGGCCGCGCGGGTCAAGCCGGCCCGGGCAAACCCTGCGCGCAGGCGCGCCTCGCCAGGGCGCGGCGGCGCCTCTGTGGCGAGAAGCTTAAGGATCGCCGCCATCTCGGCGCGCGCCGAGGTGTCGGAGACCGGCGCAGGCGGCGGAGCCGCTGCAGCGGCATTGATCGCCAAGCCGTCCTGCAGGCGATGCGCTTGCGGCAGGTCCTGCGGACTGGAGACCAGCGTGCGCGCCTGGGCCCAGACCCAAGGCGTCGGCGCCTCGATGGCGCCTGGCCCGCGCCCGCCGCCTGGCGCGACCAAACGCACCACGCCGCCCTCGCCGCGGGTCTCGCCCGGACCGAGGACCAAAAAATTGTTCGAGTACATATCAAGAAACGCAAGCGACATGTAGCGGGCGCCGGCCGCGGGATACGCGAGCTCCACAGCGCCGCGGCGCAGGTCGAGCCAGGCAGATGAGTAGAGGGTGTCGTTGTTCGGTGTCGTGACCCGGCGGGAGCGTGCGTCGGCGAGCGCGCGCACATGGCGAAAGCGATTTGCCTCAGGACCGATCGTGCGCCCGCGCGCCCGCGCCATCTCACGCAGGGCCAGACCGTAGACGTCGGCGGCGCGGCCGGCGGCGATAACGCGCGCGGGACGGGGAGCCGCGCCGCCCGCCGGCGCACTCGCGCACGCGGCAAGCCCCGCCCCGGCGAGACCCGTGGCGGCGAGGCTGGCCCCGGCGGCGAGGACGGTGCGCCGGTCGCCGATCCACAGCCCATGCGATGGCGCTGGACCTGGAGCATGCTGGCCCGGCGCGGGGGAGCGATCCCCGGCGGTCATCGGGCAAGCACGCGAGGCTTGCGCCGACGTCCCGGCGCCGGGTCCTGCAGCGCGCCGCCATGACGCGCCGGCAGGGACGTGTTGAGCTCGACGGCCCGCGCGACGCCCTGGGCGTGCATCGCGCGCGCCTGGGCGAAGGCGGCTGCGGGATCGCGCGCCTCAATGGCGCGCTGGAGTTTCTGATAACCGCGCAGATCGGCAAGGCGCATGTCGCGGGTTGCGACAGCGAGGTGGCCGTAGATTTCCGCTGCACCAATGCTCAAATCACGAATGGATTGCGCAAGGCGGGCCGACCCGACAATGGCGTTCATCTGCGCGACATAGCGATAGGTGGCGATCTGAAACGCGCGCGCTGCGCCTGCAGGACTGCGCGCGACCTCCTCAAGATCAGCAAGTTCACGCGCAAGGGCGAGCACGCCCTCCGGCGTCGCAGCTTCGGCGCAGCGCTGCGCCAACAGCGCAAACAGCACCTCACGCAGGCCCAGCATGTCCTGAACCTCCGCATCGTCGAGGGCGACGACGAAGGCCCCACGCTGGGGAATGATGCGCACGAGGCCGGCGGATTCGAGCAGGCGGAGCGCTTCACGCAGCGGGCCACGGCTGACCTGGAACCGTGCGGCGAGTTCGACCGTGCCAAGATGGGCGCCGGGCCCCGCCTCCCCGGTTTGGATCATCATCCGGATACGGCGCGCAAGCGCCGGCGGGCTGCGATCGTCGCTCTCCTGCATGACGGCGCCGGTGTTTCTCGTCATCGCAACTGCTCCCGCTCCGGTCTCAGGATTCCAAACACAGACAGCGTCACACAGACAGCGTCACACAGACAGCGTCACACAGACAGCGTCACACAGGCAGCGTCCTCGGACAGCGCTCTGGGAGGCTGCGCAGGCGCCCATCATGCCGGCGCGCGCCCGGATTGCGCATCTGCGGGGATTGGCCCGCAGCCGCGCCCCAAGCCCCAAGCCCCAAGCCCCAATCCCCAATCCCCAATCCCAGCGCTCCCAAGTCCAGAGACCCCAGACCCAGGGGTGGCAGGTCCCGGGGGTGGCAGGTCCTGGGGCCACAAGGCCAAAGACTGCGGACGCCTGCCGAAACGGGCCGTCGGCACGCACCGGCAGGCGCCGCTGCGGGAGGCGACGCACGGCGAAACTTCTTGCCATAAACTGTCTGCGGCTACAAGATAATCTGTCGACATTTTGGAGGCCGCCTTGCTTCATCAGGAACTGCGTTTCCTGCTGCACCACACAGCAGATGCGCGCAGCCTTCTGGCGCGGGACGCCTTCGCCCACCTCGAAGCCGCCGATCTCGACGCCATCCTGGCCAGCGCCGACGCCCTCGCCGCCAAGGAATTCGCGCCCATCGCCGCGGCGCTGGATCACGAGAAGCCCCGTTTCCTTGACGGGTCCGTGAAAACCCACCCGCGCCTTGCGCGCGCATTCGACGCCTATGCGCGCGGCGGCTACCTTGCGACGGGCTTGGCGCACGACGCCGGCGGCCTGCAGGCGCCAGCCGCCCTCACCACGGCGCTTATGGCGATCTTCGGGGCGGCCTGCACCCCTGCGGCCGGATACGCCTTCCTGACCACGGCGGCGGCGCGCCTCATCCACGCCTTCGGCGACGCCTGGCAGCGGGAAACATTTCTGCCGCCGCTGCGCGAAGGACGCTGGACCGGCACAATGTGCCTCAGCGAGCCGCATGCAGGCTCCGCCCTGGGCGAGGTGCGCACGCGTGCGATCAGGCGCGACGACGGCGCATACTCCGTCGTTGGATCGAAGATGTGGATTTCCGGCGGCGACCACGACTTCGCAGACAACATCGTACACCTCGTGCTGGCCCGCATCGACGGCGGTGAGGCGCGCGCGTCCGGCCTGTCGCTGCTGATCGTACCCAAGATCGGCCTCGACGGGCGCGCGAACGATGTGCGCACGATCGGCCTCAACGACAAGCTTGGCCATCGCGCCACCTCCAACTGCGCCCTGGCGTTTGGCCAGGACACGGGCTGCGTTGGCTATCTCATCGGCCGGCCGCACGAGGGGCTGGCGGTGATGTTCCACATGATGAACGAGGCGCGCATCGGCGTCGGCGTGACCGCGGCCGCGACCGCCTATGCCGGGTTTCGCTACGCGGCAGGCTATGCCGGCGCGCGCATCCAGGGGCGCAATCCGCGCACCGGCGCGCCAGCGCGCATCATCGAACACGCCGATGTGCGGCGCATGCTGCTGATCCAGAAGGCGATCGCGGAGGGCGGCCTGTGCCTGTGCCTTGCCGCCGCGCGTCTGGTTGACGACGCCAACACACATCCCGACCCCCACGAAGCACACACAGCGACCCGCCGCCTCGCCGTGCTGACGCCCCTGGTGAAGCTGTGGTGCGCCGAGCGCGGCGTCGAAGCCAACTCGCTGGCCATCCAGGTGCTTGGCGGGGCAGGCTATGTGCGCGACCACCCGGTTGAACGGCTGTTTCGCGACCAGCGGCTCAACCCCATCCATGAGGGCGCCAACGGCATCCTCGCGCTGGACTTCGTGATGCGCGGCCTGCGCCGGGACGGCGGCGCCGTGGTGGAAGGGATCCTGACACAGCTGCACCTGGAGACGGCTGACCTCGCGCGCGACACCCCGGAAGCAGCCGGTCTTGGCGAGGCCGTGCGCATCGTCGGCGACGCGCTGCGCCGGCTTGCCGTGGGCGACGGCGACGCCGCGCAGGCGTGGGCAAGCCCGGCCGCCCTGATGACCGGCGATCTCCTGGTGGCCTGCCTCTGGCTGCGCCAGATGGCCGTGCTCGCCGGACAGGGGGATGACTTTGCGGACGGCAAGCGGGCGGCGGCGCGCTGCTTCCTGCGGCTGATCCTGCCGCAAAGCCTCGCCGTGGCGCGCGAGATCCTCACCGAAACGCCGCCGCCTCACCTCACCGTATCGTCCAGCGTCTTCAGCGCGTAGGGATACGGCGCAGGCCTGCCGGGCCGCGTGCAGCGCCGGCGCGCGTTACTGCTCGTGAAACGAAATCCGGCCGCACTGGAAGACCTGGATGACCTGCCCTGGCTGCCAGGCCGGCGGCTGCATCGCCTGCGACCACTCCTGATAGCGCTTCTGCAGGTCACCGACATCCGCGCGCCGGCGAAAGGTCAGACTGACCGTCTCGCGCGGGTCGCTCGCCAGATCGAACAGCCACGGATACGCGCCAGGCCTCGTGTTCGACAGGAGCTTCAGGTCGCCGGCCAGCACCGCGAATTCGGGACCAGTGCGCCAGAACAGGGTCTCATGAATGACGTCGGCGCGGCGCGCGGGGCTCATCAGGGGCGTGAGGTCGCGCCCGTCAAACGCCGTCGGCGACGTCGCCCCCGCAGCCGCCAGCAGGGTCGGGGCGACATCGAGCAGGGACGCGTTGCGCCGGTCGACAAAGCCCTTGGGCCAGGCGCGCGGCCAGCTGACGATCAGCGGCACCCGCGCGCCGCCCTCGAAGTAGCTGAGCTTGCCGCCAGCCGTCGTCTCGCAGTCGGACACGCCCATATAGGTCGCCGCGCCATTGTCGGCGGTGAAGACGATGATCGTGTCCTCAGCCGCGCCGGAGGCGTCCACTGCGTCCAGGATCGCGCCGACGCTGCGGTCGAGGGCATGGATCATCGCAGCGTAGCTGCGCTGCAGGGGATCCTCGATACTGGCGAAGCGGGCGATATCGCCCTCCAGCGCCTGAAACGGCGCGTGCGGCGCCAGATGCGCCAGATACACGAAATACGGCGCGTCACCCGACGCCTTGATGTAGTCGACCGCCCTGCTGGTCAGCAGATCTGTCAGATAGGTGGTTTCGTCGGACTCAATGACCGGAGGCTGATCATCGCCAGCGGCGTCCGACATCAATCGCACCCAGTCCGCCCGCCGGGTGAAGCTGCGCGTCCCGACATAGGGGGCAGGCAGACTGACAAGGCCGGGGGTTCCCTCGCGCGCATAGGAGGTCTCGCCGGCAAGAAAGCCGAAAAAGCGGTCAAACCCGCGCGCTGTCGGCAGACGGTCCGGGGTTGCGCCAAGATGCCACTTGCCGAACATCGCCGTGCGGTAGCCGGCCGCCTTCAGATCGCCCGCGAACACGCGTTGCCCGGGCGCCAGACCATGTCCGCCGCCGTCTGCGCCCTCGGGGGTAAGAAACTCAAAGCCATGGCGCTGCTGATACTGGCCGGTCATCAGGGCGGCCCGGGACGGACTGCAGACCGCCGCCGTCGCATAGCCGCGCCGGAACAGCACGCCGCGCCGCGCCAGACGCTCGATGTTGGGCGTCGCCACGCTCCGCACCGACCCGCCATAGGCCGAGAGATCAAGGGCTGCGAGATCATCGGCCACGATCAGGATCAGGTTGGGCCTGCCAGCCCGGGCGCCCGGCGCGCGCGCCGCATGCGCCCCGCCCTGCTCCGGCTGCGCCGCGGCGGCGTGGGGGCCGGACGCGTGCGGCGCGGCGGCGCTGGAAACGCAGGCAGCGGCCGCAAACAGCACGGCGCAGACGACGGCAAGATGTCGGACCGCCATCGAACACCCCCTTCAAGATCGCCCTTCAGGACGGGATGAGCTTGACAGACTGTGGCGACAAAGGAAAGCCTGTGTGTCGACACTTTGGTCCGCGACGGCGACGACGCCTAAGGACCTTCGAGAGCCATGCGTCCCATGCCGGGACGTGCGCAGCGAGAGGTATTCGGGTGCGGCGAAGGCGGACCTTGCTGGGCAGGCTGGGCAGGCTGAGAGGGCCGCGCGGACTGGGCGGATGTCTGGTTGCGGCGGTCCTTGCCGGCTGTGGCGCGCCAGGCCAAGGCGCCGGCTCTGGCGCCACCCAACGCGACAGCGCCGGCGCAGCGGCGCGACCCGCTGAGGGGGCGCAGAGCTGTCCGCTGGCCGCTGCGTCTGACAGCCGCGGCGTGTGGATCCCCGCACAAACGGCGACCATCGGGTCGCGCGACTTCGACCCGGAGGAGGCGCCGCCGCTCACCGTCAGTGTCACTGGGTTCTGGATCGACCGCACCGAAGTGACGACCACGCAGTTCGCGCAGTTTGTTCAGGCGACGGGCTATGTCACCCTTGCCGAGCGCACCGGTTCAGATGGGGCGCCGTCAGGCGGCGCGGTGTTCGACGGCGGCTGGCGGCTTGATCAGGACGCCACCTGGCGCAAGCCGTTCGGCAGCGAGGGCCCTGACGCCCGCGCCGAGGCGCCCGTCGTGCAGGTCGCCTACGCCGACGCCCTCGCCTATGCGGCCTGGCGCGGTCGCGACCTGCCGAGCGAAGCCGAATGGGAGATCGCCGCGCGCGGCGGTCTCGCGCAGGCCGATTACGTGTGGGGAGATGCGCCGCGCCAGCCAGATGGCGCGCCGGCTGCCAACCACTGGCAGGGCATTTTTCCGGCAGTTGACACGGGAGACGACGGCTACCGCGGACTGGCCCCGGTGGGGTGTTTCGCGCCAAACGGCTACGGCCTGTACGACATGGCCGGAAATGTCTGGGAATGGACCAAAGACGCCTGGTCGATGCGCGGCCAGGCAGGCGCTCGGGACCGCGGCTACGCCAGCGCCGCGCAGGATCCGGCGCTGGCGAGCGGCGTTCGCAACGGGCGGGTCATCAAGGGCGGGTCCTGGCTGTGTGCGGACAACTTCTGCAGGCGCTACCGCCCGGCGGCGCGCCAGCCTGGCGACCCCACCCTGGGCGCCAATCACATCGGCTTTCGCACCGTACTGCGGGTCGAACCGCCATCTCAACCGCCTGGCTGAACGGAGAAGACGCCATGAAAACTCCCCCGCCCGTGCGCGCGCGCGCTGCAACCCTGCGGCTTGGCGCACTGCTCGCCATGTTGCTGTGCGCGGCGGCCTGCGGCACGCGCGCTGCGCCACCAGGCGACGGCGTGCGCGCAGACGCCCCCGCCAGACGGCCCAACGTCATCATCATCGTCGCCGACGACCTCGGCTACAACGATATCGGCGCCAATGGCGGGCGCATCGCCACGCCCAATATCGACGCCCTCGCGCGCGCCGGCGCGCGCATGACGAGCGGGTACGTGACTGCGGCGGTCTGCGCGCCATCGCGCGCCGCCTTGATGTCGGGACGACAGCAAACGCGGTTCGGATTTGAGTTCAATCCGGTGGGCCGCGACGCCCAGGGCGGAATGGCTCTCAGCGAGATCACAATCGCCCAGACGATGAAGGCCGCAGGCTACCGCACGGGCATGGTCGGCAAATGGCACCTGGGCCAGGCGCCGGGATTCACCCCGCTTGATCGCGGCTTTGACAGTTTTTTCGGCATCCTCGGCGGCGCCACGCCCTATCTGACAACGGTTGGCGCAAAGGATCTGCATGTGGTGACCGCCGAAGACCGCCTGATCACACGCGACCGGCTGCCGATCTATGACGGGCGCACCCGCGTCGAACCGGACGGCTATGTCACCGATGTGCTCACCGACAAGGCGGTGGACTTCGTCAGCGCCCCGGGCGGCCAGCCTTTCTTTCTCTACCTCGCCTATACCGCTCCCCACACGCCGCTGCAGGCGCCTGAAAAATATCTGGCGCGCACCGGAGATCAGCCATCTGACCATCATCGCGTCTATACGGCGATGATGCTGGGGCTCGATGCAGGGGTGGGGCGCCTGACCGCACGACTGAAGGAGCTCGGAGTCTATGAGGACACGCTGATCATCTTCCTGAGTGACAATGGCTGTGCGAGCTATGTCGGCGGCGCCTGTTCCAACGCGCCGCTGAAGGGATACAAGGGCTATCCCTGGGATGGCGGCCTGCGGGTGCCATTTCTGGTGTCGTGGCCAAGCCGGATCAGACCGTCGGTCGACGCCCGCCCTGTGAGTTCGCTCGACGTCGCAGCCACGGCGGCGGCGGCGGCCGGAGCAACTCATCCCAGGGCTGAGGGACAGGACCTTGTCCGCCTGCTCTCACAGCGCGCAAAACCCGAAGCGCGCACGCTGTTCTGGCGCATGGGCCCAACCAGGATCGTGCGCGATGCGCGCTGGAAGCTTCTGGTTGTGAACAAGGCCGCGCCGCCGCAACCCGGCGCCGATGAAGCCGGGTCGGACGATCTCGGCCGCTCCATCCGTCCGGACGGGGCGCCGGCGCAGGTTTCGTCACTCGGCCAGTGGACGCTGCTCTATGACATGCGCACAGATCCGGGCGAAACCAGCAATGTCGCCGCGCAGCATCCGGACGTCGTGCGCGACCTGCTGGCGCGCTGGGAGGCCTGGAACGCCGGCAATGTCGCGCCGCAGTGGACGAGCCGGCGCGCGGTCAATGCGGAAGTCGACGCCATGCGCGTTGAGCTCTTCAATTAGGACGCGCCATGTCTGTCAGCATCCTGTCGCGGCGCGCAGCACTCGCCGCCTTCATCGCCGCCGCCGGCTGTGCGGCGCGACCCGATCTCATTGCGGAGGACCGCATGGCGGTCGCGGGTCGCCATGGCGCCATTGACGTGCGCACCTTCGGCGCACCGCGCGGTCTCACGGTTGTCATGATCCCCTCGCTCGGGCGCGGCGCGGGCGACTTCGAGATGCTGGCGCGCGCCGTTGCGGCCAGCGGATTTCACGCCGCCTGCCCCGAGCCGCGCGGCTTCGCCGCGTCGGCCCCCTACGGCGCACAGACAGATCTTGGCGACCTCGCCGAGGACATCGCCGACGTGATCGCCGCCACGGCAGCGGGGCGGCCCGCTGTCGTCCTCGGCCACGCCTTTGGCAACCGCGTCGCGCGGATGTGCGCGGCACTGCGCCCTGATCTGGTGCGCGCCGTTGTGCTGCTCGCCGCAGGCGGCAAAGTCGCCATGGCGCCGGAGATTGAGCAGGCGCTTCTGGCGTCATTCGATCTGGACCTGCCGGATGCAGTGCGGATGAAAGCCGTCGCCACGGCGTTCTTCGCGCCAGGCAATGATGCGACGGTGTGGCGCGACGGGTGGCGGCGCGATATCGCCGAGGCGCAGATTGCAGCAAGTGAACGCACGCCTGTCGACGCCTGGTGGCAGGCCGGCGCTGCGCCGGTCCTGGTCGTGCAGCCGAAACAGGATGTTCTTGCCCCGGCTGAAAATGCAGAGAAGCTTCGTGTGGCCGCGCCGGATCGGGTGCGGGTGGTCTATGTCGAAAATGCCGGCCACGCGCTGCTGCCCGAACAGCCTGCCGCTGTCGCCGGGGCGGTGATCAGCTTCCTGCGATCACTCGAGGGCTGAGGCAGCGCCCCGATCTCTCCCGACAGGCTTCCCGGATCACCCTCTGCGGCCAGTTCCCCGGACGGACGCCGCCGGGAGGGTGCATCGCATCACTCCCGGGCGAAGGCGATGGCGAGACGCAGCCCCGCGACGACAACCGCATCGGCGTCCCGGTCGCCGCCCGCGTTCCAGACAGCCTGCAGATTGGGCTGCACGCGCAGCCACGGCGACACGGTGTCAGAGTAGGTGAGCTCCAGTCCAGCTTCGCCCTCGGCGGGATTGAGCCCGCCAAGCGCCAGCAGCGATTGGGTCTTGTCGCTGATCCGGCCGAACCGGGCGCCGACGCTGAATTGGGAGTCCGGCCGCCCCGGCGCCATGCGCTCCACACGCAGTCCGGTGGAGAGGCTGCCGGCAAAGATCCCGGTATCGCCATCGGAAGCGCCCAGCCGCAGGAACCCGGTGGTCATGCGCGACGCCTCATGGCCGCCGAGACGGCGCTCGGCCAGGGCGTAGACGCCCCAGGGGCGCCGCTGGACAGGATTTCCGGACGGATCAACGTCGGCCACATCATCCTGCTTGCGGGTGTAGGCCCAGGCGCCAAGGGCGAGCTTGCCGCTGACGTTCAAACCAGCTTCGGCGATCACAAGGGCGCCCTCATCAAACGAGGTGTCGACGCCGCCGGGATCACCAGGGGAGTTGGCCGCAGCATTGAACGCCGCCGCCTGAACATAACCGGCTTCCCCGCGGGTGACCTTTCCCATGACGCCGAGAGCCGAGGACGGAAAGATCGACGGACCGTTCGGGCCCGTGGCCGCGAGTTCGGAGCCGATGCCGTAGGTTGGACCGATCAACAGGCCAGACGCTTCGGTCGCGTAGAACTCCGCATTGAGATCCATCAGACCGACCCGCGACAGCCCCCGCGCGTACCCCTGCTCGTAATAGAGTTCGAACAGCCGCGCGCGCTGGGCGCCGACTTCGATGTTGTCGACCCCCTCCAGGGACCCGACATGGTCATTGGGGATGGCGCCCGAATTGTTCAGCACGTAGCCGACGATCCTGGCGCCCTGCACACCAAAGGCGCGCTCCAGATCCAGCGTCCCGGTCAGCGACAGATCATCAAGCACAACGCCGCGCCTGACGCCGCCTGAGATCGGACCTATCACATCGGCCGTGTACTCCAGGCTCCACGTCAACGCAGGCTCTGACGCACCCTGACCCTGCTCGGCGGCCACAGCCGCAGGAAGGGCGAGCGCGAGACCAATGATGGCGAGGCATCTGCTCATGGCGTCCTCTTCATGCAGCCCTGCCTTGACCCAGGATGTGATCGTTCAGCCGCCTCATGCAATCCGTCCGCACACGGCCTCCAGCCTTGCCTAGACGGTTTGGGATCGCCCGCAAAGCCATCCTCTCTGCGCCGTTGGCTGTCGCCGGTCCGCAGGCGGGCGCAATGGATGGCTGGCCGACGGATGCGCCATCGCGGCTGCGCGGCGGCGCACGCCAGCACCGTCATACAACGCCGCCAACCAGGCTCCCGATGGCGGCGGTGAGCGCCATGGCGGCCGCTCCCCAGAAGGTGACCCGCACCACGCCCGCCGCCATCGGCGCCCCGCCGGCGCGCGCGCCGATCGCCCCAAGGGCGGCCAGACAGACCAGCGAGGTGAGCGACACAGTCCAGGCGATGGAGGGTTCAGGCGCCACAAGACCGGCGCCCAGGGGCAGGATGGCCCCGGCGGCGAAGGTGATGGCCGACGTGACCGCCGCCTGAAGCGGGCGGGCCGCCGTCATGTCGGAGATATGCAGTTCATCGCGTGCATGCGCGCCGAGTGCGTCCCTCGCGCTCAGCTGGTCCGCAACGGCGCGCGCGAGATCGGGCGTCAGACCGCGCGCCTGGTAGATCGCGGCGAGTTCCTCGCGTTCAAAGACCGGGTCGTCCTCAAGCTCCTGGCGCTCCCGCGCAAGGTCCGCCTTCTCGGCGTCGGCCTGGGAGCTCACGGACACATATTCGCCCGCCGCCATGGACATCGCGCCAGCGACCAGGGCCGCGACCCCGGCCAGCAGGATGTCCGCCTTGCCGGACGCCGCCGCTGCAACGCCGACGATCAGGCTGGCGGTGGAGACGATCCCGTCATTGGCCCCGAGAACCGCGGCGCGCAGCCATCCGATGCGGGCGATGGCGTGACGCTCGCTGTGGACCTTCAGTCTGGACATTGCGATCTCCCCGATCCGGCCGGCGCGCACGCCGGCCCTGGCATGGCGCGCGCCCGCTTCACGCCCACTGGCGCGCCGAATACCTCAGCGTCGCCGGCAGGTCGCTGACCGGCACCTTGCGCTGCCCGGCATAGACCTCGCGGTGCAGCCAGTCGACCTCGGCGTCAGGGTCCTGCGTCGCAATCCACCAGGACTTCGACCGCGTCCCGTCGCCTGCATCCCAGCGATAGCCGCGGCTCTTCAGCAGCGCCCGCGCCTCGAAGGGTGCGTTTTCCGCGCGTACAGCCTTGAGCGGACGACGCGCACTCTCAAGGAGAGCCGCCAGCGCAGGGCGTCCCGACACCGGCAGGGGACGCGACAGCAGAAACAGGCCGGCGAGCGCATCCGACAGCGCCCTGTGTCCGTCGTAGAACCAGCCCTCATGCAGCAGCAGATAATCCAGCCTGCCGCTTGCCAGCCCCTCCTCGCGCCAGCTGATGTCCGTCAGCGAGCATGCCCAGCTGAGCCCCTCAAACACCGGCCAGTGCTTTTCCACCATCGGCCGGTCAAAGGTCGCATTGTGCGCGATCACCAGCTGGGCGGACGCCATCACGCGCTCCACGGCCTCTGCCGGGATGGACTGGCCTGCGACATCGGCGTCGGCGAGACCGTGCACCTGGGTGCTCGCCGCCGGGATCGGGATTGACGGCTGACGCAGGCCGGAGAACGCCTCCTGATCCAGAACGCGCACGATCTCGCCCGTGGCGCGGTCATAATCAAAGGGCAGGAGCGCGAGTTCGATCACTTCATCGCTCTCCGGGTCGAGCCCGGTCGTCTCGACGTCCACATAAACGGCGCGACGCACGCCGGGCCCGCCCCTTGCGTCGAGACCCCAGCGGGACGGCGGGGGGATGCGCTTGAGCACGCGGTGATCCGGGCTCGCGGCGAGCAGGCGTTCGGCTTCGGCAAGGTCCATGGCTCCTGCTTAGCAGATTCCCCGCCCTGACGCCGCCGCGGCCGCGTCAGGCGACACGGACGCGCGCATCACGGGCGCCCGCGGGGTGATTTGCCCGGCATGCTTGATTTTCGCAGACGCCGCGTCACATGGTTGTGACCACGCCTGTCCCTGTGGACGGGCGTCCTTCCAGTGCGAGGCCCGCCCATGTCTGATGCCGCCGCTGCAGCCGCCGCGCCGCAGGATCTGCGCGCGCCCGCACCGACCACCGGGCAGGCGCCCCAGCTCACCCCCGACCCCGGGTCTGCGACCGGCGCGCTGCGCGACCTTGAACCCGCGTCCCGCAAAAAGGGGCCCCTGAAGACCCAGATTGTCGTAGTGGGCGGCGGCGCCGGCGGACTTGAACTGGTGCGCCGGCTCGGGGCCCATTTCGGGCGCGAGCGCTTCGACATCATCCTGGTTGAACGCAACCGCACCCATATCTGGAAGCCGCTGCTGCACGAAGTCGCAGCCGGGGCGCTGGACGCCAATCTCGACGAGGTCGGCTACCGCTCGCACGGACGCCGGTGGGGCTACCGATTTTTTCTGGGCGCGATGGAGGGGATCGATCGCGAAAGGCGTCAGGTCATCATCGCGCCGATGCGCGACGAGGACGGAACGGAGCTGATGGCGTCCCACCGCATCCGCTACGACTATCTGGTGGTCGCGCTGGGCTCGGTCTCAAACGACTTCGCCACCCCGGGCGTGCGCGAGAACTGTGTGTTTCTCGACACCCGGGCCCAGGCGGACCGGTTCCGGTTGAAGCTATTGAACCACTGCCTGCGCGTGTCGCGCACGCTCAGCACGGACCCGCAGGCAGACGCCTATGTGCGCATCGCCATCGTGGGCGGCGGCGCGACCGGGGTCGAACTTGCCGCGGAGCTGTACAACGCCGCCGCAGGCCTGCGCCATTACGGGCTGGAGGTGTTCGACGAGTCCCGGCTCAAGGTGACCCTGGTCGAAGCCGGCCCACGCATCCTGCCGGCGCTGCCGGAAAGGCTCGCCAAGGCAGCCCACAAGGAACTCGAAGCGCTCGGGGTGCGGGTCATCACCGGACGCCAGATCGTGCGCGCGGGCAAGGACGGCTTTGAAACGAAGGATGGCGAACTGATCCGCGCCGACCTGCGGGTCTGGGCTGCCGGCGTCAAGGCGCCGGAATTTCTCAAGGATATGGCCGGCCTGGAAACCAATGGGGCAAACCAGCTTGTGGTGGGCGCGATGCTGCAGACGACGCGCGATCCGCGGATTTTTGCGCTTGGCGATTGCGCCAGCTACACCCCGCCCGGCGCCCAGCGCGCGATCCCGCCGCGCGCCCAAGCGGCCCATCAGATGGCGGACGTGGTGTTTGACAACCTCAAGGCCGCCATCGCGGGCAGAAAGCTCAAAACCTTCGCCTATCATGACCATGGGTCGCTGGTGTCATTGAGCAGGTACTCAACGGTCGGAAGCCTGATGGGCAATCTGATCGGCGGGCGCATGGCTGTCGAGGGCCGGCTCGCCCGCTTCGTCTACATGTCCCTGTACCGCATGCATCTGCTCGCGATCCATGGCTGGCTGCGCGGCGCCATGATGATTGCGGTGGGCCACGTCAACCAGATCCTGCGCCCGAAGCTGAAACTGCACTGAGCGGTGCTGCGCGCCCCGAAAAGGCGGCGCCCATATCCCGCAGGGGCGGCGGCGCTCCAGGCGCGCCATCGGGCACGCCGGGGCTGGGTTCGCCAGCCAAGGGACGCAAGCCGCCCGGCCGCGCCGTGGGGGCCGCCCCCCAGGCTTCTGGCCCTCAGGCTTCTGGCCCTCAGGCTTCTGGCCCCCAGGCGTCTGGCCCCCAGGCTTTGGGCCCCCAGGCTTTGGGCCCCCAGGCATCGGAGCGAAGACGCCGGCCTGGCGGCGCGTCGTGCGCGGCTGCGCTCAGTCACTCCGCATGTCGCGCACCAGACGCCGCCCGGCCAGTGTGAAGAAGACGGCGGGCAACAGCCCCAGGGCGGCGGCGGTCACCAGCACCCAGCGCACGCTGTCGACGCCCGCAATCGGCTTCAGCGCATCCGACAGGGCGCCAAACAGGGTCGGCCCCAGGCCAAGGCCAATCAGGTTGATGATGAAGAGCATGATGGCGGCGGCCATGGCGCGCGTCTGCGGGCGCACCAGTCCCTGAACGCAGGCGAATGTGGGACCGTAATACATCTGGTTGGCGGCCGTCGGCAGGAAGATCAGCGCCAGCGCCAGAACCCAGTTGTCGATCCAGTAGCCAAGCGCCAGGAGCGGGGCAGTGACCACCATGGCGATCGCTGGCCCCGCAAGATAGCCGCGCGCATCACGCGAGCCGAAGCGGTCAGCGCACCAGCCGCCGAACCATATGCCAAGGATGCCCGCGATCCCGGTTGAGATGCCGTAGAAAATGCCGATTTCTCCCGACGACAGACCATGGATCCGTCCGAACAGGACGACCGCCCACACGCTCTTGCCGTAACTGAGAAAGGCTGTGATCGCCGCACCGCAGGCGAGCCAGAAGAAAGCGCCTGAGCGAAAAACTTCCTGTAAGGCCTCCCGCGCCTTGCCCTTTGGCGCGCCAGCCTGCCGCACGGCCTCGGCGGCGCGCGTCATGCGCGGCTCCCTCAGCGTAAGGATGACCAAAAGGCCAAGCAGAATGCCCGGCAGGCCGACGGCCAGAAAGGCGATGCGCCAGCCATACAGATCGTCAAGCACGCCCCCGATGACGAGGCCAAGCAGCGAACCGGCCGGAACGCCGATGCCATAGAAGGCGATCGCCGAAGCCCGCTTCTCGCGCGGCACATAGTCAGAGATCAGAGAGTGCGCAGGCGGCGTGCAGCCGGCCTCCCCGACGCCGACGCCGACCCGGGCCAGCACAAGCTGGATGAACGTCTGCGCCATGCCGCACAGCACCGTCATGCCGGACCACAAGGCAAGGGCGATCCCGATCAGGAAGGGCCGGTTGGTGGTCGCCCGGTCGGCGTAGCTCGCCAGCGGAATGCCGAGGATCGTGTAGAAAAGGGCGAAGGCGAGCCCGGTCAACAGCCCCAGATAGGTGTCAGAAAACCCGAGTTCCTTTTGGATCTCAGGACCAAGAATGTTCATGATCTGACGATCGAGGAAGTTGAGGGTGTAGACGACCAGGAGAAGCCAGAGCGCATAGCGCACATAAGCGGGGCTGAGGTCCGCGCCCTCGCCATTGCTGCGCACGCCGCCGGCGTTGCGATCAGATGTCATGCGCACCCCCATGCCCGCGCGGCGTCGCCGCCGCGCAGTTCGGCTGCAGGTCCCGCCAGGCGCAGGACTGAACGTGAGCCGTCCGGCAAGCATGGCCGAGCGCGCACCGCCTGTACAGCAGCCGCTTTGGATCGGCGCGCGATCACCCGGGACCTGGTCGAGACCCGCAAGGCTCTCGCAGCACGGGCCGGGGCCAGCCGGACAGCCCCCGAAACGCCTGCCTGCCGCCCCGCACCCGCGCGCCACGCCTGGTGTCGGGCGCCCGTCCGAAAGACCATTCCGGAAGGACAGACCATTGCGGGAGACCGGCGCGGGTCAAAAAAAACGGCGCGGCAGGAGCCGCGCCGTGACAGGGGCCGCCGTACAGCGACGGCCGCCGCCTTGGGGAACCGAAAAGCTTAAAACGCAAACTCCAGCTCAACGCCCCAGGTCCGCGGTACGGCGACGGTGCCGAAATCCACCACGGAATTCGTGAAAGAGGAAATTTCCTGATTCTCGGTCAGGTTCTTGCCGAACAGGGTCACGCGCGCCTGGTCATTGTTGCCGAACTCATAGCTGACGCTCGCATCAACGAAGGTCTGGGCCGGAATGAGCCCGCGCGGATCGTTGAAGAACTCGGAATACTGCTCACCGACATAACGCGCGATGGCGCGGGCCGTCAGGTAGCCCGATCCAAGGGCCGTTTCGAAGTTCGGCGCGATCGACGCCGTCACCTGCGGGACACGGCGCAGGTTGAGGCTCGTCAGGTCGGCGCGCACAAGCGTGCCGGCCGGCTGCGCCGGGGTCGAGATGTACTGGGCGCTGCTCACGAACGTGCTGTAGTCCGTGTACTCCGCATTCATCAGACCGAGCGACCCGTCAACGCGCCACTGGTCGCTGAGAATGGCCGAGCCCTCAAGTTCCACGCCAAAGATCCGCGCGCCTGAGACGTTGCGAACCGTGGTCGAGGTGAAGGTCGGCGGCGGGCCCGGCTGGATAGCCTCTTCCTGCTTGTCCTGATAGTCGTTGTAGAAGAACGCGCCGTTGAAGCGGATCCGCCCGTCCGCGAGATCGGACTTGAAGCCCGCCTCGTAGGAATTGACGAATTCCGGGTTGAACGGGGTGGTCACGTCGGCGACCGTGCCGGCGCGGGCCGAGAAACCGCCCGCGTTGTAGCCGCGCGTGTAACTCGCATAGTACAGCAGGTCGTCGGACTTCTTGAAGTTCAGGGCGATGCGCGGCGTGAACTCCGTCCAGTCCTTGGTCGCCCCGCCAGACGAGGTGACAGGACGGTTCGGCAGGATGCCCTGGGCCGGTGAATAGGTGACCGGATTGAGGCCCGTTGGCGCGCCGACGAACCGCGTGAAGATCGTCTTCTCGTCCTTCGACAGACGCCCGCCGAGCGTCAGGGTCCAGCGCGGCGAGAAGGTGTAGTCGGCCTGCGCGAACACCGCCTGGGTGGTGGCCTCGTGCTCGTCTTCGTCCCCGCCCCCGGCGGAATACACGAGACCCAGTGCAGGCAGCGGCGCGGCCATGGCCACGTCGAGCTTGATCGCCTGCTGGAGGCTGTACTTGCTGTTGAAGTGGAAGGCGCCGACCACGTAGTTGAGCGGGCCGTCGAAATTGGTCGCCATGCGGACTTCGAAGCTGGTCTGCTCGTAGTCCTGGAAGCGCGCCACGTTGAACACGGTCCGGCTGGTGCCGTCGAAGTCAATATAGACCTGTTCATCCGACTTGCGGTGACCGTAAATCGCCGTGACGTCGTACTTGTCATTGGGCGTCCAGATCGCCGTGGCGGTGAGCGCCTTCATATCGGCGTTCATGTCGTGACGGTCCGTCACGCGCGAGAACGAGAAATCGTTCTGGGCGCAGGATCCGCCCGGCAGCACGCAGAAGCGGTCCGCCGGAGATCCCGGGATCACGGTCGCCGCGGTCGGGAACGTCGTCTGGGTGATCCGGAATGGCAGCGGGGTCACAGTCGCGATGCCCCGCGGAATGTACGGCGTCAGCTGGCTCTCGTCATGGGCTGAGTCATAGATCAGATCGAGCGAGAACTGCGGTGACGGCGTCCACAGGCCGCGCAGGCTGAACCCGCTGCGGTCTTTGGCGCCGGTCGCGCCGCCCGCCGGGTTCTCCCAAAGCCCGTCGTCCTGCAGCGAATAGCCCGACACCTTGAACGCAAGTTGCTCGGTGACCGGGAAATTGACAACCGCCTGATAGTCATTGCGTCCGGCGCTGCCGAAGGTCGCGCTGGCGCGCAGGCCGAGCTCGCCGGTCGGCTTGGAGCGCGTGGCGTTGATGGCGCCGCCCGTGGTGTTGCGGCCGAACAGCGTGCCCTGCGGGCCGCGCAGCACCTCGATCTGCTCAAGGTCGAACGAGTCAAGCAGATTGAAGGCCGATGTGCCGAGGTAGACGCCGTCCACAAACACGCCGACGGCCGGGTCAAAGCTCTTTTCCGGGTCCTGGCTGTTGACGCCGCGGATAGACAGCTGGGTCATGCTCGGCCCGATGCTGATCTCACTGATCACGATATTGGGCACAAGACCGGTCAGATCGCGAATGTCGCGGGCGTTGAGGTCCTGGATCATCTCCTCGTTCAGCGCGGAGACGGCGAGCGGCACGTCCTGCAGCTGCTCCGCGCGACGCTGCGCGGTAACGATGATGTCCTGGATCGTTTCACCCGAGGCGCTTTGCGACTCGCTGGCCTGCTGATCTGCGGTTTGCGCCAGGGCTCCGCCTGGGGCGATAAGGCACAACGCGGTTGCGCCAAGAAGCGTTGACCGCAGTCGGTCGCGTTTAAACGCCATCCCAAATCTCCTCTAGATACGTTTCCTCGATCCCCGCCGCATCTGATGCCGTCCGATAGCGCATATCCCCACGCCGCCTGACGCCGACTGCTTGTCAGAGACTTCTCGTTTTTTTCACTCATGCCAAAAAGCGTCAATGGCGCCCGGCGCAGATTTGTGCTTTTTCAGAGGAGGCGCGGACAAAAAGACACACACGCACCGCGTCGCGGCGACAGGTCCTGGCAGCCAGCCGCGGCGGCCAGCCCTGGCGGCCAGACCAGGACGCCGCCCCGGACGGCCGGTCCTGTCTGGCGGCAGGCCATATGCTGGGCCAACGGTATTCCCGGGCGCCCCGGAATTGGGAGCCCCTGCATTCGGAGCCCCTGAATTCGGAGCCCCTGAAGTCGGGAACCCTGAAGCCGGGCGCCCTGCAGTCGGGCGCCCTGCAGTCGGAAACCCTGGTCGCCCGGGGCGCCTGACGGACTGTCAGACCCGCAGGGCCCCTGGGGGTGGACAGTCAGATACCGTCGCAGGGTAGAGCCTGCAGACGCAACACACGCCAGCAGCATAGGGGAAAAGCATGGGTGCGACAACCGGCAGAGAGCCGCCATTTCCCAACGCCGCCCAGCGTCTGGAGGGGCTCGGCGACGCCGACATCTCTCCCGACGTCCGCCAGGCCCTGGGTCCCTGGTGGCCGCCGTTCAACCTGCACCGCGTCCTCGCGCACAACCCGCAGACCCTGCAGGCCTGGATGGTGTTCGGCAATCACATCCTGCGCAACAATCTTCTGGGAGAGCGGTTGCGCGAACTTGTGGTCCTGCGCGTCGCGTGGAACGCACGCTCGGCCTATGAGTGGGGTCAGCACGCCGGCCTGTCGCGTCGGCTCGGCATTCCCGAGGCAGACATCGCGCGCGTCGTGCGCGGCCCCCGCGCCAAGGGCTGGACGCCCCTGGAAGCGGCCGCGCTCAGCGGCGTCGACCAGCTGATGAAAAGCCAGTCGATAGACCCGCAAACCTACGCCGTCCTCGCCGAGCACCTCAGCCCCGCGCAGCTCCTCGACTACGTCTTTCTGATCGGGGAATTCATCCTGGTGGCGCTGGCGCTCAACGCCTTCCAGATCGCCCGCGACCCAGGCCTGGTCGACATGCCGGTCGCCGGCGCCGCGGCGACCGGCAGGACCCGGACAGCGTCCGCCGGCAAAGCCGCAACGGGCGGATCGCAGGCCGCCAAGGGCCCGGCAGGCAAGGTCGGGACACCACCGCGCGCGGCGCCCACGCGCCGCACGCCAGGCCCAGCGCAGAAGGCCGCCGCACACAAGGCCGCGCACCCACAGGCCGCCACGGCGAAGCCGCCAGCCCAGCCTGCACCGGGCACACCGGGCGCACCAAAATCGGGCGCCGCAGCGCGCGGCGCAACGACATCCGGCAGGGGAGCAAAGTCATGACCGCGCGCAGCACCACCCGGATCGCCGGGCCGAACGATCCCTGGCCGTCCGTGGCGCAGGCCAGCTACCTGATGTTCGTGCTCACCATCGCGAGCATGAACTCCTACATCGACCGCATCATTCTGAGCCTGATGATCGGACCGATCCGCAAGACCTTCGAGATCAGCGACACCGAGGTCAGCCTGCTTATGGGCCTCGCCTTTGGCGTGTTCTATACGATCGCCGCGCTGCCGATGGGCCGGCTGGTGGATTTCGCCAACCGGCGCTCGATCATCGCATGGGGCACAGCCTTCTTCTCCGCCTGCACCGTGGCGTGCGGCCTCGCCCAGAACTACTGGCAGCTGTTTCTGGCCCGGGTGGGCGTCGGGGCCGGCGAGGCGAGCCTCAATCCGGCGGCCTACTCCATGCTCGCAGACACCTACCCCAAGGAACGGCTGTCGCAGGCGCTCGGCATCTTCACGATGGGCGCGTTCGTCGGCATCGGCGCAGCCTTCATCCTCGGTGGCGCCATCGTGCAGTGGGCGCTCACCACCGGCCCGATCGCCATCACCCCCAGCTGGACGGTCGAGCCATGGCAGCTCGCGTTCTTCATCGTCGGCGCGCCGGGCTTCCTCATCGCGCTGTGGGTCGCGACGCTCAAGGAGCCGTTGCGCCGCGGCGTTGAGGCGCAGGCTGACGGGCGCCTGCGCCCGCCGCCGTTGCGCGCAGTCGCCGGGCGGCTGTGGCGCGAGAAAGCAGTCTACGCCCCGATGTTCGCAGGCTTTTGCATGATCACGCTGAACGGCTACGCCGGCACCAGCTGGACGGCGGAATTCTTCCGGCGAACCTTTGAATGGTCGCCAGGCCAGGTCGGCTTCTGGTACGGGCTTGTCGGCGTCATGATCGCCAGCGTGCTGGGCGCCTTCGCGGGCGGATGGATATCCGACCAGGTTGACAAGCGCCATCGCGATGCGCCGCTGCGCGTCGCCGCCTTCGCCATGCTCGCCTCCTGGATCCCTTCCGCCACCGCAACGCTGATGGATGATCCCTGGGCCGCCCTGGGGCTTCTCGCAGTGGCGCAGTTCTTCACCACCTTCACCTTCCCGCTCGCCGCCGCCGCGATCCAGCTGTCCACGCCGAACCAGTACCGTGGACAGACCTCGGCCCTCTATCTGTTCACGATCAACCTGTGCGGTCTCGGCCTTGGTCCGGTGATGGTGGGGCTGATGAATGACACCGTGTTTCCGAGCGCGGACGGGGTGCGCTACTCGCTCGCGGTGATCAATGCGGTGACGGCGCCGCTGGCGGCGATCCTGCTGATGGCGGCCTGGCGGCCCTATCGCGAGGCGCGCGCGCGCTATGAGGGGGCGGGCCAGCCAGGGTAAAGCAGGGCGACGACGCTCCGTAGCCCGGTCGATGCAGGCCGGCATCGACACAGGCCGGCATCGACACAGGCCGGCATCAACGCAGCCTCGCATCGACGCAGCCTGGCGAACGCCATGCCGGGCCTCCATCGTGCTGGGCCAGACTTGGGGGCCGTGGACTGGCGCACCCGCCTGCTCTCAGGACTGGCGCACGCCCATCTTGCGCACCGTGGCGTCCGCCAGAGGGCGCGCCTGACAGGCGAGGCGCACCGCCCCCGCCTCGCCCGCCTGTCCCACCGGTGCGCCGGTGACCGCCGGGCCGATCAGCGCTAGCGCGCCGGCCTCAAGCGGGGACGGCGGCGCGAAGGCCTCCGGCGCCAGCGTGGTGAAAAAACAGGTGCGGCACTGCGCGTGTCCGCCGCACACGCTGCGCCAGACCAGCCCGGCGCGCCGTGCGGCGGCAAGGACGCTTTCGCCGGACTCCACGCTGAGCAGAAGCCCCGACGGCTCGATGGTCAGCGTGACAGACACTGCACGCTTACGGCTTGCGCCCGAGATAGTCGTTCAGCGTCGCGTGGAAATGGCGCAGCCGGTTTTCCTGGTAGCGGGCCAGCGTGGTGGCGCCGCTGCGCAGCGAGCGCAGCCCCTTCTGGATCGCCCACAGGTTTGCGCCGTCCTGGTCAAAGACGCCGCCCAGACCGCCGAGTTCAAGCGCGTCCGTCCAGGGCTGCTCAGCGCGCAGCTGGGTGTGCTTGGCGGCCGGTGGACGCGGTTTGCCAAGCGGGGTGGGGACAAGGAGATAGACCTCCTGCACACACCAGTCTGGGTCGCGTCCGAGCGGGCGGAAGCGATAGCAGATCGGCGCGGCGTGCCCGAACCAGAGAACGAGGTTGGGAAACACGAAATACTGGATCGTGTCGATCGCTTCGCTGTCGGTGACCGTGTCGACCGCCGACCCGAGCACGGAGGCGAGGGCGGCGCGCCGCCGGCGCGCCATCTCGGCGCGCGCCGTGGAGCCTTCTGGAACCGTGATTGGCCCGGCGTTGGGCTCGGAGGCCTGCAGGATCTCATCCTGCGTCAGCGCATCGCCCTGAGACGGCGAAGCGACGCCGCGCGGACTGATCATCCGGCTGTAATGCCGCTTGCCCGGCCAGACGTCATACTGGGTGTTGAAGTCTGCGATGTAGGCTGCAGCCTGGGGATGGGTGTCGGTCACATGGAATGACTCAACGAAAGCCTCCAGCGCGAGCTTCCAGTTGCAGTTGAGCGGCTTGCTCACATGCGCGGCGATGAAGCGGTCCTCCATCGGCCAGCGGGCGAAAACGGCGGGAATATCCTCCAGGTAGCTGTCAAGGTCAGGCGCATCCGGATCCATACAGATGAACACAAAGCCGCCCCACCGACCGACCCGGGCCTGCGGCAGGCGGAATTCAGCGCGATCGACGTGCGGAAAGTCCCACTCGGCGGGCACATGCTTCAGGGTCCCGTCCAGACCCCAGGTGAAGCCATGGAAGGGGCAACGGAACGCCGCCACCGTGCCGGCGCAGTCGCGCAGTTGCCGGCCGCGGTGCAGACAGGCGTTGAAATGCGCCCGGATGTCATCCGGCCCGGCCCGCACGATGATGAGCGACCATTGTGCGATGTCGTAAACGACGTGATCGCCCACATTCGGGATCTCTTCCTCCCGGCACGCAACCTGCCAGACCTTGCCCCAGAGCTGCGTCATCTCGCGATCGCAGAACTCCTGAGACAGATATTCCGCCACAGGCACGCCACCGAGACCGAAATCAACGTAAGGCGCCTCGGCGAGCTGCCAGGGCTGCTCCCTGGGGTCCTGGCGCAGCATGTCCTGAACGGTCGGATAGGGACGGTTGAGCGGATCGAGACGCGCATCATCAGCTGCCATGGTCAGTCTCTCCTTCTATGCCTGCGGCCCATGCAAGGCCACGCGCCAGTATGCGCCGGAAGGCCGGCGTCTCCCACGAACAGCGCTCAACCTGCGGATAGTAGGGCGTGCGGTGCGGCGCGTCCCAGTGACCGCGGCAATGCCCGAGCGTGCAATAGAGCACTTCGCCGCTGGCCACGCTGCGCGAATACAGGACCGGGCGCGGCTCGTCGCGCGACCAGTCCGCACGCACAAACCCCGGCGCAGGCCCGGCGTAGCGCGTGTCCATCAGAACCGTCAGCCCATCGGCGAGATCCGACAGGTAGAGTTCGTCCACCGTCTCGAAATCGGCGATGCCGCGGCACACCGGATGGTCAGGCGCGCGCACACGCACCTCAAAGGCGCCGATCGGAGGATGCGCGACGAACTGCGACCCCAAAAGGTCGATGAAGCCGGTGTCGTCCGGCAGGGCGGCGACGCCGTCGCCCGTCCAGGCGAGCAGCGAGTTTGTGGCGTGCAGGGCGAACCAGCGCCCGCCGCGCGCCAGAAACGCGCGCAGCGCCTCAGCCGCGCGTTTCGAAGGCTGCACGTTGCAGGTGTAGGTGACGAGAAATGCGCACGTCTCCAGCGCCCCGACGTCCTCAAAGTGATCCGCAACCGAGACCCTGACGTTGGGGTGGTCTGCAAGCGCCTTGAGGATTTCAAGGCGGGCATAATCGAAGTCATGGGCCATGCCGCCCACGATCAGGCGCCCGTTGATGCGCACAGGCGGGTCCTGGCGCGTCACAGCGTCAATCCTCCGTCTACGCTGAACAGCGCCCCGGTCACAAAGCGCGCCTCGTCGCTGACAAGATAGGACACCGCCGAGGCGATGTCTTCCGGCGCGCCGACGAACCCGATGGGATGCAGCGACGCGGCGCGCGCGCGCGCCGCCGCCGGATCACCCGAGGCGTTGCGCAGCCGATCGACCATCGGTGTTTCGATCGAGCCCGGCAGCACCGCGTTGGCCCGGATGTTAAGCCCCTTGCGCCCGCAATACAGCGCCACGCTGCGCGTCAGCATGTGCAGGCCGGCCTTGCTTGCGCTGTAGTGCACAAGCTCGCCGACCGGGCGCACGCCTGCGGCCGACCCGATGTTGACGATCGAACCGCCGCGCGGCTTCATCGCGCGCAACGCCATGCGGCAGCCCAGAAACGCGCCGTCGAGATTGACCGCAAGCACGCGCCGCCAGACCTCGAATTCGAGGTCTTCGATTGGGCTCGCGCCAGGATTGACGCCGGCGTTATTGACAAGGATATCAAGCCCCCTGCCCTGCGTTTCGAGATGGGCCTGCAGGGCGTTCCAGCCATCCTCGCAGACCACGTCCAGGGGGAAGAACCGCGCGCCGATGTCGGCGGCGGCGGCCTCGCCCTTCTCAGCGTCGCGATCCGTGACGATGACGTCGCAGCCGTCGCGCGCGAGGCGGGCTGCTATGGCGGCGCCGATGCCCTCGCCGGCCCCCGTGACGACCGCAATCCTGTTTGCAAGCTTCATGGCGGCGCTCAGTACTGGACGCGCTTGGTGAAGCCGCCGTCGACGACCAGATTGGCCCCGGTGAGATATCCCACGACTGGGCTTGCCAGGAACGTGATGGCGGCTGCGATCTCATCGGCTGAGCCCATGCGTCCGGCAGGGATCTGCGCGATCGTGCGGTCGTAGAAGTCTGGCATGTTCTTGCGCAGATAGGCCCAGCCGCCATCCTCGGTCCAAACCGGTCCTGGCGAGATGGCGTTGACGCGGATCTTCCTGGCCGCGAGCGCCTGCGACAGGTTCTTGGCGTAGTTGATCAAGCCGGCCTTCATCACGTTGTAGGGCTGGGGAACGCTGAAGGTTTCCAGCGCCGCCGTCGACGACACGAACACGATTGCTCCGCCGCCAACCTTTTCCATGTGCGGGATGGCCGCATCGACCAGGTGGTAGGGCGCCATCAGGTCAAGCTTGAAGTTCGCCTGCCACTGTTCCGGGCTGGTGCGCCCGCCGCCGCCGGCGCTGACGTTGGAGATCACCACGTCGAGCCCGCCGAGCGCCTCGCCTGCCTGGTTGACGAAGGCGCGCAGCCGGTCCGGATCGCCGACGTCCAGCGCTTCGGCGTGAACCCTGACGCCATGCGCTGCCTGCAGCGCAGCCGCAGCGCTCTCCACACTCGCCGGGGTGCGGCCGCAGATTGCAAGGTCGCAGCCTTCCGCAGCAAGACGCTCCGCCGTGGCGCGCCCGATGCCGCGGGTGGCGCCGGTGATCAGCGCGCGTTTTCCTTTTAGCATCATATCCATGTCGGACTTCCTCTTCTGGCCTGCCTCGCCGGCGGCGCGTCAGGCGCGGGGTGAAAATGTGATGGGCAGGCTCACCAGACCGCGATGCTGCGCGCTGGGAACGCGCTTCAGGTCGCTCTCCGGAACCGCAAGGGTAATGTCGTCAAGCCGGTCGAGCAGACGGCGGAAGGCGATCTGCAGTTCCTTGCGCGCCAGACTCGCGCCGACGCAGAAATGGATGCCGCCGCCGAACGACAGATGCTGCATCGCATTGGACCGCGCGAGATTGATCTCGGCCGGATGCGGGAAGAACGATGCGTCGCGGTTGCCGGCGCCGTAGCGCAGATGCACGACAGCCCCAGCCGGGATCACCGTATCGGCGATCGGCACATCGACCCTGGCGACGCGGTAATGGCCCTGCACCGGGGCCTCCGCCCGCAGGATCTCCTCCACGAACATCCTCATGTCACGCGGGTCGCCGGCGCGCAGGCGCGCCTGCAGGGCGGGGTCGCGCGTCAGGTAAAGCACGCCGGCGGATATGGTGTTGGTCGTCGTCTCGTTGCCCGCCACCATCAACTGCATCAGGATCGACGCGATCTCAGGATCGCTCAGATGCGCGCCGGTGTCGTCGCGCACATTGGCGAGATCGCTGAGGATGGAGTCATTGGGTTCGCGGCGGCGCAACCGCACCTGGTCGAGCAGATACTCGAGAGCCTCCTTCTGCAGCGTGGCGCAGGCCACGAGGCGCTCATCGGACCCCATCAGCCCAAGGATCTCGATCATCGCATCGGACCACGCCTTGATCCGCCAGATGTTGTCGCGCCCAAGCCCGAGCTGGGTGGCGATGACCGTGAGCGGCAGGGGCGCGCAGAACGCGGAGACGAGATCGCAGGAGCCCCTGGCGGCGAACTGCGCGATCAGATCATCGACCACGGTCGTGATGTCGGCTGCAAGCCCTTCAACACGCTCGGCGCTGAACACGAAATTGACGAGCGGGCGCAGCCGCGTGTGGATCGGCGGGTCGGCGCCGACCAGGGTCGGTATCACCTCCACCGTGGAAGAAAGAATGCGCCCCACCTCCTCAGGAACGCCGCCCGGCCGCAGGTTCGGACGGTGAACCTTCGACGAAAAGCGCTCATTGTCGCGCAGGATATCCTGGATCTGGCGATAGCCGGCGACGATCCAGATGCCGGTCTCGGCGTCGCGGTGGACCCCGCCATGCGCCTGCAGCGCTTCATAGTACGCCCACGGCGAAGCGATCACCTGCGGATCGCGCAGGGAGTAGTCCTCCGGCCGACCTGCCTGATGCATGGGACAGCCTGCAGCCCCGGTAGCGCCATCATCCATGCAACTCTCCCGCAATTCCGGTCCTCGACCGGTTTTTTCACTTGTGTATAAAAGTTGCCGGACGGGCGCAACCGCCCCGACGCGAAATAGCCGCACCGGGAAACGCTGCGGCCATGCTTGACGGATTTGGCCGACGTGGGCTGCAGTGCCCAGACCACGCGGCGTGCGGCGCAGGATCCTGGACGTGACGGCGAAATCGACGAGCAGAGCTGAGCGCGCGAAACCCCAGACGCAGGCCGGGGTTGCGCGGCGCAGCGCACGGGCGCCGGCGGGCCCGCCCGATCCGACCCTCCTGGCGGCCGGGGAGCTGCGCAAGAGCGGCGATACGCGCCGGCGCATCATGGAGGCGGCGGTCCACTGCCTCGCCAATTATGGCTATGCGGGTGTGAACGCCGTCACCGTGGCTGAGCAGGCGGGGCTGACGCGCCCGGCGATGCTGTATCATTTTCCCACCCGGATCTCGCTGATCGAGGCGGCGATCAATTATGTGGTGCTGCAGCGCATTGCACGCTTCGAGGCGGCGGTGGCGGACGCGGTGCGCCTGCCGCAGAGGGTTCGCCGCACCATCGAGCAGGCGTGGGAGGAAAACCACACGCCGCTCTATCGCGCCTATTGCGAACTCGCCAACGCGGCGCGCACTGACCCTGATCTGGAGGCCGTCTTCGCCCCGGCGATGCGCGCCTATGACCGAGCGCGCCGGGAATCGGCCGCCCGCCTGTTCAGCCCTGAGGTGCAGGCGCAGGCCGGCTATCACCTGCGGCGCGACGTCACGCGGTTTCTGCTCGACGGCATGGCCGAGCATGGCTGGATCATCGAAGACGAGCCGCGCCGGCGCGCACGCCTGCTTGCCTTCCTGAAAGTTCTGGCGGACGCCCCGGAAGCGCAGGCGCTGCTGCGCAGGGCGATCGCGCTCGCCGACGCGGACGAGGCGTAAGCCGCGCCGGACAGAGCGCCCGCCTCAGGCCGGCGGGCGCCGCCCAGGCAAGGCCCAACTCAGGCAAGGCCCAACTCAGGCAAGGCCCAACTCAGGCAAGGCCTACCTCAGGCGCGACCCAACTCGAGCACGACATTTTGATGGGTGCGCGCGATCTCCCGGTAGCCGAGCGCCTTCGCCGCGCCGGCGATGTCGCGCCGCCAACGGCCGGAGAGATGCTCCATCACCAGGATCGTCGGCAGGAGATGGCGCGGCGCGTGATCGAAAAAGGGGCCAAGCACAATGTCCTCGGCGCCCTCAACGTCGATCTTCAGCACATCCACGCGCGACACGCCCTGGCCAGTCAGAAAATCCTCCAGAGTGTCGCAGGCGATGTCGACGACTGCGCCCGCGACCCCGCCCGCGATGCTCGCCTCACCCTCATTGTTCGCCGGCATGGTGAGCGCCACGACGCCGCGATGGCCGGCGAGCGCGATCGGCGCAAGGGTGATGTCGAGGCCTGGATTGAAGGCGATGTTGGCCCTCAGCTTCTCGATCACGCCCGGCTGCGGCTCCACGGCGAGGACGCGCGCGCCGCAGCGCGCCGCAAACAGGCTCCAGCCGCCGACATTGGCGCCGATGTCGACAAACACCGCGCCGCGGGCCAGCCGGCCGGCGACCAGCGCCCGCTCGCGCGCATCGAAGGTGGCCGGCGCGAACAGGAGACGCTTCTCGGCGACGTTGCGGAACGGCGCGAGGCGCATGCGCACACCGCCGACCTCAGCGAACACTGTCACGTCCAGCGGGTGGTTGAGCCCGGTCATGGCGAGGCGGCGCACCCCGAGCGCCAGGCGCTTGCCGAGCCCTGCGCCCGGCAGGGCGCGCGACCAGGCGATCAGGCGCGCGCGCAGCGGCGAAGGGGCATAGGCCCCGAAGGGCGGTGACGGGACGGCGGACATGACGCGCTGCTAACCATCCGGCGGCGCGCCAGACAAGCCGTTTCGACGGCGCGCTTCACGCCAGCGTGACCCGGCGCAGCGCCAGAAGCGCCCTTGCATGCCGGCCCCAGCCAGTGTCTAACCGAAGGCCGTCGCGTCCCGCGCATCGGCCTGTCCGTTATCGGGCGGACCTCACGGCGGGGCGGCCATTCAGCCTCGCGCGGCCGCGTGACGCCGGGCGTCGCCAGACAAGAGGAAACCCAGATGGACTTTGCAGAAATCACCAAGCGTTTCGCCGACGCCGGCGCGGTCGTGCCTGGCAAGACCGTGAAGTTCGACTTCGGGGCCGCCGGCAAGATCCTGCTGGACGGCATCAATAACAAGGTCAGCAACGACGACAGCGACGCCAATACGACGCTGCAGCTCGCGCTCGACGACTTCATCAACATGGCGCAGGGCAAACTCGACCCGACCATGGCGTTCATGCAGGGCAAGCTGAAGGTGCTCGGCGACATGGGCGTCGCCATGCAACTGCAGGGCGTGATGTCGAAGCTGCGGGGCTGATCGCCGTCCCCGGCGCGCTGATCCACGCGCCGGCAGTCCGGTGCAGGCAACGCAGCAGGGGCGACCCGGCAGGGGCGACCCGGCAGGGGCGACCCGGCAGGGGCGGCCCGGCAGGGGCGACCCGGCAAGGGCGACCCGGCAGCGGAAAGCCAGTACGGGCGCCTCACCGCCGGTATGTCCGCTCCGGCATGTCCGCTCCGGCATGTCCGCTCCGGCATGTCCGCTCCGGCATGTCCGCTCCGGTGTGTCCGCTCCGGTGTGGCGTCTCCGGTGAGTCGGGCGCAGCATGCAGCACCGGCGGAAACGCCATGGACGAAACCCAAAGAGAAGCCCGCGCCGTCGCCGGCGCGGGCTTTTTGCCGCCGATGACGCGTGGCATGGTCACGACTGAGGCAAGCCTGGAGACCGCGCGTGACAGACAGCGCCCCGATCATCGACATCCCGAGCAATCCGCGCCCGAACGGCGCCATCGCCTATTGGTTCAAGGGCGCCTCCGGCAGGCGCATACGCGCCTGCGCCGCCCCCGGCGCAGGCCCCGCTCCCCCAGGGCGCGGATCGGCGATCATCTGCCCGGGCAGGACGGAGTTCATCGAGAAGTATTTCGAGTTCGCCCGCGAACTGCAGGCGCGCGGCTTTGCAACACTGATCATGGACGTGCGGGGCCAGGGACTGTCCGATCGGTTTATCAAGGACCGCCTGCCCGGTCACATCGATTCGCTCGACCTGGCGGCCCGCGACCTCGCCGCCGCCGCAGCCGGATCGCCGGTCTCCCTGCCCAAACCCCATGTCGTGTTCGCCCACTCCATGGGCGGAGCGATCGCGCTCAGAGCCCTGCAGACCCGCCGCATTGAGGCCGCCGGCGCAGTGTTCTCCGCCCCGATGTGGGGCCTCGACGTTCTGAAGGGCCCGCTGCTGATGGCGGTCCGGATCCTGAACACGCTCGGTTTCGGTAAAATGTACGCCCCCGGCGCCAAGCCAGGGGCCGAGGAGACCTTCGAGACAAACCCGGTCACCCATGACCGTGCGCGCTGGGAGCGCGCTGCCGCGCTGATTGCAGCCGACCGTAATCTTGCGCTCGGCGGCGTCACCATCGGCTGGGCGGCCGCCGCAGCCCGCGCCATCGCGCTCCTGCAGGATCGGGCCGCCCTCAAGCGGCTGACGACACCGCTCCTCGTGTTCAGCGCGGAGAAGGAAAAACTGGTCGCCAATTGGTCCCACCCGCTGGTCGCCGGCCGCGCGCCTGCCGGCGAGCACGTGACGATCCCGCGGGCGATGCATGAAATCCTGCAGGAAACAGACGAGGTCCGCGCCCAATTCTGGGCGCGGACCGACGCGTTTCTGGAGAAGGTCGCCCCGCCTGCAGCGGCGGCGTCCGCGTGAGCGGCGAGCCTAGGCCGCCTTCACGCCTGAAAGGAACTTCGACACAACCGCCTGCAGCGCCTCGGACTGACGCGCCACATCAGCGCTCGCCGAAAGCACCTGGCTTGCCGCAGCCCCGGTCTCGCCGGAGGCCTGGCTCACCCGCGTGATGTCTTCCGCCACCGAGACGGCGGCCTTGGACACTTCCGCGACGTTGCGCGCGATTTCGCCGGTTGTGGCGGACTGCTCCGCCACCGACTGTTCGATCGCCTGGGCGTTCTGGGCAAGCTTGGCGATGATGCGGTCGATCGACTCGATCGCCGCCACCGCGTCTTTCATCGGACGCTCGATGCCCTGGATCTGGGCGGCGATGTCGTCCGTTGCGCCAGCCGTCTGGTTGGCGAGGCTCTTGACCTCCTGGGCGACGATCGCAAAGCCGCGACCCGCTTCACCCGCGCGCGCCGCCTCGATCGTGGCGTTGAGCGCGAGGAGATTGGTCTGGTCGGCGATGTCCTTGATGAGGTCGACGACTTCGCCGATCCGACGGGCCGCGTCGGCGAGCGAGTCGATCACCTGGGTCGCGCTCTGCGCCGCGGTGACAGCCTCGCGCACCACAAGCGCCGAGTCTGCAGCGTTGCGCTCGATGTCCGTGATCGCCTTGGCGAGGTCGCCAGCGCCAGCCGACGCGGTCTCCGCGTTGACGGTCTGCTCTTCCGCAGCGGCGGCCACGTTGGAGGCCAGCTGGTTCGCCGACTGGGCGTTCTGGGTCATGACCGCTGCCGTGGCCTGCAGTTCGGTGGCCGCGGCAGCAACAGTGCGGACCATCTCGCTCACCGCGCTCTCGAACTCATTGGTCAGCGAGTCGACTTTCGCGGTGCGCTCGGCGCGGGCGGTGGCTTCCTTGCGGGACTGTTCTTCAAGGCGGCGGCGCTCAATGCCGTTCTCCTTGAAGACCTCGACTGCACGGGCCATGGCGCCGATCTCGTCCTGCCGCTCGGAGCCCTCCACGGTGACGTTGTCGCGACCATTCGCAAGTTCGCCCATCACCTCGGTGAGACGCCCGACCGGGACCGCAATGGTGCGGGCGAAAGCGAGGCCGGCGAAGGCGCCGAGGACGACCAGGATCAGGGTCGCGCCAAAGATCGTCCACATCATCGGAACGAGGGCGGCCAAGGCCTCAGACTTCGACTTCTCGACCAGGATCGCCCAGGTCACGCCGTTGAACTCAAGCGGCTGGAAGGCGATCAGGCCGGCTTCCCCGACGCGGGTCGCCGCCTCGGTGACGCCGCTCTTGCCGTCGAGCGCCTCCTGAACGGCAGGAGCGTCGTGGCTCGCGACCAGGATGGTCGCGTCCTTCGTCAGACGGCTCTGGTTGCGCATCAGCTTGTCGCCGCCGAGGATCATCGCCTCGCCGGTCCTGCCGAGCGCGAGACCGGAGGACATCGCACTGTTGATGCGGTCGATCGGCATCTGGAACGCGATCACGCCACGGAACTTTCCGTCCGCATCCGTGATCGGAGCAGCGATAAAGCTCGCCGGAACATTGTTGGACGGGGCGTAGGGCTTGAAGTCAACGAACGCCGACTTGCCAGTGGCTGCATTGGCCTTGGCGGCGTTGAAGACCGCGCCAAGATCCGTGTCCTTCCACTGACCGCCAACCAGGTTGGTGGCGAAGTCGAGTTCCTTGAACACCGTGTAGACGTTCTGACCCTCGGTATCGAACAGGAAGATGTCGTAGTAGCCCTTCTGCTTCAGATAGGTGCGAAACCACGGATGGAAGCGCGCATGGGCGAGGGAATAGGGCGAGCCGTCCGGCGCCGCGTCCAGGGCGTCCTTCTGCCCGATCGGATTGGGGTTCTTTTCAATGTAGAGGCCCTGGAGGCGCTCCGTGGCGTTGGCCCCCATGCGGGCGAAGCCGGCCTCATAGGCGGCGAGAGCCTGCAATGTCACCGGGCTTGAGCGGAGCGACTGAATGTCGTCCTCAATCGACCGCAGGTAGACGCCGAGGGTTTCAGACTTCGATTCCGCCAGGGCGGACAGCTGAACCTTGGCCTCGCCGGTGATCGTACGGGCGGCCACCATGTAGCCGACCCCACCAGCAAGAACAGCCGCGATGGCGGCGACGCCGGCGATGGCCAGCGGTAATTTTCGGGCAATGGGCATGTTCAGGAGAGCACGCATGACAACCTCGATGACGCAGGGGAAAGTCCCTTCTCCAGAGTCAGACTAGCGCAAATTGGTTGTCTGATCGTTGCCGGTTGATTGCCTACGGATTAAAAAGGCGAAAATTTTCCCTTAATTTTGGGCTGCGGGGTCAATTTCAGGGGTGAATTTAAATCTGTCATTAATCAATAATCGTCTGTAAGCCGAAAATTTTTGGCGCGACACTCCGCCACATCCCCTTTGCCGAATTTCTCCTCTCCGAATTTCGCCTCTCCGACTTTCGCTTTTCCGACTTTCGCTTCCCTGACTTTCGCTTCCCTGACTTTCGCTTCCCCGACTTTGCATCAGGCAGGCTGCATCGGGCGAGGCGGCTCAGCTGAGGCGCGCCAGAAACCTCTGGATCGCCTCAACGGCAGCTGGCTCTGTGAGCATCGGCGCGTGCCCGACCCGTGGGACTTCGACCGCGTCAAGGTCGGGATGGCGCGCGCACATCCTGGAAAGCCCGTCTGACGACAGAATGTCAGAGAGCGCTCCGCGAATGACAAGCGTGGGGATTTCGGCCAGCCGCGCGAAGGCGGCCCACGGATCGGCTGCGCCAACCGCGCCTGCGCGCATCGGCGCCGCGATCGCGGGATCGTAGGCAAGCTCCAGGAGTCCGTCGGGGCGGGCACGAAAGATGCGCCGGGCGAAAGCCGGCCAGAAGTCGTCGCACGCGTCGGGAAAGGCCGTGCCATTGATCTCCCGGCAGTACTGTGCAGCCGCCTGCCAGTCGCCGACCGGAGCGGCGCCGCCGACATAGCTGGCGATGCGCTTCAATCCTTCCGGCGCAATCTCCGGGCCGATGTCGTTGAGCACGACGCCGACAAGGCGGTGCGGGGCGATGATCGCCGCGATCATCGCCATCAGCCCGCCCATCGACGTGCCGATCCAGACCGCCTGGTCAATCCCAAGCGCATCCCATACAGCCAGGCTGTCGGCTGCATAGGTCACGGGCGTGTAGTTCATCGGGTTCGGGTCATTGTCGGATAGGCCCCGCCCGCGCACGTCCAGCGCCACGACGCGCCGGCCGCCGGCTGCGATCCCTGGGGCCACATCTGCAAAATCAAGCGAGTTGCGGGTCAGTCCGTGCGCGCAGAACACCGGCGCGCCCGTCGCCTGGCCATCAGGCCGCCAGTCGCGCACGTAGACCCACAGTCCGTCCGCCATGCGCACCTTATGCTCAAACACCTGCGTCATGGCGTGATCTCCTGTCGCTGCGCATCCCGCCACCCGCCCCGCCCTGGACGCCCCCAGGGGCCTGGCGCAGGGCGGACTTCCTGCCGACGTCGCGGGCGCGCCAGAAGGCGAGCGCCCGCGACGCCGCAGGCCCGCTCAGTACCGCACGCCGAGCGTGATCGCGAAGGTCTGCGGCGCGCCGTAATAGGCCGTCTGGATGCCGCCGACTGACGAGAACTCCTGCGCATCGGTCTTGTAAACCTCGTCGGTGAGGTTCTTCCCCCCAGCCGTGACCGAGAAGCGCCCGGACGGATCCACCCAGGCCACACGCGCATTGTAAACCCAGAAATCATCCTGCCACATGCCCGGGAAGCGGGCGCGCGTGGACAGGTTGGCGTTGTCGACGGCGAGGGCGGCCTCGGAGCGGAAATTGGCGTCCGCGCCAATCGTCAGCGTTCCAAAGCTGGCGAGCGGGATCTCATAGGCGGCCCCGAATCGCGCCGTCCACTCCGGCGAGAACGCGGGCGTCTGCCACGACCGATCGCCGCCGGCTGCATTCAGGTCCCGGAACTCCTTATAGTCGGCCCTGAGATAGCCGACGTCGGCCGTCAACAACAGCTGATCAACCGGCCGCCAGCGCAATTCGATCTCCGCCCCGGAGGTTTCAAGCTTGCCGGCGTTGAGGACGGCAAGCTGGAAGTCCGCCGGGTTGGCGGGATTGGGCTGTGAAACCCGCGCCTGGAAGTCCCGGTAATTGTTGAAGAAAACGGTCGCATTGGCGGTGAGCCGATTGTCGAACAGTCGCGACTTCACACCGGCCTCGTAGGAAATCGCAACCTCCGGGTTGTAGGGCGCAACCTCGCGCGCGCTGTTGGCGCGGCCATTGAAGCCGCCAGATTTGAAGCCCTTTGCGATCTTGGCGTAATAGAAAACCGTATCAGAGGCCTGATAATCGAGGCCGATCATCGGCGAGGCGTCCGTCCATTCGCCCTTGCGGCTGAATGCAAAGGGCGCGCTTGTCGTCTGGGGCCCGCCGGCAAGACCCGACGTGGTCGTGGTGAACCGCCAGTAAGACTTGTTCTCGCCCGTCAGGCGCAGACCGACGACGCTGCGCAGGCGATCCGTCCAGCGCACCTGCGCCTGGCCGTAGGCGGCGACCGAATGCAGGTTCAGATCGTCGCCGATGTCGCGTCGGAAATTGATCGCCCGACCGTTCGGTGGAAACAGAATCGAGCCGAAGACGAGAAAATCATCGGCGAACGCAACCTGGGTCGACTGGATGTTCTCGTTAAGCCAGTACAGACCCGCAACGCCCGAGACCTTGCCCCCCGCGTCATAGGTGAGCTGAAACTCCTGGCTCGTCTGATCCTGTTCGACGCCGACAAAGACGTCGCCAATTTCGAGGGCAGTCGCGTCAATATCGATATAGTCCTGGTAATCCAAGAGCCTGCGCGCCGTAATCGACTTGAGGGTTGTCGAACCGTTAAGGTCATAGGTCAGGGTCAGACTCAAACCCTTGTGCTCAAGCTCATTGGTGTTGGGCAGGCCAGGCGTGGTGGTCGTCCGGTAATTGAAGTCGCCCGTTGGCGCGGCAAGACGCGGCACGATGCGCACGCCCGGCAGCCCATTCGGGAACTGATCGATCGAAAACAGCAATGCTTCCTGACGACCGACCGTAAGGTTGGGGCTTTCCTGGGTGTAATCGAACGACGCAAGCGCTTCCAGTTTCGTGCTGGGCGTAAAGCGCAGCTGCAGCCGCCCACCGGTCGTGTCTTTGGAATTGTACTCCCGTGACGGGGTGACGGGATCGTTCACATACCCGTCGCGCTGACCGCGATAGAGCACCGCTCCGGCGGCGAGCTTGCCCTCGACGATCGGCCCGGACACGCGCCCGCTGGCTTCCAGCGCACTGTAGTCTCCAAACGTGACCCGCGCATCGGCGCGCAGGTCATCGCCCGGCTTGCGGGTGACGACCTTCAAGGCGCCGCCGATGGTGTTCTTGCCATAGAGCGTGCCCTGCGGGCCGCGCAGCACCTCAATGCGCTCCACGTCGTAGACGTCGAACAAGGCGCCACGGATGCGCGAGATGTAAACGTCGTCCACATAAACCCCAACGGCGGGATCGAAGGTGGCGAGCGCGTCCGGTTGACCTATGCCGCGGATGTAGATGTTGGCCGACGAGGACGAACCGCGTCCCTGGACAATGTTCAGGTTGGGAACCGCGCCCTGCAGGGCCCCGACATTCTCGGCCTGGGTATTGGCGAGGTCCGCCTCGGAGAACACCGACACAGCCACCGGCGTCGATTGCACGTCCTCGGCGGTCTTGCGGGCGGTGACGATGATGACGCTGTCGTCTGCGGCGGCGCCAGGCGGGCCGGCGTCCTGGGCGCCCGCGCCCGGCGCCAGCAGCGCCATCGGCGCGATCGCGCCGAACAATACCATACGATGACCCTGGCTCATGTCTGCTTCCCCCTTCAGCGGGGCGCAGGTCTCCGTCCCAAACGCCCCGGTGACGATTGACAACCCCATAGGCGGCGGCGAGAGAACCTGCAAGATATATTCAACGTTCGTTGAACGCGCGACCCGATGACCGCAGGGATGGGCGCAGTCTTGCGCCCTGGCGCGCATGCGCGGTGCGGGGCAGGACCGCGGGCGCGCGCCGCGACGAACGCACCAGCCGGGGTGTCGCCGGCCAGGGGGAGACACGCCATGTTCGACGCGCCAAGGCCGCTGCTGCCGGAGATCCTCGCCCTTCATGGCCGCTGGCGGGCGACAAAGCCTTTCGTCATCGCCGGGGGGCAGAGCGTGACCTGGGGCGACTTCGCCCAGCGTACCGCATGCGTGGCCAACGGGCTTGCGGCCCTGGGCGTGCGCCCCGGCGAGCGCGTCGGCCTGTTGATGGACGCCAGGGTCGAGACGCTCGAGGCGATCTGGGGAGTGATGCGCGCAGGCGCCGTCGTCACCCCCCTGAACCTCGCGATCACCGATGCGGCTGCGCGCGCCATGCTGGCGGACGCCGAGGTGAGCGCAGTGATCGCAACGCCCGATCAGGCCGCCAGACTCGCCGCGGTGACGACAGGCGTGGCGCGGCTCACGCCCGAGCGCATCCTGGTTGTCGGCGCAGCAGCGGGCTTCACAGACTTCGCGGTGTGGCGCGACGCCCAGAGCGCGGCGGCGCCGGCGCCGGCGCTGGACGACGAGGCGGTCTGCAACATCATATATTCCTCAGGCACCACCGGCGAGCCCAAAGGCATCGTGCACACCCACCGACGCAGGCTGGACTGGACCTACGATATAGCACTCGCCCTGCGCTACCACGCCGGCGCGCGCACCCTCATCAACATCGGCCTGTATTCCAACATCACCTGGGTCGCGATGCTGTCGAGTGTTCTGTGTGGCGCCACCGTGGTGCTGCACGACCGCTTTGACGCGGGCCAGACGCTTGCCGCCATCGCCAGCGGAGCGACCCATCTGGCCATGGCGCCCGTCCAGTATCAGCGCCTTCTGGCCCATCCAGCCTACAGCGCCACAGACAAATCCCGTGTCCAGGCGATGATGTGCTGCGGCTCACCGCTGCCAATCAGCATAAAACAACGTCTGCTGAATGAGTTTCCATGCGGCGTCATAGAACTCTATGGCATGACGGAAGGCATCATAACAACACTGGATCCGGAGGATGCGATGGCGCACATCGCATCGGTCGGCCGGCCTCTTCCCGGAACTGATATCAAAATTCTTGGGTCTGACGATTGTGAACTTCCCCCGGGGCACGCAGGCGAGATTGTCGGGCGCGGGCGCATCACCATGCCCGGCTACTGGCGCCGACCCGACGCCACGCGCGATGCAACCTGGACGGATGGGCAGGGTCGGGCGTGGCTGCGAACAGGCGACATTGGGCGCCTGGACGAGGACGGCTTTCTCACCATCGTCGATCGCAAGAAGGACATGATCCTGTCCGGCGGCCAGAATGTCTATCCGGCCGACATTGAGGCGGTGCTGATCACCCACCCCGATGTCGCCGAATGCGCCGTCATCGGCGCGCCAGACGAGACCTGGGGCGAAACCCCGCTCGCCGTGATCGTGGCGCGCCCCCAGGCGCACAGCACGGCCCTGCAGGTCCGCGACTGGCTCAATGCGCGTCTTGGCAGGCGCGAGCGGGTGCGCGAGGTGCGCGTCGCCGCCGCCCTCCCCCGCAATCCCAATGGCAAGGTCCTCAAGCGCGTCCTGCGCGACGAACTGCGGCTTGACGCAGACCTCGCCGCGCAGTCACTACCGGCGCACGATGAATGAGGGCGCCGTCAAATCCGCCGGGGCGCGCCGCCCCGGCCGGCCGCGTACAGCCAGCGAGAGCGACGCGCGTGAGCGCCTGCTTGACGAAGCTGAACGGCTGTTCGCCGAGCACGGCTTCTATGGCGTCACGGTGCGCGACGTGACCCGCGCCGCCGGCGTCGACGTCGCGCTGGCGCATTACCATTTTGGGGCGAAGCGCGGTTTGTTTGACGCCGTCTTCCTGCGCCGCGCCGAAATCCTCAACGCCGACCGTCTCCTCGCCCTCGAGGCCGCCCGCGCCGACGCCGCGCCAGACGAACCGACCGTGGAGACCGTCATCCAGGCCTTTGTCGGGCCTGTGCTGGCGCGCTGGGCCTCCGGCGACCCTGGGTGGAAAAGCTACTGCGCTCTGGTCGCGCAGGTGAACAACACCCCATCCTGGGGCGGCAAGACGATGACGCGCTACTTCGATCCGGTGGTGCAGCGATTCATCAACGCGCTGCGTCAGGCCCTGCCCGATCTTGCAGAAGCGGACCTGTTCTGGAGCTATCACTTTCTGTCGGGCGCGCTGACGCTGACGCTTGCCGAAACCGGACGGATCGACCTGCTGTCGGCTGGGGTTGCGCGCTCAGGCGACCATGACGCCGTGATGGCGCGCATGCCACGCTTCTTCGCCGCCGGCTTTCACGCCCTCGCCCGCAAGGACTGAGGGGCACAGACCAGGGCGCCGCGCTCCCGGCGGCGCGCGAGGGGACCCCAGCCGGCGCGCACCGGCGACGCCAGGCAACGGCGCGCTGAAGCGCAGCTCAGCCGGCCTCAGCGCTGCTTTTTCTTTGCCGCCGGATCCGGGATGCGCGGGCCATTGAGACCTGCCGCGTTCCAGACGCAGGCGTCGAGCCCGTCATTGCGCACCACGCCCATCCGGCGCTGGATGACGCCGGCGCGATTGCGCACATAGGGTCCAGGCCTGTCGGCGCGCCATTTGTTGGGGCTGGGCAGCACGGCGGCGAGAAGCGCCGCCTGGCGGGTCGAGAGCCTGCCGGCCGACGCCTTGAAGCGCGCACCGGCGGCGGCTTCAGCGCCGAACAGGCCGTCACCCCACTCCGCGACGTTGAGATAGGCTTCCATGATCCGGCGCTTCGGCCACAGCGTCTCGATCAGCAGGGTGAAATAGGCCTCAAGCCCCTTCCGGACGAAGCCGCGGCCATCCCACAGGAACACGTTCTTGGCGACCTGCTGGGAAATCGTCGAGGCGCCCCGCAGGCGCCCGCCCTCCTGGGCGTCCGCGATGGCGTCCTGGATGGCCGCCAGATCAAAGCCGTGATGCATGCAGAACCGCGCATCCTCCGCCGCAATCACGGCGCGCACGAGATCGCGATCAATGTCCTCTATGGCCACGAGATCACGGCGAACCGTCTCGCCGTCCATCACCGCCCGCTCGATCATCAGCGCCGTGCCGGGGATCGGCAGCCATCGATAGGCGAGCACCCACACGACCGAGAACAGCGCAAGCATGATGGCGACGCCGGCGACAAACTGCACCAGACGGGCGAGGAGGCTGCGCGGGGGCGGCGCCTTCCTGGTCATGGCGCCCGCCATTCGGCCTGGACCGCCGCGTCCGTCTCGGCCGCCAGCGCCCCGGGTCGGGCTGCGGCGGCGGCTTCGGGGTCAAGCCTGCGCCACGCCCAGACGGCCATGGCGCGCACCAGCGCAGAGGCGTCCTGCGCCCGTGTCGCGCACACCCCGGCCAGCCGGGGGGCCGCGCTGTTGCCGATGGCGATCATGACATTGCGCACGAAGCGGTCCCTTCCGATGCGTTTCACCGGCGATTTGGCGAACATGGCGCGAAAGGTCGAGTCGTCGAGCGCAGCAAGCGTCTCCAGAAGGGGGGCCTTGAGGGCGGCGCGCGGGTGAAAGGCCGTTTCAGCGGTTGCGGCGGCGAACTTGTTCCATGGACATACGGCAAGACAGTCGTCGCACCCATAGATCCGGTTGGCGATCGCCGGGCGGAACTCTGCCGGGATGTGGCCCCTGTGCTCGATCGTCAGGTACGAGATGCAGCGCCCGGCGTCCAACTGATACGGGGCTGGAAAGGCGCGGGTCGGGCAGATGTCGAGACAGGCCCGGCACACGCCGCAATGATCGCCCTCCGCCGCGTCGGGCGCCAGATCGGCGTCCAGCAGGATTGCGCCCAGGAACAGCCAGGAGCCGTGCTGGCGCGAGACCAGATTGGTGTGCTTGCCCTGCCAGCCGAGCCCGGCCCTCTGGGCCAGCGGTTTTTCCATCAGCGGGGCGGTATCCACGAAGACCTTCAACTGACAGGTCAGCATCTGCTGGATATCGCGCGCCAGCGCCTTCAGACGGCGTTTGATCAGGTCGTGATAGTCATCGCCCTGCGCATAGACGGAGATCACCCCGGTCTCGCGGCGCGCCAGGCCCGCCAGGGGATCGTGCACCGGCGCATAATTGACCCCAAGCATCAAGGCCGAGCGGGCCTGCGGCCACATCGCGGTCGGATGGCTGCGCCGCGCGGCGGTGTCGGCAAGCCAGGTCATCTCGCCATGGCGCGCGTGGGCGATGAACTCCGCCAGACGCGCTCCAGCCGGCCACGCCGCCGTCACATCGGCGAAGCCGGCTGCATCGAACCCGTGCCGGAAAGCTGCGCGCCGGATCACGGCGCCGGCGTCGCGCGACATCGGGTCAGGGCCGCATGCCGAAGGCGCGCGGGCCCGGCTTCAGCACACGGTAGGCAAGTTCCACCCACTCGCACAGGAGCGGCCGGGTGTCGCGCGGGTCAATGATCTCCTCAGCCAGAAACGCTTCGGCAGTGCGGAACGGCGAGCGCATCGCATCCATCCGGGCGCGGATCTCGCCAAGCAGCCTTTCTGGATCTGCCGCGTTCTCCAGGTCGCGCTTGAACGCGGCCTCAATGCCGCCCTCCATCGGCAGCGACCCCCAATCGCCGGACGGCCAGCAGTATCGGTACTTCACCCGCACCGGGTTCATCATCGCCGACCCGGCGAGGCCATAGGCCTTGCGCATCACAATTGAACACCAGGGCACGCTCGCCTGATAGACGGCCGCCATCGCCCGCACGCCCGCCCGCGTCACCCCGGCGCGCTCGTGCCTTGCCCCCACCGCGAAGCCGGGACAATCGACGAAATGCACCACCGGCAGATGAAACGTCTCGGCAAGATCGACAAAGCGCTCCACCTTGCGCGAAGCGTCAGCCGTCCAGGCGCCATCGAGAAAAAACGGATCCCCCGCCATCACCGCCACGGGATGACCCAGCAGGCGCGCGAAACCAGTGATGACCGAGCGCCCCCACAGTCGGCCGATTTCGAAAAAACTGTCCGTGTCGACACAGGCCTCGACGACACGACGCGACTTGTAGGGCGTCTTGCGGTCAGCCGGCACGATGTCGATGAGAAACGCCTCACGCCGGTCAGCCTTGTCGCGGGTGCGCACGGGCTGCGGGGTTTCATCCACACTGGCCGGAAGATAGGACAAGAAAGCCCGCGCGGCAGCGAAAGCCTGCTCCTCCGTGTCGGTCACATCATCGACGACGCCATTGCGCGCCTGGATCTCCCAGCCGCCCAGCCCTTCCTTGTCGACATCCTCGCCGATGGCGCGTGCGACCGGGGGGCCGGCGACAAAGACCTGCGACAGACCCTTGACCATCACGCTGTAGTGACTGGCCGCCACCCGCCCGGCGCCGAGACCGGCGCACGGACCAAGCGCCAGGGACACCACGGGAACGCTCGCCATGTTGGCGACGATCCACTCCCATCCTGGGGTCTGCGGAATATAGGTCCGGGGATCCTTCTCCAATGTCTTCACCGAACCGCCGCCGCCAGTGCCGTCGACCAGCCGAATGATCGGCATGCGGTATTCATTGGCCATCTGCTCGGCCATCACCATCTTCTGCCAGATTGCTGCGTCCGCCGCGCCGCCGCGCACCGTGAAGTCGTCGCCCAGCACGACAACGGGCCGGCGATCGAGCGTTGCGCGCCCCATGACCATGTTGGCGGCGCGAAAATCGCACAGCGCGCCGTCCTCATCATAGCGCGCCTGGCCGGCGATCTTGCCGATCTCGTGAAAGGAGTTGCGGTCCACCAGCGCCGCAATGCGCGCGCGCACCGTCAGCTTGCCCATCGCCTGCTGGCGCGCGACGCGCTCCGCACCGCCCATGTCCTCGGCAAGCGCCTCGCGCCGGCGCAGTTCTTCAATATCGCTTTCCCAGCCCACTGGCGTCCCTTCCGCTCGCACCGCCCGCACTGTACTGACGGCGCCAGCGCCCGTCACCCTGCCCCCCCGCCGGGCGCAACGGGTCCGGATCCGCCCCGCGGCGCAGGTCCAAAGCGGCCCGCCGGCGCCCCGGACCGCAGGGTCCCGCGCCGGTGAGGACACCGGTCAGGGCGCCCGGCGCGACGCTCCGCCGGGCCCTTCGCGCCGGGCGCGCAGCCTGCCGGCGAGCTCACCGACCAGTTGGCGCAGGACGTAGGCGCTGACCGCGGGATGACCGGCGAGCGTGGCGACCGCCGCGCCCGGGCGGTGCGCCTTGACCGCATCGATCAGCAGCGCCCATTGCAGCTTCTTGTCCGTGGAACGGCGGTGACGGCGGATCACGGCGCGGGTTCCGGCGTCCAGGCCGGGGCGCGCCAGCAGCGCGTCATCGACCGCACGCAGGCGCGCCAGCTCGCCCGCGCCATGGCGTCCGCTCAGCGACCCCTGGCGCACCACCGACACGTACCCGGCCGCCGGCCCAAAGCGAAAATCCGCCCCGCCCGCCAGCGCCCTGGCGTAGAGGTCATAGTCTTCCCCAAGCCGGATCGTCTCGTCGTAGGCGAGGCCATGCTGGCTGAGAAAGGCGCGGCGCATCAGCGGTTTGAGAAAACCCAGCTCGCGGCGCGGACGGCGGGGGTCCGGTATGTTCGCCGCCACAAAGTCCCTGAGCGACAGACGCGCCCATGACGCCTCAAGCCCGCCATGCCACAGGATGCGCGCCGGCCCCGCCTCGCAGCCCTCATCGACCTGATAGAGGTCATCCGCAATGAAGTCGGGCGCCGGGCCGGGATCAGAGGCCTGCAGACCCGACGCCGCCGCAAACAGGCGGGCAAGCCGGCCTGGCCGGTAGAAGTCATCCGCATCGAGAACCGTAATCCAGGCGCTGCTGGTGGCGGCGATCGCCATGTTGCGCGCCGCCGCCGGGCCGCGATTGACCGCGGCGCGCAGGACCTTGAGCCGGCCTGACCCATCATCGCAGGCCCGCGCGGCTGCGCTCGTCGCATCCTGCGAGGCGTCGTCCACAACCACGACCTCGCGCGCCTCGGGTTCACAGAGCGCTGCGCGCACCGCCCGGGCGATGGTCGCTTCGGCGTTGTAGCTGGCGATGATGACGGCGACTTCGTTCATGGGGCCTTCGGTGATGGGTCTTTCGTCGATGGGTCTATCGTCGATGGGTCTTTGTGTGGCGAAGCCGGTGCGGGTCAACGCTGCGCCCCCGACAGCAAGCCCCCCCGACAGCAATCCCCATAGCATATCCGTACTCAAGAGCGGCATGGCCGGCCTGGCGCAGGGCAGGACGGGTCGCCCCGGCGTTCCTTCCCCTGGCGAGGCGTGCTGGCTGGGCGTCCTGGCGAGGCGTCCTGGCATTGCGCCCGGGCGGGTCGCCCCGCACCGCGAGACGCGCGCCCTGGGCATGGGCGTTGGCCGGCGGGGCCGCCCAAACCCGGCGCAACATCGCCCGGCGGCTGCAGACCCGGATCACCGGCCGGGCGAGCGTCCCCGTGGCGAGCCTGCGGGCCGCCAAACCCGACCCTGGCCTGCAGGCTGGACGCGCGTACCTGCCCGCACAGACGCCCTGTCCGGCGCCGATCCGGCTGGGATCAAGACCAAACCGATCACTGCGCCGGTTGGCCAAGCCAGGCGCGCTTGCGGGCCTGAACCTTGCATTGGCGCACCGGCGCGCACCTGCACGCCGCACGGGCCTGTTGAAAGCACCGGGCGATGTTCCTGAATGAACCCATGAGGTCCATGCCCATGCCGGCGGTCGACGCCAAAGCAGCGCTGGCGGCCGCCCGGAATGACCGGGCGACACACCTGTGCCGACGCCGGCCGAGCCGGCAGGCGCGACCCAGGCCTGCAGCCTCGGGCGCAGCGCCGTTCGTCGGCCACCAGGAGGCCGGCATGGTCCACCGCCTGCACGGGACGGCGCGCCATGCGGCGCATGCATGGGATCTGCGGGGATGAGGCCGTGAGCGATCCGCACCTCGGCACAACGACCGGTCGCGCAGTCCGCAGCGCCCTGACCTGGAATGCGGCGAATTTCGCCGTGAGCCAGGCAGCCTCGGCGCTGATCTTCTTCATTCTCGCCGCGCAATTGCCGCCGGCGGTCTTCGGCGTCTTCGCCCTCGGACTTCTTCTGACCGACATCGTGGCGACCCAGGGCCGCTCGGCGATGACTGATGGCCTGGTGCAGCAGCAGGACTTCTCCGCATCCGCCCTGAACGCCGCCTTCTGGTGCGGCATGGCGGTGGCTTGCGTCTTTTTCGCGGCGGCCCTGCTGGGGCGCGAATGGCTCGCCGATGTGTTCGGCGAGGACAGTCTGGCGGATGTCCTGCCGGCGATGGCGGCAAGCCTGCTTCTGGTCCCCGCGATCGCGGTCATGGAAGCGCTCGTGCTGAGGGATCTCGACTTCCGGGCGATCAGCCTGCGCAACATGGCGGGAGTGATCATCGGCGGCGCCGCAGGTCTGGCCGTCGTGTTCTCGCCCGCCGCGCCGTGGGCGCTCGTCGTCCAGCGCGTTGTTCAGACTGCGGTCTCAGCGATCTTCCTGTGGGCCCGCACCCGCTGGATTGCGGGCCTGCCGCCAAAACTGTCGCTGATGGCGGCCTATGCGCGGCGCACGGGGCAGTTCTGGAGCGTGCAGGCCCTGTCGGTCGGGCCACAGCGCCTCCTTGAGGCGATCATCGGCTTCAAACTGGGCGCGGCCGATCTTGGGGTTCTGCGGGTCGCCGGCAAGTTCTTCGAGATCCTGCACGGATCGCTCACCGCCGCCATCATGGCCCTGTGGATGCCGATCCTGCCGAAGCTGCGCGACGATCCCGTCACGCGTCGCGCGTTCTTCCTGCGCCTGATGGCGCTCGGGGCCATGCTGTGCATTCCCGCGCAACTGGGCCTTGGGTTGATCGGACCGGAACTCGCGCGGGTCTTCCTGTCGGCCGACTATGCCTTCGCCGGCACGATCCTGTTTATCGTCGGCTTCAATGCGATCTCCATTCCGCTGGCCTTCTTTCGCGGCTCCGTGCTCTCGGCGATGGGACGCGGGCGAACCGCTATGGCTCTTGGCGGTATCGAGATCGCCGTGTGCATCTCCTGCCTGTGGCTGTTCATTCCGTTTGGCCTTGCAGCCGGCCTGTCCGCCTACACAGGAGCCGGGATCGCCGTCGCCGCCATCTCGGGCTGGCTGACGGCGCGCGCCGTGGACATCCGCTTCGTCGACTTCATCACCGCGATCCGGCCGGCTTATGAAGGCGCTATCGGGCTTATGATCGGGATCTGGCTCGCCGCGCTGCCGCTTGCCGGGGCCAACGCCCTGCTTGCGCTGGGCGTGCTCATTCTCGCCGGCGCAGCCGGCTACGGCGCGACGCTCGGGGTCCTGCACCCGGAGTGGGTCCGCGCCAACATCGCCTATCTGCGCAGCGGCCGGAGCGGACTGGGCGCCGATTAGGGACAGGGATTGGAGTGCGCCGCGTGCAGGTCGTTGACGCCGCGCTCCATGTCCGGCGTCCACGTCAGATCAAAGGCGTCCATGTCATGGACGAGCTGCTCCATGGTGGTGGCGCCGATCAGCGTCGAGGTCGTGAAGGGCCGGGTGTCGCAGAACTTGATGGCGAGGGCGGCCGCCGGCACGCCAAGCGTTGCTGCGAGCTCCACATAGCGCCTGAGCGCCGCCTCAGCGCCTGGCGTTTCGTAGCGCTGGCCGCGGTTGAACAGCGTGGAGCGCGCCCCGTCGGGCCGCGCGCCGTTCAGATACTTCCCGGTCAGATAGCCCTGGGCGAGCGGAGAGTAGGCGAGCAGACCCACATCCTCACGCATGGCGACTTCGGCAAGGCCCGTCTCGAATGTGCGGTTGACGAGGTTGTAGGCGTTCTGGATGGAGGCCACGCGCGGGCCGCCCCGGCGTGACGCCTCAATGAACTTCATGACGCCCCAGGCGGTCTCGTTCGACACGCCGAAGGCGCGGATCGTTCCCTTCTCGACATGGCGCTGCAGCGCATCGACGATGTCGTCAAAGGCGACGTAGTCGTCGTCATAGTCGCGATAGGAATGACCGCCGAAGACCTGCAGCTTGCGGTCGGGCCAGTGCAGCTGATAAAGGTCTATATAGTCCGTCTGCAGACGGCCCAGCGATGCTTCAATGGCCTGGTCGATCTGGGTCCGGGTATGGCGCGGGGCTGCGCCGTCGGGACGCAGCCAGGTCATCGGCCCGCGGCCGGCGATCTTGCTGGCGAGGATGATGTCCTGACGCTTGCCCGTCTTCCTGAACCATGTCCCGATGATTCGTTCCGTCGAGCCCTGCGTGGCTGGTTGGGGCGGGATGGAATACATTTCGGCGGTGTCGAAGAAATTGACCCCGCGCCCGACGGCGTAGTCCATCTGCTCATGGCCCTCCTCTTCGGTGTTCTGCTGTCCCCAGGTCATCGTGCCGAGGCCGATGGCGCTGACGGAGAGGCCGGTGCGGCCGAGCGGGCGATACTGCATGAGGGATGTCCTGGGCTGATACGGCGGGGCGCCGAGGCTGGTCGTGGGGCCGTGCGTCCGGTCGCGGCGCACCGGATGACGTCACCTCCATCTAGGGCGAGACATCAGGAAATGCGAGCACGATGCGATCGACCCAGGCGCCAAGCGCATCCCATTTCCCGGGTGTGTAGCCGAGGCGCACGATGATGAGGTCCTTCGACGGGACGAGCACGATCAGCTGCCCCTCATGGCCCTGCGCCGAGAACAGGTCGCGCGGCGAGGCGGGGGTGAAATTGCGGATCGGAACCCCGTCGCCGGTGCGCGGTGAAATCCACCAGCCCGCGCCATAGACGTCGCTGTTGGACGCGGGGGTCTTCGAGCGGGCGAAATCCACCCAGCCCGCGGGCAGAACCCGGCGTCCGTTCCAGACGCCGCCACGCAGGTAGAGAAGACCGAATTTCGCGAAGTCCCGCGCCGTCGCATAGACCAGGGAGCCGCCGATGAAGGTCCCCTGGGCGTCGAATTCCGGCTGCGCCGAAGCCATGCCGATGGGAAAGAACAGATTGTCGCGCATGAAGGCGGACATCGCCGCGCGGCGCCTGAGCGCATCGGCCTGACCGGGGGCGACGGCCCGGGTGAGCGCATCGGCCACAAGCACGCTTGCAGCGGTGGAGTAGTTCCACACCTCGCCAGGCTTGTGCACAAGCGGCAGGCGCGCGGCGTAGCCGACGATGTCCTTCCTGGTACGCCCGAACAGCATGCGCGCCGCATCGGATTTGGTGGGCGAAGGCGCGCCGATCTCCAGATAGCGCTGTCCGTCCGTCATGGTGAGCCACTGGCGCCAGGTGATGGCGGCGCGCGGATCATCCGGTCTCCAACGCGGACTGCCCATCGGGCGATCAATATCGACCAGACCCTGAAGAACCGCCGCGCCGACCAGCGCCTGGGTGATCGATTTGGCCATCGACCAGGACACATGGCGCTGCTCCGGCGTGTAGCCGGGCGCGTAGGCCTCATAGACCAGCCGGCCCCGATGGACGACCACGACCGCGCGGGTTTCGCCGAGGCCCTGATCAGGCGCGGCGACGGCCCGGTCGATGTCGCGCTGAACGCCCGCTGGAAGATCGAACAGCGAGCCGCGCGGCCACTCGACGGTCGGCCAGGGCACAAACTCCGGCTGGCGCGGCAAGGCGACCAGCCCGCCGGCGCGCGCCACGCCGCCCAGCACGGCGGCAGGCGCCGGGACCGGCGCCCGGACGGGGGCCGGGGCCAGGGTTGGGGCCAAGGGCGGGGCCGGGGCTGGAGCTGGCGACGGAGCGGCCGGCTGCGCTGCAGCCGTTGTCCACGCACAAACCACAGCGCAAAGAGCGCTGCGCGTCCAAACAGCCGCAGTCATATCGCCTCCGTTCGCACATGCCCCGCCGACATCGCCGTCAGATCGGGCGTCATGCGTGGATCTCACCCGGCCCCGCCGCCCCGCACACGACAGATCGCCAGGTCCCGCCCCAGACCTCCGCCAGGGCCTGCGCAAGCGAGGTCAGGGCGCGCCAAACCGACGCCGCGCGCCCCGGTTCCACCCTCGCGCAGGCGGCGCACGCGATCAAGGGTGCGCTGAGCGGGGCCCTGACCGGGGCAGGGCGGACAGGCAGGGCGGACAGGCAGGGTGGACAGGCAGGGTGGACAGGCAGGGCGGACCGGCCGACCGCACGGCCCGCCGGGTTCCGGCCCCAACCAGGCAGCGCCCGCACTCGCAGCACCCCGCCCCCCCGGGCCCCCCAACCCCCGGGCCCCCAGACCCCAACCCGAGGCTCAACAGCCAAAGCCCGACGCCCGACACCGGCGCCGGCGCCGCCATCGGCAGCCTTCACCGCGCGCGCAGCACAGGATATGGAACCTCGCCGCCCGGTGCGTGCGGTCATGCGCCAGTCATGCCGGTCCGGGCGTGGCGCGAAGCCAGGAACGGGCGCCGGGATCGGACCGCGGGATCGGACGCGGGGTTCGGGCGCGGGGTTCGGGCGCGGGGTTCGGGCGCCGGGATAGAATGCCAGGATGATATGATGGTGCGGACATGGGCAGTATGGGGTGCGGCGGGACTTGCGGCGGTCGCCCTGACCGCCTTCCTGCTGCTGCGCGAGCAAGTGGACCTTGCCCGCATCGGCGTGGCCTACGCCGCAAAGCAGACCTGCTCGTGTCTGTATGTCGGCGGACGCACGCCGGAGAGCTGCGCGAGCGACTACGATCCTGCAACCTACCGGTTGTTCTCGGTCAGGATCGAGACCGAAGGGCCGACCCAGGCGGTGAGCGTACAGGCGTTTTCAGTCTTCCGTGCGCGCGCCGTGTTCGAGCCGGGCTACGGCTGCACCCTGGTGGAATAGCAGGCCTGACAGAGCGCGGTAGAATGCCTGCTTGATCGGCGCGGCGGGCCGGTTAGGGTCCAGCCTGTCCTTCCCACGACAGGCCTTGCAACGACTGGCCTTGCAACGACTGGCCTTGCAACGACTGGGCGGCCGGGCCGCAGCAGGCAGAACCTGCAGCCGCAGCGCCGCCAGACATCAAGCATTGACCATCTGGAGCCGCGACGATGACTGATCCGCAAGGTTTCGCCACCCGCGCCGTGCATGCCGGCGCGACCCCCGATCCGGTCACCGGATCGCGCGCCACGCCGATCCATCAGACCACATCCTATGTCTTCAAGGATGTCGACCATGCAGCGCGGCTGTTCGGACTGCAGGAGTTCGGCCAGATCTACACGCGCATCACCAACCCGACGACCGATGTGCTCGAAGCCAGGATCGCCAATCTGGAGGGCGGCGCGGCGGCGGTCGCCATGGCCTCGGGCCATGCGGCGCAGTTTGCGGCGTTTCACGTCCTCATGGCGCCAGGCGACCACTTTGTGGCGGCGAAACAGCTCTATGGCGGTTCGATCAACCAGTTCAGCCACGCCTTCAAGAAGTTCGGCTGGGAGGCAAGCTTCGTCCAGCATGATGACCTTGACGCCTACCGCGCCGCACTCAGGCCGCAGACCAAGGCGATCTTCATCGAATCGATCGCCAATCCCGGGGGAATCGTCTGCGACATCGAAGCGATCGCCAGGATCGCGCATGACGCAGGCGTTCCGCTGATCGTCGACAACACCATGGCGAGCCCCTATCTCGTGCGGCCGATCGAGTGGGGCGCAGATATCGTGGTCCACTCGCTGACGAAGTTCATCGGCGGTCACGGCAATTCGATCGGCGGCGTCATCGTCGACTCCGGCCGCTTTGACTGGGGCGCGCAGCCTGGACGCTTTCCCACCCTCACCGAGCCGCTGTCGTTTTACGCCGGGCTCAGGATCCATGACGTATTCGGAAAAATCCCCCTCGGCCCTGGAGGCGCGCCGGTCAATATCTCACTCGCGATCGCCGCACGGGTCTTCACGCTGCGCGATCTTGGCGCTGCGCTGTCCCCATTCAACGCATTCATGATCCTGACCGGCAGCGAGACCCTGCCCCTGCGCATGCAGCGCCATTGCGACAATGCGCTCGCGGTCGCCCGCTGGCTGCGCGACCATCCCAAGGTCGCGTGGGTGTCCTATGCCGGCCTTGACGACGACCCGTCCCATGCGCGCATGCGCAAGTACAGTCCCAGGGGCGCCGGGGCGGTGTTCACCTTTGGCGTCAGGGGCGGCTACGAGGCCGGGGTCAAGGTGGTGTCGGGCTGCAGGCTGTTCAGCCATCTCGCCAATATCGGCGACACCCGCTCCCTGATCATCCATCCAGCCTCCACCACCCATCGCCAGGTGGCGGACGAGCTGAAGGCGGCCGCGGGGGCTGCACCCGATGTGGTGCGGGTGTCGATCGGCATAGAGGACGCCGCCGACATCATCGCCGACCTGGAGCAGGCGCTCGCCGCGGCGTGACCGGCGCCAGTCGCGCCTGCGCTGCCCATGGGCCTGCGACGGCGTCAGCAACCGCGCGACGCGCCGTGCGGGCGGCGTGGTCGCCGCGATCGCAGACCATCAGTCCGGGTCCTCAATGGTCACCTCGGGCCACCGCGCGCGCGCGCGCGCCGTGACCTGCGCCCATTGCCTGGCCAGCGGCCGACAGGGGTTGGGGCGGATAACCATGGCGAAAACGTCGTCCAGACCGAAGGGCGCGACAACCGTGATCCGGTCATCCGCCTCCAGCCTGACCCCGACCGCGAAGGCGGGCGCCACGAAGCGTTGCAGCGCCTCGGCGGTGTCCCTGAGCGGCGGGTAGGGCTCACCGAACTTGCGTTCGAACCACTCGCAGACCCGACGCTGGTTGCGCACTTCAACGCGGCTGCGCAGCCGCTCCCCAAAGGCTGCGGCCACGCGCTGGATGACCCTGTCTTCCGCATCCCACGACACGTCGTCATCAAAGTAGCCGACATCAAAATCCTTGACCCCGTAGCCGGGCGGGCGACCGGTTATGGCGTTCCAGACGGACTGGTAGACAGCCCCGGAAAAGACCAGCCAGTCGTTCAGGCAAAGACTGCGCACTGTGGTCAACACAGTCATGAGATCGGGGTCAGCACGCACGATGGCGACCAGCCGGGCGGCGTCGGCCTGGCGAGGGACGTCGTCACCGCGCGCCGGGTCCTGCTCCACCTGTCCGCCTCCCCCAATGGCCATGGTCAGACGGGCGATGGTCGCGCCTGTGGCCGCGCCCCTCTCCCGCAGGCGTTCTTTAGGGGGCAGCCAAGCGGCGCGCCAGACGCAGGATCAGACCTGCGTCTCACGGGACATGGACGCCGGGGGATCCCTGCCAAACGGGACCGGCGAGCTGACCGGGGCAGAGTCCTGCGGGCAACCGGGCGCTGGGCCGGGCGCGGGGCCGGACGCTGGTCTGACCAGGACGGTGTTGGACCTCGCAGACACAGCATGACCACCGGCAGGGCCCCAGCAGGCGGGGCGGCGGTCGCGGGTCATTGCAGCCACCCCGAACCCGGCGTCGGCATGAACCGGCCGGGGCCCGCCCCATCAGGGCGCGCCACCGGCCGCGCAATCCCGGCGCCGGCTGTCTCAGGCGCTCAATCGGGCGCCGTCAAAGGCCCCCATGTTGCGCATGTGCGCGACCACCTCATCCACAGTGATCTGCGACAGATCCGGCGCGCGCAGGCTCATCACGCCGGCGCGCCCGCGCGGGCAGGTGCGCGCCGGGTCGGACGCCTTGGAGAACAGCACGAGACAGGCCGTTCCGGCGCTGGCGAACACATGCATCGGTCCGCTGTCATTGCCGATGGCGATGCGCGCCTCCTCGCCAAGCGCTGCGAGTTGAAAGAGATCGGTCCGCCCGACGAGGTTGCGCGTGGCGGGTTCGGCGCGGACAATCTTCTGGGCCGGGTCCTCCCAGCGATGGCCAGGCGCCAGACCTGGCGGCGGGGCGAGATCCTGCTGCGAGCCGATCAGCACCGGCGTAAGCCCGGCGCGCGCGATGCGCTTGCAGAGGTCAGCGTATTTGTCAGCTGGCCAGCGCCGGTCATAGTCTTCAGCTGCGGTGGAGAACGCGATCAGGGCGAACGGCCCCTCAATGCCGTGATGCAGGGCGGACAACCGCGGCGCATTGCGCTGCGACGCGCGCACCCAGCTGAGATCGGGCAGCGGCGCGCGGGGACGCCCGGCGCCGGAGGGCAGCAGACCTGCCGCACCCGGAGCGGGGGCGAGCGACCCTGATGGCGACGGACCTGACGGAACGGCGACGTCGAGGCCGACGCCGGCCTGGGCCAGTTGCTCCGCCAACCGATCGAGCAGGTGCATCTGGGCGCGGGCGGGATCGCCATGGCGGTGCGAGCAGCCTTCCGCAGGACCGTTCCACAACGGGGGGAACGGCTTCAGCAGGTGGAAATACCGATTTGTCCGCGCGCTGCCCTCAAGGTCATAGACCATGTCATACTTGCAGGCGCGCAGCCGGCGCAGCAGCTCGGCGATCGCCCGCGGCTCAGTGGGCGCCCCATCGGCCTCCACCACATCGAAAAAGGGACATGCGTTGGCGAACGCCTCAAAGGCCGGTACGGTCAACAGCGTAATCTTCGCGCCGCGGTGGTAATCACGGATCGCCCTGGCCGCGGCCAGCGATTGCACGAACTCGCCCAGCCCGCCGAACCTGATCACCAGCACATGGCGCGCATCAATCGGGGCAGGGCGTTTTGGCCGCGCACCCGCCACATAGGTCGGTTTGCCCAGTCTGATCATCCACGCGCCTCCAATACGCGAGCGTACACATCGAGGGTCGCCTGTTTCAGAGTCTCAGCCGAGAACATGGCGACCGCGCGACGGCGTGCTGCATTTTGCATGCCAGTTCGCGTCGCCGCGTCAAGCGCCATGGCGCGGGCGATGGCCGCGGCAAGGCCCGCAGCGTCGCCCGGCGGAAACAGAAAGCCGGTTTCGCCGTCCGCGATCACCTCAGGCGTCGCGCCGTGATCGGGCCCGATGGTGATGCGGCCCATCGCCTGGGCCTCGGCGCCCGCACGCCCAAACGCCTCCGGCTCCAGCGACGGGGTTACGACGAGATCAGCCGCAGCGATCGCAGCCGGCATGTCCTCGGCATGGCCGACAATGCGCACCAGATCACCCAGGCCGGCGCGCAGCGCTCTTTGCGTCAGTCCGGCGGCGTAATCATCGCGGCCCTGGGCGTCGCCAGCGAGAATGTAAACCGGCGACAGGCCCTGCGCCTGCAGGCGCGCAGCCGCATCGATCAGCAATTCCTGGCCCTTCCAGCGCGTCAGCCGCGCCGGCAGAAGCACGCGCGCCCGCGCATCGCCCCCAACGCCCCAACGCGCCTCCACAGCGCGCACCCGCCCGGGGTCAAGGCCTGCCGGATCGAAGCGGGCAAGATCAACCCCACGATAAATGACCTGCAGACGCTCTTCCGGCGTCGCGTGCGCATCCCGCACATGGCGGGCAGTGTACTGCGAATTGGCGATCACGATGTCGCCCTGGGCCATCACCGAATTGTACCAGCGCTTGAGCGGCGAACGGGCGTTGTAAATGCCATGATAGGTCGTGACGAATCCGACCCGGGCGCGCCGCGCCGCCCACATCGCGCTCCAGCCGGGCGCACGCGAGCGGGCGTGGATGATCGCCACGCCTTCCCGGGCGGCGATGTGCGCGAGCAGGCCGGCATTGGCCCAGATCTGCAGGGGTGACTTCGTCGCCGCGTCCATGCGGACCAGCTCGCCGCCGACAGCGGCGAGTTCGCCCTCCAGCCGTCCGCCGCGGCTCGCAACGAGTGCGCGACCGCCGGCCCTGACGAGCGCATCGGCGACTTCAATGGTGGTGCGTTCGGCCCCGCCTGCTGCGAGATCGGGAACCACTTGCAAAATCGTCAGCACTGCCCGACTTCAAAGCTTGCGCCCGCCCCGGGCCTTACGCCAGCTACACGCCTTTGCAGCGGGGCGCCAGCCTTGCCGGGAGATTTCCATGCTGGAGACCTTCAAAAGCATCGACGACGCCAAGCTTGCCTGCGAGTCGCTTGCTGGCCGCGGGCCGACCATCGTCTGGCTGTGCGGCTTCGGCTCGGACATGACCGGCGCAAAGGCGAGGGCGGTCAGAGACTGGGCGCAGACCCAGGGGCGCGGCTTTCTGGCGTTCGACTATTTCGGGCACGGGGCGTCCGGCGGCGATTTCAGCGACGGCACGATCGGGCGTTGGCGGGCGGACGCCCTTGCTGCAATTGACCAGCTCACGGCGGGGCCGCTCCTCCTCGTCGGGTCTTCGATGGGCGGCTGGATCGCGAGCCTCGCAGCGGTGGCGCGCCCGCAGCGCATCGCCGGCCTGGTGCTGATCGCGCCGGCGCTTGACTTCACCGAGACCCTGCTGTGGCCGTCCCTGCCGGACGCCGCGCGCGCAGAGCTGGAATCAACCGGGCGATGGCTGCGTCCCGGCGGCGTGCCGATCACCCGCCGGCTGATCGAGGAAGGCCGGCAGTGGAGCCTGATGTCCCATCCGATCGCCTTTGCCGGTCCGGTGCGCATTCTGCAGGGGCAGGAGGATCCCGATGTGCCCTGGCGCCATGCGCTGCAGGTTGCCCAGGCGTTCCAGAGCCGCGACGTCCGGCTGACACTGTTCAAGAACGCCGGCCATCGGCTCAGCGAACCCGATGAGATTGCCGCGCTGCTCGGCGTCATCGCCGAGGTCGCGGCCACAGCGGGTTAGTTCACCCGCCTGCGCGCCTTCGGGCTGGCCGCCGGGGGCAGCGGCGCCACCGGCACGCCGTCTTCGATCAGGGCGCGCGCTTCATCCGGGGTGGTCTCGCCATAGATCAGGCGCTCGTCGCTCTCGCCCTCATGGATCCTGCGCGCCTCTGCGGCGAAGGTGTCGCCAACATAGTCGTAATTGTCCTCGATGTGCTTGCGCCACCGCGAGAAGAAGGCCTTCACTTCGGGCGGCGCCTCAAGGCTTTCGGGCGGCGGCGCGGCCACCGGCGCGGCCGGCCGGTCGGATTTCGACGTCACCACGGCCGGCGCCATCACCTGCTTGCGCACCTTCGAGGTGGCGCAGATCGGACAGGTGATGAGGCCGCGCTCCGCCTGGGCGTCGTAGTCGGCGATGGAGCCGAACCAGCCTTCCCATTCATGCGCGGCGTCACACACAAGGGCGTAGCGGATCATGGCGCGGCGTAGACCCTGTCATGACGGAGCGCAGGAATGCGGCGGCGGGCCTCCTGCGCCGCGGCGAGGTCGATGTTCACCAGGAGCGTCCCCGGCTCGTCATGGTCGAGCAGTCCCAGACGCTCTCCCCACGGACCATAGGCCACGGAGCGCCCCCAGGTGGCGCGCCCGTCCTCATGCAGGCCGCCCTGCGCCGGCGCCAGGATGAATGCGCCGGTCTCGATGGCGCGCGCGCGCAGGAGCGTCTCCCAGTGGGCCTCGCCGGTGACCCGCGTGAACGCTGCGGGCGTGGTGATGATCTGTGCGCCGGCGCGCGCCAGATCGCGGTAGAGGTGCGGGAACCGCACATCATAGCAGATGGTCAGTCCGAGCACGCCCGCCGGGGTGGCGACGCAGCACGCCCTGGCGCCCGCCACATAGCTGTCGCTTTCGCGATGCTCCCCGCCCGGGCCGAGATTGACGTCAAACAGGTGCACCTTGTCGTAGCGCGCGGCGATCGAGCCGTCCGGCGCAAACACATAGCAGCGGTTGGCGGCCTTGCCGACGGCCTGGTCGCCAGCACGCACCAGGAGCGAGCCGGCAACCAGCGTGATCGACAGTTCGCGCGCCAGCCGCGCGAGGCCGGACACGAACAGATCATCGCCCTCCTCGCGCAGGACGGCCGCAAGCAGCGCGCGGTCGCGCTGCAGGACGTTGGAGCCTTCCGGGGTCACAACCAGGCCAGCTCCGGCCGCCGCGGCTTCCCTGATCTGACGGGCGAGGGCCGCGAAATTGCGCTCCGGGTCGGTTCCTGTTCGCGTCTGGATGAGGGCCGCGGTGAACATCATGCAGTCTGCAACAGCGGATCGAGCCCGCCGGCCGCGTCGAGGGCGTGCAGATCATCGCACCCCCCGATATGGCGCCCGCCAATGAAGATCTGCGGGAACGTGTTGCGGCCATTGGCCCTGGCGACCATCTCGGCGCGCACGCCCGGATCTTCGCTGGCGATGATTTCCTGAAACGGGGCGCCCTTGCGGGTAAGCAGGGCGCCGGCGCGCGCGCAGTAGGGACATCCGGGTTTCACGTACATGATGATCTCAGGCATGACACCTTCCGCCTCGCACGCGCCGCGGCGCGACGCCACCGCGCCGCTCCGGCGGGCCGGAGCGGCGCACAGCTCTCATATAGGCGTGACGGGCTGTCGCACAACGCGCCTGCGCGCCGCGCCCAGGCCCGCCGGCCGGACTTCTGGGGATCGGCCGGCTGGAGGTCAGACGGCCCGAGCTAAGACAGCTGGACCCCAGGCTCTGGCGGACGCCCGGCGGCCCCGGCCAGGCGACCCTCGCGGATCCGCCCGATTTGGCGCATACCATCCGGGTGAGTCAGGATCCCCTTCGCCTGTTCGACCCAGCGCGCGTGCGCGCCCGGCGCGCCCGCGCGGCGGGCGGCTTCAGTGCGGCGGATTTTCTGGCGCGCCGCGCCGCAACGGACCTTGCGGACCGGCTGGATGCGGTGATGCGGACCTTTCCGCGGGCGCTGGAGCTTGCCCCCCGCGGCGCGCTGCTGGCCGAGGCGATCGCGGCGCGACCGGCGGCGCAGGCCCGCATCGGCTGGCTTGCTGCGTGCGACACCATCGCGGCCACCCTGCCCGCTGCTCCGGCGGCGCGGTTCGTTGCCGACACCCAGGCCCCGCCGCTGGCGCCTGACAGCGTCGACCTTATTGCGTCCGTGCTGGCCCTGCACTGGGTGAATGACCTGCCAGGCCTGTTCCTGCAGGTGCGCCGCGCGTTGCGGCCGGACGGCCTGTTTCTGGCGGCGTTTTTTGGCGGTGCGACCCTGACGGAGCTGCGCCAGAGTCTCCTGGCGGCGGAAGCGGAGATCTGCGGCGGGGCGGCGCTGCGGGTGTCTCCCTTCGCCGACCTGAACGATGCGGCGGCCCTTCTGCAGCGGGCGGGCTTCGCCTTGCCCGTGGCGGACTGTGATGTGGTGACGGCGCGCTACGATCACCTGTTCGCGCTGGTGCGGGATCTGCGCGCCATGGGCGAGACAGCAGCCTTCACCGAACGTGCTCCGCCCCTGCGGCGCGCCGTCGTGCTGCGCGCGGCGGAGATCTATGCCCAGCGGTTCAGCGATCCAGACGGGCGCATCCGCGCCACCTTCGAGATCGTGACCGTCACCGGCTGGGCGCCGCATGACAGCCAGCAGAAACCTCTGCGTCCGGGCAGCGCCAGGGTGCGCCTGGCTGCGGCGCTTGGCGTGGAGGAGCAGGCTGCGGGCGACAAGGCCGCCGGACCGCGGCGCGGGTCTACAGACGCTTGATCGCCGTGATGTCGCCGCCGCCGGCTGCAAGGATGCGCGCACGCGCCGCCGCCAGGGGCTCGATGACCACCTCCATGAAGGCGGCCGTCGCATGCAGCATGCGGGCCGGGTCAAGCATGACGCCGACATGGCCTTTCCAGAACACCAGGTCGCCGCGCGCCAGACCGGCGAGATCATCGCGTACGGGGACCGCGCGGCCGAGGTCGCGCTCCATCATGTCGCTGTCGCGGGGCGCAGCGCGCCCACCGGCCTGCAACGCCGTCTGCACGAGCCCGGAGCAGTCAAGTCCAAGGCTTTCCTTGCCGCCCCATTGGTAGGGCGCGCCGAGAAAACGCTCGGCCGCTCCGACCCAATCCGCCGCAGCAGGCGGCGCATCAATGGCCGCGAGATGCCCCTGAAAGATCCAGCCGGCCCGCGCGGCCCTGACGAAGCGTCCCTCGCCGCCCTCAGCGGTGATCTGGGCGTTCAGGCTGGCGAGAAACATCGGCGCCGACTTCACCGAAGGCTCGCTGAACACATAGGTTCGCAACGCGGTGACGCGGTGTGTCGGCGTCAGAACCGGCGCCGAAAGACAGGCCATGTCGACATAGCCCACATAGCCGTCCAGGCTTGCCTGGCCCCAGCCAAAGCCATCTCGCTCGTCGAACACGGTAAAGGTCTCGCCCAACAGGCATTGGGTGTCGAGCGCGCCGTCAGGCTCCGGCGTACGCCGGACGCAGGCGACGCCAGCCGTCACCTGATACAGGACGCCCTCGACAAACCGATCGGCGGTGACGCGCCCCTTCAGAAAGGCCGCTGCGAGGTCGCCGCGCGCGGGGGTTGTGCGCGGATCAGCACGCGAACCCGCCGCTGCGTCAGCCATGGGAACAGTTTCGGGCATCACGGTCATTCCTGGGCATCACACAGGCACACACACACGTCTCCGATCACACAGGCCTCCCGCACACGCCACAGGCCCTTGGCAGACCGCTGCAAGGCTCGCCGGCCGCGCGGCGGCGCCGCCCGGACGCGCGAACCCTGACACTGGACAGGTCTTGACGGGGATCAGGATCCGCCCAGGGGGCCAGCTTTGGCCAGGCGCGCCGCGCGCCGCCATCCCGACGCCCTCAGGCGGCCTGCCCCGTGGCCTTCCCCGTGGCCTTCCCCCCGGAGGCGGCGCGGTCGGAGAGCCCGCGCGCATTGCGGGTGATGCGCTCGGCGAGTTCGGCCAGGTAGACCGACCCCTTCGCCGTGCGCTGCACCAGAACGTTGCGCAGGTCTTCCTCGTCCTTCTTGCGGCGTACAAAACCATACTTGCTGAGCGTATCGAGCGCGCGGGTCACCGCCGGCTTGGTGATGTCGAGATGCTCGGCAAGCCCGCGCACCGTATGGGGCGGCGGGGTCATATAGACGGTCATCAGCAAGGCAAGCTGGCGCGCCGTAAGGTCCGGCTCCTCGCCGCGCACCGCCTGCAGTGTCACGCCGCACCACAGGTCCAGCGCCTGTTTGCTTGAAATCTCCAAGCCCATTCACAGCCCCAATCGCCTCGACGTCCCGTGCGCCCGGACGCCGATGTCAATCTTGGTTAACAAGGCTCAAGTGATTTGCCCTTGCGCGCAAGATGGCGCTTGCGGTTTGGTCGCCAGGCGCTGAGTCTGGCGGCTCAGGAGACGCAGATGACGAATTCGCAGTTGGTTCTGGACTTCATCGGGGCGTGGGAAGCCCGCGATGTGGAAGCCATTCTGGGCATGATGGCGCCGGACGTTGTGTATCATAACATCCCGATGCCGCCGATGACCGGCCACGCCGCCGTGCGCCAGTTCATCGGACCGTTTCTGGCCATGTCGAAGCGGGTTGAGTGGCAGGTGCACGCCATCGCCGAAACCGCGCAGGGGGTGGTGCTCACAGAGCGCACCGATATCTTTGAACTGGCCAACGGCAAGACCGTCACGCTGCCGGTGATGGGCGCCTTCGAAATCGCTGACGGCAAAATCATCCGCTGGCGGGATTACTTCGACATGGCGCAGTTTCAGGGCCAGATGGCGTGACGCGCGCGCGGGCGCAGCGCTGGTTCAGCGCCCGGCCTGCACGGCGCGCGCAATGGCGGCGCTTGAGGGACGACCGGCATAACCGCGCGCCGGATCGATCTGGACGGTGAGCGCGCCTGCGCTCCAGGTCGCCTGTGGTGTCTTTGAGTACCCGATCCGGATGAGCAGCGGCCGATCTGCGGCCAGCGCAGGACGGGCGGCGGAGATCGCCTGTGCAGCGCGCTGAGCGGCGTCGACGATCACGCCGGCTGCGACGTCGTCACCTTCCGGCGTCGCCAGCTGCACCGTGCGCCCCAGGGTGCGGCCGAGATCGCCGGCGATCACCTCCAGGCGCCGCTTCATCACTGATTTGGGCGCCAGCAGCGGAGGCAGGGGCTGGGTCTGGCCCACCATGGCCGCCGGCATGCCCTCCCGCGCTTCCGGCGTGTACAGGATCAGGCCGCCAAGCGCCGTGGCCCGCAGAACGACGTCGCCCGTATCTGTCTTGTAGAACTCATCGCCGCGCGGGCCCGGCGTGATGGTCAGCGCCATCACCTCATCCTGGCCTTCAAAGCGCAGCAAGGGGGGGGTCGCCGAGCGGTCCAGCGTGAAGCGACGCGGCGGGCTGGTCGCGGCCGAATAGAGCGCAGTCGGCGAATCCTGCGCTGCATTGGCGGTCGCAAACAAAGCTTCGCGCAGCGGGCTTTCACCCGCCTGCACGCGCCACGCCATGGCCGGGATGAGAGCCGCAGCGGCGGCGATGCGCCAAAACCATGTGGACGAGGCGTCAGCAGCCATGCCCGGCAAGAACCCCCAAATGGCGGCGCTTTTTGGGCGCGTCACAACGCTCCGGCGCGCCGCTTACGAATTCGTGAACGGGCGCCGGGCCGATCCGGCATGGACGCCGGCCCGCTGCGGGCCATTTTCCTTGCTTTTGTGAGCCCCCGGTGAGCCGTCCCATGCGCGTCCCCTCAATGATCCTGACCCTTCTCAGCGCCGCAGTCTGGGGAGCCGCAGTCTGGGGGGCCGCCCCGGCACGGACCATGGCGGCGGAGAAGCCCGGCCCGGGGCTGGCCCCCGCAGATGCGCGCACCGGGATCGCCCCTGCCCCCGCCGACCCGACGCGCCTGCCAATCGCCCAGGGATGGCGGGCCGAGACGCTCGTGGAGGGGCTTGAACACCCATGGGGCCTCGCTTTCCTGCCAGGGGGCGACCTTCTGATCACCGAGCGCCCGGGCCGTCTTCGGCGCGTCAGGGACGGGGTCCTGCTGCCGGATCCGATTGCGGGCGCTCCGGCGGTCCTGGCGCTGCGCCAGGGCGGACTCCTCGATGTCGCGGCGGATCCTGACTTCGCCCGCAACAGGTTCATCTACCTGTCCTTTGCGGCGGGCAGCGACAACGCCAATGCAACGCGCGTGGTGCGCGGCCGGCTGCAGGACGACCGGCTGCTCGATGTGACCCAGATCTTTGAGGCTGCGCCGCAGAAGGCCGGCGGGTTTCATTTCGGCTCGCGCCTGCTCTTCCTGCCCGACGGCGCCCTGCTGGTGTCGGTCGGCGACGGAGGCAGCGAGCGCAACAGGGCGCAGGACCTCGGCGCCCATTTCGGGAAAGTGGCGCGCATCAGACCGGACGGCGGGACCGCGACCGACAATCCCTTCCACGCACGCGCCGATGCGCGCGCCGAGGTCTGGTCCTACGGGCACCGCAACATTCAGGGCATGGCGCGCGACCCGGTGAGCGGGAGGATCTACGCCACAGAGCACGGCGCGCAGGGCGGCGACGAACTCAATCTGCTGACCCCCGGATCCAACTATGGCTGGCCGCTCGCCACGTCCGCCGTGGAGTACGGACCGGAGAGGCGACCGATCTCGCCCCATCGCAGCCTGCCCGAGATGACCGATCCGCTCGTCGTGTGGACCCCCTCCATCGCGCCCTCAGGTCTCACCGTCTATCGCGGCGATCTGTTCAAGGCCTGGAACGGCGACCTCCTTGCAGGGGCCCTTGTCACCGGCTCGCGCGCCATGGCCGGAGGCGTGGTGCGCATTGACCTGGATGATGAGGGGCGGGTTGTGGGGCAGGAGAGGCTCCCGATTGAGGCGCGGGTGCGTGACGTGCGCACAGGCCCGGACGGCGCCCTCTACGTGCTGACCGACGAAGCCAGGGGGCGCCTCATCCGAATAACGCCCGCTCCGTAGGCAAGCAAAACCACGGCCGTCCCGCAGGCGCCTGCGCATATCGCACCCCAAACGGGCGACGCGCGTGTGATCACAGACCAGCCACAGCCGTCACGAACCACCGAACACCGCGATCGTGGCCGGCCTGCAGGGGGCAGCCTCCTCAGGAGGCTGCACGAAAGCTGCCTGTCGCCCATTGCGCGAGGCGCCATTGGCGGCTCACCCTATCAGGTAACTCAGCTGGGCGAGAACGCATCCGTGACGCTCCAGGGCATCCCGTAATCTGGCGTTTCCTGGCGCTACGTTGACCGAGAAAAAACCACTTCGTACGGATTTGATGGCGGGCAGCGGGACAAACCTGGACCTGATTTCACGAAGGACGGATGCAAGGGCCCCGTCTATGAAGTCATCCAGTATGTTGATGCCGATTGTGTTCTGGTCGGTGACATAGATGCTTCCGATGTATCCCTCCCTGGTCTTGACCAGATGCCAGGATAAATAAGGATTGCTCGAAATAAAGTCTCTATGCTGATCATAGTCAGGCATCTGCTGGTGGCTGATCCCATGAATTCGCCTGGACAGAAGATCATACAAAGCCCTGATCTGACCATCCTCACCCGTCACACTCTCGAATTCGATTTCCATGACTTAAACAGACACCGCTGGCGCTTCGACAACGACCGAAAACCTGTCCAATATTGATGTGTGTGAAACCGCCAACTCCTCACGCCTCGCGACCCAGTCGTCTTTCGTGAGCCCCATGAAATGCACGCCGATGCGGGCATTGTTCTTGATGACATTCGAGCGCCTGAAGCCTTCTTCGGCAAATCCGAATTTGAGGTGCATCCTGACGACAGCCGGATTTGTTTCAATCACCTCGCAGTTCAGCTTTTCAAGACCAAGCGTATCAAAGGCATAATTCAACAGGGCGAATTCCAGCGCTGCCCCCAGACCTCCACGCGCCTTCTCATCCAGGTAAAACGCCCAATCGGATTTCTTGTGCAGCCGGTCCAACGCATTGATGGAGACGACGCCGGACACGGCCCCATTGAGCAAAACAACAAAGACGATTTGGCCGGGGTCTTTCTCCAGCGCCTCTATCCAGGCCAAATGCTCATCCAAACCAATCACATGATCAGTGTACATGGAACGGCGAACGCTCTCCAGATTTCTGATGTCCCTGACCTGTTTCTTCTGGTCGAGGGTGCATTTGGTGATGTCACGCAGAACGACTTTTTCCATAATCGTCCCTTAAACCGCAGCCAAAAGGCCCGCCACCCACAAAAGGCCCGCCACCCAACGGACAACAAACGGCTCGCCAGAGGCCTGCAATGTTTCTTGCTGAGGCGAAGCGGTCCGATAAAGCCACGATCATGTTCTCCATACATTAATTCCAGGTCCTCGCCCCCCGGTCAAAAACACCCGCCACGAGCGTTTCCATGTGGTGGGCGACGACCTGCAGGAGCGTCGAGGGACAGCATGGTGCGCTCCTGACGTCGTCCTCAGGGGCGTTCTCAGGGGCGTTCTCAGCCGCAAGCCATGCGCCAATCGGTCGAACTCACTGGACCGGCGCGTCAGCGGCGCTGGCGGTTGGCGGGCAAGCGACCGGGTGGCGTCGCCTGCCTGTGATCCGGGCGACATGCAGGCGCGCTGTCACAGCAGCGGTCACGGCGGCATCCAGCACAATAACCTGGCAGGCCCCGCCAGTGGCGGCAGGCGCGCGTTGCGCAGGCCTCGATGGCCATATCACGTCCGACGTCATCGCGGCGCCTGACTCAGTCCACGATGGTCCGCGCCGCGGTGGTGACCTTGACGGACATACCCTCAATCACGTGGGTCTCCACGCCAAGCCTCAGCCCCTCGCCACCAACACGGAACACTCTGAGCCTGACCGGCGGCCGCACGCAAAAACGCGCTCTTCGATCAATGCAGACCCGGACCTCCTGAGGACAATGCGTCGTCAGACCGTGGAATCGGAGCGCTGACAGAAACGCCATGACGGCATGCGGTGTGCGATGCGCGACCTCAGCAATCGATGCTTCAGCCGCCATAGGGCCACCGACGCGGCGGTAAAGTCTGCGCTCAGGCTGTTCAGGTTCGCCGCGCTGCACGAGACGGCGACGCGTTTCGCGCGCGATGCCGGCTTCTGCGAGATCACGCGCCCGCATCAGCGGGGTCTTGCCGACATGAGCAGGGGCGCGCGCTGCCTGCGGCGGAGCTTCGTCTCCGTGGCGCATCGATCGAACGGTCACGGGCGCACGCGACATGGCGTCCGCATCAACAGCGCAAACGCCGCCGATGTGTCACCTCAAAACTTGACGTTACGTCACATTATTCACGGCCGGCTCTCGCCTCTGATGCTCGAACGCGATGACCTGACAGCTGACCCAGATCATTCCCCGTCGGTCCAAGGACTGCAGAGAGTTTCCTGACGTGCGCCTGAACCGTGCGCCAGAATTGCACGAACGCGCACTCAAATAATTGATACTATATGACTTTTTACAAATTCATCATCGGATCCTGGAGTTGCCCCCGGATCCCCGCGTCACCCCTGCGCCCCGGGCCGACCTGGATCATGCGGGCCACCCCGGGCGACAAACCGGCGATCGCAGTAGAGGCAGTCGACGCTGCCGTCCTCGCCCATGGTGTACCAGACACGCGGATGGCCGAGCGCGCCCCCGCCGCCGTCGCACATCACGCGATGCTGATCTGTGATGATGACCTCGGGTGTATCATGCGGGGCGGTTGAAGGCTCTGCCATGAGTGCGGATCCGCTGCTGGTGTGGCGCAATGCGCCTGACATGCTCGCAATCGCCAGACGCGTCCAGACCCGAATTCTGCGACCCTCGCTCTGGCGCAGATCCGTGATCGGGCGCCCCCCGGCGACCCGGGTGCGCGCTGACCCGCCGGCTGCGTCGCCTGCGTCCTTCACCCTCGCGCGGACTGGCCGGCAGCTCCCCCGGGGGCGCTCGGCGCGGGCGGACCCGGACGAACTCCGTCTGGCGCCAGGCGCGTCCGGGATTGGCGTGCGCGCCCGGTTCGGCCTATGGAGAGGTGTCACGATCAGGAGGCGTCATGCCCGCTGAAGCCGATGCGCCGGCCTTCGCCATCCAGACCCGCGGTCTCGCCAAGACCTACGCCGCCTCCGCCAGAACGCCGGCGAAGACCGCCCTCAAGGGGCTTGATCTTGCCGTGCCGCGCGGCGCTGTGTTCGGGCTCCTCGGGCCAAACGGCGCAGGCAAATCAACACTGATCAACATTCTGGCCGGACTTGTGGTGAAGACCGCCGGCCAGGCCACAGTGTGGGGCTTTGATATCGACAGTCACCCGCGTGAGGCCAAGGCCGCCATCGGGGTCGTGCCCCAGGAAATCAATATGGATCCGTTCTTCACGCCGCTTGAGGCGATGGAGCTGCAGGCGGGCTTTTACGGGGTCCCCCAAAAGGAGCGCCGCACACGCGAAATCCTTGAGGCGGTCGGACTGTGGGAGAAGCGCGACGCCTATGTGCGCCAGCTGTCCGGCGGCATGAAGCGCCGGCTCATGGTGGCGAAGGCAATGGTCCACTCTCCACCTGTCCTGATCCTGGACGAGCCAACGGCCGGCGTCGATGTTGAGTTGCGCCGGCAGCTGTGGGACTATGTGCGCACACTGAACAAACAGGGCGTCACCATCGTGCTGACGACACACTACCTGGAGGAGGCCCAGGAGCTGTGCGACACGATTGCGATCGTCAACCACGGGTCTCTCATCGCCTGCGAACCGACTGAAAGGCTGCTCGCCCGGCTGGATCAGAAGACACTGGTGATCGACCCTCAGCAGGCCGTCGCCGAGGCGCCGGAGAGCCTCGCCGGCCTCGGCGTGCGGTTGCAGGCCGACGGTTGGCTCGCCGTCACCTACCGCAGCGCGGACATCAGCGTGGAGGCGCTGCTTGAACGGTTCCGCGCCGCCGGCGTGTCGATCCGCGACATCGCCATCCACGAACCCGATCTGGAGGACGTGTTCCTGGCGCTGACGGCGGATCGGCCCGCAGCCTGAGCCTGGGGGTCGCCGGCAGCCGGCCATGCGGGAATGCGCCGCGGCGGACGCAGCGGCAAGCCCATCATGGGCAGCGCAGGCGCAGACAGATGCGCCGGCCGGAGCGCCTGCAGGCGGCGTGTCCGCGTCAGGCCTGTGCGACGCTGAGGCTCGCGGGCGGCGGCGTTTCGCGTCGAATGTCGGCCTCCAGCAGGCGCAGCGCGCGCGATGTCCGCGCCATCTCTTCGGCTGCATCCCTGAAGGATGCATCCCTGAAGGACGCATCCTGGAGGGACGCATCCTGGGGGGGCGCATCGCTGCGTGTGCGGATCCTGAGTGCGCCCTGCGCCTTGATGCGCGCCTCATCAAGCCAATCCCGCAAGACCTTGAAGACCTCGCGCGCCTGGCCGACAAAGACGCGATCAGCCTCGTTCTGCGCGGCGCGCTCGCTCGGGTCGCGAGCCGCTGGAGCGGCCTGCGGGCGCGCATAGGCATGCGCGGCGGCCTGCGCCGCCCTGTCCCGGGCCATCTCCTCCTGCGACATCGCCGCATCCGGCCGGGCGGGCTCACCCGCTGGCGCCGCTGCGGCAGGGCTGCAGGACGCAAGGCATGCAGCAGCGTTCGCCGGGGGCGCAGCCGCCTCACCCGAAGCCTTCGCTGCAGCCGCGTAATCCCGCAGAACCGCCTTGAGCTCGCGTGCGATCCGGGCGATCTCCTGGGCGGTGCGGCGTGGATCGCCCGCCCACAAACGTTTGATCAGCCGGATCTGCTCCACCAGCTGCGTGAGCCGTTCACGCGCCTGAGCCTTGCGCCGATCGAGACCCGCGGTGCGGGCGAGGCGTACATCCTGCGCCAGCCTGAACGCATCCTCGCGGGTCGGCCCGCCGGCCCGGGCCAACGCATCCGCCTGCGGATCAGCGTCAGGTCGCGCCATGGCGGAGCGCAGCGGCATGGCGGATTGACCGGGTGATGGCGGGCGCAGCGGCGGGCGTGGCGGCAGACTTGAAATCGCGGACATGCACAGCCTCAGGGATTTGGCGCATGGTGAGGCAGCTCGGTAAATGAGGGCGTCGGCTGGTCATCAAACACCGCGATATTGGCTTCGTGCAGGGTTAAGCATGCACTGTCGCCGTGGAGCGCCTGGGGCCGGACCCTGGGCAAGGTCCTCGGGGGTAGAACCGGGCGCGGAAACCGGCCCCGGGGGCGGGCCGCAGAGGGCGGCGGGCGCCGAGGCCCGGGCCCCTGCCGGCGGAAGGGATGCGGCGCAAAATCACCGCATTTGCAGCATTTCTATGCCGCCATGCCAGCGCTGAGCCGGCGGGGGTGAACGCATCATGACGCAGACGGGCCAGCAGGTGCGCACCCCGGCGAGCCGGAACAGCCCGGTCAGCGACAGCTGCGCGCAGGCTGTGGCCCGTGTGGTGCTGCACGTCGTTGCGCCTGCCATGCTCCTGGCGGGCGCGCCGGCGTCGGCTGGGACCCCGACGGCCCATCAGATCACGCGCCCGCCCGCCGGATCCGGCCTTGCCCCGATCGGCTTCGCCGTCCGGCCGCACGACGCGGCGGCGGAGATCACGGCGGCCGCGGCGCTGGGGGCGACGGGCGTCAGCATTGACATCACATGGCCGCAGCTTGAGCCGGCGCCGGGCGTCTATCGTCTCGCCGACCTTGAAGGAGCGCTCTCCGCCGCGCGCGGCATGAGCGTCTTCATCAATCTGCGCCTGATCGACACCACACGGGCGCTGCTGCCAGCCGACATTGCAGGGCGCTCGTTTGACGATCCGGTCGTCAGGCGGCGCTTCGCCCACCTGGTCACTGCACTGGCTCCGCTTCTGTCGCAGCGCACCGACTTCCTCGCACTTGGCGGCGAGGCTGACATCTATCTGTCGCCAAATCCGCAGGAGGCGGAGGCCTTCCTCGCCTTTGTGACCCGCATGCGCCCGGCGCTGCGTGCGGCTGCGCCGCAGGCGCTCATCGGCGTCAGTGTCTCATTGCAGGGTCTGGACGCGGGTCGCACGCCGATCATGCGCCGGCTGATCGACTGGAGCGACGCCCTGATGATCGCCTATCAGCCGCTGGCCCCGGACTTCCGGCTGCGCCCCGCGGATCAAACGGGCGCCACGCTGCGCCGCGTGGCCGCTTTGGCGCCGGGAAAACCCCTGGTCATCACGGACGCCGCCTACGCCACAAGCCCGCTCGTTGAGGGCTCTGCAGCCGGCCAGGAGCGCATGCTGGAGCAACTCCTGGCGGCGCGCGGCGACATCGCATTTCTTGGTCTGGCCCCCCGTGTCGATCGGCCACGCGAAGACTGTGCAGGGATCGCCGCAGCGCATGGCGCGGCCGGTTCACAGACCTATGAGGACTACTGGTGCAGCCAGGGGCTCGTCGGCCGGGACGGCGCGCCCAGGCCGGCGCACCGTCTGCTGACGCAGGGCCGCCCGCGGTGACACCCGCGCGCGCCTCAGGCGCGGCGCAGCGCGATCCATTCATCAACGACACGCTCCAGCACCGGCAGGGGCACAGCGCCGTTTGCGAGCACGGCCTCATGAAATCCCGGCAGGTCGAAACGCGCGCCGAGAGCAGCCTTGGCCTTGTCGCGCAGGCGGTTGATTTCGATCCAGCCAACAGCATAGGCCGTCGCCTGGCCCGGCCATACCGCGTAGCGTTCCACCTCAGTCGTGATGCTCTCAACGCTTTGCCCGGTCACACGCACCATATAGTCGATCGCCTGTTCGCGACTCCAGCGCTTCGAATGAATGCCGGTGTCGACCACAAGGCGCGCAGCGCGAAACAGCATCGATTGCAGATATCCGATCCGACCCATCGGGTCAGTGCGGTAGGCGCCGAGTTCGTCCGCCAGCTGCTCGGCGTAGAGCGCCCAGCCCTCCCCGTAGGCGGCGAACCAGATGAGCTTGCGCAGCGCCGGCAGGTTGGCGTCCTCAAGCGCCAGGGCGCCTTGAAGATGATGTCCCGGAACGGATTCGTGATAGGTCAGCGTCGGCAGCGAGAATTTCGGCCACTCGCGGGTGTCGCGAAGATTGATGTAGTAGGCCCCAGGTCTTTTGGCGTCGGCCGAGGGCGGCTGATAGTATCCGCCGGGCTGCGCCGCCTCCAGCATGGGAGGGACGCGACGAACCTCGACATTGGCCTTCGGAAGGCGCGAAAACGCCGACGGCAAAGCGTTTTCCATGGCGCGCACGCGCGCATTGAGATCCGCCAGCAGACGGCTGCGGCCAGCCTCGGTATTGGGGTAGAGGGAGCGCGGATCGGCTGACAGGCGCTGCAGCCGCTCGCCAACGCTCCCCCCCGCCACGCCTTCACGGGTCAGCGCCGCGTCCAGCGCAGCAGTCAGCTCAGCCACCTTCTGCAGACCGAGCGTATGGATTTCCTCGGCCGTAAGCGCTGTGGTGGTGTGCATTGTCAGCGCAGCCGCGTAGTACGCATCGCCGTTGGGCTGCCGCCAGACGCCAGGCTCAACCGGGGCGCGCGGACGCAAGTCATCAATCGCAGTGATCAAACGGTCATAGGCCGGATAGATGTCAGCCGTGACGATGCCGCGCGCGCGCGCGACGCGGTCAGCAGCAATCCCCGGATCAATTGAGCGCACTGCCGCAGGCTTGCGCTCGAGCGCCGTGACATAGACCGATTGACCCACCGTGGTGCGCACGAAGGCGCGCGCAAGATCGCGTGCGCGCGTCAGCACGAAGGCAGGCGGGACGACGCCCTTGCCGGCGTCGGCAAGCATCCGTTGACGCTCGGCGTCGATCGCACCAGCCACCTGGGACAGGCGGGCGAGGTAATGCTCCGCATCTTCCAGGGTGGCGATGGAATGCTGGGTGTCGAGGAAGTCCGGCAGCGTCAGGAACGCGCTGTCCAGCTGATTGATCACGTAGGGCGCGAACCATCCCGTCGCCGTCCTCTGGCCGTATCCAAAGCCGCCCGCCGCCGCCATGTTGTCGAGCGCCGCAGCGACGGTGTCGTAGGCGACGGCGTCAGCGCCCACCAGACGCGTGCGGTCGAAGGTCTGAAGGCGGGCGAGTCGCTCGGCGGTGGCGCGATTGAGCGCCTCCATCGCCGCTGCGGAGCGGTCGTCCAGCCGATCGGCGTACACTCCCCCGAACATCGCCTCGCTGGCGCCGTAGCTGGTCGCAAGCTCAGGCGAGCTGCGGATGATCTCGTTCCCGAATTCGTCAAGCAGAAGACGCAGCGTAGGCGCCGCCTGCCCGACCGGGGCGGCGCCCGGCGGCGGCGCGTTGGGGGCTGGGTCACAGCCGGCCGCCAGCACGGCCGCAACAGCTGCGGTGATCGCCCCCGTCAGTCGTGCGGCCACCCCGGCCCTGACCGTCCGCAGGACTTTGGCCGGAGCTGTCGCCAGAGCTGTCGCCGATGTCGCGCCTGGGGTCGCGCCTGGGGTCGCGCCTGGGGTCGCGCCTGGGGTCGCGCCTGGGGTCGCGCCTGGGGTCGCGCCTGGGGTCGCGCCTGGGGTCGCGCCTGGGGTCGCGCCTGGGGTCGGCTTGGGGATGGCGGTCCGCACCGGCTCACGCCCTGCCGCCAGAAATATCGCCAACGCCATCGCCTCGCCCCCTCGCCGCATCGCCCAGCGCTCCACTGATTCGAACGTGATCCGTGTTGTAACCGAGTTGGTGCGGGCTTGTACCCGCATTGGGCCGGGGGCGCGCGAGGCGGATGGCCGCGGCGACTGCATGCTTCCCGGCAGGACGCGGGCCTGCTTTGCTGGCGCGCGCAGCAGTGCGGGAGGAACTCCATGAAACTCTACGATTCGATCGGCCCCAATCCGCGCGTAGTGCGCATGTTCGCAGCTGAAAAGGACCTGCCGCTTGACCTCGTCAAGGTCGACATCATGGGTGGGGAGAACCGGCAGGCAGCCTATCTGAACCGGAACCCGGCAGGCCAGATGCCCGCACTTGAACTTGATGACGGGGACACGATCTGCGAAGTCACGGCGATCTGCGAGTATCTTGAGGACATCCGCCCGACGCCGCCGCTGATCGGATCCACGCCGCGCGAGAAGGCGCAGTGCCGCATGTGGTTGCGGCGCGCCGATCTCAACATCATCGAGCCCATGGCGAACGGCTTCCGCTTCGCGGAGGGACTGCCGCTGTTCTCATCGCGCATCCCGTGTGAGCCCGAGGCCGCGCCGGGCCTGAAAAGGATCGCACAGAACCGGATGAAGTGGCTCTCCGAACTGGCGCAGGGGCGGGTCTGGCTGTGCGGCGACCGCTTCACCCTCGCCGATATCCACCTGTTCTGCTTTCTGGACTTCGCCATCCAGGTCGGCCAGCCGATCAACCCGCAGGCCAGCTGGATGCTCGCCTTCTACGATCGCGCCAAAGCCCGCCCGAGCGCCGGGGCGTAACGCCGCAGGACGACGCCCCGAGATTGCCGGAGCTCAGGTTTCGGGGTCTTCTGTGCGGATGCGTCTGAAGACATTGCTGCTCGCTGCGGGCTTCGCGTCCCTGCTTGGCGCAGGCCTCGCCGCCTGCGGCCACTCCGGCGGGCCGGATATCGCCGCAGGCCGCGCTGCGCCGGCGGAGAGGGCGCGGCAGGCCGGCGCACTGGCTGGGCCGCCCGCCGCCGGCGGGCTGGCGGCGCACGGCGAACAGCTCGCGACCCCGTCATTGCGCAACCTGCCACGCCGTCGGACCGACCGGCGCAAGCCCCCGCCCGGACGCGCCGGCCTTTCGCGATCTGGGCGAGCGCTACCCGCCGGAAGCGCTGGAAGAGGCGTTCGCCGAAGGCATCCTCGTCGGTCATCCCGACATGCCCGAGTTTCGCTTCGAGCCGGCCGACATTGATGCGCTCGTCGCCTATCTTCACAAGGTGCAGGCGAAGAAAAGTGGCTGACGCCCGCGCTCAACCGTACGTCAACGTCTTCGTTGCAATTGACTTGCGGCGACGGTCGCGTCATGTCGCCGGGAACGTCCAACCAGGATCCGGCCGCCGATGACCTACATCGTCACCGATGCTTGCATCAAATGTAAGTATATGGATTGCGTTGAAGTCTGCCCCGTGGACTGTTTCTACGAGGGCGAGAACATGCTCGTGATCCACCCGGATGAGTGCATCGACTGCGGCGTCTGCGAACCGGAGTGCCCCGTCGATGCGATCAAGCCCGACACCGAGGACGATCCCGACGCCCGGTGGCTGAAACTCAACACGGAATACGCCCGCATCTGGCCAAACATCACCTCCAAGAAAGAGCCCCCTGCCGATGCAGACACATGGGCCAAGGTGACCAACAAGCTGGGCAAGCACTTCAGCACGGCGCCCGGCGAAGGCGACTGATCCAAAGCCTTCGCCAAGCGCGCATGCGCGCAGCGATGGCCGCGGCCCGCACCCAGGGCAGTCAATCGGCCCTTAACGGGAACATGGCAGACTGTCGTCCTGTGCTTGCGCGGATTGCCGCCCTTGTCTGCACCATGCCCGCTCCATCCAATGCGGCCGCCGCATCCAGAACGCCCTGCCCGCGGACCAGAGGCGCCGTCGCCATGGCGCGCCAAAGGCGGAGTCCGGCGGCTGCCTGAGCCGCCCCCTCCCGCAACACCGTGCGTCCATGACTGACCGGCCCAGCGCGCCCCTGCGAAAGATGCGCGTGATCAGCCTCATCCTGATCGCCGGCGCGCTCCTGGCGCTGCTTGCGCCGGCGCGCACGGTCAACGCCCCGCCCCCCGAGGGCGTGGAGATGCAAGACCTGACCTGGGTGGAAACGCGCGCGGCGCGCCTGGCCGGGACAGCCACGGTCATCGTGCCGACCGGCGCGACAGGGGCGCGGGCTCAGGACATGGCCCTCGGCGCGCGCACCGCCCGGATGCGCGCCGCCGCGCGTCGACGCGCCCAGGAACGCGGCCATACCCTGGTGGCGCCCGTCTTTCCCTACGGCGCAGCATCGCGTGACGCCCCCACCAGCACCTCCGGCGGCGGCGGGCATGACGCCCTGGCGGACATCGCCCTGCCCGCGCCCGTGTTCGCCGGCGTCCTGGAGGGGGCGGCCCGCAGCCTCAAGGCGGCTGGCTTCACCTCCATCATCTTTGTTGCGGCGGATGAAGAGAGCGGGCGAACCCAGATCGAGGTCGCGCGCCGCCTGTCGCAGCACTGGGCCGGCGCCGGCGTGACAGTGGAGGCAGAAACAAGCGGGCCGTCCATGGGCGGCCCGGTCGAGACCCGCGCGGGCGCGCCGCCGGACGACACGGTCGAACTCGCATCCATGACCCAGTCCGCGCTGCACGCCGCGCGCGCGGCCGGTTGTTCCACCGTGATCGTTCCGACGGGCGGCCTCGAGCAGAACGGCCCGCACATGATCCTCGGCAAGCACGATTACCTGGTCGCCCATGCGGCGCGGCGGATCGCGCGCACGCTCGGCCGCACCCTGGTGGCGCCGGTGATCCCTTTCGTCCCCGAAGGCGACTACGATCCGCCAAGCGGCCATCTGCGCTTCCCCGGCACCATCGGCGTGCCGGACAGCGTGCTCGCCGGCGTGCTGGAGGGCGTGGCGCGGCGCCTGAAAGCCGCCGGCTTCACCACCATCGTCTTCATCGGCGACCATGGTCAAAGCCAGCCGGTCCAGGCCGGGGTTGCGGCGCGCCTGTCGCACGAATGGGCCACAGCCGGCGTTCAGGTCGCGCAGATCGCAACCTACTACACCGCGCCGGAGCAGGCCGTGACGCTGCGCCAGGAAGGCTTCAGCGACGCTGAAATCGGACAGCACGCGAGTGTGGTCGATACATCCGAAATGCTCGCCGTGCATCCGGCGGGGGTGTATCTGGGGCGCTACCGCCCGCCGTCGTTCCGGCTTGAGGATACCGGAGTCTACGGCGACCCGACCCGGTCAGGCGCCGCACTTGGCGAACGCCTGATCCGGATGCGGATCGACGCCGCGGTGCGTGAGATCAGGGCCGTGCGGGCCGGCGACCGCGCAGACCAGCGCGCCCGACACCCCAAAACGGCAAGTCCGCCTGGGGCCAACTGACCGGGCGCACCGCCCTCCTCCGCCGACGCGCCGCGGCCAGCGGCCGGATCGCGGCGCGGTTCGCCCGCGGCGTGCGAGGGCGGCGTGCATTCGCCTCGCAGGCGTCGGCCTTCCGTTTTGTGCATTTTTGTGATAGGCGTCCCCATATCGGATGACTTCGTGTCCGCGCCGATTCCAATCGCTCCCGGGGCGGCCCCTCGGTGCGAAGTCAGGCGTGGCGACTGGGAGGTCGGTGCAGTCGTGTTCGGGCACAGCCTGGCGTCGCCGGGCGTTTCCGAAGCGCTCCGGTGGGTGAAACGGGAGGCAATGCAGCGGGTCAGGCGAAGGGGCGTCCCTGCGCCTCTCCCTCAGGTTTTGCCCCCGCAGGTTTTGCGCCCGCAGGTTTGGCCCCTCGCTGGGATGGCGCGCCGGATCGGCTCCCTGGGTGGCTGGATCCTGGAGTGGCTGGATCCTGGAGTGGCTGGATCCTGGGGTGGGTATGCAGGCCTGTGTCGGAGGCCTGACAGAAAGGACCACGGGCGAAGGACCACGGGCAAAGGACCACGGGAACAGGGAGGGTCGACAGCGGGTTCAGCGGAAATTGGCGCCCGCCGAAGGCAGGCCCCACACCGAAGCGGGCTGGACTGAACAGGCTGGCCCGCCCATGGGGATACGGCGGAGCGGGAAACAGCCTGCAGCCCGGATGACACGGGCGGCAGCAGGTCGCACGGGCAGCAGTCAGGCAGCACTGGCGGCAGTCAGGCGACACTGGCGGCGGATGGCTTTGCCAGGCGATGGCTGACGGCAGGAAGGGCGGGGACCTGGGTAAGGGCAGGGACCCGAAGAAGGATACAGACCCAACGTCGAGCCGCGCCCTCGTGCGCGTTTTCGGCGATGACAGCGTGAGCAAGACAACGTCGTTTTACAAGGTGGTGGAAAAGATGGCGACAAAGACCGACAAAGACGCGCTGGTCTTCAAGGCTGGGGATCATATCGTCTACCCGGCGCATGGCGTGGGCCGGGTAACCGGCGTGGAAGTCCAGACCGTGGCGGGCCACAAGCTTGAAGTCTACGTCATCCAGTTTGACCAGGACAAAATGACCCTGCGCGTGCCAACCGCGCGCGCCAAGGCGTCCGGCATGCGGCCGCTGTCGAGCACCAAGATCATCGACGACGCACTCAAGACGCTGACCGGTCGTGCGCGCATCAAGCGGACGATGTGGTCGCGCCGGGCCCAGGAGTACGAGGCCAAGATCAACTCGGGCAACATCATCGAAATCGCCGAAGTTGTGCGCGATCTGCATCGGGCCGGCGATCAACCCGAGCAGTCGTACTCGGAGCGTCAACTGTACGAGTCGGCGCTTGACCGGCTCGCGCGCGAAGTCGCCGCCGTCGACGGCTGCGACCAGGAGACAGCGCGCAAGCGTCTGGCTGCCTCGCTGGCCAAGAAGGCGGCCTGAGCCGCCGTCAGACCTCAGGACCTACATCAGGCCGGGCGCCCGCAGGGTCTTTCCGACCGAGATCCTGCGGCGACCCGGGACGACGCCCCCGCATCAGGCCGCCGGAGCACGGTCAGTCGCGCACTGGCAGTCCCGCACTGGCAGTCCCGCACTGGCAGCCGCGCACTGGCAGCCGCAGGCGGTCAGTCCCGGGCGTTGGGCGCGAGCGTTCGGCGCAACAGTCCGCGAAACGCCTCCTCCGCCTCGGCGGTCAGGGCCGGATCAAAGCGCACGCGCACGTCGCGCGCCTCCGGTTCATCAAAGGCGTGCGTTGCAGTTTCAAACCAGATGATCTCAACCGGCGCGCCAGCGCGGGCCATCTTCTCCAGCACCAGCCGCGGCGTGCGCACGCCCACCACCACGTCGCGTCCCCCGAGCACGGCCAATGTCTGCGGCGCCACGCGCCAGCCATCGCGCGCGCTCAGGCTCGACGGACCTGCATAGGGATAGACCAGAAACGTCGCCCTGAGACCGGCAAGCGGCGCCTCCGGCAGACCCGACAGCCCGGTCGCCTGCGCCATCGCATCGCCAGGCGCAAGCGCCAGCGCGTCCATCACGCTCCAGCCGCCATGGCTCCAGCCCGCAGCCGCCAGCCGCGTCGGGTCAGCCCAGGGCTGGCGACGGGCGAATTCAAGCGCAGCGTAAAGATCACCCGCACGCTCGCGCCCCCACAGACGCAGGCCCAGACACACCGTCGCATACGCCTCCAGTCGGCTGATGCCGCGATGGGCGTAGGAGTCGACAACCAACGCCGCAACACCGGCGGCGCGCGCAGCCTCAGCCCAACGGGTCTGATGCGCGCGACGCCCGCCGCAGCCATGCATCAGCACCACCACCGGATGAGGTCCCGGCCCCTCCGGAACATATGCGTCGATGTACGCGCCAAGCGCGGCGATCCGCGCCTCGAACGTGTCCGCCCGCGCCGCAGACGGCCCAGTCGCCATGATCAGCCCTCCCACCGTCAGGAGAAGACACCGCAACAGCCAGCCATGGCGCCACATTCTTGCGTCTTGGGTCAATTCCTGACCTAGTTCGACAGGACGAGCAGAGGAGGCGAACATGCGCACAGACCGCCGCACGGTGATGCTGGGTTTGGCCGGATGGGGCGTCAGCGGGCTCGCAGGCTGCGGCAAACCTGAGGTCCCGGGCGCCGTCGGCGTGGTCAATGGTTTTTACGTCCAATATCTCCTGCCGGATGGCGAACCGCCGCCGCTGCTGTCGCTGCCATGGACGGACAAGGTGCGCAGCCTGCTGGAGCAGGTCCTGTCCCGCGAAATGCGCACCGGTGAAACCCTGCTTGGCTTCAACCCCCTGGTCGATGGGGCGACCGGCCGGATCGAGGGACTGACAGTGGATCTCGCCGGGCCCGCCCTCGGCGACGTGGCGATTGTGTCGGCCACCTTCCTGAAGGACGCCGCGCCGCGACAGGTGCTCTTCGACATGCGCACCAACGGGGCGAAGTGGCTGATCGAAAACATCCGCACCGATCGCTGGCAATTCCTGACCACCCTGGCCACCGCCCTGCAACGCCCCTACCCGACCCCCGACCTTTGGAAGCCGCGCCAGCCGGGCTGACGCATGGCGCAGGGCGGGGCGCAGGGCGGGGCGCCAGGCGGCCCGGCCAACCCCAGCCCAGCCAACCCCAGCCCAGCCAACACCAGCCCGGCCAACCCCAGCCCGGCCGACCCCAGCCCGGCCGACCCCAGCCCGGCCGACCCCAGCCCGGCCGACCCCAGCCCCGGGGAGCGACGCCTTTGGGAGTGAAGCCTTTTGGAGAAAGGCCTCAAGGAGCCCAGAAAACCTCCGTCTGCGGGCAGGCAAGGATCGCCCGGATCGGCGCGGTGCGGGCGTCGTCACCCGCCAGCGCGTCGCCAAGCACCTCAAGCTTGCGCGCACCGGTGATCAGAACTGCAATGTAACGCGCAGCACACAGACGATGGGCCGTCAACGTGAGGCGTGGATGCGCCGCATGCGGCGGGTCGAGACGCACCAGCGTGCGCGCGCCCGTCAAGGCCTCCTCAAGCGCAGCCGCACCGGGAAACCAGGATGCAGTGTGCCCATCCTCGCCCATGCCCACGACAGCGACATCCGCCGGCCATGGGAAGGCGTGCATGAGCGGATCCTCAACGGTCAGGGAAATGAACCGCGCCGCCGCCGCGCGGCCCTGAAGCAGGCGACGGCGCACCAGACCTTCATTGCTGTCAGGACTGTCAGGCGCCACCAGACGCTCATCACACAGCGTGACCGCGACCTGCGCCCAGGCCAGGTCGAGTGCGCCCAGACGGTCAAAGAGCAGGCCAGGCGTGGCGCCGCCCGGTACGATCAGCCCAGCCTCGCCGCGGTCCTGCAGGGCGGCCCGCAGACGCTCGCCGACCGCATCGGCGAGATCGCGCGCGAGGCGCTCGCTGGACTGCGCGCGATGGATGGGCGGCTGGCGCATGGGTCTCCCGCAGAATGCCCGCTCCGCCAGCCCCAGGACAGCAGACCAGGCGGACCGGCGAGCGATGGTTGCGCCTGGACAAGATCCCGGCGCGCGGCCAGACATTCGACGAATACCGCGGCGGAGGAAAGCATGAGTGACGTCATCCTGGTCGAAAAGCGCGACGGCGGGGTCGCCATCGTGACGCTGAACCGCCCTGAGGCGATGAACGCCCTGTCCCGGGCGGTGCGCAAAGGCCTCAAGGAGGCGATCGACGCCCTGCAGGCGGATGACAGTGTGCGCGCCATCGTGCTCACCGGCGCCGGCGAGAAGGCGTTCACCGCAGGGCTCGATCTGAAGGAACTCGGCTCCGACACCGGCGCGCTCGGCGCCGCCAATGCGACAGATCCCGCCGACAACCCCGTGGCCGCCATCGAGTCGTCCCGTAAACCAGTGATCGCAGCGATCAACGGCGTCGCCATCACCGGCGGCTTTGAACTCGCGCTTGCCTGCGATGTGCTGATCGCCTCGTCCAAGGCCCGCTTCGCTGACACGCACGCCCGCGTCGGCATCATGCCTGGCTGGGGCCTGAGCCAGAAACTGTCGCGCCTGATCGGCGTCTATCGCGCAAAGGAATTGTCGCTCACGGGCAATTTCCTGGACGCCGAAACCGCCGCGGCCTGGGGGCTGGTCAACCGGGTCGTGGCGCCGGAGGCGCTGCTGGAGGTCGCGGTGAAACTCGCACAGGACATGGCGGGCCTGGAGCCGACCCACGCGCGCGCCTACAAGTCGCTGATCGACGAGGGGTTCAAACTGGCGTTCGGCGATGCGCTCGCCCATGAGCACGCCACCTCGTCCAGGCTCAACGCAGCCGTCACGCCAGACGATGTCGAGCGCCGGCGCGGCGCAGTCCAGGCGCGCGGCAAGACGCAGGTGTCCTGAACATGGCCGCGCGCGCCCCGGCCGTCGCCCCGCTCGCGGGACTGGCGGCGCTGGCCGCAGTCCTCGGCCTGTGCCTCGCGGCGGCCCTGTCGCAGACGACGGCGCCGCGCGGCGCTGCAGGAACCGGCTGGGACGCGCAGGCCGGTCGCGCCACGCTCACCACACTGCTGGCCGAGGAAACGCCGCACCCGGTCGGCTCGCCCGCCAACCGGCAGGTGCGCGACCGCATCCTGGCGCGCCTCACAGCGGCAGGCTATGCGCCCGATGTCGACGCACGCCTGTTCTGCACGGCGCGCGCGCCAAACCCGGGCTGTGCGCGGGTCGAGAACATTGCTGCGGTCAGGCGCGGAACCCGCCCGGGCGAAGCGCTGCTCGTGACAACCCACTATGACAGCGTGCCAGCCGGCCCAGGGGCGAGCGACGCGGGCTCGGCGGTGGCGATCCTCCTCCATCTCGCCGAGGCGATGAAAACGGCAACGCCGCGCAACGACGTGATTTTTCTGTTCACGGACGCTGAAGAGGTCGGGCTGCGGGGCGCGGGCGCCTTCGCTGCGCACGATCCCCGCTTCGCAACCGTGAAGACGGTTCTCAACGTGGAGGCGCGCGGCGCCGCAGGACCAAGCTACATGTTCGAGACGGGGCCGGGAAACTCCGCCCTGATGGCGCTCTATGCGCGCAACGTCGCCCGCCCGGTGACCAGCTCACTGGCCTATGAGGTCTACCGGATCCTGCCGAACGACACGGATTTTTCCATCTACCGCGACGCCGGGCGCAATGGCTTCAATCTCGCCTTCGTGGGCAGTGCGTCTGTCTACCACTCCCGCGAGGATCGGCCCGGCAATCTTGATGCAGACACCTTCCAGCATCACGGCGACACCGTCTTCGCCCTCGCCAAAGCGCTTGCCGCGACTGACCTGTCCAGCCTGCAGAGCAAGGACGACGTCAGCTATTTTGACGTGGCGGGGCGGTTCCTCGTGTTGTGGCCGAACGCCTGGAACCTGCCGCTGGCCGCGCTTGCCGTCATTGGCGCGCTGGCAGCAGGCTGGCGCGCGCGCGCCAGCCTGACGCGCGCGCAGATCCTCTGGGCGGTCGCCGCGCTGATCGCAACACCGCCGCTTCTGTTTGCGGTCGGCTGGCTGCTCCGCTTCCCGCTCGCCCTGTGGCCCGGCGCCCTGCCGACTGACCATCAGGCGCCCTGGCCGGCCCGCATCGCACTGGTGTGCGCGCTCGCCACGGCGACATGGCTGATCGCCCTCCTCTGTGCGCCCAGGGCCGGCTGGCGCGCCCTGCTCATTGCAGGCTGGCTGGCGACCGCCCTGCTCGCGCTCGCGACCGCGCTCACACTGCCCGGGGGCGCCTATGCCGTGCTGTGGCCGGCGGTCGTGTTCGCCGTACTCGCGAACGCTCCAGGCGACGCGAAACGCGCCCTGACAGCCGCAGGCGCAGCGGGCGCGCTCATCGCCTGCTTCTTCTGGATGAACCACTTCCTGGCGCTCGAGGTGGTGCTGGGCTTTCCGCACAGCAGTTTCAAGCTGCTCGCCCTGTTCCCGCTCGCCCTCGTGCTCCTCGGGCTGTTCGCCCGGCTTGCGCCCACACCCGGGGCAGGCGCGCCAGCGCTTGCGGCGGCCGGACTGGCGACGCTCGTCAGCGCGGCGGTCGCCGCAACCACCACGCCGGTGACCCCGACACGCCCGCTCGGCCTCAACATCGTCTACGCCGCAGACGGGCAGGCGGCGCCGGTCTGGATCGCCCAGTTTTCCGGTCGGGTCGACCGCGGGTGGCTCGCCGCCAACGGCTTCTCCGCCACCACCCGGCGCCGCCTGTCGCTGGGCGTCTTCGACAGCCGTGACTACCTGCGCCCGGCAGCGCCGCTCCCCATAGCCCCGCCGCGCTTCGACCTGCTGAAGGTCGAAACCTCGAACGGCCTGCAGCGCTATGCCGGCGTCCTCCATCCCGGCGCAGGCGGGGCCAGCCTGCGAATCGCCAGTGACGCGCAGAGCCCGGTGCAGTTTCTGTCCGTCGAGGACCAGCCTGTATGGACCGCACCGCCCGCGGGCGGGCAGGCGCGCGCGCTGGCGCTGTCGGGACTGGGCCCGGGTCCGGTGCGGATGACGATCGCGTTCGCCCCGGGAGCCCGGAAGCGCTTCTGGCTTACCGAACGCTCCCTCCTGCCGGATGCGCCGGAACCGCGCGCCCTGACCAGCGCGCGCCCCGCCAATGCCGCGCCCATCCACAGCGGCGACGCCGCACTGGTGAGCGTGCGTGTGAATCTGCCCTGAGGGCGGCTCGCATTGCCCGCCAAACCAGCTAGAGTGCCGGCGCTCCAAGAGGACAGGGGCGCCCTTGGGCGCATCTCGTCCGACACCACGCCACATCAGGGAGGACTGCGCGTGTCATTGTTCGATCTTACCGGCAAAGTCGCTGTGATTACCGGTTCGTCGCGCGGAATCGGCCGCGCCATCGCCCAGGAAATGGCCGCGCACGGCGCAAAGGTGGTGATCTCATCGCGCAAGCTCGCCCCGTGCGAGGAGGTCGCCGCCGAGATCAATACGGCCCACGGCGCCGGGACCGCCATCGCCATCGCCGCCAATATCTCGTCGAAGGACGACCTGCAGGCGCTGGTCGACGGCGCCGAGGCGGCCTTTGGACACATCGACATCCTGGTGTGCAACGCCGCCTCCAATCCGTATTTCGGACCGATGGGCGGGATCAGCGACGACGTGTTCGCCAAGATCCTGCAGAACAACATCATCTCCAACCACTGGATCATCCAGATGGTTGCGCCGCAGATGCGCGCGCGCAAGTCAGGCGCAATCATCATCGTGTCGTCGATCGGCGGGCTCAAGGCGACGAACGTGATCGGGGCCTACAACATCTCAAAGGCCGCCGACATGCAGCTGGCGCGCAATCTGGCGCTGGAGTTCGGGCCCGACGGCGTCACCGTCAACACCATCGCACCGGGTCTTGTCAGGACGGATTTCGCGCGCGCGCTGTGGGAGAACCCCAGGATCCTGGAGAGCGCGGTGGCCGGCTCATGCCTGAAGCGCATCGGCGAACCCCATGAGATCGCCGGAATGGCGGTGTTCCTGGGGTCCAAAGCCGGCGCGTTCACCACCGGACAGACCTTCATCCTCGATGGCGGCGCAACAGCTGTCTGATCACGGAGTATATGTCATGACCTTGCGTGCGATCCTCCTCGCCGCCGTCCTGGCGGTCGCGCCGCAGACCCTCGCGCAGACGCGCCCGATCGAAGAGCCAAAGCCGGCCGCAACGCCGACGCGCGTGCTCGATCTCGCAGGCCTCGTCAAACAGGCCCGCGACGCCGAACCGCTGGCCGCCAAGGCGCTGGCGGCCCATATCCAGATCCTGGCGTCCGACGAATTCGAGGGCCGCGCCCCGGCGAGCGTCGGCGAGCAGAAGACGATCGCCTACATCGCCCGCCAGTTTGAAGCGGCCGGGCTGGAGCCCGCAGGCGACAACGCGACCTGGTATCAGGACGTCCCCTTCGTGCGCTCGACAGTGGCGGGCTCCAGGGCGCAGTTCGTGCTCTCCGGCGGACGCAGCAAGGCCAGGCCCTCGCCCCTCGAGTACGGCACGCAGATGGTGGTCTGGACCAAGCGCGTGGTCGACCGCATCGACGTCCGCAAGGCCGATCTCGTCTTCGTCGGATATGGCGTTGTCGCGCCGGAGAAAGGCTGGAACGACTACGCCGGCCAGGACATGACCGGCAAGATCGCCGTGATCCTGATCAACGACCCGGATTTCGAAACGTCCAAGGACCATCCGGCGAACGGATTGTTCGGCGGACGCGCGATGACCTATTACGGACGCTGGACCTACAAGTTTGAAGAGGCCGCCCGCCAGGGCGCAGCCGGTGCGATCATCATCCACGAGAGTGCGCCTGCCGCTTATCCCTGGGCCGTGGTGCAGAGCTCCTGGACCGGCGCGCAATTCGACATCGCCCGGGACGACAGGGGCATGGGCCGTCTGCCGTTCGAGGCCTGGATTTCGACGCCGGCGGCGCGCGGGCTGTTCGAGCGCGCCCAGCTTAATTTCGCCGACCTCAAGGAAGCGGCGCAGAAACCGGGCTTCAAACCAGTGCCGATGGGCGTCTCGGCCCGCGTGCGCTTCGACGTGGCGGTCGAAAACGTGCTGAGCCGCAACGTCGTGGGCAAGCTTCCCGGCACAGACAGACCGGACGAGGTCGTCCTCTATGGCGCGCATTGGGACCACCTGGGCCGTGGCGGCTATCGTCAGGACGGGGACGACATCTACAATGGCGCCGCCGACAATGCGACGGGCGTTGCTGCACTGATCGAAATCGCCCGCCAGTTCAAACGCGACGGCGCGCCAAGGCGCACCATCGCCTTCGCGGCCTGGGCAGGGGAAGAAAAGGGCCTGCTCGGCTCGGCCTATTACGCCGAAAAGCCCCTGTTTGCGCCAGCCAGGACCCTCGCCAACATCAATATGGACGGCATGGCGGTGTGGGGCCGAACACGTGATGTCGTGGTGACGGGAGCAGGCCAGAACGACCTTGAGGACTGGCTCGGCGAACTTGCCGCCGCCCAGGGTCGCGTGATCGAGCCGGAGCCATTTCCCGAGCACGGCTATTACTATCGCTCAGACCATTTCAACCTGGCCAGGATCGGCGTGCCGGCGATCTCGGCGGATGGCGGTGTCGATGTGCGCGGCAAGGGCGTGCAATGGGGCCGCGACAGGGCGGGCGAGTACACCGCCCAGCGCTACCACAAGCCGGACGATGAATATGATCCGCAATGGGATCTCTCCGGCCTCTCGGAGGACGGCTTCCTGCTCTATGGGCTCGGCCGCCGGGTGGCCAACAGCGACCGGTGGCCAGGCTGGAAGCCAGGATCGGAGTTCAAGGCGGCGCGCGACGCCAGCCTCGCAGGTCGCTGACACGCAGATGGGGAGCGCACGGCTCTGCATCGTGGGCGCCCCGTCAGGCGTTCCCGGGGGGCGGAGCCGCACAGGCCTGACCTTCAGGGGCCAGCGCCTGACAGGGTGGCGCCAGCAGCAGCGCGATCTCTCGCGCCCTCGCCGGCCGCGCGCTCGCCAGCCGCGCTCGGCCGGGCCGCGCACACGGGCTGCGCTTACAGGGTGGGCTTACAGGGTGGGCTTACAGGGTGCGCTTACAGGCCGCGCCTACAGGCCGGAGACGTACAGCTCGCCGGCCGAGAAGAGTTGGCACCGGCCTGACAGGCGCACGGTGCGCCCAAGATCCGTACAGGCGACGCGCCCGCCGCGGGGCGAGGCCTGATACCCCGTCACGTCCCGGCGCCCGAGCCGCTGGCCCCAATAGGGCGCGAGATCGCAGTAGGAAGATCCGGTCACCGGATCTTCCACAACGCCGACACCGGGGGCGAAGAAGCGATTGACGAAATCAATCCCGCGCGCGCGCAGCGCCTCGCCGGCCGGCGCGCTCACCGCGAGGCACCCAAGGATCGGCGACAGCTCAGCGATGATGGCCGGATCCGGCGCCAGGGCGCGCACTGCGGCTTCATCGGCCAGGACAAGGTTGGCGTAACCGGCCAGAAACGCGTCCGTGATCTCCGGCTGTCCAAGGCTGTCAACGAGCCTGCGCGGAACATTCGTCCAGGGCTCCACCGCGCGCGCCGGAAGCTCGATCGCGATCATGTCATGGGGCAGCAGACCCGCAATCAGGGTGCCCGACACTGTGTCGAACACGACAAGCCCCAGTTCAGGGCGCGCGATGCGCAGCAGGACATGGGCGGCGGCGAGGGTGGCGTGGCCGCACAGCCTGACCTCCGTCAGCGGCGTGAACCAGCGCAGGTGAAAACGCTGCGCAGCCATCGGCGAAGGCGCAAGGAACGCTGTTTCGGAGAGATTGTTCTCAGCCGCGATTTTCTGCAGCAGATCGTCCGGCGGAAAGCGCTCAAGCAGCGTCACCGCAGCCGGGTTGCCCTCAAACGGGCGGTCCGCAAACGCGTCCACCACCCATTGCCGAACCGCCGATCCCCGCGCGCCCATTCCCGCCCCGCTGCTGCAAACCCGGGTATTGCCCCGGGCGACCACGCCAGCCCGCCGTCGCGACGGGTCTGGCTGATCACTCCTTCAAGATGTCGCCGAGAACTTCGCGCAATGTCCAGGCGTGGTCCAGCGGCCCAGCGCCGGCGCCATACCCCGGCGCATTGCGGATGGCGCCCTGCAGATATACCCGCGCCCGGCTGACGCTGGCGCGCAGATCGTAGCCGCCGGCAAGCCCGGCCGCGATGGCCGAGGCGAGGGTGCAGCCCGTGCCATGGGTGGCGGTGGTGGCGATGCGCGGACCTTCAAAGAAGAACTCCCCGTGATGGGTGGCCAGCACATCGACGATGCGGTCGCCCGCCACATGCCCGCCCTTGACCAGCGCGGCGCGCGCACCGCATTCCAGAAGCCGCTCGCCAGCCCGGCGCTGGCCATCCAGCGTTTCAACCGCCTTGCCTGTCAGGGCCTCCGCTTCCGGCGCATTGGGCGTTATCAGGCTCGCCAGCGGGGCCATCAGCGCGCGCACCGCATCAACGGCCTTGCGCTCAAGCAGACGGTGTCCGCCCTTCGCCACCATGACCGGGTCAACGACCTTGGGCGCCTGCGGCGCCTTTTGCATCAGGGCTTCCGCGACCAATTCAACGATTTGCGTGGTGGCGAGCATTCCGGTCTTGACCGCGTCGACGCCAAGATCATCTGCAACCGCGTCAATTTGTCCGCGCACGGCGTCCAGTGGCGCAGGCACGACGCCATGAACGCCCAGGGTATTCTGGATCGTCAGTGCTGTGACCGCCGTCATGGCGTAGCCGCCAAGCGCCGTCACCGCCTTGATATCGGCCTGAATTCCTGCGCCGCCGCCGGAATCCGAGCCTGCGATGATCAAGACGCGACCTGGTTTCGCCGTGCTCATGCCGCCGTTCTTTCCCCCAACTGATGAGGCCACGCCAGTGGCCGGTCAAAACTCCAGAACAGGCGCATGGACCGTCATGCGCGCAAAGCCGGACCGAAAACGCGATATGCCGTCGCGTACAGGCTGAAATTGGGAGACCTGCCCCCGACCCAGCCCGTTCGGCCGCCCCCCGCGCCGATGGCCCCTGCCCGCTGTGCTCTTGGCAAACCGTATTGCAGGAATACCCTGAAAAAAACAGCCCTGCCGCGCTCCTGCCGTCCGGCGCCGCGCCGCAGTTCGGCGAACCTGGCGCCGGAAAACGGCGCAAAGCCGCCTTCAAGGCCGTTTCGTATATGATATTTTATTTTGTTCTTTGGTGACCTGTCATTAAGCAAAATTGTGGTTTAAGGAATTAGTGGGGCGCAAATGGCCTTGGGCCATGGGCTGCAGCCCTCAGCGTACCTGCGTGAAAGGATATTCAATGCCGCGTGCTCGCAAGATTTCTCTCGACGATCCGAACGCCCTTCCATCGGTGTTTGTCGGCGATGAGACGAGCCAGCGCCTCCTGGCTGAGGTCGAAAAGCGCGGAAAATCCGGCGTTATGGAGGTCGGCGACCTCGCAGGCTGGACGGATACGTCGCGCGCCAATGTGGTGCATTTCTTCCGCAGGCTCGATTCAGTCGGCGCCGGACGTTTCGTGATCGGACGCAAAGGCGCAGAAAGCCGTTTTGTATGGGCCGCGGAAGAGACGCAGCCAGCCAACGAACCAAAGCGGCGCGGGCGTCCCCCAGGCTCACGCAACAGGCCGAAGCCGGCGCTGGGCGGCCTTGAGGCGGCGACTCCAGCGACCGCGCCCGCAGCCCCGGTCGCCACACCAGCGCCGGCCCCAGCGGTCAGGCCGGCCATCGCCGATGCGCCGGCGCCCGGCGTCCCGGCAGGAATGGTGGAGCATGTCTTCAATCTGCGGCTGAATTTCCAGGCCCGGATCATGCTGCCCGCCAATCTGACAGACCACGAAGCGCGCCGCCTGGCCGGCTTCATCACCTCGCTGCCGCTCGCCTGAGGCGCAGCCCCGGGCCGATCGGATTGACCAAAAAAAAGGCCCCGGCATGCCGGGGCCTTCGCTTTTTTACGCTGGCGCCAGACACGCCCGCCCGCCCCGCGGCGGGCCCGCCGTCAGGCCGCCTTCTGCGCCCTGCGACCGAAACGGGCGTAGAATGTCTCGCCGTTCGCCGCCATTTCGCGCAGCAACGCATTCGGCTTGAACCGGTCGCCATACCGTTGCGCCAGACGATCGCACTCGGCCACGAACTGGGCCACGCCCATGCCGTCGATCAGGCTCACCGCACCGCCGGTATAGGGCGCGAACCCCCAGCCCAGGATCGAGCCGACGTCCGCATCGCGCGGGTCGGTGATCACGCCCTCTTCAAAGCAACGCGCCGTCTCCAGCGCCTGGATGTACAACAGGCGCTTCTTCAACTCATCGCGCAGCTCCGGCGCCGCCTCGGTCACCTTCACCTCGACAAGATCGCCAAGGCCGGGCCACAACCGCTTCTTTCCATCCGGCGTAGACGGATAGTCATAGAAGCCCTTGCCGTTCTTGCGGCCAAGCCGGCCAAGTTCGGTCACCATCTTTTCGACCAGCCTGGTGCTTGCCGTGTCCACCCACTTGTCGCCAAGATCCTTCTTGGTCTGCTGGGCAACCTTGTAGGCGAGATCAAGTGCGACTTCGTCGTTCATGGCCAGCGGGGCCACCGGCATGCCAGTCATTTTGCCGACATTTTCAACGATCGCGGGCTTCACGCCCTCGGCAAGCATCTCAATGCCTTCGCGCACATAGGTGCCAAAGCAACGGGATGTGAAGAAACCGCGTGAATCGTTCACCACGATGGGCGTCTTGCGGATCTTCAAGACGTAGTCGATCGACTTTGCGAGCGTCTCCTGCGTCGTCTCCCTGCCCATGATGATTTCCACGAGCCCCATCTTGTCGACCGGGCTGAAGAAGTGGATGCCGATGAAGTTCTTTGGACGTACGCTGGCGCCGGCAAGACCGGTGATCGGCAGGGTCGAGGTGTTGGACCCGAACACGGCTGTCTCTGCGATCTCCGCTTCGGCCCTCTTCGTCACGTCAGCCTTGATGGCGCGGTCTTCAAACACCGCCTCGATGACGAAGTCCGATCCCCTGACGTGGCTGTAATCCGTTGTCGGCGTAATCAGGGCGAGGACCGCATCGGCCTTCTCCTGGGTCATCTTGCCGCGTGAAACCGCCTTGTCGAGGAGCTTCTTGGAGTAGGCTTTGCCTTTGGCCGCCGCTTCCTCCGACTGGTCGATGAGCACGGTCTCGATGCCCGCCATCGCCTGCACATAGGCGATGCCCGCGCCCATCATGCCGGCGCCGAGCACAGACACCTTCCTGATCTCGTATTTCGGATAACCAGCCGGACGGTTGGCGCCCTTTGAAAGCTCCTGCATCGACAGGAACAGCGAGCGGATCATCGCCTTGGCCTGCGGCGTCTGCATCGTCTTGATGAAGTATCGCGTCTCGATGCGAAGCGCGGCGTCGATGGGCACCTGCAGACCCTCATAGACGCAGGACAGGATGTTCTTCTGCGCGGGATAATTGCCGAACGTCATTTTGGAAATCATGGCGTTCGCGCCAACCATCTGGCCAGCGCCCGATCCGCCGGGAACCTTGAAGCCCTTCTGATCCCAGGGCGCAACCGCCTTCGGGTTGGCGAGCACCCACCTCTTGGCGGCGGCGAACGCCTCGCCCGCGGGCACGACCTCGTTGATGAAGCCCATGGCCTTGGCTTCCTGCGGGCTCTTCGGCTCGCCCTGGAGGATCATCATCAGCGCCGCCTGGGCGCCAATCAGGCGCGGCAGGCGCTGCGTGCCCCCGGCGCCCGGCAGAAGCCCGACCTTCGACTCGGGCAGCCCGAACTGGATCTTGGGATTGTCGCCCGCCACGCGGTAGTGACAGGCGAGGGCGATCTCCAGACCGCCGCCGAGCGCGAGGCCCTCGAGCGCCACGGCGACCGGCTTGCCGCAGGTCTCCAGGAGGCGCAGCGTCCGGTTCAGGGTGAAGGAGCCATCAAACGCCTGGCGCAGCGCCTCTTCGGGGTTCTTCGGTTCGGCGCGCGCGCCGGCGCTTGACCCCATTTCGCCGAGATCCGCCCCGGCGCAGAAACCGGACGCCTTGCCGGATTCAAGAACCACGCCCTTGATTGCGGCGTTGGCTTTGACCTCTGCGACAATCTCGGGAATCTCGCGCATCACCGTGGCGGTGATGGTGTTCATCGATCGCCCCGGCACGTCGAACGTGACCCGGAGGACGCCGTCAGCGTCCAGATCGGTCTTGAAGCATTCCATTTCCGACTTCCTCCCTACCCATCGCGGGCACGCGTCCCGCCGGGCCGCCGCCCGGCGGGACCGCGCCGCCTCAGACGCGTTCAATCACCGTCGCGGTGCCCATGCCGGCGCCGACGCACAGCGTGATCAGCGCGCGCTCCTTGTTCGAGCGCTCCAGCTCATCAACCATCGTGCCGAGGATCATGCCGCCGGTCGCGCCCAGCGGATGGCCCATGGCGATGGACCCGCCATTGACGTTGACCTTGTCCATGTCGAGCTCAAGCGCCTGCACCCAGCGCAGCACGACCGATGCGAACGCCTCATTGAGCTCCCACAGATCGATGTCCTTCTGGGTCATGCCGAGCTTCGCGAGCAGCTTGCGGGTCACGAATTCCGGGCCGGTCAGCATGATCGAGGGCTCAGAACCGATCGAGGCCGCACCCATGATGCGCGCACGCGGTTTCAGCCCGAGGCGTTCACCCATCTCCTTGGTGCCGATCAGCACGGCGGAGGCGCCGTCGACGATGCCGGAGGAATTGCCGGCATGGTGCACGTGATTGACCTCCTCGATTTCGGGATAGCGCTGCAGGATCACCCCATCGAAGCCCGGCATCTGTTCGCCAAGCGCCTTGAAGGAGGGCTCCAGCGCGGCCAGCGACTGCATCGTGGCGTCAGGACGCATGTGTTCGTCATGGTCGAGCAGGGTCAGGCCCAGCTGGTCCTTCACCGGCACGATGGATTTCTTGAAGCGGCCTTCCTGCCAGGCGCGCGCGGCGCGCTGCTGGCTCTGCACCGCATAGGCGTCGACGTCATCGCGCGAAAAGCCGTATTTGGTGGCGATCATGTCCGCCCCGATGCCCTGCGGCACGAAATAGGTGCGCAGCGCGATCGCCGGATCTGACGCCCAGGCGCCGCCATTCGACCCCATCGGCACCCGGCTCATGCTCTCAATGCCGCCGCCGATGGCCATGTCGGCCTCGCCGGACTTCACCTTCGCCGCGGCGATGTTGCACGCCTCAAGGCCCGATGCGCAGAAGCGGTCAACCTGAACGCCCGCCGTGCTTTCGGCATAGCCGGCGTTGAGAACCGCGATGCGGGCGATGTCACTGCCCTGCTCGCCAACCGGGCTCACGCAGCCGAGCACCACGTCATCGACGGCAGCGGTGTCGAGATTGTTGCGGTCGCGCACGGCTTCCAGAACCTGGGTGGCGAGCGACAGCGCGGTCACCTCATGCAGGGCCCCGGAAGACTTGCCCTTGCCGCGCGGCGTGCGCACCGCATCAAAAATATAGGCCTCACGCATCCTTGCGTCTCCATCAACTGCGCCCACTGGGACCGGAGGCGTCCCGATTACCATCCGCTTTCCGCGCCGCTGGGCCCCGGCGCGGCGGTGATCTGTCTGCGACGACGTTCCTAGGGAGCCTGACGCGGCTCCACCACGACCTCCCCGCGAAACGAATTGGCGATGAAGCAGGCCTCATGCGCCTTGTGGTGAAGCGCTCTCACCTCATCCGACGACGGACGCGCTGCCCCAGACCAGTCGACGGCGGGGCGAAGCACCACGCGCGTCAGCGCAACCCGGCCGCGCTCATCCTTTCCCATCTCTCCTTCGGCGTCGTCGGCGTAGCGGTCAATCAGAAAACCGGCGCGGCGCGCGAAGTCGAGAAAGAACAGCATGTGGCAGCTTGCAAGCGAGGCCACCAGCAACTCCTCCGGATCCGCCGCATCCTCGGCCGACAGCGGGGGGCGCACGACGCCCGGCGCAGACGATCCGTCGATCGCCACACCGCCGTCAAATGTGATGCGGTGGCGCCGCGAGTACTTGCCATCGACGAACAGCTGGTCGCCGCGCGTCCAGGCGAGGCTTGCCGTGTGAAGGCTCATGGCCGCATGCTCCCGGTTACAGGGTCCGCGCGATGAGGACTTTCATGATCTCGTTCGCCCCGCCGTAGATCCGCTGAACGCGCGCATCCCGCCACATCCGGGCGACCGGGATCTCGTTCATGTAACCCCATCCGCCATGCAGCTGGAGCAGCTCGTCGATCACCTCGCACTGCACGTCCGACACCCAGTACTTCGCCATCGAGGCGGTCGCAGCGTCGAGCTTGCCCTCCAGCAGCTGCTGGGTGCAGTAATCGCAGAACACCTTGGCGATCGTCGTTTTCGTCTTGCATTCGGCGAGCTTGAACTGGGTGTTCTGGAAATCCATGATCGACTTGCCGAACGCCTTGCGCTCCTTGACGTAGGCGATCGTCTGCTCAAGCGCGCGTTCCATCATCGCCACGCCCTGCAGACCGATCTGCAGGCGCTCAGAGGCCAGCTGCTGCATCAGCTGATAGAAGCCCTGCCCCTCCTCCGCCCCGAGAAGATTGGCGGTCGGCACGCGCACATTGTCGAAGAACAGTTCGCTGGTGTCCTGGGCGTCCTGGCCGACCTTGTCGAGATTGCGCCCGCGCCGGAAGCCCTCCGCTTCATCGGTTTCAACCATGATGAGCGAGGTGCCTGCGGCGCCCTTTGTGGGGTCGGTCTTGGTGACGACGATGATCAGGTTGGCGGTCTGGCCATTGGTGATGAACGTCTTTGAGCCGTTGATCACATAGTGGTTGCCGTCCTTCTTCGCTGTCGTCTTGACGCCCTGAAGGTCGGAGCCGGCGCCAGGCTCGGTCATGGCGATCGCGCCGACGAGTTCGCCGGACGCCATTTTCGGAAGCCATCTGCGCTTCTGCTCTTCCGAGCCGTAGTGCACGATATAGGGCGCGACGATGGCGTTGTGCAGGGATGCGCCGAACCCGTCGACGCCGAGCTTGCCGATGACATCGATGAACACGGCCTCATGCGCGAAGGTTCCGCCCATGCCGCCGTATTCTTCCGGGACGGACAGGCACAAAAGTCCTGCCGCGCCGGCCTCGCGCCACATTTCGCGCTCCACAACGCCGTCGTCACGCCACTTCTTCATGCGGGCTTCGGGCGCATGCTTGACGAAAAAATCCGTCACGCTCTTTTCGAAGATCCGCATCTCATCGCTGTCGCGCCAGGACGGCGCCGCTACGTTCAAGGTCGTCATGCTGCTCTCCCGCGGGACCTGCCTTCAGAAATCACGCTCACTCAGAACTCATCGACGCCAAGCGCCATGAGCGACGCCGCTCCGGTCTTCAGCTTGGCGAGGTGGGCCGCCGCTTCTGGCAGCACCCGGTCGACGAAATAGCGCCCGGTCTTCAGTTTGGCGCCGTAAAACGGGTCCTGCGCCCCATCGACCCTGGTGAGCGCCGCCCGGGCCATCAGCGCCCACATGTAGGCGCAGCCGGTGAGGCCGAACAGATGCAGATAATCCGTGGACGCTGCGCCTGCATTGTCGAAGTTCGACATGCCGTTCTGCATCAGCCACATCGTGGCCTCCTGCAGCTGCCCCTTGGCGACGCGCAGACCCTCCACAAAGGGCTTCAGCCCCTCTTCGTCTTCATGGGCCGAAATGAACTCATCGATTTCCTTGAAGAAGGCGAAGACTGCGCGTCCGCCGTTGGCGGCGAGCTTGCGCCCGACGAGATCAAGCGCCTGTACGCCGTTCGCGCCCTCATAAATCATGGCGATGCGCGCATCGCGCACGAACTGCGACATGCCCCATTCTTCGACATAGCCGTGGCCGCCGAAGACCTGCTGGCAGCTCACCGCGTGGGCGAAGCCCTTGTCGGTGAGATAGCCCTTCAGCACCGGCGTCATGAGCGCCATGTAATCGCCAGCCTTCTCACGCACCTTTTCATCGGGGCTGCGATGCAGGAGGTCGCCGTAAAGCGCCGTCCAGAACGTGAATGCGCGTGCGGCTTCGTTGAACGCGCGCGCGTCCATCAGAATGCGCCGCACGTCAGGATGCACAATGATGGGATCGGCCGGCCCATCGGCGTTCTTCGCACCGGTCAGGCTACGCCCCTGCAGGCGATCGCGGGCATAGGCGCACGCGTTCTGATAGGCGATTTCCGATTGCGCCAGTCCCTGCAGTCCGACGCCCAGGCGCGCCTCATTCATCATCGTGAACATCGCCGCCAGGCCCTTGTTTTCCTGGCCGACCAGATAGCCCGTCGCGCCGTCATAGTTCAGCACGCAGGTCGCATTGGCGTGGATGCCCATCTTGTGTTCGATCGCGCCGCAGGACACGGCGTTGCGGGCGCCGAGCGACCCATCGGCGTTGACCAGGAATTTCGGCACGATGAAGAGCGAAATACCCTTAACCCCCGCCGGCGCGCCCTCGATGCGGGCAAGCACGAGGTGGATGATGTTGTCCGACAGGTCATGTTCGCCGGCTGAGATGAAGATCTTCGTCCCAGTGATCCGATAGGTTCCATCGGCCTGCGGGGCTGCGCGTGTCTTGAGAAGCCCCAGATCGGTGCCGCAATGGGGCTCCGTCAGGTTCATCGTTCCGGTCCACTCTCCGGAGACGAGCTTTGGCAGGAAAGCGTTCTTCTGATCATCCGTGCCGTGATTGAGAATCGCCGAGTAGGCGCCGTGCGACAGGCCTGGATACATGCCAAAGGCCATGTTCGACGAAGCGACCATCTCCATGAAGGCGAGGTTCACGTAATGCGGCAGACCCTGACCGCCGAAGGCCGGGTCACATCCGAGCGACGGCCAGCCGCCCTCGACAAATTGACGATAGGCGGCCTTGAAACCCTGGGGCGTCGTCACGCTGGCGTCGGGGTGACGCACGCATCCCTGCGCATCGCCTGACTTGTTGAGCGGAAACAGCACATTCTCGCATAGTTTCGCGCCTTCCTCGAAGATCTGGTCCACGAGGTCGGGCGAGGCGTCTGAAAATCCCTCGAGATTGGCGTAGCGCCCCACATCCAGCACGTCATGCAGGAGGAACTGATACTCGCGAACCGGCGCGCGATAGACGGGCATTCCCTACTCCCCTGAGATCTTCCCTGTTGAGACCCTCTGTGTACTCGACCTTCCGTGCGCGAGGCCCAGACTGCGCTGGACTTGGCCTGCGCTAGACCTGCCTGCGCTGGACTTGGCCTGCGTGAGACCTGGCCTGCGTGAACCCTGCCCCCCGCGGACCGGAGCGTCCCCGGGTTCAGGCGCTCGCCTGGGGGACAGGCGCCGGGCCGCTTCATCGCTGATCGCTCCCGGTCCGCAGTCGCCTGCGGGCGCCCCCCCCGTGCGGCGCGCGGTTCCGCCCCCAACAAGCGCCTCACCCCGTCCTTGCCCGCAGGCCCCTCGCTCCTGAAAAAACGCGGCTGAAAAACGCGGCTCGAAGATGCGTGGGTCTGACTTCTTTGCAGGGGCAAGCGTCCGCCGAAGCCAGGACCGCCCGCGCCCGCATCAGGCGCGACGCCCGGGCGGGCGGAGCGGCGATCCGCCAGCCGGCCGGCTATCCCATCCGGGTGCGGGCCAGCGCATCGTACGCGCGGACCTGGGCTTCCGTCTGAGGTCCTGGCCCCTCGCTGGCGAGGACAGCTTCAAGACGCGAACAGGCGTCCCGGAGCGTGTCAATCGCCGCCTCGACATCCTTCTTCTGGCGCTCAAGCGCCACCAGTTGCTTCTTGAACTTCTCAAGGCTCTTGCGGTTCTGCATCCGCTCGCCGTCGGGAAGTTCGTAGAGATCGAGGATCTCACGGATCTCATTGAGCGACAGGCCGACCCGCTTGCCGCGCAGGATGAGCTGCAGCCGGGCGCGATCGCGCGTCGAATAGATGCGCGTCATGCCATCGCGGGCAGGATGCAGAAGATCCTTGTCCTCATAAAACCTCAAGGCCCGCGCGGTGACGCCGAATTCCTTGGCCAGATCGCGGATCGAGTAGCTTTTGACGGCAGGACGCTGTGTCGGCCCCGACGACGGACCGGATTTGACGTGCGCGTTCATGACGGCTCGTTCCTTCACCAGCAGACGCACAACGACTAGGCGCCGTTGACGTAAGCGTCAAGGCAAAGTTGACGTTGACGTTGCGGAGGGCGTGCGCGCCGGACTGCCGGGGCGGCGCAGCGTCCAACGCAGGCCGCAGACGCGGCAGACGGTCGTGAGCCCCCTGTCAGTCGGCGACGCAGCGCGATTGCGGAGCTGGCCAGACCCGGTCCCTGCCGAGCGCCAGGGCAACAAAGCCGTTTGGGAACAGGGGGGCGAAGGCGACATCGCATGCATTCAGGCCGCCGGCATAGGCGCCAAACGCCGGCATCACGAGACGCGCCCCATCCGTGAGGAAGCTGCGCCGGCGAATGGAACGGCCATGACCCGAGATCCTGGCGACAGGATGCAGGTGTCCAGCGATTTCACCCGGGGCGGGCCCGGCCGCTGGCGCATGGCGCAACATCAGGGGACCAAGCGTCAACGCCTCCAGCCGCTCGCCGCCCCAGTGGGTCGGCGGCGCGGGATCGTGGTTTCCCTCGATCCAGATCCAGCGTCGCGACCGCGCCAGATCACTGATCAAGGCGACGTCGTCCGCGGCCATCCGCGTATCGGCCGTGCGGTCGTGCAGGCTGTCGCCAAGGCAGACGACCTGGCGCGGCGCCAGACGCATGATGACCCCGGCGAGCCGCATCAGGGTGGCGCGGGTGTCGTAAGGCGGCAGGAAGACGCCGCGCGCGGCGTAACTCGACCCCTTCTCCAGGTGCAGGTCAGACACAATGAGGGTAGCGCTGTCGCCGATCCACAATGCGCCTTCGGGCAGGGGCGTAACCCGCACGCCGCACAGGCCAAAGCCGAGACCGTCGGCGGCGGTGTCAAAGGCGATCATCCGCCCTTCTTCGTCTCGTCAACGCCCTGATGCAGCGGAAACTCCGGTACGTCATACTTGATGCGGTGAAGATCCGTGCGCTCGCCGCCCGAGGCAGGGTTCTCGCCCAGGTAATAGGTCTTCTGCCACTTCTGCTTCACGGCGTCGGGATCGCCCTGCTCCAGCTTGGAATTGAAGCTGTTGCGCTGTTCGCGCCAGGCCATATAGGCCTCCGCGAGCTTCGGTTCTGTCCAGATCGACTGCACGTCGGTCTCGACCTGCTCGATCGCCATGTAATTGACCGGGTACACAAAGCAGAACGGCTCGCCCTTCTGGAACCGCACCCAGCGCCCCGGCCGGGTGAAAATCCAGTTCATTGTGAAGGTGAATGGCGACCACCCCGTTTCGATCAGGCCGGTGAGCGGATAAATCGCGTCGCGCGGCCAGTTCGGCGGCCCTGTGGCGATCAGGCCGACATCCTCGGGCTCCGTCTTGAACAGGACAGGCACGTGAAAGGTGATCGTGCCGGATCCGAAATGCGACATCGGCTCGATATGCCCGGGCTCCAGCATGCGGATCTGCACCGCATCCATGCCGGTCCCGCCGTCCCAGCGGGCTTCGAAGGTGCAATCGAGAAGGATCTCCCAGCCGTGCTGATTGGCGGCTGTCAGGGGCAGGCAGCGATAGGCGAAGGAATGGCTGGTGTCATCCATCCACTGCCGCTCCTTCCGGCCAGGCCGGATCTCGGGCATCTTGGCGGAAACCTGCAGGGCGGTGATTTTGCGGATCATGACGCCGGATTAGGGCGCAGGGCCCCGGTCTGGCAAGTCGTTGCAGCCGCAAGGCTGGGCTGTGGCCGAGGCTTGGCGCAGCATCGCGCCCCGGCGCCGGCGCCCGGATGGACGCCCGGATGGACGCCCGGATGGACGCCGGGATGGGCCCAGGGGCGGCGCGGGACGTTGTTTGGACCGCCGGCCCTGTGTGCGGACGCCGCCCCTGTGTGCGGACGCCGCCCCTGTGTGCGGACGCAGAGGCCTGCGGGCTGGAGGCCTCGCGGCTGCGTGCGCCCCCGCCTGTCCTGCCGGCGCACCGGCGCGACAACAGGCGCTGCGCAAAGTCTCCGGAAGCGCCGCCATGCGGGACCGACCCCCGCTCCCGTGTCTGCCCGTCCGGCGCCAGGCCGGCAATGGTCGAGCGCGACGCCGTCCAGCCCTCACCGCATGGCTGGCTAAGCGAGACCCTTGCGGTACTGTATGAAGCCGCTGCGCTCTGCGATCCGGTCGTAGAGCTGCATGGCGACAGCATTGCTCTCATGGGTAAGCCAATAGACCCGGCTCGCCCCGCTCCGGGCGGCCTCGCGATAGACGTGCTCGATGAGGGCCCGGCCCACGCCCTGGCCCCGCACAGGCTCATCCGTGAACAGATCCTGCAGATAGCAATAGTCGCCCTGGGTCCAACAGGAGCGATGATAGATGACGTGCACGATGCCGACGAGGCGGCCATCCACAAAGGCGCCATAGGCCGCCATCGGTTCGGCGGGATCAGCAAAGCGCCGCCACGCTGTCTCGCTCGCCTCAGGCGCGACCACGGTCCTGTAGAAGGCCTGGTAGCCCGCCCACAGACGCGCCCAATCACCTTTGTCCGCTTCTGACAGTGTCCGTACAGTGATCATATCCACCCCTGTCTCACGCCGGCCTGAGCGCAGGCCAGAACGCCATCGCCCCGGCCACCAGCCCGGCCAGCAGCAGCGTCTGCGCCAGGATCGCTCCCAGCAGCGCCGGCCCTGCCTGGGCGAGCCTGGCGATCGAGGTCTTCATACCGATGGCGGCGAGCGCGGCGGCGAGCGCCCATTTGGACGCCGCGCCAAGCGCCGCAGTGACGTCCGGCGGCGCGAGGCCAAAGCTCGACACGGCGGCAAGCGCCAGAAAGCCGATCAGAAACCAGGGCAGAAGCGGCGGACGGGCCCCCGCCTCATGCTCGGTGCGAAACCAGATGGCGACGAGCATCACAAGCGGGGCCATGCAGGCGACGCGCACCAGTTTCACGGTGGCCGCCGTGGCCGCCGCGTCGTCCGAAATGGCATAGCCCGCGCCCACCACATGCGCCACCTCATGCAGCGTCGCGCCGACATAGATGCCGATGGCCGTGTCGGACAATCCGGCGAGATGGGCGAGCCACGGGTAGGCGATCATGCCGATCGCGCCGACGATGGAGATGACTGCGACCACGGCGACCGCGTCACGGTCGGTGCGCTCGTCCTTGGGCAGGGCGGCGGCGAGCGCCAGCGTCGCCGAGGCGCCGCAGATCGCCACCGCTCCGGAACTCAGCACTGCGCGCGCCGCGGACAGACCCAGGGCCCTGGCGATCCACCAGCCGAGGCCAAAGGCGAGCACGAGGGAGGCGACCGTCATGCTGGCGACAGGCGCGCCAAGACCGGCGATGTCGCCAAGCGTGATGCGCGCGCCAAGCAGCAGCACGCCGAGCCGCAGCACGAAACGGGACGCCCGCTCGACGCCCGGCGCAAGAGCCGGGCGGATGAACGGCTGCAGGCAGAGCCCGATCACAAGCGCGGCAAGCATCATTGGCGCAGGGCTGGCCGCATCGATCGCCCAGGCTGCGCCGGCGGCCGCCAGGGCAAGGGCCAGTCCCGGCGCCTCGGCGCGCACGCGTCCCGTGACGGATGATTCAGCCCCCATACAATCGCCTCTAAACGCGGCGACGGTCCTGGTCGAGCGCAAAACCGCGCGGCGGATGAGGGGCCGACAGGATTGACGCGTCAGAGGAGTGACGCCTCATCCACCAGCGACATCCCCCGCAACATTCGAGGGGGCCGACGCCCCGCCGGGCGCGCAGGCGTGCAGGGGTGCAGGATGCGGGACTTCAGGGTGCGGGGCTTCAGGGCGCAGGGCGACCCGGCGAAACCGCCCGCCACACAGACCCATCCGCCCATGCGGGCCCCGTTTCACGCAGGGCGCGCAGACCATATCGGGCGCGCACACGGCGAAGCCCTGGCCAGGGCGCCAGAGCCCCAAATCAAGGGCGCCAGACAGCAAGGGCCAGACAGCCAGGGCCAGACAGCCAGGGCCAGACAGCCAGGTCCAGACGGCAAGCGCCAGACAGGGAACCCCAGGCGACAAATCCAGGCGACCAACCCGGGCGGCAAACCTCAGGCGGCCGCCGCCTTCAGCGCCTTGAGACGCTCCAGCGCCATCCCCGCCCGGGCGCGGTTGGCGTCATCGCGCGCGTCCCTCAGATCTTCCTCAGCGGTCCTGATGTCCTGGTCGAGACGCGCCGGATCGATCTCGGCAAGATCGATGGCCTCTTCGGCGAGCACCGTCAGACCGGCCGGAGTTACGTCGGCAAAGCCACCGCGCACGAAGAATCGCCTCTCAGCGCCGGCGTCGATTACTTTCAGAAGCCCCATGGAGAGGGTGGACATCAACGGCGCGTGGTTGACGAGCACGCCGAATTCTCCGGCTTCGCCGGGAGCGATGACCTGATCGACGTCTCCGGCGTAAAGCTCGCGTTCCGGGGAGACGAGCGAGAAGTGCAGTTTATCCGACATCGGAGCGGTCCCGTTGCTGTTTCGCGGTTGGTCTTGAGGTAGAAGATCTGGGATGGTGATGGTCGATTCCTAGGGGCGCGCCGGCCCGGCCATGCGCGCGCAGGCGCCAGGCTGCGCCACGCTCTCAAGCACGGTGGCCTGGAAGCGCGGGCCAGGCGCGGCCGCCGCGCCGGGGAGGGTGACGGCGAGTGCGAACACGCGCCCGGTTCTGTCAGAGCAGAACGCCATCCGTTCGCGTCCGGCCGCGGCGGGCGCCGGCACCGCAAGGAAACCTTCAGACCTGGCGGCCACGACCTCGGCGACGACCCGGCGCAATTCGTCCGCCCCGCCCTCATTGGTGCGCACCGAGCAGCGGCCATTCGGGTGAGCGATCACCTCGGCGGGCCCGATGGTCCAGACTTTGGTGTCGGCCGGCTCACTGGGCGAAGGCGCCCCAGGCTGGAGCGCTTGCGCGCGCGCGAACTGGGCCACAGGCGCGGGCGTGATCACCGCCGGCAGGCATGCCTCTGCGAGCCCGCGCTTCACAGCGGCCGCGGCCACGGAGAGCGGCTGCGTCAGTGGTCCCGGCGCTGCAGGCGCTGTGGGTCCTGGCGCAGCCGGGCGCGGCGGCGGGCGGGTCGGCTGGGACGGAGCGCAGGCCGCAACGATGACGCCGACCGCCATCAGAGCCAGCAATGGAAAGCGTCTCGCCGTCATGGTCCCACCGAAAGGCGGCGCGCCGTCGCGCCGGCCCCAAATGCCAGTGCGCCGGATAGGCCGCCAAAGCAGCAAAATCAAGGCTTCCCGGGCGCCCGGGCGCCGCCATGCGCAGACCCGCTGGCGGACTGCGCGACAGGCGCGTTCGCCCGGCCGGACCAGATCCCTGCCATGTGCGCCGCTGCGGTCGACGGCGGCGCAGTCTCTCCCGGCGACGCCTCTGACTGACGGGCAAAGGCCACTGCAGCACGGACAGGGCCCTCCCGTCACGCCGCAGCGGTTCGCATCAGCCCGCGGCGGGGGCCCTGTCTGGGGGGCCCTGTCTGGGGCGTCCTGTCTGGGGCGTCCTGTCTGGGGCGTCCTGTCTGGGGCCGCCAGACAGGGCCTCGGCGGGAAAACGTTCGCGGCGCGTTCCCCAGAAAAATCCTGCAGGACATTAATGAGAACCGTTTGGTTCTTGTTTGAGCCGGGAAGGCCGGCGGTTTGCAGCGCCTCGCTGCGACATTCCGTCATAACTAAGAACCATATGGTTCTTATACGGCTGATTTCGGATTGACGCGGCGGTCACAGCGCGTCAAGAGACCCGCACAGCGGGTGCAGGGGCGGACGATGGCCGAACGGATGCTGAAGTTCGTGGCGTTGGAGCAGGAGTCGCCCGCCAAGCGCGCCGCCGAGGAGCGCCGCAAGGACTTCCACGAGATCTACCGTGACTACATCGTGCGCAAGGCGACGGACCAGGCGTCCCGCTGCTCGCAATGTGGCGTGCCATTCTGCCAGACCCACTGCCCGCTGCAGAACAACATTCCCGACTGGCTGAAGCTGACCGCCGAAGGTCGGCTGCAGGAAGCCTATGAGGTCTCAACCGCCACCAACCCCATGCCGGAAATCTGCGGCCGCATCTGCCCCCAGGATCGCCTGTGCGAAGGCAATTGCGTGATCGAGCAATCCGGCCACGGCGCGGTGACGATCGGCGCCGTGGAGCGCTACATTACAGAGACCGCCTGGGAAAATGGCTGGGTTGCGCCCATTGCGCCGCCGCGCGAGCGGCCGGAGACGGTGGGCGTGATCGGGGCCGGACCCGCGGGGCTCGCCGCAGCTGAGGATCTGCGCCGCAGGGGCTATCAGGTCACGATCTACGACCGCTATGACCGGGCCGGGGGGCTCCTGATCTACGGCATTCCGAACTTCAAGCTTGAAAAGCCGGTCGTCGAGCGGCGCACCGACCGGCTCGCCCGGTCCGGCGTCGTCTTCGTGCTCAATGTCGAGGTGGGCCGCGATGTGACGCTCGCCGAACTTCGCCGGCGCCACGATGCGGTGCTGATCGCGACCGGCGTCTACGCGGCGCGCCCGCTCGAATGCCCCGGCGCAGGCGCGCCCGGCGTGGTCCCCGCCCTCGATTACCTGATCACCGCCAACCGACGCGGGCTCGCAGACGAGGTCGCAGGTTTCGAGAAGGGGCCGCTTGACGCCAGAGGCCGCCATGTCGTGGTCGTCGGCGGTGGCGACACGGCGATGGATTGCGTGCGCACCGCCGTGCGCCAGGGCGCCAGGAGCGTCACCTGCCTGTACCGACGCAACCGCGAGAACATGCCCGGGAGCCTGCGCGAGGTGGCCAATGCCGAGGAAGAGGGCGTGCGGTTCGAGTGGCTGGCCGCCCCCAAAGCCATTCTCAGCGGCGCGACCAGACTGAAGAGCGTGCGCGCCGCGCGCATGCGCCTCGGCCTGCCTGACGCATCCGGACGCCAGGCCCCGGAGGAAATCCCAGGAGCGGATTTCGACCTGAAGGCGGATATGGTGATCAAGGCGCTCGGCTATGACCCGGACGACCTTCCCGCAGCCTTCGGCGAACCCGCGCTGCGCACCACGAACCGCGGCGTGCTGCGCATCGACCGGAGAACCATGATGACCAGCCTGGAGGGAGTATTCGCCGCCGGCGACATCGTGCGCGGCGCCTCGCTTGTTGTCTGGGCGATCAGGGACGGCCGCGAGGCCGCCGCCGCCATCCACGCCCATCTGCGCGCGAGAACCATCGCTGCGCGGACGGCCGCCGAGTGAAGACCATGAGGCGCGTCGCGCCCGTGTCCGCCCCCAGCGATGAGCCAAGCCCATGATGCGGATCTTCGGCGACCTCGGCTCAGGCAATTGCCTGAAGGTGAAGACCACGGCGGACACGCTGGGGATCGCCTATGCCTGGACGCATATAGACATCCTGAAGGGCCAATCGCGCACGCCGGAGTTTCTGGCGCTGAGCCCGGCAGGACAGGTTCCGATCGTGCAGCTGTCCGACGGCCGGGTGCTGTCCCAGTCAAACGCCATCATCCGCTACCTCGCCCGCGGCTCGCACCTGCTGCCCGAAGACGCCTTCACCCAGGCCGAGATCGACGCCTGGCTGTTCTGGGAGCAGAACAGCCACGAACCCTTCGTGGCGGGCGCGCGCTTCCAGCGCGTCTACCTGCGCCAGCCGGCGGAACATGTTCCCGCCCGCACGATGGCCAATGGCGCGGCGGCGCTCGACCGGATGGAGGCGCATCTGGGCGGCCAGGCCTGGTTCGTGAACGACGGTCCAACCATCGCGGACATCGCGCTTGCCGCCTATACCCGCCTCGCCCCCGAGGGCGGGTTTGATCTGACCGGCAGACCTGCCGTCACCGCCTGGCTCGCGCGATGCGACGAGGCGTTTTTCGATCATCCACTGGAAACCGCACCATGAGCGAGTCCGACAACGACTTCCGCGCCCGCTACGAAGCCAACCGGGACCGGCTGATCGCAGCCCATGCCTATGATCCGCGCGACGAGCACGACGCCTGCGGCGTCGGCCTCGTCGCCGCACTCGACGGCGAGCCCCGGCGCGAGATCGTTGAAATGGCGATCAGCGCCCTGAAGAATGTCTGGCACCGCGGGGCGGTCGATGCGGACGGCAAGACAGGCGACGGCGCCGGGATCAGGCTTGACGTGCCGCAGGCGTTCTTCCGCGAGCAGGTGTCGCGCACCGGCCATGACCCGGGCGGACGCGCCATCATTGTCGGTCAGGTTTTCCTGCCGCGCACCGACTTCGGGGCGCAGGAGAGCGTGCGCGCAGTCATCGAAACCGAAATCCTGCGCTTCGGCTTCTACATCTTCGGATGGCGCCAGGTCCCGGTTGACATATCCGTGATCGGGGAAAAGGCCAACGCCACCCGACCCGAGATCGAACAGATCCTGTTCGCAGATGCGCGCGGGCGCGATGACGATGCGCTCGAGCGCGTGCTCTACGTCTGCCGCCGGCGGATTGAAAAGCGCTGTCGCGAGCAGAACATCAACGACTTCTATGTCTGCTCATTTTCAGCCCGGACGCTGATCTACAAGGGCATGTTCCTCGCGGAGCATATTGATCGCTTCTACCCGGACCTGCGCGACCCCAGCTTCGTGTCAGCCGTGGCGATCTATCACCAGCGCTATTCGACGAACACCTTCCCGCAGTGGCGCCTTGCCCAGCCCTTCCGCATGCTTGCGCATAACGGCGAGATCAACACGCTGAAGGGCAACGTCAACTGGATGAAGTCGCATGAAATCAAGATGGCCGCAGACACGTTCGGCGACCATCAGGAGGACATCAAGCCGGTGATCCTGCCCGGCATGTCCGACTCTGGCGCACTCGACAACGTGTTCGAAGTGATGGTGCGCGCCGGGCGCTCCGCGCCGATGGCCAAGGCCATTCTGGCGCCGGAGGCATGGGCGAAGAGCGAAACCATGCCGGCCGCCCACCGCGCCCTCTACGCCTACTGCTCGGCGATCATGGAGCCCTGGGACGGTCCAGCCGCACTGGCGATCTTTGACGGCCGCTGGGCCGTCGCCGGCATGGACCGCAACGGCCTGCGCCCCATGCGCTATGCGATCACCGAGGATGGCGTGCTGGCCGTTGGCTCGGAAGCCGGCATGTGCCCGCTGGAAAACCGGCGCGTGATCAGGCGCGGGCGGGTCGGCCCAGGGCGGATGATCGCCTTCGACGTCAAGGAGGCGAAGTTCTACGGCGAGGAAGAGGTGCTGGACATGCTCGCCGCCGCAAAGCCCTACGCCCAGTGGCTGGAGCATGTGGTCGAACTGGAGCCGCGCATCGGGCCAGGACCTGAACCACGCATCACCACATCGCGCCTCGACCTGCTGCGTCGCCAGTCTGCGGCCGGCTTCACGCTCGAGGAAGTGGAGCTGATCCTCGCACCGATGGCGGAAGACGCCAAGGAAGCGGTCGGCTCAATGGGCGACGATGCGCCGCTCGCCGTGCTGTCCGACCGCTATCGCCCGCTCAGCCATTTCTTCCGGCAGAATTTCAGCCAGGTCACAAATCCGCCCATCGACCCGCTGCGCGAAGACCGGGTGATGAGCCTCAAGACACGCTTCAAGAATCTCAACAACGTGCTTGAAGACAAGAACCCGTCGGATGTCTTCCTGCTCGAAAGCCCCGTGCTCACCACAGGCATGTATGAGCGCATGCTGGGGGTGCTTGGGGATTCCGTGGAGATCATCGACTGCACCTTCGAGCGGCCGCACGATCCAGGCGGGGCCGGCGAGGCGCTGCGCGGGGCGCTCGACCGGGTGCGCGTGGAGGCCGAAAATGCGGTGCGCGCAGGTCGCTCACATATCGTCCTGACAGATGAGCGCACCAGCGCCTCGCGCGTTGCGATCCCGATGATCCTGGCGACCGGCGGCGCGCACAGCCATCTCGTCAAGGTTGGCCTGCGCTCCTATTGCTCAATCACGGTGCGCTCGGCGGAATGTCTTGATACCCACTATTTCGCCGTCCTCGTCGGCGTCGGCGCCACGACCGTGAACGCCTATCTGGCCCAGGAAACGATCGCCGACCGCCACGCCCGTGGCCTGTTGCCGGCCCATGCGCTTGGCAAGGCCTGCCTCAACTACAAACGGGCGATCGAGGCAGGCCTTTTGAAGATCATGTCGAAGATGGGCATCTCGGTCATATCGTCTTACCGCGGGGCCTACAACTTCGAAGCCCTTGGCCTGTCCCGCGCGCTCGTCGACGAATTTTTTCCGGGCATGGCGAGCCGTATCTCAGGCATCGGCCTCACCGGAATCGCACGCAACGTCATCGAGGCGCATGAGCGCGCCTACGACGAAGACATCGTCACCCTGCCGGTTGGCGGGGTGTACCGCCAGCGCGCAAGCGGTGAGCGGCACGCCTTTGAAGGTCCGATGATCCACCAGCTGCAGCATGCGGTGCAGACGAATTCCTACGCCGAGTACCTCAAATACTCGATGGCGGTGCGCGACCGGCGTCACCGGGAACCGATCCAGCTGCGCGATCTGCTCGAGATCCGCGCCGGGGTCAGCCCCGCGCTGTCCGTGGACGATGTGGAATCGATCAACGAGATCCGCAAACGCTTCGTTACGCCCGGCATGTCGCTCGGCGCGCTGGGACCCGAGGCGCATGGCGCGCTCAACATCGCCATGAACCGCATCGGGGCGAAGTCGGACTCCGGCGAGGGTGGAGAAGACCGGGAGCGCTACACGCCGCGCCCGAACGGCGACAACCCGAACAGCGCGATCAAGCAGATCGCCTCAGGCCGCTTTGGCGTGACGGCGGAATATCTCAACCAGTGCCGGGAAATCGAGATCAAGGTCGCCCAGGGCGCCAAGCCCGGCGAAGGCGGCCAGCTGCCGGGCTTCAAGGTGACCGACATGATCGCGCGTCTGCGTCATTCGACGCCCGGCGTGATGCTGATCTCGCCGCCGCCCCACCATGACATCTATTCGATCGAGGACCTCGCCCAGCTGATCTATGACCTGAAGCAGATCAACCCCGAGGCGAAGGTGTGCGTGAAGCTCGTGTCGCAGTCGGGGGTGGGCACCGTGGCGGCGGGAGTCGCCAAGGCGAAGGCTGACGTCATCTTGATCTCAGGCCATGTCGGCGGCACCGGAGCAAGCCCGCAGACGTCGATCAAATATGCCGGCGCGCCGTGGGAGATGGGGCTTTCGGAAGCCCATCAGGTGCTCTCGCTCAACAATCTGCGCCACTCCGTGACGCTGCGCACGGACGGGGGGCTGCGCACCGGGCGCGACATCGTCATCGCGGCCATGCTCGGCGCGGAGGAGTACGGCATCGGCACCGCCAGCCTCGTGGCGATGGGCTGCATCATGGTGCGCCAGTGCCATTCGAACACCTGCCCTGTCGGGGTGTGCACGCAGGATCCGAAGTTGCGCGAGCGATTCCGCGGCAGCCCGGACCATGTCGTGAACCTCATGACGTTCCTTGCCATGGAGGTGCGCGACATCCTGGCCCAGATTGGCTTCAAGAGCCTCAAGGAGGTCATCGGACGCACTGACCTGCTCAGCCAGATTTCGCGCGGCGCCAGCCACCTTGACGATCTTGATCTCAATCCGATCCTGGTGCGCGTTGACAGCCCGCACCCCCCGTACAACGTGCAGACCGGCCGCGCCGAGGTGCCTGACACCCTTGACGCGCAGATCCTGCGCGACGCCGCGCCGTTCTTCCAGCGCCAGGAAAAAATGTCGCTGGCCTACACGGTGCGCAACACGCACCGCGCCATCGGCGCGCGCGCGTCCGCCCACATCGTGCGCAGCTGGGGCATGGACAGCGTGCCGGAGGGTCGACTCGCAATCCGGCTTGAAGGATCGGCCGGCCAGTCGCTTGGCGCGTTCAGCGTCAAGGGCCTGTTCCTTGATGTGCTCGGCGAGGCCAACGACTATGTGGGCAAGGGCCTGTCAGGCGCCACGATCGTTGTGCGTCCGCCGCCGGAGGATCGTCTGGTCGGACCGCAAAACACGATCATCGGCAACACGGTGCTGTATGGCGCGACAAGCGGCGCGCTTTTCGCCGCTGGACAGGCTGGCGAGCGCTTCGCGGTTCGCAATTCCGGGGCCGATGTGGTGGTGGAAGGATGCGGGGCGAACGGCTGCGAATACATGACCGGCGGCGCGGCCGTCATTCTTGGCGCTGTCGGCGAGAACTTCGGCGCCGGTATGACGGGAGGCGTCGCTTTCGTGTGGGACCGGGACGATCACTTCGCCCGACGCGCCAATCCCGACACCATCAGCTGGGCGCGGATCGCCGCGAGGTACTGGGAGAGCCGGCTCAAATCACTCATTGAACGGCACTATGAACTCACGCAGTCCGCCCGGGCCGAGGAGATCCTCGACAATTGGGTGTTTGAGCGCGGACGGTTCTGGCAGATCACACCGAAGGACATGATTGACCGTCTGGTCCATCCGTTGCAGGACGTTGGTGATGACGGCGCGCAGGATCGCGTCGCTTCCATCGCCTGAGGCGGCCGCGCCCGCGCCGGCCTGGACAGTTCATGGGGCAGGCTGGCAGGACTTTCTGGCCGGACTTTCTGGCCGGACTTTCTGGCCGGACTTTCTGGCAGGACTTTCTGGCCGGACTTTCTGGCAGGACTTTCTGGCAGGACTTTCTGGCAGGGCGTCCTGGCGCCCCCCTGAGAGGGTGGCCTGATTTCGCCGCCTGACCGCACGCCTGGCGGCGGCATGCGCAAGGGGCTGACGGGGGGCGTTGACTGGCGCCGGTCGGGCAGACCAGCGCGTCGGACAGGCCCCCGGCCTGACGGGCCGCCGCCGCGTGATGCAGCCGGTTCTTGCGCGCGCAGGGCGATGCAGGGGCCGTGGCGGCCCGAAGACCTGCCAATCAAAAGCCGCCAATCAAAAGCCGCCAATCAAAAGCCGCCAATCAAAAACCGCCAGTCCAAGACTGCCGGTCAAGGACTGCGCTTCAGCGGCGTTTCATGCCGCCGAGCACGCCGCGAATGAGGGCCTGGACAAGGCCGCGCCCGAGTTCGCGCGCAGCCGAGCCGGCAGCCTTTTCCACCACCGTCTGACGCCGGCGCCCGCCGCCGCCGCCACGCTTGGCCTTGACCTCCTGCTTCTCACGCGCGGTGTCGCGCGCCTCGCGTTCGGCCCTGTCAGCAGCGCGCTCGGCCCGCTCGGACAGGATCTCATAGGCGCTTTCGCGGTCTTGGGTTTTGTCATAGACCCCCGCGAGGGGGCTTGCCTTGATCACGGCCTGGCGCTCTGCATCGCTGAGGGCCCCGACGCGCGAGGCTGGCGGACGGATCAGCGTACGCGCCACGACCGTGGGCGCGCCCTTTTCATCCAGCAGGGAGACGAGCGCCTCGCCGATGCCGAGTTCGGTCAGGACCTCCTCCGTCCGGAAACCCGGATTTTCGCGAAAGCTGTCCGCGGCGGCCTTGATCGCCTTGCGTTCACCCGGCGTGTAGGCGCGCAGGGCGTGCTGCACACGGTTGCCGATCTGCGACAGGACGGTGGGGGGAAGGTCCTGGGGATTCTGGGTCACGAAGTAGACGCCCACCCCCTTTGACCGGATCAGCCGCACCACCTGCTCAATGCGCTGCAGCAGCGCTGGCGGCGTATCGGAGAACAACAGATGCGCCTCGTCGAAGAAAAAGACGAGCCTGGGTTTGTCAGGGTCGCCGATCTCCGGCAGCTCCTCGAACAGTTCCGACAACAGCCACAGCAGAAAGGTCGAGTAGAGCCGTGGAGCCTGGATCAGTTTGTCAGCCGCCAGAATGTTCACCACCCCCCGGCCGTCGGCGGCCGTGCGCATGAAATCAGACAGCTTCAGGGCCGGCTCGCCGAAGAACTTCTCCGCGCCCTGCTGCTCGAGCTGCAGAAGGCGGCGCTGTACGGCGGCGACCGAGGTGGGGCTGACCAGGCCATACTTCGCATTGATCGTGTCTGAGTTCTGCGAGACATAGGTCATCAGGGCGCGCAGGTCAGGAAGGTCCAGCAGCAGCAGCCCCTCTTCGTCGGCGACCTTGAAGGCGACGGCGAGCGCGCCCTCCTGGGCCTCGGACAGCTCGAGAAGCCGCGCCGTGAGCATCGGCCCCATCTCCTGGAGGGTTGCCCGGATGGGGTGACCCTTTTCGCCATAGACGTCCCAGAACACCACCGGCGGCTTTTCGGGCGCATAGTCCGCAATACCGATCTGTTCGGCGCGCGCGGCCGCCCATTTGGGCGGCGGATCGCCAGCCAGGGCGACGCCGGAGAGATCGCCTTTCACGTCTGCGGCGAACACCGGCACGCCCATGCGCGCGAAGCCCTCCGCCAGCACCTGCAGCGTGACCGTCTTGCCGGTGCCGGTCGCGCCGGCGACCAGCCCATGCCGGTTGGCCCGTTTGAGCAGCAGGGATTGCGGCTCTGCGCCGCCCGGTCCTGCGCCAAGGAATATGCCGTCGCTCATGCCTGCACTCCTGCCAGTCCGTGGCGCCGCCTGCCGCGCCCCGCGCGCCTCCGGGCGGCGCCGACGCGACGATTCGCCTGCGCCGCGGACTGTGGCGCGCGGCCGCCGGCAAGGCAATGCGAGGCCGGCGCCGACTTGCGCCGGGCGGCTGCGGGCGCCATCACCTGCGCGATGTCAGCCCCGGCGCCGCCTTCCCCTCCCGTGATCGGCCAGGCCCCGCGCGAGGCGGCCGCCGCCGTCCTCAGCGATGTGCTGGACAACCGCGTCGCGCTGGATGAGGCGCTCGCCCGACAGCAGACCTTTGATCGTCTGGCCGGCGAGGACCGCAGCTTTGCGCGGGCCATCGTCAGCGCGGCGCTGCGCCGCCTCGGCGCGCTGGACGGCGTGCTGGCCGCATTCATGGCCCGGCCACTGCCGGCAAAGGCCGGCCTCGCCCGCGCCGTCCTGCGCTGCGCCGCCGCCGAGCTTCTGGTCCTGGGCGCGCCGGCCCACGCAGCCGTGCATACCGCCGTTGCCGTTCTGCAGGCAGCGCCAGGCGGACGGTCCTATGCGGGCCTTGCGAACGCCGTGCTGCGCCGGATCGCCCGGGACGGGGCGGCGATGTTCGATGCGGCCCCGCCAGAGGCCGACGCGCCGGACTGGGTGGTCGCCCGCTGGCGCGCGGCCTACGGCGCGGCGAAGGCGCGCGCCATCCTCTCCGCCGCACGCACCCAGCCGCCCCTGGATCTGACGGTTCCCGCGCACGCCGGGGCCTGGGCCGCCAGGCTTGACGCAGCGCGCATCGGTCCAGCCACAGCCCGTCTGCCCCAGGGCGCGCCGGACGTTGCGCGACTGCCAGGGTATGACGACGGCGCGTGGTGGGTGCAGGATGTTGCAGCAGGCCTGCCGGCGCATCTGCTCGGCGTGCATCCGGGCGAGCGGGTTGCAGATCTGTGCGCTGCGCCGGGCGGCAAGACGCTGCAGCTGGCCGCGGCCGGCGCCTCGGTGGTTGCAGTCGACCGGTCGCCGTCCCGCCTGGAGCGCCTGCGCATCAATCTGGCGCGGTGTCGGCTGACGGCGGATGTGGTCGCAGCCGACCTGACGCAGTTGACGCCGCAGGAGCGCTTCGACGCCGTGCTGCTCGACGCACCCTGTTCGGCGACCGGAACCCTGCGCCGCCACCCGGAGGTGCTGTGGATCAAGGACGCGCGCGATATCGCACGGCTGGCCGCCCTGCAGCGCCAGCTGCTGCAGCGCGCGCTCGCCTGGCTGAAGCCAGGCGGACGGCTGGTGTACTGTGTCTGTTCGCTGGAGCCGGAGGAAGGCGAAGGCGTGATCGCGAGCGTGCTGGAACAGGGCCTGGCCCGCCGCCAGGCGATCGCGCCGGGCGAGGCGGCCGGCTTCCATCCCACCGCAGCCGGGGATCTGCGCACCTTTCCGGATGATCTGCCAGACACCGGCGGCGCCGACGGGTTCTTCATGGCGCGCCTCGCACTCTCCTGACGCTGGCCCCCGCTTTTGGCGGGACGCCGCAACGCCGCCCGGCGCCGGCGCGCGGAGCAGGCCGCGGGCACAAGCCGTGGCGCACGCCACGCACGCCAGCACCGCCCCACTGCGGATTGACGGGCGCGCACGCAAGGTCTCGAATGACGTCCCCCAGGACGTCCTGTCTGGGACAGGATTACGTCGCCGTGGTTTCCAGGAGATCGTCGCCACGATCCTCCCCAGGAACCCGCTCCGAGGATATGGCCATGAACATCCCCACACGCCCCCTCGCACAGCTTGACTTCGATGCCCTGCGCCCGCCCTCGCCGTTTCTGACCGACAGCCACGAGGCGTGGCGGCGCGAATTGCGCAGGTTCCTTGAACGCGAGATCATTCCCTATGCGGAGGAATGGGACGAAGCCGGCTTCGTGCCCCGCGAGGTGTTCAGGAAGGCGGCTGACTTCGGCCTGATCGGCGCCGGCTATCCGGAGGAATATGGCGGCTGGCGGGAAGGATTTGACCGCTTCCACGCCATCGTCACCAGCGAAGAACTGGCGCGCGTCGGCGCCGGCGGGGTGATCGCAGCTTTGACCGTGCATGGCATCGGTCTGCCGCCGATCCTGGCGATCGGCTCACCCGAACTGAAACAGCGCGTCGCTCCCCAGGTGCTGAAGGGCGAACACCAGATCAGCCTCGCGATCACCGAACCGGACGCAGGCAGCGACGTCGCCAATCTGCAGACCAGGGCCCACCGGCAGGGCGATGTCTTCGTGGTCAACGGCGCGAAGATCTACATCACCGGCGGCATGACATCGACATGGGCGACCACGGCTGTGCGCACCGGCGGCCCCGGCGCCGCAGGCGTTTCGCTGCTGCTCATTGACTTGAACAGTCCTGGCGTCACCCGCGCGCCCCTCAAAAAACAGGGCTGGTGGGCGAGCGACACAGCGCAGATCTGGTTTCAGGACGTCGAAGTGCCGCTCGACAACCTGATCGGCGAGGAAAACAAGGGTTTTCTTGGCATCATGATGAATTTCAATGGCGAGCGCCTCGGCATGGCGTCCGGCGCGATCGCTTCGGCGAGGGTCTGCATCGAAGAGGCGATCGCATGGGCGCGCGAGCGGCGCACGTTCGGCAAGCGGCTCGCAGACCATCAGGTCATCCGCCACAAGATCGCAGACATGATCCAGCGCGTGAATGCGTCGACAGCCTATCTGGAGATGTGCGCCTGGCGCGTCAGCCAGGGAGAAACGCCGGCTGCCGATCTCGCGCTTCTGAAGGTCCAGGCGACGCAGACGCTCGAGGTGTGTGCACGCGAGGCGATGCAGATCATCGGCGGGGCGTCCTACATGCGCGGCAGCCGTGTGGAACGCATCTATCGCGAGGTGCGCGTCAACGCCATCGGCGGCGGCTCGGAGGAGATCATGCGCGATCTCGCAGCGCGCCAGATCGGCCTGTGAGCGCCGGGGTTTCAACGTCCGAAAGCGGTGAGACGGCGGGCGTCGCGTGCGCTATCACAGCGCCATGAAGCTGTCGCGCGAGATCTGCCGGCGCGCCCACGAGACCCGGGACGCGCGCTTTGACGGACGGTTCTTCGTCGGCGTCACATCGACCCGCATTTACTGCAGGCCGGTCTGCCCGGCGCGCACGCCGAAGCCGGAGAACGCCACCTACTGGCCAAGCGCAGCAGCGGCAGCAAAAGCCGGCTTTCGACCATGCCTGCGCTGCCGGCCGGAATGCGCTCCCGGCGCGCCAGCCGCGCTCGGAGCCAAGGCGGCCGCGCTGCGCGCGCTGCGCCTGATCGAGGCGGGCGCCCTTGACGAGGCGCCGACGGGCGCCCTCGCCGCCCGCGTGGGCATGACCGACCGCCATCTGCGCCGGCTGTTTCAGATCCACTTCGGCGCAGCGCCGCTCACGATCGCCCAGACCCGCCGCGCCATGCTCGCCAGGTCGCTTATCGAGGGATCAAACCTGTCGATGGGCGAAATTGCGCTGGCGGCGGGATATCGCTCCCTCAGCCGATTCAACACGGCGATGAAGGTCGCGCACAATCGTCCGCCAACGGAGCTGCGTCGCCAGGGCGGCGGGGCCGCGAACCGCACCGTCACGCTCTCCCTCGCCGCACGGGCGCCCCTCGCGCCGACCGCACTGCATGGGTTCTACGCCGCGCGCGCAATCCCGGGCGTCGGCGTCGTGCGCGACGGCGTCTACCACGTCGTAACGCGGGCCGCAGGCGCGCCGGCGCGCCTGTCCATCACGTTCACTGCCGACGGCGTATCCCTGGAGGCGGCGCTGTCATCCCTCGACGGGCTTGCCGGGCTCGTCGCGCGCGTGCGCCGCGCCTTCGACCTTGACTGCGATCCGGGCGAGGCTGAGCGCATCCTGCGCGCCGACACCGTGCTGGCGCGCGTCTTCGCCGCGACCGGCCCGGTGCGCCTCATGGGCCATCTCGACCCGTTTGAAACGCTGATCCGGGCGATTCTCGGCCAGCAGGTGTCGCTCGGCGCGGGGCGCACGCTGGCCGGACGCCTCGCGGCGCGCTGGGGGGAACGCCTTTCACCGGCGCTGAGCGTGGAGGGCCTCACCCACGCCTTTCCGCAGCCTGACGCCCTCATCGAGGCGCCGATCGAGGACATTGGCGTGACCAGGGCGCGCGCGCACGCAATACGGGCAGCCGCTGCAGCGGCTGCGGGCGCATCAGACCTCCTGGATGCGCCTGTCGATCCCGACGCCTGGGCGCGCCGTCTCATGAGCCTGCCGGGCATCGGCGCGTGGACTGCACACTATGCGATGCTGCGCGCGTTTTGTGAGCCGGATGCATTCCCCGCAGGCGATCTGATTCTGCGTCGCGCCTATGGCGCTCTCGCAGGCGGACCAGCGCCTGACGCGCGCGGGCTCACGCGCAGCGCCGCTGCGTGGCGCCCGCTGCGGAGCTATGCGGCGCAGGCGCTGTGGACCTATGCGCACACCTTCCCCACACGCTCAGGCAGGCGGCATGATGCTCCTGATCCACGCACTCCCAAGCCCGCTCGGCGTCCTGCGGCTCGCCACCTTCGAGGGTCGGCTCGCTGCGCTTGACTACGAAGGGTTCGAAGACCGCTTCCAGACGCTGCTGGCAAGGCGCTTCGCCGGTGCGGCGCACCATGCGAGCGACGCGCCGCAGGACCTGCGCGCCGCCGTCGAGGCCTATTTCGATGGAGAGCAGGCGCGCCTTGCGGCGCTGGCGCTGGAAGAGCGGGGAAGCGCCTTCGCGCTGCGCGTATGGGCGCAGCTGCGCGGCGTCGGCTTCGGCCAAACCGTCAGTTACGCGACGATCGCTGAACGGATCGGCACGCCGCAGGCCGCCCGCGCGGTCGGCCGCGCAAATGGCCTCAACCCCATCGCCATCGTCACACCCTGCCACCGGATCATCGCCGCCTCTGGCGCCCTGACCGGCTATGCCGGCGGCCTGTGGCGCAAGGAGTGGCTGCTGCGCCATGAGCGCGCACACCGGCGCTGACCGGCTCAGCGAGCCGCCTGCAGCGCACATCAGACCCTGCAGCGCCGATCAGAATGCGGCGCGAAGGCCAAGACGGATGTCGCGCCCCGGCGCCGGCAGCAGGTCCTTCAGGAACAACGTGTGGCGCCGCACCTCAGCGTCCGTCAGATTGCGGGCCTCCAGCGTGACGGCGATCCGATCGTCGTCGCCGAAGGGATGCGCGGTAAGCCGAGCGTTGACGAGGGTGTAGCCATCCGTGGGGAGCTCAAAGGCGTCGATGCGATCCTGCGCTGCGGCGTGCGTCGCCTCCAGGCGTGCATCCGCCCAGTCGGAGCGAAATTCGACGCCGGCGGTGATACGCATGGGTGGGATGCGTGGAACATCGCCGCCACGGTCGAACTCTGCACGGACACCGTCGAGCGCTGCGTCGACAACCAGTGACCAGCGCTCGGCCTGCAGCGCGACGGCGCGCGCTGACAGCTCGCCGCCGAAAAAGGTTGCATCCTCCTGGCGAAACTCGAACACCGGCAGACCGTCTTCCTGCCCGCCCGTGGCGGCCAGGGTGATGAAGCCGTCGAAGCTTGTGGCGTAGGCCGCCGCCTCAAGGGTCAGCCGATCGCCGGTCCAGCGCGCCGTCGCCTCCGCTGTGACGCCGACCTCCTTGTCGAGGTCGGCGTCGCCGATCTCGTAGGCGCGCGTCGCCACGTGCGGTCCGTCGGCGAAGAGCTCGACATCGGTGGGCGCACGTTCGGTGCGCGCCAGGTTGAAGCCGAGGAAACCCTGGGGAGCAGGACGCACGAAACCGCCAAGCGCCGCACTGACCAGCGTGAACCTACGCGCCCCGGACTCTGAGTCGTAGCTGCGCCGTTCGGCGCGAAGACCGCCCTCCACGCCGGCATTCGTCGACAATTCGGCCCGCTCGACCACAAACAGGCCGAAGTCCTTGCTCACAGTCGCCGGCAGGAAAGCCTCCTCGCCGACAGCGCTGAAATCGCTGCGCATGAGCTGCAGACCGATGACGCCACGCAGGCGACCGATGGGCGCGTGGGTCGCCTCCACGCGCGCCTCGTAACCCTCATTGGCGAACACGGTTCCCGCCTCACCGGATGGCTCAATCTCGGTATGGCCATACTGCGCATAGGCGATGGCGGCGCGCACCCGTTCGATCGCGCCCGCGCCTTCGAACTCGCCGCGCGCCTCATATCGATCCTGCGCCAGGGCGATGCGCGGCCCGGCAAAGAGTGCGGGCTCGTCCGGCGCATCCTCTTCCTTCTTGCCGGTGATCCCATAGTCGGCGTCATAGCGTTTCCAGGCGACGCCGACGAAACCCCATGGCCGGATGACCGACGCCCCGATCGCTGAGGAGGTCGCTTCAGCGAAGGAGTTCGGGGCGATATCGCGCGTCAGGTCCGGCGCCTCGCCCTCAGCGATTTCCTCCGCCTGCTGTCTGCGCGACTGCAGGAAGCCCGGGACGGCGTAATCATCCGCCGCGCGCGTGCTGACTTCGCCATGCAGCACGAAGGGCCCCGCGTTCAGGTCAGCGCGGGCCCCGCCAGCGGCGCCGTCGTCAACCGTGGAAAACACCCAGAAGACATCACCGGAGGCGCGTCCCTCGGGGCGCCGCTCCGGGATGCGCGCGTCCAACACATTGACCACGCCGCCGATGGCGCCGCCGCCATAGGCGAGCGCGGCTGGCCCCTTCAGGATCTCAATCCGATCCGCCTCAAATCCATCCGCCGGCAGGGCGTGGTCAGGACTGACGGTGGACGCGTCTATGCCGCCCAGTCCATTGGCAAGCACGCGGATCCGGTCCTCCCCAAGTCCGCGGATGATCGGCCTGCTGGCGCCGGCGCCAAAGGCGGTCTGCGACACGCCCGGCAGGCGGGCGAGCGCCTCACCCAGGCTGGGCGCATAGGCGTCGAGCAGCTCCGCACGGTCAATCGCCTCGACGCCCTGCAGCGTCTCGCCGCGTCGTGAGTCAAGCGCCGTGGTCGTGACCACAATCGTCTGGGGCCCCTCAAGGTCGACGGCGCGCGCCAGCGGCGCGGCCAGCGCCATGATCAGCGGCCCCATCACCAGCGGCCCCTTCCACAGGAGCGCATTCCCCCCTCGCGCATCCCGCAACGGACGCGCGACCAGCGGTCCGGGAATGCGGCGGCCGACGCCCGCGCGGCTGGCTATGAGCGGGGTGAGGGCTGCAGGGCAGGGCGCCGGATCGTCGGCCGGCACGGAGACAGATGCGGACATGAACCATCCTCGAACACCAAACATGGGAATGTTATAGTATTACATATCGCATGCCACAAGGGCGAAACGGGAGGCTCGACACCCGCTGAAGCCGCCGGGCGGCGGCTCTCTCGGTTCTGATCGGGCGCTGCTTCTGAAAGCGCCGCACGGCTGACCGATCCGGCTGGTGTTCACTCACCCGTTTCCAAAGGGCAAAGGCCGCCAGGCAAGGCTTGGCGCTGACCTGCTGACCATCACGCCTGGGACACAGCGTTTCACCCGGGGCAGCGCCAGGCTGGTTGAGCCAGCCGCCGCACGTGCGGCCTGTGTCGCGACGTTGAACGCTGCAGACCCCCACGACATCGCCCCGTTGTTGGTTTTCGCGCGGGCGTGGACGGCATGGTGCGCACGCGGTGCGACCTGGGCGCCGTTGCGGGTGATTGCAGCCCCTGCCGCACAGGCGCGGTCGCCGGGCTCATCTGCGACAGGCGTGAGGAAGCAGTCATCAAAACCGCTGAAACCGCACACGGCGGCGCAGGCGGACGCGGGCCGGCCGCTGCTCACTGCGGCGCAGGCCGCGCCTGCCGGGCTGTCATCCAGTCGGCGATGGCCCGGGCTTTCGAGGCTGGGGTAACGATGGCGCGCGCGTCATCCGCAGGGACGGCGGGCCAGGACTGCAGACAGGCCGCCACACACAAGGGCCTTTCCCTGACGCCCGGCTTCGGTCAGACTCGCCGTCGAACAGCGATGCACAACCACGAACTCCACGCCCATGATCACAGCCACGGCGCCGAGGCCTGCCTCGCCGATGCCGAAGCTGCATGCGCAGCCGCCGGTGAAACGCTGACGCCGCTGCGTCGCAGGGTGCTGAGCCTGCTGCTGGAGGCGTCCGGCCCCGCCAAAGCGTATGACCTGCTCGCCAGGCTCAAGGACGACGGCGCAGCCAAACCGCCAACGATCTACCGGGCGCTGGAGTTTCTGATGCGCCTGGGCCTCGTCCATCGCATCGAGAGCCTCAACGCCTACATCGCCTGCGCCGTGCATGGCTGCGCCCGGCCGACGGCATTCCTGATCTGCGACCGCTGCGGCGTGACGGTTGAGGCCGACGGGAAGGCTGCGCTTGCCGACGTGCATGCAGCCGCAGCATCGCGGGATTTTTCGGTGACCCGCGTCATTGCGGAGGCGCACGGCCTGTGCGCGCAGTGCCGGTCGGGCGGATGAACGCCATGGCGACAAGCGACATGATCGAATTGTGGCGCGGCAGCGTGAACACCTGGGAATGCGACGAGATGGGGCACATGAATGTGCGCTTCTACGTCGCCAAGGCGCAGGAGGGCCTGGGGGCGCTGGCGCATTACCTGGGACTGCGTCACGCCTCGGGCCGCGATGCGCGCGCCATCCTGGCGCCGCGCGACTGTCACATCCGTTTCCTGAAGGAGGCGCGCCCCGGCGACCCTCTGTTCATGCGCGGCGGCATCGTGGAGGTGCGCGAGACCGCACTCGTGGTCTATCAGGAACTCGTGCACACCGGGACCGGGGCGATCTCAGCGACGTTGCGCACCATCGTCGAGCATCGCGACCCCACCAGCGGACGCGCCTTCGCGTGGTCGCAGCGCAGCCGCAGCGCAGCTGAAACGCTGCAGGTCGCCGTGCCGGCCCACGGCGCCCCGCGCTCCATAGACATTTCGAATCCAGGCAGGCCCATCGCGCCAGGGGACGCGCAGATGCTGTCGCGCGTTGGTCTTAGCGTGGTGACGCCCGACCAGCTTGATGCGACCAACCGGATGCGGACCGAATTGTTCATCGGCCGGGTCTCCGACGCGGTTCCCAACATGCTCGCGACCTGGCGCAGCGCCATGACTGAAGCCGTCAGCGCGGCGGACGGTGTTGCGCGCAAACCCGGCGCGGCGGTGCTGGAATACCGGCTCATCTACCGCGGCGCAGCCGACCTCGGCGACCTTCTGGAGGTGCGCTCGGCGATCGTATCGGTCGGCGAGAAGTCCTACACGCTGATCCACTGGATCGTGGATGCGGCGAGCGGGGAGGTGCTGTGCACCTGTGAGGCCGTCGCCGTGACCTTTGACCTGATTGCACGCAAGGTGCTGGCGATCCCCGAACAGTTCCGGCAGGCCCTTCAGGCGCAGGCGGTCGCGAGCGCCTATATCTGACGGCCAGCAATGGCAGGGATCCGCAGGCAGGGATCCGCAGGCAGGGATCCGCAGGCCGGGATCCGCAATCGGGCGTTCAGATGCGTCTAGGGAATCTCTGAACAAGTCTGAGGATTCCCACTTGCTGCGAAGCAGTCCATGGTGATGTGGGTTTACCGGGATGCGGACCGATGCGGCAAACGACTTTCGCGACTATGGGGTTTGATCGTTACGCCAAGACGACGC